>NZ_CP042912.1:1971252-2628336 GCF_008087665.1 Mariniblastus fucicola
CATTGGTGAATCCGTAGCTGCCTTCGGTGAACTTCTTTTTCAGCAACCACTTGATGGCTTTGGTTTTGTCCTCATCGATGACAACTGAAACCAACTTGAGTTTGTGGGACTTGCCGATCGCCTTGTACATGTCCTGCACCTGCTGTTGATAGCCGGGAGTCATGTCAGTCGAGTTCATGAAATTCAAAAAGATGTAGTGATCCTTGTAGGCGTCCAAATCGAAGTGCAGCTTTTCGTTCTTCGATGTCACCAGGTCCAGCGGCGGAGCAGGCTGTCCAGTTTGGAACAGCGGCGTGATGGTTACAGGAATCGGTTGGAGTTTAATTTGGTCGACGTCGTCAAGCACTTTGATGCGTGCGAAAACTTCAAACCCATACTTGATACCTTTGATTTCTTTGTCGATTCGTCCTTGAAGTCCGTAATCCCCAGGCGGCACGTCGTATACGACAAAGTCTCCTTCGTCGTTGTATTTGACTTCGAAAGACGGAGCGTCGTTGAGTAGTTTCTCGCGATCCTTGAGAAACTTCTTTCCTCGCTCACTCTGATAGAACTGCGTCAGCCATTCACGTCGCTCTTCTTCTTTCATCTTCTCCCAGTTTGATGGGAAAGGAGGCTCCTTAGGGATGACGATTTTTCGAAGCGAGGTCTTGATCTCGTCGTAGCTGACCCGAAACGCCTTACGCGAATCATTCTCGATGACGCCCTGAACGGTCGCGTACCGATTGTCTTTCTTTTTCACTTGAGCATCGGCGGGACAGGCCACGCCAAACTGAAACAGAGCAAAAACTGCGGCCAGCACAAAACTGGAAACAGAAAGAATTGGGAGTGTGCGCATGGAATGGTCGTATTGAAATCAGGACTGGGGAAAGCGAGAGCGACGCGGATATGGACGTTCCTTCGACAATAACAAAATCGGCGGTTGACCGCGTTGGTTACCAGATCTTAAACTCTCGTGTTTGCCTCTTGCAGTCGGAATTTTACGGGTTGTAACGCAAAAATGGGACCGAATTTGTGCGGTTCCTTCAAATTGAATGCTGAAAGGGTGTCGCGTGTCTGGAACTTGTGTGATTGGCCTCCAGTGGGGCGATGAAGCCAAAGGCAAACTGGTCGATTTGTTGACCGAGGGTAAAGACCTCGTTGTTCGCTATCAGGGCGGAGCCAACGCTGGACACACCGTCGTGATCGGCGATGAAGTCTATAAACTGCACCACATTCCCAGTGGCATCATCAACGATGGTGTGCTGAATCTGATTTCGCCAGGTGTGGTCATCAACCCGCCGACGATCCTTCAAGAGATTGAAATGCTGGCCGGTCGTGGCATCGACGTCGCCAGTCGAATGAAGATCAGCGAAAGAGCTCACGTCGTGATGCCGTGGCATGTCCTCGAAGATCAAATGTGGAATCGTCTGGTCACAGGTGAAGACAATATTGGTTCAACGCTTCGCGGAATTGGTCCGTGCTATGCCGACAAGATCGGTCGCTCGTTTGCGATTCGAATCGGCGACATGATCCGGGATGACTTTGCCGATCGCGTTCGAAAGATCGTTGCGGTGAAAACCAAAGTTCTTTCGGCGGCAGGATCTGAAGAGGTCGCTTCACTCGACGCCGAAAAAATCATTGCTGAGTACAGCGACTACGCGGCGCGACTCAAACCGATGGTCACCGACACCAATCGGATTGTGCTCGACGCGGTCGACGCTGACAAAGCCGTACTGTTCGAAGGTGCTCAAGGATCATTGTTGGACATCGATCACGGGACGTTTCCGTTTGTAACCAGCAGCAACGCATCGGGCACAGGAATCTCGTCAGGTTCAGGGGCTCCAGGAGGATTCTTCAAGCGAATCATTGGCGTTTGCAAATGCTACGCGACACGCGTCGGTGGCGGTCCCTTTCCGACCGAGCAGGAAAACGAAACTGGCGAGCACATTCGTCAAATGGGAAAAGAGTTCGGCACGACGACCGGTCGCCCACGTCGCTGCGGATGGTTTGATGCCGTCGCCGTTCGGTTTACGACGCGTCTGGGGGGAGTGACCGCGATTGCGTTGACGATGCTGGACGTTTTGAGCGAGCTCGAAGAAATCAAAATTTGCACCGGCTATGAACTCGATGGCGAAACGATCGACTGGTTCCCGTCGCACGCCGACGATTTGAAAAAGCTGGTTCCGGTCTACGAAACCATCGAAGGTTGGCAGCAAGACGTTACCGGTGCTCGTACTGTTGAAGACTTGCCCGAGAAAGCTATTGCTTTCTGCTTGCGATTGCAGGAATTGATTGGCCGTCCGATCGAGTTTATCTCGGTCGGTCCTGATCGCGCTCAAACGATCGAAGTCAAGAACCTTGAACTTGCCAAGGTTTGATCTCGAATCGTTTGAGTTGTTCACTGGCCAAAGGAATTAGCCCACTCGTCGCCGAGTCGTCATGACTGCGGCCAACGCCAGGCCCAGGAGTACTGCCGACGTTGGTTCTGGCACGGCCATGATATCGTATGTCGTTCCGGAAGAACCCGTCACCACGCCGCTGAGCAACGTTCCGTTTTCGTCGCGAACGTCGATGCCTACCAGTTCGAGCGTGCGATCAAATGCAGCCGTTCCGGAGACAGTTTGACCGTCGCCGAGGTGCTCTGTGTTCGGCTGAAACGACGTGAACATTGTCAGTCTGAAATCTTGCGGCGCTCCTCCGTGTACGTATGTCGACGAATAGATCGGTAGGTCGAAGTCACCCTGGTCAGTGATGAACCACGTTTGCGCTTCCTCATCGCCATGCTTCATGTAGATATAGGTAAACGCCTCTTCGCCAGTATTGCTGCCGTGAAGATTGAAGATGTAGGTCGACTGATATGCGACGGCCGTTCCGCCCCATTGAAGCGTCTCGTCAAAACCGGCGTAACCGTAGACATCGAAATGGTTCGGTACGCCATCGGGATTGCGGAGCACCTCATCCGCCTCCGGGTCGTATTCGTACAGGGACAGGTTGCCCTGTGGGTTGTAGAACGTGTTGTGCAGCGTTCCGGACGCATACGTCTGAATGCGTCCGTAGTCAGCAAACGCAGCCGCGCTGCCATCGAGCGTCATCGTTTGCATAATGTTGTCGCGGTCATAGCCATCCCACGAACCACCCACATCGGTAACGGAAGTGAAGCCGCCATCGGAATTTGAGTCGACTTCCAGATAGTCGCTGTAAAGCTGATAGTCCCCGTTGATGTCTTCAAACGTGTTGCCGACAGCGACAGCTGAGGTGGAAAACCTCGACTGGGCCAGCGTTGATCCGGTAGAAACGCATATGCAGAGTAAAAAAGCAGCTGCAATGGCGGCGGTGGCGATCGTTTTCGAGTACATCTGCTATCCCTGTCGGAAATTGGTTGGGCCGATTGGCCGGACACAAGCGGCCGTTATGATGAATACCCTTGCGATGCCGTAAATCTTGCACCAAATCTCCTAATTTTTCTTTCTTCAGCAAACTGATGTCCAACCGATTGGCTGATCACGTTGCGTTAAGACTGTGTAAGTCGCGTTCGCGCACGAAAAAACCCGAGCCAAAAATGACTCGGGTTCTTTAATTTTCAGTTCTCGTCAGCTAGTGACGTGAAAGCCAGTTTAGTGGCGTGACTTGTCTGCGAAGTCAAGCTGCCAGAAACCGTCGTCCCATTCAAGGCTAACCTTGCGCCATCCCAGTGGGACTTGCGGGTAAGGGTAGAATGGGCCGATGTAAGGCCATGCTGAAGCAGAGTACTGCTTCGGGTAGCTTACCGCACCGAAGTTTGGATGAGCCGCGTAACCAGGCCAGGCGTAGCCAGGAAGGTTTGGAGCTCCTGAAGGAACGCCCATTCCAGCTTGACCGGCAGGCATTGGCTCGCCGCCCATGGCCATTCCACCCATCGCCATGCCGCCATCGCCACAAGTTGCGAACGGAAGTGGTTCACTTGAAACCATTCCACCCATGCCTGAATCTACGATGACTTCCTGACGAGCAGGAGGAGCCGCGTAGCTGGCAGGGCCGACGTAAGTTGGCTGGGTCGGTGCAGCTTGTGGCTGCTGTGGCTGCTGGTAGGCAACCGGTTTGACAGTAGACTTCGAAGCTGCAACTTCGATGTCGTCCACAACCTGAACCACGCCGAGGTGGCCGGCCTGTTGTGCTGTTTGAAGAATCAGCATTTCCTGCTGAGCATTCGAAACGGTGCCTTTGAACCAAACGGTTCCCTGTTCGACTTGCATGTCAACATTAAAGCCGCGAAGGCGACCCTGCTGCTGCTCGGTTTGAAGCCGAGTTTGAATGAAGTCCGCAATTTGCGTGTCGTCAGCTTTGACAACGCCTGGCACCAGCGTTGTTGCCGCGACAGCAAGTCCTAAAAGTAAACGTCGCATCAGATTCCTCCTCGCAATCCCGCACTGACATCGTTCGCTTTCCGAAAGGCGACCAAAGCAGCCATCGGCTGGGTCATCAAACTGAATGGCAGTGGTATTGTTGAGCGTTTGCAAAAAACCGAATATCCTGGAAATGGATTCGATCGATGACCGCTCGGAGGATGACATGCATAGAACGACGACGCTTTTCGCATCATCACTTTCAGCGAGTTTCCCCCCTCGCGGGATCAGTGAATGAACCCACCTACCTTTTCGGCAACGTTGGCTCGAACCGGTGACAATATTTCCGATTTTGCTGATCTTCTGGAAAATTCAACTGGCCAAAACCGTGCTTTGCTAGCGAGCCGTGAGAAGCTGTATCGGACAGGGGATGTTTTCCGGCAAAAGCCATTTTCAAACCCGTCAACCGTCCGGAAACAGTCGTGATTTTCACGTTTCGCGGCGAAGTGGCGAGCACGCTCTGGCGTCACTACAATCAAGGGATATGAACCGGAGACTGAAATGAGAATTGTGACCCTGATTCTGCTGAGCTGTTGTTTGCTTCCCCGAGCAGGATTCGGTCAAACAATTCGGTTGGCACTTGGTGGAGCCATCGCTACGCAAGCTCCCTCGAGTTCCGGAGCCTCAATACTTACCGCAGCTGCGGCGGCCGATGAAAACGCGAAGGACGACGAGTCTCCCAAACGCAAGCCTGGTGAAATTGTCGTCACGACGTTGGTGGAAGGCCTGAACAATCCTTTCTCTGTCACCGTCGAAGATGACTCGAATCGAATCTTCGTCGCCGAAAGCGGTGCTCAGCGAATCGTCGAAATCAAGGACGGAAAATCGGTCGAAATCGCAGGCGAATTTCCGGTTTCCGAATTTCGCGGATACGCCGCCGGACCGTTGTCCGTGTTTAGCGCCGGTGAGAACGTTTTGCTGGTCGGTCACGACAACGAGTCGGGCGTGGGATCGCTAACGAGACTTTCCTTGGCGCTGAACTCAGATGATCCTGCCAGTGCAGATGCCGCTCGAGCAACGGTTTCCATCGAGCACAAAACAGACGAAGCGAAACTGAATCAGTTTTCAAATATGACGTTGAAGCATTCAGTTATCTACACGGTGACGAATGGCGATCCGGCTAATGGATGGATCGCTCTGGCGGAGCTTCAAAGCGGTACGATTACTACTTTGCGTCCTTCGATAGCGACTGCAAAACTGAGCAGTTGTCCCGGTCCAACTTGTGTGACAGTCAGTCCTGCAGGTGAGTACTTGGTAGCTTCTCAGATGGGCAAACGGGGCGATGCGAAAGATTCCCGATTGGTGTTCTACACGCTGCAAGGAAAGATGCTGCGGAACTTTAAGGTCGAGCTGAACGATATCGTCGCCCTGGCATACAGCCCGGATCGAAAGCATCTGTTCGCCATCGACTATAACTTCGCCGACCCGAGCAAAGGTGGGCTGTACAAATTGATTGGGAACGGCGCCGACAAATGCGAAATCAAAAAGCTACAGCATTTGAGCTATGCGACTTCCATGTCGTTTGACCGCAAAGGCAACCTCTATGTGACCTGTCTCGGCGGGCCTCCTGAGCGTATTGGGGCGGCAGGCAATGAGTCGAGCGATGAGGCGAAGGATGCTCCAGTTGATGCTGCCAGGGGTTTGACAAAGAAAGTGGCCAAGGGAACGCTGATCAAAATCGAAGGACTTGATGATCGCCCCGCTGAGCCGGATGAAACAGTCGAAGGTGCTGAAGGAGAGGACGTTTCCGAGTGAGTGCTGTTCATCTGGTTCAAATTGGGTTGCTGGGGACGATCGGAAAGTTCGTTGCAGCGGATCGAAACGCCTATGTTCGTGACGTCGAGGTCATTTGCCGGACAGCCCGCGGGCTGGAAGTCGGCCGCGTCATTTGCGCCGTCGATTCGGCGGTGGCTGCTGAAGAACATGACGGTGAGTTGTTGCGTCGTGTCGGGCGGGAAGACAGAGCGATCGTAGAACGACTGGATCGATTTCGCGATCGGGCCTTTCTGGCGTGTCGCAAGTTGCTGACCGAACGCAATCTTCGGGCGACATTGGTTGATGTGGAACATCTCTTTGATGGCCAATCGATCTGGTTTTACTTTTTGGGCGAAGTCAGTCCGGAAGTTGAATCGCTGACCAACGAGCTGGCTGAGGTTTACGAAAGCAAAGTCAAATTTCGCAAGTTCGCCGAAACGTTGGCTCAAGGTTGCGGACCCGATTGCGGGACGGGATCAAGCTGCGGCGATTGCAGCGGTTGCGCTCTGAGCGGTGGCTGTGGCGTAAAGAAAAGCTGAGCTGCGGTTTGGGCAAGCGAGCCGGTGTCATCGACGTTTCAGTCGGTGCACGGCCAAGCTTTCGTTTAACGGCAAGCCGCAGGCGACGGTGCCATTGACGCCTGATCGCACCGTCGCCTACGGCTTGCCGTTAAACGATTACATTCAGAACTTCTCCAACAGTTTCCGCAATGCATAAAAAAAGGACGCCGAATCGACGTCCTTCGAAGCTGAATTCATCGCTCCGTTTTACGAAACGTTGATCTCGAAACCTTTACGCTGCTGACGCTCGATAAACGAGTTTGCGAGTGCGTCATCGCCGAAGTCTTCCGCTTTGGTGTCGTAAACGACTTCACGACCGAGTCGCAACGCCACATTGATCGCGTGGCAGACGTTCATCGCTTTGTGATGCGACGCGACGTCTGAACTTGGCGTCTCACGAGACTTGATGCAATCGAAGAAGCAACCCATGTTGTTGCTTTCCGGTCGCTTGCCGCTGGCGTAAAGAGCTCCGATTTTGGACTCATCCAGTGGATTCTTTTCCAAATCTTCGACAGGCTTACCCGTCAGTTTTCCACGGTTGACGAAGTAACGTCCCTTCTCGCCCTCAAACATGATTCCGTTACCGAAACCATCGGTAACATCGCAAACTCGCATTTCAAGACCGTCATCAAACGTCAGGTCCACCTGGAAGTTGACTGCGGTGTTGAAGCGATCGTCGCTCGTTGGCATACCTTTGTCATCCAATGGAACGGGATGGTAAGACGAAACCGGGTTGATCTTGATCTTGCCCGCGTCGTCCCCCAGGCGATCCAACGCCCACAGGGCGATGTCGATGTGGTGAGCGCCCCAGTCCGTCATCTTGCCGCCCGAGTACTCGTAGAACCAGCGGTAGTATCGATGACCACGACCGAAGTTGTGGCCTGCTCCCCAACCGGTGACATCCGTCATCGTCGGGGCTTCCCGGTAAGGCTTCACTTCGCATTGTCCCTGCCAAAGATCCCAATTGAGATGCTTTGGTGGATCAACTTGAGGCAACGCATCGCACTCGCGCGATGGGCCCAGGGCGACCGTGACCTTTTTGCATTTGCCGATTCGGCCTTCCCGCATCATGGCCGCAGCTTTGACGAAGAGTTGATTGAACTCGTTTCGCTGCTGGGTTCCGACCTGAAAAACGCGACCGGTTTTCTCAAGGACTTTGAGGATCTGCTGGCCTTCGCGAATCGTCAGCGTCAACGGCTTTTCGCAATAAACGTCTTTGCCAGCCAGCAACGCGTCGATGGCGACCTTGCTGTGCCAATGGTCCACACACCCGATCACGACGGCATCGATATCTTTGCGGTCGAGAACTTTGCGATAGTCTTCATGTGCACGTGTATCGAGCGGATGGCCAGCCTCGCGGTGAGCATCCATGACGACCTGCAACGCGCGGCCAGCTTGCATCGAATCGACGTCCGCAAGTGCAGCACAAGGAGCGTGCTTGAGTGCAGCTTTGCCAAGGTAAGTATGGTAGCGAATTCCGGTACCAATGAATCCGACAACAGGTTGTTCGTTCGGGCTACGGTATCCGGGTGCCATCGCGTGCGAAGTCAGCGGGTTGCTCATCAGGTAACCGCCCGCAGCAGTTGCGGCAGAGGCTTTCATGAAGCCACGACGACTGGTTTTGTTTGACATGAAAGAAATGCTCCGATGTAAAAAAAATGGCGGTGTTAAAGTCAGGTTCGATTTTAGCAGGAATCGTTTCTGTGGGAACGCGAAAATGCTGTGCGTAAGACCGAATTGATGGTCGGGAACAATGGCATTGAGGTCGGCTTTCTGAGCGTCATTTTCAGGTTTCTGAGGCCGCTAATGGTGCGTTCTTTTGCGTCAAGCAATCGGAGAGGTGCTTGGAACTTGTGTGTCGGACTGGTCGTTAGAGGGCTGACTCCTGATTCAGAGTCGCCGCCGGTCCCTGCGTTCGCTGCTGGTTCAAAACTCGTCGCCAGCCTGCTGTAGCTCAAGCCACGACGAAACTCATCGCGAGCGACTTACGGTAACGGTTTTCCGGTTCAGCGACTTTGAGCATCGAAATCCGGCGACGGTTCTTGCTATATTCGAAGGGTTACTACTTCCCAAGCTATGGATCGATGATGAAACCCGTCTTCCTTTCGAAAGAACTCTCGCCACCAAACCGACTCCGATTGATTGCTCTGCTGACGCTTGTTTCTCTGTTTACATGCGTTTTTCCTGCCGAGCTATCTGCCCAGCGTCGACGCACGCAGAAAGCTTCGAAAACGCCCAAAACCCAGATCGGCGACATCATCTACTTTGAGGACGGTATTCGATACGCAGACGGAATTCACGGCCTGATTGTGAACATGAATCGGTCCAGCAAGATTGACCTTGAGATCGTGAATGACGAAGGAGAAATCGAAGCGATTTGGGTATTGGCGATGGGGAATTTTTCCTGGGAGCTCGTTCATCGGTACGAATCTGAAAAAAAGATGACCGTTAGAACGTGGAAGTCGGAAGACGGCAAGTTCGAGATTCGGGCCAAGATGGTTCGTGTCGAATCCAAAAAGATCCGGCTGGAGAAAGAGGACGGGAAGTCGATTGCCGTTCCAATCGATCGCTTGAGCCAAAAGGATCAGGACTACATCGCCAAGAACAGCGACGGTTCCGAAACCGTGAACGAAAATCCATTCGACGTAGCGGACACCGAAGAGTTTCCCGAAGACGTTGTCATGCTGATGGAGCGTCGACGTGATTTGGTCGATCGCGACATTCGCCATCAAAGACTGGCAAAGCTGTCTCCTGAAATGGCGATCGGAGATATTTTGCAGTACGAATCACGACGCAATGGAAGCACCTATGGCATCGTGACCAAGCTTGGATTCTTTAGCGTGGTTGAGTCGATCAATGAGCACGGTGAACTCGAAGACGACCGTGGTTTTTCAAAGGGAGGACGTTGGACCTATTTTGATCGCCAATTTATCGCCGTCCCGATGCTTGCTCGAACATGGAAATCGGCAAACGGAAAATTCAATCTCACCGCGACGCTCGTGGAGGTCGATGGCGACGAGGTTGTCCTGAAGAAAGAGGATGGGAGCACGATGAAGATCGCGCTTTCCAAGCTGAGCGATTCTGACCAGACCTATGCCGCGAGGGCGAAGAAAAGAATCAATGTCAACAACGACGAGCAACTTGTCGCGGAACGCGAAAGCTACAGTGATGATTTGTTGGTGCTGCTTAAACGACGTGCGGAAGTGCTGAAGGATGCCAGCCTGAATTTCGAAATCGCCAGAGATACGTCGCGAATGAAAAGCATCCGGCTTCGAACCGGTCCGATCAAGCAGTCGGGCTCAGGCGAATCCGTTGGGCTGGCCAACGACTCGTTTTCCCTTCGTTTTCCGCTACGAGCGCCACAAAACGCGAGGGTCGAGAACGTCTCCTATGCGAAAGCGTCAGGTTTGCTCGCACTGACCGCCGCCAGCTCGTTTCGAGGAAAACCAACATTGGCGATTGTCGACGTCGAATCGCGGGAAGTAATCACAAACGAGAACGGCGACGATATTGGACATGAAGGAGAAGTGATCGCGATTTCGCCATCCGGTAAAACGCTACTCATTTCCAGCAAAGTCGTGTTTGATCGCCAAGTCGAATTGTGGCGTTTCGAAGATGGCGAACTCAGTAAGCACGGAACGGTTTCGTTCGACTCCTTTCAGGCACCGCAGGCCCATTTAATCAGTGATACGCGAGGAGTCATCCTCAGTACCAGCGGCAACATGACGTTCTTCGACATCACCGATCGCATCAAACCTACGCATCAGCTTTCGGTAGGCAGGTTTGGAGGGCGCCGCGGTTTTCAGATTGCTGGCGGAGATCAAAACTGTATCTATATTCTCGATGCAGACACCACGAAACTCTACGCGGTCGATGTTGAAACGAAGACGTGCCTTGGTGGTGTGAACTTCAATCCCAAGGAGAGAAGTTCGATCTTTTCGTTTGCTCAAGTCAATCCTGATGGTAAATCCGTCGTCTACATGGAACAGTCTCGAATGAGCGTCTACAGTCTCGCGACCGGAAAAGTTGTTTCCGAGAAAGATTTCGATGGATCGATCGTTCCCATCTCCAGCGGCAGCAACAGCCAGTTTCAATACCTCGGCGACGACCTCATTCTGACCTCCAGTGGAGCGATCTTTGATCTCGATCGAGGACTCGAAATTGGAAACGTCGA
This sequence comes from Mariniblastus fucicola, assembly GCF_008087665.1. Taxonomy (GTDB): domain Bacteria; phylum Planctomycetota; class Planctomycetia; order Pirellulales; family Pirellulaceae; genus Mariniblastus; species Mariniblastus fucicola. Next base: position 1,982,103 of record NZ_CP042912.1, read on the forward strand.
TGGAGGATTCAGGTCCAGCGCGAAGTATTTTGCAGACGGGTCCCGGCTTATCGCCGAAGCAAATCAGCACGGTGGCGGTGGTTCGTTTGGAAACGAAATCGGTGGCCGCCGCGGAAGTCGACAGGAACGCGTGTCGGCCATCAACTCCATGCGGGAAGATGACGAGTACGAAACGATTCAGACGGAAGTTCGCGTCGAACGATTGCCCATAGATAAGATCAATGATTTCGTTGCTAACTTCAAACAGGACGACATCGTAACCTTTGGCAAAGGCGATTCTGTGGAAGTCGTTGTGCGTATCGATGGTACGAAGAAGCTGTCCGACGAATTGGCGGACTATATCGAAGACATTATGGCCGGAGACGACATTGATATCGCCCGGAAAAGCGATTTCGTGCTCGAGCTAACCTACACTGTTGGCAAACGCGAACAGAAAACATTCAACGTGATTGGATTCGGTCCTCGGAGAACCCGAAAGGCATCTCTCATTCCCAAACGATGCGCTGCGGTACTGAAGTATCGAGGCGAGACGGTTTGGTCCCAAGTGAGGTCAGCATCGTTGAACGTTGGTAGTGAGGAAGCGCTCGACAACAACATCAAGCTATCCAAAGAGCTGTCAGCCGAAGCGTTGTTCGATTTCAACTATCCGACCAGCATTCGCAAAGTTCTGCCCAGCCGAAAAGGAAAGTTTCGCTGGGAGTAGTCCGTTGCAGTGCGTTCGGCTGTTGAAAACGCCAGATCAGCGCAGTCGGCTACGCGTGCTTCTGGCCGAACAGTTGTTTCAATACCAACTGCGGAAAGATCCATGCATCGCGGGCGTATCGTTTGACCAGCCGTTTTGGCTCGGAGCACATGCGGTGCAGCCATTCGACTCCGGATTGCTGCATCCAGACCGGTGCCCGTTTCTTCTCTCCAGCAAGGAAGTCGATCGTTGCTCCGACGCACAACGCTGCGGTCGCAGGAATTCGATCGGCGTATTGGCTGACCCAGATCTCCTGCTTCGGCGCACCCAAGCCCACGATCACGACGTCGGCTTTCGCCTCAGCCAGTTTTTCCAGGATGATCTCTGACTCTTCGGGCTTCTTTTCAAACCCCAGCGGCGGACTGTAGACGCCAACCGTTTCTACGTTTGGCCATTGCGACTTCATGTTCTCTGCCGCGCGAGCACCGACGCCTTCGGCTGCCCCGAGCAAAAACACACGCAGCGTGCCGTTCCGGTTGAAGCTGTCAAATAGTTGCGGCACCAACTCGGAACCTGCCACACGTTCAGGCAATCGTTTACCGCTGAGCATCGAAGTCCACACGATTGGATGGCCGTCGGCAAGAACCATGTCGGCGCCTTCATAGGCCTCACGCAGCAACGCGTTTTCCTGAAACAGCACCGCGTGATCGACATTTGGCGTCACGACGTACTTGCATCCGGAATTGTCGCCTTCGATCCAATTCCTTAATCGATCGACGGCGCCTGACATGTCGAGGACGTCGATGTTGATTCCAAATAGCTGAGTTTTGTTCATCATGGCGGGTGAGTTTTTGAGGTTGGAGCTTTCTCAAAAGTTATGTCACCGTTGGCCACGGTCATCCGCGTTCCCGGTCGACAGCTGGAAAGAGACGGCGTCTGTTCTGATTGTCCCGATTGTGCGTTTTGAATCGCTGACGCCTCTCTCGTTGCGTTCAGTTCGGAAGATTGAAGTCGACTATGCACAGTCATGTTCAACAATTCAGCACCGAAACGTTGAACTGCATCGTGGCAGCGAATCTTGAGCCAAATCCTTTCCATTCTTACTGACCTGTACCGCATCGGAAGCTCTCCGTGGCGTTCGGTTCACTTGCGCAAACTGAAAGCCTGTGGCAAAGTTCCGGTATTCGTTCTTTTCTATCATCGCGTCGCCGAATCGCATCCCAATCCGTGGTCGATGGACTTTGCGACTTTCAAAAGCCAGATTCGCTGGATGCAGGAAAGCTTCGACCTGATTTCCATGAGCGAAGTCCAGCAACGGATTGAAAGTGGCTTCAACGATCGGCCTGCCGTCGCGATATCTTTTGACGATGGCTATTCCGAGAATTGCGAAGAAGCCCTGCCGTTTCTGATTTCTGAAAACATTCCGGTGACTTACTTTGTGACGGCGCATCACACGCGCGAGCAAACGCCCTTCCCTCACGACACGGAACGCGGAGCGCCGTTGCCTACCAATTCAGTGGAGTCACTTCGAGCTTTGTCCAACGCCGGAGTCGAAATTGGTGCTCACACGCGAACGCATTTGAATCTTGGATCGACTGAAGATCCACATGTGATCTATGACGAAGTCGTGACCGCGACGCACGAAATCGAAGACATGATCGGCAAAAAGATCAACTACTTTGCGTTTCCATTTGGCCAATACGACGATCTGAGAGCCAGCGTTTTTCACTTGCTCAAAGAACACGGCTTCAAAGGGGTCTGTTCTGCGTACGGCGGTTGGAATGACATCGGGGGAGACTCCTTTCATATCCAGCGCATCCACGGCGACCCCAAGTTCTCAAGAATGCGAAACTGGTTGACGTTTGATCCGCGAATTGCAGCCGTCAAACGATTCGACTATTTGCCAGACACGCCTGATTTCGATTGGGCAAAGTGGCGGCGCGACAATGAACCGCGCCTTGTCTCACAACGACTTTCCTTCCTAAACTCGGCGACCGATCCTTCGGCAATCGAAGAGCCTGATTCTTCTGATTCCCTGCCACAGCAAGCCACAACTCGAGTCCAAAAATGAACGATTCCGACACCCGCCCTCTCAATGTCATGTTCGTCATCACCAGCATGCCAGTTGGCGGTGCCGAAACGCTGTTGGTGAATCTGACGCGACGGTTTGACAAGACGCGCATCAAACCGATGATCGGCTGTCTCAAAGAACAGGGTGTCCTCGGGGACGAACTGGCAAACGAGATTCCGGTTTTCGAGCACTTGATCAATCACAAGTATGACGTTGCGGTCGCCAGAAGGCTGCGAAAGTTGTTTCGGAAAAACGAAGTCGACGCGGTCGTCACTGTGGGGGCGGGAGACAAAATGTTCTGGGGTCGATTGTCCGCTCGAGGCGCCGGAGTACCTGTAATTTTGTCGGCGTTGCATTCAACCGGTTGGCCGGACGGAGTCGGACGCCTGAACCGAATGCTGACTTCGATTACGGATGGATTCATCGCAGTTGCCAGGCATCACGCGGAATTTCTGGTCGAGTTCGAAAAGTTCCCGGAAGGCAAAGTCTTCATGATCCCCAACGGGATCGACACGCTGCGATTCAAAGCGAGTGATTCGTCGCGGCAGCAATGGCGTCAGAAAGTTGGCATCCCGGAAAACGCACCAACGCTTGGGATTGTCGCAGCGCTGCGACCGGAGAAAAATCATGAGCTGTTCCTTGAGTGTGCATCGCGAGCCCTGAAGCAGGTTCCAGACGCGCATTTCGTCATTGCCGGAGACGGTCCGGGACGGCCCCAACTTGAATCACTCGCCGACGAAAAATCGATCGCCGACAACGTGCACTTTCTGGGTTCCGTTTCCGATATCCCTGGCGTGCTGTCGATGTTAGATGTGTTTGCGTTGACCAGCCACAACGAAGCCAGTCCGGTCTCGATTCTTGAAGCGCTTTCCTGTAATCGCCCGGTCGTCGCAACGGACGTCGGTTCAATCAAGGAGTCAGTGCTTCACGGAGCCACTGGCTATCTTTGCGAGCCCGGAAATGCCGAAGATGTTTCGTCCCGCTGGATCGAGCTGCTGACCGATCCAGACCTGCGAGAACAGATGGGACGCAAGGGACGAGCTCACGTTGTCGACAACAGTTCGCTGGACTCAATGACAGACGGCTACACCGAACTGATTGAGTCGCTCTACCGGCAGAAGAAAAGCACTTGCAGGCGAAGCTCGTTTTCAAATTCAATTGCCACCTGGGCGGGCTCTGTGTTTCCCGTCACGTCCGCGAATTGACTATTAAAATTCTGAGTTGTCAAGCCCGTCTCTGGCGACGATTTTGATGCTCGATTTCGCCCTTCTGAAAAGAAATTTCGGGCCTGGTTCCCGCGTTTTGTGGGGTTCCCGGAAAAATGCCAATTGAACTCTTTTACCCGCAACCATCCTCGCTAGAATCGCACAGTCGTTGATTTGAGTGGCTCTGATTTGGAGCTGCTTGAATCGAATGTTTCCACCGTTTTCAAATGACTGTGAACCGATTTGAATACCAAAATTGCACAACTTGTTGAAGCTGCTCCGGCAGTGCTTCCTTCTTTGTTGCTTTGTGATTTTGGCAATCTGGTTTCTGAAGTAGAGCGGTTGGAAAAAGCAGGAGTTGCTGCGTTGCACCTCGACGTTATGGACGGGGTGTTCGTGCCGAACTTTACTTACGGAATGACCATTGTCTCGGCGCTGCGAAAGCTGACCGACCTGACGTTGGACGTTCACTTGATGATGGTCCATCCGGAAAAATATGTCGACGCGTTTGTCGATGCCGGAGCCGACATCATTACGATTCACGCCGAAGCCGTTGATGAGGCTGTTCCGGTATTGAATCAGATTCGCGAAAGAGGTGCCGCGGCCGGGATTGCCGTGAATCCGGATACGCCTGTTTCCAAAATCAAAGATGCTCTCCCGCACGCAGATCTTGTTCTGGTGATGAGCGTCAATGCAGGATTTGGAGGACAGAGTTTTATCGAACCGGTGCTTGAAAAACTTGGTGAGATTCGCGGTTTGCCTGGTGGGCAAGACGTCATCCTTGAAATGGACGGCGGAATAAATAAATCAACGATCGCCAAATGCGTGGCCGTGGGATGCCAGCTTTGCGTTGCCGGAAGTGCAGTCTTCAAGACTCCTTTTGAAAATGATTACGGCGCGGCGATCGAGGACCTGATGGGTGAGGTTTCACGTGAAGATTTACGACAGGGCTGACGGATCAAAGATCCTTTTGGTTCGCCCTGGAGCAACTGAATTTGACGAACAGGGCCGAATTATCGGCACGCTGGACATTCCGCTAAGCGAACTTGGGCTCGCGCAGGTCGAGGAGCTTGCTGAGTCGTCGGTGGGACTCGACATCAAAGCAGTGCTCAGTTCGCCAAGCCTTGCGGCGCAGCAAACGGCTGAGGTGCTTGGAAAAAAACATGGTCGCAAGATCAAAGTCCGAAATGCGCTCCGCAATATTGATATGGGGCTGTGGCAAGGTAAGGAGCTGGAAGAGCTTCGTGCTAATCAGCCGAAAGTCGCCAGGCAATGGGAGGATCACCCGGAGACGGTTTGTCCGCCAGAAGGTGAATCGATCGAAGACGTGTTGCCACGAGTGCAGAAGTTACTGTTGAAGTTGCAGAAAAAGCACAGGGCTGGCACGATCGTCATCGTGGTTGCAGATCCGCTGGCCAAGGTGATTGCTTCGTTGTTGAGTCAGCAGGCGGCACCGGAACCAGAAGCCGCTGCCGCACCAGATAAAGATTCTCCGGTGGAGCATTCTGGATGTGGCAAAATGGATTTGCTGCCGCTAAGCGTTGAGCTGGCGGATGTTTAGTCCGCAAGTTGCTGCCGCTGAAGGTTAGGGGAGTCGCTCGTGAGCTCGCAGCCGATGGGCTCGTAGTCGATTCCATCGCGGCGCCGGCCAGCGCCTCGCCGGGATGGTCCGACTTACTCAAGGGCTTCCAGTTCTTCCCAACGCTCAAATTTCTTCGTCAGCTCGGCCTGCATATCCGTGGCGTCCTGTTGCACTCTCGCGATCTCGGCTTTGTTGCTCTTGTAAAAATCCGGATCGCCCATCTGAGCGTGAAGCTTCTCGATCTGCGACTCAAGAAATTCAATCTTCTCAGGCAGCGACTCCAACTCCCGCTTCTCCTTGTAGCTCAGCCGACGCGTTTTCGACGTGTCATCCGTCTTCGTCGAATCAATTCGTTTCTTCTTCGAAGGAGCCGCGTCTTTGGTTTCTGCGGCTTTCGATTGCCGAACCCAATCGTCGTAGCCGCCAACGTACTCCTTCAGCGTGCCGTTTTCGAACACGATCGAACTGGAAACGACATTGTTCAGGAACTGTCGGTCGTGACTCACGATTAAAACCGTGCCATCGAAATCAACCAGCTTACTCTCCAGCAATTCCAACGTTTCGGTGTCGAGGTCGTTCGTCGGTTCGTCCATCACGATCACATTGGCAGGCTTCGCAAAAAGCTTAGCCAGCAAAATTCGATTCCGTTCTCCACCGGAAAGGAATTTTACCTCGGTTCTGGCACGTTGAGGTTCGAACAGAAAGTCTGCCAGGTAGCCCAGAATATGAGTCGGTTTATCGTTGATCAGCAAACGGTCCGAACCTTCGCCGACGTTGTCGAGCACCGATAGTTCGGGGTCGAGCTGCGATTTTAGCTGGTCGAAGTAGGCGATTTCCAGATTGGTGCCCATCTTGATCTTGCCGGACGTGGGCGGCAGTTTGCCCAGCATCACTTTCAACAGCGTCGATTTTCCGATGCCATTGCGGCCAATAATCCCGACCTTGTCACCACGCAGGATCGACGTCGAGAACTCTTCAAAAACTGGTTTGTCGCCATAGCTGAAGGTGACTTCGTCCAGCTCAATCGTCACGTTGCCGCTTCGTTGCCCCTGTTGAATTTTCAGCTTTGAAGTTCCCACCTGGGACCGTCGGTCGCTGCGTTGTTCCCGCATCGCCTTGAGCGCACGAACGCGGCCTTCGTTGCGAGTCCGGCGTGCTTTGATGCCCTTGCGGATCCAAACTTCTTCTTCGGCCAGCCGTTTGTCGAACAGTGCGTTCTGCTTTTCTTCGGCTTCGATGGCTTCCTGTTTCCGTTTCAGGAAAGTTTGATAGTCGCAGCTCCAGTCGAAGATTCGTCCGCGATCGATTTCCAGAATTCGCGTCGCCAGTTTCTGCAAAAACGCGCGGTCGTGCGTCACGAACAACAACGTCGCCGAGTAATCTTTCAGGAACTCTTCCAGCCATTTGATCGACGGAATATCCAGATGGTTCGTCGGTTCGTCCAACAGCAATACATCGGGCTCGGAGACGATCGCCTGAGCCAACAATACTCGACGCTTCATCCCTGCAGACAAAGTTTCGAAACGCGAATCGGGATCGAGCTCCATACGTGAAATGATTTGCGTCGTACGGGTGTGAGCTTCCCACTCTTCGAGGTCAATTTTCTCGCCAGAGAACGCGGGATCGAAAGCACGTTGAACGATTTCTTCAACCGAGCCCTTTTCATCGGTTGGCACGTATTGGGAAAGCTGACGGACGCGAACGCCCGGTGCCAAAACGATCTTTCCGGCGTCAGGATCCTGTTGGCCGGAGAGCAGTTTTAGCAACGTGGTTTTTCCGGCGCCGTTGCGGCCAAGCAGTCCGATTTTCTGGCCGGGTTCGATCACGCAGGAGACTTCGTCCAGCAAAGCGGGACCACGGAAACGGATGGTGACGTTGTCGACAGTGATCAGGGGCATGGGGGGCAGTTAAAAGTTTACAGTTTAAAGGTTACAGTATTCATCATCGCACTCAGCAACGACACCCGAACCGGTCACGCTCGATCGGCGATTGGGCGTCCGACGGCGGCGGAGCGCTGCGTGCGGATCACGGCGAGGCTGTCGAGCGCGGCGATGCGGAAACGAAGACTGTACACTGTACCCCGTAAACTTTTAACTCCCTATGCAAATCGGACTTATTTCAGACACGCACAGCTACCTCGATCCCAAAGTATTCACCGCGTTCAAAGACTGTGACGAGATTTGGCACGCGGGTGATTTTGGGACCATGGCCGTGGCGGAAGAGCTGGCAGAGTTTTTGCCGCTCAAGGGCGTTTACGGGAATATCGATGATCGTGAGATCCGACACGCCTATCCCGAGAATCTTAGGTTTGAGTGTGAGGGCGTTGATATTTTGATGACGCATATCGCGGGCCGCCCTGGCAGATATCCGGCTCGGGTAAAGCAGCTATTGAAGGAGTCGACTCCGGACGTTTTGATCTGTGGGCACTCGCATATGGTGCATGTGGAAAATGATTTGCGGCACAGAAAGATGAAGTACATTAATCCTGGTGCGGCCGGACACGAAGGGCATCACGTGATGCGGACGCTGATCAAGCTAAAGTGCGTCAAGGGAAAGCTGAAGGATATGAAGCTGGTTGAGTTGGGGCCTCGCGGGCGAGCGACGTAAGAAGTAGGCAAGTCTGTCCCAGACTTGCTTTGATGTGTCAGTCTGGGACAGACTGACCTACTAAGGAAGATCAGTCCAAGCGCGGACTGACCTGTCTGGAACATCACTCAACCAGCAAACGATACAGCAACACGTTCACCCCGATCTTTTCGGCGTCCTCGCGCTTGTACCCATCGCACTGGGAAACCGTCGAGCTCTCCATCGCACAGCTCAAGTCGTGCTGAGAAAACACAACCGCCAGGCGACCGTTGATCTCGTGGCCTTCCAGATCAGGCGGGCCCTTAATCTCCTCGAACTTGCCCGTGTCGCCACGTTTCTTGCGAAGCGTCACGCTGTCGATTTTGAACAGGAACTTGCGGTTGTTCCAGATCGCATGCTGCGGAGAAATCGGCTTCAGTTGCTCGCCCAGGATCTCCGCCATCTCTTCTCGAAAACTGGCCGTGAAATCTTCCGACGAACAAATCGAATCGGCAAAGATAAATCCGCCCATCTCCAAATACGTCTTGATCGCAAAACGCTCATCTTCTGTAAAGGAAAACGAATTGCGGCCGTGCATGAACACGAAAGGATAATCTCCTAGCTGATCCAAATCTGCGGCCACGAACTTCTTCTCGAGGTTCACGGAGTTCCCGCTCTCGGCATACCGTTTTTGGATGTTTCGCCACGCGTTCGGAGCCTCGTCATACCCGCCGTCGTGGATCAATTTCGGCAGCTCAAGCGAACGATGCATCAGAACCGATTTGGCTTTGCCTTCCAGTTTTGGGCGATCGCCTTTCTCTTTCAGCTCGCGGCCGGTCGCGTACGTCGTCACGTTGACGCCGACTTTGGTGGCGTACTGTATTTGATCCAGCAGCTTGTCGAATTTTGGCGCAGAGTTCTTCATTTTCCGCTCGATCCCCGGCCGATCAACGTTCCATAAACAGGCCAGATTTCGCGGACAATAGATCACACTGGTTTTACAGCACGCCTGCAACCCAAGCAGCGGTCGTTCGTCGGGTCGATCCAGGCGATAGTGCGAAGTCCACACCGGATGGTTCGCCGGCAGCGGCTCAAGCGGACTTTCCGGGAAAAGCTCTGCCATCAAATCACGGAACGAGCGATCAAACTCAGCTCGGTCACAGCCTTCGCCCTGGCACGCATCGGCGAACAGGAATCCACCGTTCTCCAAATAGGTTTTGAGCGAATCTTTCTGAAAGTCCGTCAGCACGAATCCGCTGTTGCCGGACATAAACAGCACGGGCGATTCGAGCAGATCGTCTGCCGTCGCAGCCGCGCCACGGACTTCCTGCCAGTTAAGTTTTTGATCCCAGGCCTTTTCCAGATTTCGAGTCAGATAATGCACACCTTTCTGATGCATATTGTCTTCGTCGGTTTCGAACAGGTACTTACCAATCGCGATTGGGCGTTTTCCTTTGGACAGAAACAACAGCGCCATTGCCGTCGCCACATCCTTGTTCTCGATCGCACCACCATTCCACGTGCCGCCGTCCATTTGCCAATCCAGCAACCTGGCCGTACCCTCGCGATACCAGTCATGAGCTCCAAAGAATCGTCGTCCCGAAAGTCGGCCGGCACGTTCGAGAGCGTACAGAAAATAGAAACGCCACTGAACGCCTCGTCCTCCCTTGAGTCGACCAAGTTCAAAGTTGTTGCCAAGATGATCGGCAGTTTGCTGTTCGTGTCCGACTGACGCGATGTCGCTACAGCACCTGATCCTCACACCGTCAAAGAGCGCGTTCAGGTCCGGGAGGTTTTCTTCGACAATGATTGACGAAGCCAGGCCCGCTGCCGCCATGCTGCGGCTGTCGCGCTTTCCGCGGCCTGCGTGGTAACTGTAACCGCCATCTTTAACGCGACAGTTTTCCCAGTAGTTTTTGGTTCCTTCCCAGACCTTGTCCTCGATCACAGCGCCCATGCGAGACGCTTCGTGGAGCGCCAACAGAGCAAACTGACTGTTCGACGAATCCGGAGAACCACTTCCGCCGTTTCTGCCGTAAGCCCAGCCACCGTGCCCTTTGGAGTTGCCTTTTTCCTGAATCTTGATCAGCCAGTTGACGTCTTCCTGAACTTCTTGCAGATATTTGTTGCCCTCAGGATCCGCTGCGGCCAGGCACATGATTTTGAGCGAAATGAAATAAGTCGTCTTTTGCCGTTCAGATCGAATCGATTCGATGCCGCGTTGGATCGCCCGCGTGTCAGCCCGATCGGACGCGTTGATCAGAGCCAACGTGCACAGCGCGGTCGTTCCGCCAGAATAGCTCTGCACATCGACCCAGCCTCCGCTGGCGTTTTGACTTGACTCCAGGGAGTCGATGCCTCTTTTGATCGCGTCGCGAACTTCTGCCGCCGAGAACTCTCGGCCTTGAGGAGCCGCTCGTCGGTCGCGTCCGAACATGCCTTGAGCGTCAACGTCGGAACTGGCGACCACAAGTGCAAAAAGGCTGGCGGCGAATAACGCACTGAGTTTAAATTGATTCATCGCAGAACTCCCTGACCCAAGAACCCGTACCTATCATAGAGACTTTTCGGACAAAAAACTCTTTAACGCCGGTGCGTTGCCCCTTCCGAGGCCGAAATTTACAATAGGATTCATGCGTCGCAAGTATTCTGAGAATTTTGCGGCGAATTTGAGACACATAAGCAGGCCAGGATCGGAGTTAGTGTGACAGGGAAACAGCGAAGCCTTGGTGATGTGCTGCAGGAGTTCAGTCAGCACCGGAAGCTGATGGAAGAAGAGCTCCATAAGGTCATCGTCGGACAAAACGAAGTCATCGAACAGGTCTTCGCAGCCATCTTCACCCGCGGCCACTGCTTGCTCGAAGGCGTTCCCGGGCTGGCCAAGACGTTGATGGTCAGCACCATCGCCCAGATCCTGGACGTGAACTTCAAGCGGATTCAGTTTACGCCTGACTTGATGCCGTCGGATATCACCGGAACGAATGTGCTGGACGAAGACGAAGACGGGCGCCGTCAGTTTCGATTTGTCGAAGGCCCGATCTTCACGAACATTTTGCTGGCGGACGAAATCAACCGAACGCCTCCCAAGACTCAGGCGGCATTGCTGCAGGCGATGCAGGAACGTGAGATCACGATCGGACGCAAGACCTACGATCTGGCTCCGCCGTTTTTCACGATCGCGACTCAGAACCCGATCGACCAGGAAGGAACCTATCCGCTTCCTGAAGCCCAGCTTGACCGTTTTATGTTCAATATCAAAGTTGGCTATCCGACGGCGGAAGACGAAGAAAAAATTCTGGGGGCAGCAAGTCGCGGTGAGAAGCAGGAAGTCCGCAAAGTCCTTTCGGCGAAGGCGATCGTGAACCTGCAGAAATTGGTGCATTCGGTTGCCGTCAGTGACTACATCATTCAATACGTGTCACGGTTGGTTCGAGCGACTCGTCCAGGCGACCCGGCAACTCCGACGTTCGTGAAAGAGCTGGTTGATTGGGGCGCGGGTCCTCGCGCGGGCCAGTTCCTGATCTCGGGTGGAAAAGCGATGGCTGCGATGGAAGGCCGTTTCTCGGTTGCCGTTGAGGACATCCAAAAAGTCGCGCTTCCGGTTTTGCGTCACCGAGTGAGCACGAATTTCCAGGCACAGGCCGAAGGCATGACGACGGAAGATGTGATCGAGAGGTTGCTGAAGGAGGTCCCGCCGCCAGAAGTGTCGAAGTTTGAATCGTAAGTCGAAAGTGTACAGTTTTCAGGGTACAGGGGATTGGCAGTTATGCCCGAACGCTGTGCAACGATCGAACTGTACACTGTACCCTGTGAACTTTTAGCTCGCCTTCATGTCCGTCGAAAAGTACCTCAAGCCCGAAGTCATCAACCAGATCAAACGGCTCGATCTGCGCGCCCAGTTCGTGGTCAAAGGCTTCTTGCACGGTTTGCACGCCAGCCCGTTTCAGGGTTTCAGCGTCGAGTTTAGCGAACACCGAAAGTACTCGCATGGCGACGACCTGAAAGATATCGACTGGCAAGTCTACGCAAAGACCGACAAGTATTACGTCCGCAAATTCGAAGCCGAAACGAACATCACAGGCTATCTGGTCATGGACCTCAGTAGCTCGATGGGATACACGTTTGAGCAAACGCTGACCAAGTTCGACTACGCGATTTGCCTTGCCGCTGCACTGGCGTACCTGATGACCCAGCAACAGGATCCGGTTGGGCTGGTCACGTTCAACGATAAGATCCGATCCAGCCTCCCGCCGCGCAGCAAACGCACGCAGCTCTCCAACATTCTTTCGTTGCTTTCGAAGATCAAACCCGAAGGAACGACGAACTTCAAACACAGCATGGAACAGCTCGCTGCGATGCTCAAAACACGCAGTCTGATCATGGTGTTTTCGGACTTTCTGGTTGACGAGCAGGAAACGCTGGACGCGCTCTATCGGATTCGGCACGGCGGCCACGACGTGATTTTGTTCCACGTGCTTGATGAAGCCGAGGTCACGTTTCCGTTTCGCGGTCTGTACAAGATGACTGATCCGGAAACCGGCGACGAACTGAAGATCGACGGTGACGGTTTTCGCAGCGACTACCAGAAACGGATTCAGGAGTTTCGCGACGGGCTCGCGAAGGAATGTCGCAAGACCGGAATCGACTATGTTCCGATCGATACGAGCATGCAGTTCGACAAAGCGTTGATGGAATATTTGCTGTCCCGCAGAGCGAGAGGATAGCCATGATTTGGGCCAACCTTGCGATGCTGGGAGTCGGTGGCGCGATGCTTTCGGTGCCCGTGCTGATTCACTTTCTGATGCAGCCGAAGCCGATCGAAGTCAATTTTCCGGCGCTTCGATTTCTGAAAGAAAAACAGCTGATCAACAGGTCCCGCACGCGGATTCGACATCTGTTGTTGTTGCTGTTGCGCTGCATCCTGATCGCACTGCTCGTTTTGGCACTCGCCGGGCCCGCCGTGGCTTCGCAGGAGTTTGGCAAGTGGCTCACCTTTGGCGGCATTTCGTTCATCGCCGCGCTGCTGGGCATCGTGCTGCTGATGTCGCTGGTTTCCGGCAGCGCAAATCGGCTGCTCAACGGGATCTTTGGAACTTTGCTTGCGTTGGCGTTGCTAATGGCGGGCTGGTACGGGCTAAAACTTTTCGACAGCGAAGATGGCGGGCAATTGCTGGGCGACAACGGAGATCCGGTCGCGGCGTTGTTGGTGCTCGATACGTCGCCGACGATGCAGTACGAGTTGGAAAACGAAACACGTTTGAAGAAAGCCAAATCGATCGCGGCGTGGTTGGTGAAGCAACTGCCGTCGGGTTCGCAGGTCTGTGTCGCGGCACCCGATGGAGATCGAGCGTTCTTTTCGGTGGATCAGGACGCTGCCTCGCGTCGCATCGAGGCGTTGGCGACAAGCTACAATTCGAAGACGATTCCGGAGACTCTGGCGGATGCGTTTCCACTGATCGAAGAATCTTCGCTGACGCGAAAAGAAGTCTACGTGGTGTCCGATTTGACGCGAAAAGGTTGGTCGCCATCTGCCGATCCAGCGATCGACCGATTGATTCAGGACGAAACGATCAGCCTGTTCGTGGTTGATGTTGGAGTCGACAATCCGGTCGATTTTCGACTCGGTTCGTTGGAATTGTCCGCCCGCCAGATTACTTCCAATGGCCAGCTGAAAGTCAAAGCCGCAGTCAATCGGCTTGGCGGTGCGGCTCAACGAAATGTGCAGCTCTCGGTCGAAAAACTCGATAAAACCCGGCCCGTGGTCAGCAACGGGCAGACGTTGTTTCCGGAAGAAAAAGGCTGGGTGCGGACCAACACCGTCGACGTGTTCGAGAACGGGAGCTCCAAGACGGAGTTTCAGTTTCAGGAGAATTTGGAGCCCGGCACTTATCACGGCAAAGTCGAAATCGTTGGTGGTGATCCGCTGGCGATTGATGATGACCAGTTTTTCACTTTCGAAGTCAGCACGCCATGGCGAGCGTTGGTTGTGCGGCCGGCCGGAACCGAATCGAGGCTGTTGGAAAACGTGCTGGCCGTCGGAGGCAGTTTCGAAGGCGAAGTGTTGGACCAGAGCGAACTCGATGGCGTCACAGATTTCGAGAAATTCGACGCGATCTTTCTGGTTGATCCCGGACCGATGACGGATGAGTTGTGGATGGCGTTGGAAGACTTCGTCCGCGGCGGCGGAGGATTGAGCGTGTTCCTTGGCCACAACGCGTCGACGCGGGATGGGTTGCCGGATCCGTCATTCCAAACAGATGCGGCCAGTCGGATCCTGACCGGAAGGCTGTCAAATATTTTCCGCTGCCCCGATCGGCTGTTGGAACCTTTTGTCTTGAGCCCGCAAGACTATTCCCATCCGGTGCTGTCGGCGTTTCGGGAAGTCAGTACTTCGATTCCCTGGTCAAAGTATCCCGTATTCAATTTCTGGGGTTTGGATCGCGAGTTCAATGAAGACTTTCCGACGGTCAATGTTGCTTCGTACAACAACTTCGAACCCGCAATCATTGAACGCAGAATCGGAGCCGGTCGGGTTCTCGTCATGACGACGCCGGTGGCCGAACCCGTCAATCTGAGAAAACGCAAGAGTTGGAATCAGAGGTCGCTTGAGCCGTGGGTTTGGTATGTCGTTGTAAAATCGATGACTCGCTACGTCGTCCAGGCGGATTCGGATGCATTGGAAGTTCGAGTCGGGCAGGTGGCGTCGCTGAGGAATGACTTGAGCCAGTATCCAGATTCGTGGAACGTGTTTTCACCGGATCCGGAAAAGCCTCCTGCGAGAATTGCGATGGTCAACAACGCGGTAAGCTACGGCAACACGGACACGCCCGGTCACTATCGGCTTAAAGGAGTTCTCGACGGTCCGGTGCTGCGAGGGTTTTCGGCGAACATCGACCCCAAGACCGTTGATCTGACTCGGGTGGTGCCAGAGGAACTCGATAGCGTGCTGGGTGCGGGAAGGTATCAGCTGGCGAAGGGGCAGGAAGAGATCACTCGGCAGCAGGGTCAGGCGAGAAAGGGACGCGAGTTTTATCCGCTGTTGATGATGATGATGTTCGCGGCAATCGTAATTGAGTATTTGGTTTCAAACAGGTTTTACAAAAGTTAGTCAGTAGGTCAGTCTGTCCCCGACTGACAGATTTCAAATACGAGTCTGAGACAGCCTCGCCTACTAAAATCAAATACGAGTCTGGGACAGACTCGCCTACTACAGCCAGAAATCCGATCAATTCCGGGACAGACTTGGCACCTACCTATGAACACATTCACACTACAACCTGTCACCAGCATCTGGATCGTCCTGATCCTGGCAGTTTGCGCGCTGTTGATGATGTTCGTCCGTCCTTCGTTCTCAAAGATTTCGAAAGGGCAACGCCAAACCCTCAACCTGCTCCGTACCGGAGTCGTGCTGTTGGCGCTGTTGGGATTGCTGCGTCCGGGATGTGTGCAGACCGAAGAAGAACTCCAGTCCGGCGTGCTGCTGTGTTTGCTCGACACAAGTCGCAGCATGGAACTGCCGCACGACAAAGATGACTCCACGCGTTGGGACGCCATTGTTGACACGATGCGAAAGAACGAAGGCCGATTCCAACAGCTTGCGGATAAAAAAATCGACGTCAGGTTTTATGGCTTCGACAACGAAATGGTGCAGCTCGAATTTGACGGCCAGCTCAATCTTCCGTCCAAACCCGAAGGCGGTGAGACCGATTTGGCGTCGCCGCTGTTTAACAGTTCGCGCGAAACGCGTGGCGAGCGTCTGATCGGAGTCGTCTTGATGTCCGACGGCGTTCCAACGGTTTTGAACCCGCCGGTAGAGATCTCGCAAGCGGTGACGCCGTTGGTGAATATGGAAACGCCGCTGTTCAGCATTCCGCTGGGCAGCCCTGCCGATACCGGGCAGAGTCGCGATGTGGCAATCACGAACTTTGCCGAACAGCATGTTGTGAATGTGAAGAACCGGCTGATCGCCGAAGCCACCGTTGCGACGCGTGGCTATCAGGGGCAAGACATTCGCGTCGAGCTGGTGGTGATTGATTCCAGCGGCCGGGAAGAGGTCGTCAACCCGCCAAGAATCGTGACTCCGCAGCGGGCGACTCAGGAGATCATCGTTCCGTTCGAGTACAAACCGACGGAACCTGGTGAGTTTCGAATCAAAGTCCGGGCCGTGCCGATGCCGGGCGAAATTGCTTTGCGAAACAACGAGCTGGACGCGTTTCTAACCGTCAACGACAAAGGGCTGAGCGTCGTTTTGATCGATGGCGGTATGTTGTGGGAGCAGAGCTTCATGCGGCGATCGTTGGCCACCGCCGAATTCCTGGACTTGCAGTTTATTCCGATCTATCCGTCGGAGATCGATGCTGGACCGCGCGACGAACTGGTCGAGCTTTTCGAAGACGAAACGGTCGACGTCTTTATTCTCAGCAACATTGATTCGCGATTGCTGTACGACGAAGTGCAAAGTCCGCTGGGGCTGAGGGCGCTCAGCGACGCGGTGACCAAACGCGGAAAAGGCCTGATGATGCTTGGCGGTCCCCACAGCTTTGGACCGGGGCTTTATCATCAAACGCCTCTGGACGATCTTCTGCCAATCAAGATGCTGCCAACCGAACGGCAGGATTTTGGGACAGACATCGTGCGGCGTTTTCATATCAGCGGCGAGCTTAAGATGAAGCCTGCGGCGAACCATCCGTTGACTCAGTTGGGAGACGACAGCCCTGGTTGGTCCAAGCTGCCACCGCTGGTCGGTGCCAACCGTTTTGCTGGGGTCAAAAAGAACGCTCTGATTCTGCTGGAGAGCGATGACCAGGCAGCCCATCCGCTGTTGGTCGCATCCATCAACGGCGGTCGCATCCTCGCGTTCGCGGGCGATTCACTTTGGCGATGGAACATGAAGCGACACGAGGATCAAGCTCGTACGTTCAAGCCTGAGTACGACCAGTTTTGGCGTCAGGCGATTCTGTGGCTGGCCAATTGGGACTCGCGGAATGACGATTCGATCTCAATTGAGTTTCCTCAGCGTCGTTTTCAGCCCAAAGGTCGCGTTCGATTTGGTGTCAATGCTCAATCGATTACTGGCGAAACGCTGACAGACGTGATCTACAAAGCCGTGCTGACTCAGCCCGATGGCGAAACGCAACTGGTCGCTGTGACCGATACCGGACCTGGGAACTGGAGCGAAGTCGAACGCGACATGATCGCACAGCCCGGAGTCTATCTGCTGGAAGTCGAAGGCCAGCGAAACGGTACCTCGCTGGGAACGGCCCAAAGGCAGTTTGTCGTCGTCGATCGGGACGTTGAAAAATCAAATCCGGTCGCGGACGTTGAGCGCATGGCGATGCTCGCGAACCAGACTCGTGACTTCGGCGGCAAGCTGATCGGACCGGACGAGCTTTCCGACGTGCTGGATGCAATGATCAAAGATCCGCCAGTTGAAAAAGTTCAGATTCCGACGAAATGGAAGTTTGGTGAAACGATGTCTCACTCGTTGGGGTTTTTGATGATATTCGTTGCGCTTCTGGCAACCGAGTGGGTGTTGCGAAAGAAATGGGGCCTGGTTTAGATTGACGCGACTGATGCAGTTCGCTGTTCGTTGATTGAGGGAGTTTGAATGTCCGAGAATAATCCGTTTGAAAAATCTGTTCAGGATTCCGTTGTGGAAGCCTACGCTCCGGCGCCAACAGGCGCGCCCGGTCCAAAGTCAATTCCAACCGGAGTGATGGTCGTCGGTATCATCGGACTGCTGTTGGGGTTGCTTGGACTGATGGGGGTATGCATTGGCGGATTCAGTCTGGGGATGACCGAAACGTTTGTTAAGTTGATGCCTGGCGAGGACGTTCAGGAAGCGTTTCAGAAGGTGATGGACCTGCAGTTCATCCCAACGCTCATTCAGCTAACTCTTTCGCTGATTCTCAGCCCGATGCTGATCGCTGCGTGTATCGGATGTCTGACGCGAAAGGCATGGAGTGGCGGGCTGTTGAAGATTTCGCTGATGGGAATGATCTTTTCCAGCGTGGTTTCGCTGTTGATTACCGTTTGGCTGATGTTGTTTCACTCAGACACGCTGTTGGCCCCAAGTGTGGCTCAAATGGGCGGCAACGTCGACGCTGCAAAGCCCGGGTTCTATGTCGGCCAGGCCATTGCGATCGGTTTTGCACTGCTGTATCTCGTGTTTTTCATCTGGGCTTTGATCTATGCTCGTGGCAAGCGAGCGACGGAGTATTTCGATCGTATCGCAAACGTCACCCGGTAGGTCGAAATTCAATCGCAACGGGCGAACGAGAGCCGGCCGCAAGGAACTGGCTCACTCGTTTGGTCGCTGAAGCTTCGTGATCGTGTTGCATATCGCTTTCTTCCCCAGCGATGCAGGTTTAGCTTTCGATCGCGTTCACGATGGCTTCAAAATCTTCTTCTTTCAAATTGATCGTGTTGGCCTCGGTTGGAAATGAGCCGCTTTGAACGTCCGCGATGTACTCGCTGAACGCGGCGATCCGTTCCTGTTGCAGACGGCGATTTTCTGCGCCAAAGTCGCGATACGATTTGGCGTGCCGGGGAATTCGCTCGTCATAGTCGCCAAGGATGTCACAGGAGAACAGAAACTGGGTGTCGCATCCGCTGCCTGATCCAAGCGACATCAAAATCATGTTCGTGTTCTGTGAAAGATAAGTCCCCAACTGATGCGGCACGACTTCGAGTTCTGCCGCATAGGCTCCAGCGTTTTCCAGTGCCTTCATCTGCTCAAAAAGTCGCTTGGCCTCGGCAGGTTTTTTGCCAATCGCCCGATAACCGGTCCACGTCACATGCCGAGGCACCAGTCCGAGATGCCCCACGACGGGAATGCCTTCATCGGCCATCGCTTCGATGATCTTCGGGCTTGACGAGCAGTAAACCGAACTTGCTCCCAGTTCCAGAGCTTCGAACGCGATTCGGATCGCTTCGTCTGCTGTCGCCATTCCGTGCGGCGTCGCGCAGGAAAGGAAGCTTGTCGGCGCGGCTTCAACCAAACGCGGGAATCGAAGTTGCGCTTCTGGCGAATCAAAGCTACAGCTCATCAGGTCGACGCCTGCTTCTTCCGCCGCAGCGGCTTCTTCAGGTGACTTGACGTGAATATGCGTCAGGCAGCGTTTGCCTTTGAGCTGTTGCAATTCGTAAACGTTGTACTTTTTTCGTGGACGAAGCATGGGTGGTCCTGAGAGTTCTATGTCGTTCGGCCGATTTATCGGCGGCCGTTAACAGAAAGGAGAAAGACTGGAATCAATCTTCACGCCTCTGTTTCGACGGTGATACCACAAGCCAGTTTCGATGGCAATCGCCGCTCTGCGTTGGTGTTGGGTGACAATGCAGGTGCCACAGAAAAAACAGGAACGTCGTTCCCAAGCGGACGGAGCGATGGATCGCCCTGCTGTGCGCATTGGTGAAGATTTGTTCCGAGTAGTGTTCCCAATCGTGCTGGGTTTCAACCGGATGACCGAATACCAAGCTGGGTGGATCAAGTTCTTTGGACAGGTTCTGTTTGTTGTAGGCCGTTTTCAACGGCTCAGCTGTGATGATTCCAAAACACTAATCGGCACTAATCGACACTAATTTTTTGATGAACTCCCTTGTCCCTCTTCAAGCTTGAATTCATACTCAGAAAAGTTGTTGTTTCCAGTTCTAATTGTTTGATAATTAATGAAACGTGTTCTTGGCGCATTCGCAATCATGGGCGGTCTTGTAGGCCTTGTCGGTGGCATTCTCGGAGTGACTGGGTTCATTGAAATACGGGGCAGACGCGGACCGCTTGGGCTAGTTGCCATTTCTTGTGTATTTCTCTATGTCGGCTGGAACTGGGTGCAAGACAAAGTTGCACATTAACGAACTGTTCGAGGATTGCGGGGCAACGATGGGTGAAAGCTTGTGCCTTTCAATGTTCAGATTTGTCGTTCTTGCTGGGTAATTAGTAATTGTTGCTGTTCGGTTCGCGGAATGTCATGAACAATTTCGTAGTCAGAATTCTGGTTCTCTTGTTTTGCATCGGCTTGGCCAGAAACGTGGTCGCGCAAGCCGAGACGGAAAACTTCGAGTTGAACATAACAGGTTCGCTCGTGGATAAGCTCGAACCCAACACGCGAATTTCGGTAGGAACGATTGGGACATCCAGAGAATTCCCTTACGTCGCGATGTCTGCCAGCGTCGAAAGCTTGCCTCTGTACTTGCCGAAAAAGCACTTTCAGGACCGCTATCTGCGCGTGTCCTTTTACAGCCATACGCAGCAAACGACGATCTTTTCGATGGAAGTAAGCCGAGATTCAATGGATAAAGTGCGGCCCATTAAACTGAAGCTTGACAAGCCCAATCCAAATCTGCGGATCATAGCTTGGTGGAAAAGAGTTCGCTACAAGCCTGCTGTTTCCAAAAGGATGAGCTACGTGGAATTGCCTTACTGGAACAAAGAGATTGGGAAACTGACTTCAGCTCCACAAAAGCCTATGCTGCATGTGGATAATGGTGAGGGCAAGACGGCGACAATAGAAATGGGTGACTTCTGTATGGGCGACAGGTGGCACGCGACTTTGCCGGACGATTTTGCCCCGACTTCAGCTTCAACAATTACCTATACCGTTGAATACGATTCAGGCGGTTTGTTTGACAGCGTGGCAACAAAATTCGAATACGACTATCGGGTTGGCGTCGATACAGATTGACGGACAACAACGGCTCAGCTGTGATGATTCCAAAACACTAATCAGCAACAATCGACACTAATTTTCTTCGTCCCGGGTATGTTCGAATAGAAACGCCTGGCGAACTTGGGCCGGGTTGGAAACAGTCACACGCCTCGCGCCGCGGTAGAATTGCGTTCTCTTTTCATCCTCGCTATTCGTATTAGTGTTGATTAGTGCCGATTAGTGTTTCCCATCCTTGCTGAATTGCATCTGCTGCCCAAGACGCCACCGCGTTTCGCAAGCGACATTGACGAACGGCCCTTTGCGCTAGGGAAAAACGAGCAGGTCGCGACCAGAAATTTGCTCAATGGCAAACGTCGCGAAAAGAAGTAGGGCTGGAGGGACTCGAACCCCCGACAAAGGGATTATGAGTCCCCTGCTCTAACCAACTGAGCTACAGCCCCGAATCGATGACGGTCGAATTTACACAATTTCCCGCGCTCACGGAAGGCTGCCGTCACGACAGCGGTGACTTCACTGCGGATTCAGTCGCAGGTCAATCAGCAATTCATCGACGGCCTCGACATCACGTGTTTCCGGCAGACTGGAATTCGTAAATGATGCTTCCAGTTTTTGCTCCAACGAATCAAGCTGGCTCCCGTGGAACTGCCAATCCAGATTGGCCAAACCAACCTTCTCTTCCGTCTTGGCTGCGATCAAATCAGGAATGAAATCCAGTCCCGCACTCTCGTGAAGCCGACGGATATCGGTCTCGATTCGTCCGCTTTCCATCAGGTGAATGCCGGTGAGCAAAACCCGGTACGCGTAGAGCAGCGATTTGGCTTTCTTGACTGACTCCTTCTCCAGCAGCTTTCGTTGCGTGCCGTAGAAACCCCGATAGTGGTGAAAGTGAAATCGTGTGATGCAGCGCCCCGCAATTGGCTTGAGTCGATCCAGAAAGTCCTGCCCGCAGACAACCAGCGGTGAAAAAATCTGCTCCAGAACGTAGCCATTGTTCTTGATCAGCAGTCTCAGAAATTTTCCAATCTCGTGACTGACCAAATCGACTTCGACTCCGTCTTCGATACTTGTACGGTCTATCGTTTCTGTCGGTGTCGCCAGCCGCACCATGTCCCGCAATGGCAGCAGGTGACTGCCGCGGAGATCGACGTCGCTGTCTGGCGAAGGAAAGCCATAGATGTGTGCGCCACTGACAGTCACAAACAGCGGATCATGCCCAAGCGAATCGACAGATGGTTTCCAGTGTTCTGGTGTCATTTTGGTCTCGAGGAAATCGCTGACTCACGAGCTTCGATCAAAAACTGGTCAACGGTCTTGAAGTTTGGTTGTTCAGGAAGTTTCGTATGCTCGAACGCATCCGCGAAAGTTTTGTTCAGCTCGATGGCCATCGATTCAATCTGCTCAAAAGAGTACTGACCATTGCGAATCGCCAAAAGTTCGCTGCGAAATTCGGAAACATCCACCATGATTTCGCCAGTTTTCAGTGCGCCGCTGCCACTGTGAAGCAGTCGAATGAGATGCATCGCATGTTTGGATTTGTAGGTGCCGTTTTTCTGAAAGCTGTTTCGCATGCGGCGGAACTGACTCAATGCGTAGCCCGAATAGGTTTTGAAAATGTGTCTGGAGAGAAACGCTTCTCGCATCTCGCGAAGCCGAATCGCGATAGGGCTGGCTTCCAAAACCATCGGCGTCCACAGCGTTTCGAGAATGTTCGGGTTCGCCTTCAACGCCAACCTCAAGAACTTTTCCAGCTCCCAGAACACTTCATCAAGCTGCCCGTCGTTGAACTCAAGCTGCTGCGGCACCTCGTACAGCGACCAATGCAGTTCCGCGGGCGGCAAAAAGATGCCTCGGATATCGTCGTCAGATGATTCGTTCGAAAGCCCAAACGCTTTCGAACCAACCTGGCAGCGATAGATCACGAACGGACGGTAGGTTTCATGGTTTTTGGAAAGCAACAAATTGTCGATCTCCTGTCGACGCAGCGAAAGCTCGTCAAAAGACGCTTCGACAACCGAGCCGTCGGCAAACTGGATCGTGTAAGGTTGGTCGTTGTGCGGAGGGCATTTGGTGACCACGCCCACCGAGCCCGGTTTCTTTTTCACGGCGTCCGGCTCCAAGCCAGTGGCCTTTGTTGTTTGCAGCACTACCTGCGTTCCGGCCGGGATCACAAAATTGCGTGACACAATGAGCGGCGGTTGGCGATCGGTCAATTTCTTCTCTCCTCGATTTTGGACAGACTGATCGGTCGTGGAAAAGCGAACGCAGGCCGGAAGCCTGTACCACCGCCGAGTCTGCGAAGCTTCTAGCTGGCCGGGTGAACGTAAGGCTCGCGCCAATCCCGAGCAAGTTTCATGTTCGCGGCGTCGCTGTTGGTGACTCGATGCGTCACCGGATCCCAATGCAAAGTCTTGCCGACTTCCATCGCAATGTTGGCCAGAATGCACGACGCGCTCGAAATGTGACCTTGCTCGATATCCGCGACCGGTTTGCTGCGGTCCTGAATCGAATTCAAAAAGTCCTGCATATGGCCGCGGATCGCTGACGCCACGTGCAACTCCAACGCCCAGTTGGCTTTGTCTTCTTTGTCCGTCGGATATTTGTCAAGTTCGATCACAGCCTTCGAAGTCAACTTCTCGCCACCGCGATGAGGTTCGAACTCGTATCGGTTCACATCCAGCTTCAACGTGCCTTTGTCGCCGTAAATGATCGCCGCCCAAGGATACTCTTTGTTTGAAGAATGACCCCAGCTACGATGCGTCCACACGACGTTCAGATCGTCGTAGTGGAAGGTTGCCGTCTGCGTATCCGTAATGTTGGCACGGGCTTCGGTGTCGACCAGAATGCCGCCCGCGCTGCTGATTCGCGACGGCCAACCGAGGTCCAACATCCAACGCGTCAGATCCAGCATGTGGACGCACATGTCGCCCACGATTCCGTTTCCGTACTCCATGAACGCTCGCCAGCCGCGGGGGTGCACGATGTCATTGTAAGGCCGCATCGGAGCAGGTCCTGTGTAGGCTTCCCAATCCAGATGGTCCGGAGCCGGTTTGTCGGGAGCCTGTTCAATCGTTTTTCGATTTCGCATGTGGTAGTAGCAGCAGACCTCCACGTGAGCCACATCGCCGAGCAATCCGGCATCGACGACTTTCTGTTTGGCTTCGATCAAGTGCGGCGTGCTTCGACGCTGCGTCCCGATCTGCACCACGCGATTGTGTTTCCGTGCCGCGTCGAGCATCGCTTTGCTTTCCAAAACATCGCAGCCCGTCGGCTTTTGGCAGTAAACATCGGCACCCGATTCGACCGCGGCGATCATCGGCAGCGAGTGCCAGTGGTCTGGCGTGCCGATGATCACGATGTCGTGCTCAAGCTCTTTGAGTTGGTTTCGATAGTCCGCAAATATCCGCGGGACTTTCTTTGATTTTTGCCGAGACCCCAACAGCTCAGCGGCCTCTGCTGCCATTTTGGAATCCACGTCGCAAACCGAAACGACGTCCACATCCGCGATATTGAGCAATTGAAGCGTGTCGCACTTTCCGTACCAGCCGGAACCGATCAGGCCGACTTTCGGAGGGGCATTGGTCCCTGCGGCGTGAACGTAAGGTGCCAGAGATGCGATTGCCGAACCAGCGGCTGCCTGTTTGAGAAATGTTCTGCGTTGCACGAAACGACCTTTGTTGGTGGATAGTTTTGCGGTGGACAATTTGTGGAAAATCGTCGAAACGATCGGCGGAGATTATATCACGAATTCAATGCCAAACGCGCCCATGGTGAGGAATGAAACCCATGGGTATCATTTGAGGTAACTATTGATCTGGTCAAATCTTTACTCCACACAGGAATATTTGTGAATCGCATTTTTTACATCGGGACCACGCTGTTGGCGCTGTCAGTGTTCGCACTGCAATCGGCTACGGCGCAGTTGCCCAAAAAAGTCACCGAGATCGAAGGGATCACGGAATACAAACTGGACAACGGTATCCAGTTGCTGCTGTTCCCCGATGACTCGAAGCCGCAATTTACTGTCAACATGACGCTGATGGTTGGCTCTCGCCACGAAGGCTACGGCGAAACCGGGATGGCTCACCTGCTTGAGCACATGCTGTTTCGCGGCACCGAAAAATATCCTGACACGCCCAAGTGGCTGAAGGAAAAAGGCGTGTTGAACATGAACGGCACGACGTGGCTCGATCGAACCAACTACTACGAAACGCTTCCGGCGTCCGAAGAGAACCTTGAGTTCGCTCTCGATATGGAGTCCGACCGTTTGCTCAACAGCACGATTTTGGCCGAACACCTTGCTGCTGAAATGACGATCGTTCGCAACGAGTTTGAGCGTGGCGAAAACAGCCCGCAACGAATCTTGATGCAGCGTATCGCAGCGAATGCTTTTGAGTGGCACAACTACGGCAAATCCACAATCGGAAACCGCAGTGACATCGAGCGTGTTCCAATCAGCAACTTGCGTGAGTTTTATCGCAAGTTTTACCAGCCCGACAATCTGATGCTGGTGATTGCCGGAAAGTTCGATCAGGACAAAGCGCTTGAGTTGGTCGAGAAGTACTTTGGTTCGCTGAAAATTCCCGATCGCAAACTGCCGAAAACTTACACCGAGGAGCCTGTTCAGGACGGCGAACGGTTGGTCGTGCTGAAGCGGAACGGCGACGTTCAAATGGCGGGCGCTGCCTATCACGTGCCTGCTGCATCAAGCGACGACTATGCCGCGGTTGAAGTGTTGGTCAACATTCTTGGCGACGAACCTTCCGGGCCGCTGTACAAGAAACTGGTCAAGACCGAACTGGCGACTAGTGCGTCAACGATGGCGTTCAAGACTCATGATCCCGGATTGTTCTACGTTTTCGCAGAGGTTTCCAAGGACAAGGATCTGGAGAAAGCCAAAACCGTCATGCTGGAAACGGTTCAGAATGCTGCTGACGACATTACAGAAGCCGACGTCCAACGTGCGCTTCGCGGAATCGAAAAACGTCGCGAGCGTCAGTTTGCGAACTCGGAAAGTTTCGCGATCGAGTTGAGCGAATGGCGATCTTACGGCGACTGGCGGATGTATTTCCTGCATCGCGATCGACTTGAGAAAGTTACTCTCGCGGATGTCAAAGCGGCTGCCAAAGCCTACCTGAAAACCGACAACCGTACCGTTGGTCTGTTCATTCCGACCAAGGATCCGGATCGTACGACGATTCCTGAGCGAGTCGACATTGCGAAAAAGCTGGAAGGCTACAAAGGCCGCAAGGCGATGGCCAAAGGTGAAGCTTTCGATCCGACTCCGGCCAACATCGACGCGCGAACCGAGATTGTCAAAATCGCGGACGGCGTGCAAGTCGCGATGCTGCCGAAAAAAGTTCGTGGCGGACGCGTTGTCCTTTCAGGGACCATGCACTTCGGAACCGAAGATTCGCTCAAAGGTCACGTGACTCACAATCGAATCCTCGGACGTCTGATGGGCCGCGGAACCAAACAGCTTTCGTTCCAGGAATACCAGGACAAGCTGGACGAGATCGAAACGTCGCTGAACGTCAGTGGCGACACCGGTCAACTTTCGTTTTCGGTTGAGACGAAGGCCGAACGGGTAGGCGAAGCTCTGGACTTGCTCAAAGAAGTCCTGCAGGAACCGGCACTCGACGCTGACGAGATGGAAGTCCTTCGCAACGAGGGACTGACGGCTTTGGAAAGCACGCTTTCTGATCCGCAGGCTCTGGGTGTCAACGCGATGCAACGAGCCATGTCTCCGTATCCAGCGGACGACGTTCGCTATGAGAAAACGATCGAGGAATCGATTGAAGCGATGAAGAACGTCAAAGTCGAAGGCGTCCGTGCGTTCTACGAGCAATTCGTGGGCGGCCAGAATGTCGAAATCGGCGTTGTTGGGCAATTCGATTCTGATGTGGTCCAGGAAAAACTGGCCGCAATCTTCACCGACTGGAGCACGCAGGAAGCTTACGAGCGGATTGCAACGCCTGCCCCAAATGTTGAAGGTCAACGGATTACGATCAACACGCCGGACAAAAAGAACGCGCTCTACATCGGAGCACTTCCTTTGGCGGTCGATGATCAGGACGAGAATTACGAAGCGATGCTGATCGGCAATTACATTCTCGGCGGTGGCCCACTGTCTTCGCGACTGGCTGACCGTGTTCGGAAAAAGGAAGGCTTGAGCTACGGCGTTGGTTCGCAGTTTGTGGCTGGTTCGCAAGACAAAAGCGGTGCTTTCATCGTGTTTGCGATTTCCAATCCGGACAACTCAGAGAAAGTCGTTTCGACGATTGCCGAAGAGATCAACCGGATCATCGAAAGCGGCGTTGAGTCGAAGGAGATGAGAAAGGCTCGCAAGAGTTTCTTGCGGACGCGCAAAGGTCGTCGTGCGAACGACAACGCGTTGGCCCAAACCTTGCGAGAGAACCTTGAGCTTGGTCGCACGATGGAGTTTGCTCAGCAAGGCGACGAAGCCATCGAAGCGTTGACTGAGGAGCAAGTCGAGGCGGCGATCAAGGCGTTGATTACCCCAGAGAAAATGGTTGTCGTAACGGCGGGTGATTTCGAGAAGAAGTCCGAATCGGAATCCGAAGCGGAACAGAAAACCGAAGTGAAAGCGGAAGCTGAGGCGGAGCCTGCGGGAAGCAAGTGATCTTTCCGCGTCCGCGGTCTCAGGACTTCGGGTCGCCACCTTTCAGCAAAACCAAAAGCCCGGCGGTTTCGTTCGCCGGGCTTTTTTCGTACCTGTCGGTGGCATAGGCTTCCAGCCTGTGATCGCGCTACGTCGTGGCTGTCGTCCTTCCAACTTGATCGTCTACGGATACATCTTCACGCGTCGGATCCCATCGCCACATGTCGGCTACCATCTCTACAGTCGGCAAGTTTATGCACCGCGTAAGCAAGTTCCAGCAACGCGTTTGGCGTTTTTGCCACCGAGGGCACCGAGAACACCGAGCCCGTGTTTCTTCCTCGCCGAATCAATAATTGGGCGCCAAGTTTATGCACCGCGTAAGCAAGTTTCTGTTCCAATACCTCGTTTGATCTGGGACTCAGTACTCGGACTGTCAAAGATCCATCCGCCCGCTGTCTCACGATCGGGCCAACTCAGTTTTCTCTGTGCCCTTTGTGATCTCTGTGGCGAGGGAACGTCCGCAGTCCTTCGCTGCATTTCCGTCCCCTGATAGACTAGGACATCATTCAAGCGGATTCGTAAACCACAACTCCGCTGCGGTCAGTGGAGACTCGCGCCGGGTGGTTCGTTTAGTGTTTCAACCGCGAATGCACGCCAATGGACGCGAATCTTGTTTGTCAGGACAACCAATTTCGCCCTGGTACCTTCACTTTGCTCTGGCACCTTTACTTTGCTCAAGCTTTGGTTGAACTCCGCCCCCGAATCCCTTCTTGTAACCACGAGCAGGTTGGACGGTTGATCCGTCCATCAGAACCACAACCGGGAATGTTGACTGAAACCGACGAAAATCATTTGGACTAAAATAGACAACCCAGAACCAGTGCCCGGAGCTGTCGTCTCGTAGTTTCAAGGTTGGGGAATTGAGTTGCGCGTCTTTCCCATATGGCTCGAGCTCATCAATCACCTTGCGGGCTGCGGCAAGTGCTTTTCGTGGTGACAGCGGCGGGTGTTCGTCACTGTCAGTCCAGTTTGGAGTTGCGACGAGCCGAGAAATCTTCAGCGTTGTCACATAGTGTTTTCCATTTGCGTCGGTATTCCAACTGATTTCCGGAGTGGGCTCTTCGTGCGCCTGCGCACCGGTTTGAGCGACTAAAGCAGGTGGCGCTAAACACGTCGCAACAACGAGCGACAGGATGAGTGCCATTTTCTGTGTGATTGGCGTGTTCATGTGGAAATTGCTCAGAGCAGAATACGTCAGTGATCACCAAGCCGGAACGATTGATCTAAACATTGAAAACCACGCGCAAGTCCGGTTTCGCGTGCATCACATTGTTATCTGCGACCTACTCAGGTTTGGGCAGCCATTGGTCGAGGGTTGTGCGTCCAAATCTACACGTCAGAAGCACTGCCCACTGCGAATCGGCAGCGGGCAAAAAGAGGTCCCGCGAGTCTGAAATACAGAACTTGCCGTTCTGATCCAATCTGCCACATCCGTACGTTGCTGCACCAGTTCTTGCGTTGCGTTCATCAAGTATTACTCGAAAGAATGCAGGTGATACGAAATACTTTGGAGCCAGGAAGGATAGTTCAAAATAGATATCCAGCTGTTTGTCGAGTTTGATCTCAACACTTCGGATGATTGCATCACCGTCCATCACAGGTAACACCTCGACGTTTGATTCAACGGTCCGCTCATGAAGTGCGTTGGAGGCTGCAGCAAAGTTTACGTCGCAAGCCAAGTCTGTCAGAAGCGTCTCGTTCCGAGTACCACACTGCTGGCTTGAACTGTACTTTTCGAGTCTCAGTCTTGCTGTCTCAGCCATTACATAAATCGGATTCTTGAAGTGTAATCCTCCTGAACAGATAACGCCCGCGTTAACCGAGCGGACTTGAAAATGTGAATTGGTGAAAATGGAGACGAATGCAATGAGAGCCTGCGGCCATCCGGCGACTGGCCAGACGCAAAGGCATCTCCGCTTCGGCTCAACGATTTGTTATCCCGACAGCAGTGCGTGAGGCATGCCATTTCCATCATGGCATGCCCCAGCATCATTCTGACTATCCGACCAGAGCTCGCCACCATTCCAGTTCGGTTTTGCCGGCCTTGGTCATGTGGTAGGTCGTGCTCGCATTTACGCCTTTAGTCTCGATAAACCCGAGTTGCTTGACGCGATGAAGGTACGTGCAGACAGCCCGACGTTCGCATTCCAGATTCATCCCTTCGTATCCAGCAACAGCGTCGTCCAATGTCATTCCATCAGGGTAATCGCTAAGGATGCCAAGACAGACGACTGTTGGTGCGGACAAATTCTTGTAACGTGCAACTTTTTTCATGACCCAACCCATGGAGTTTAATGTATCGCCGCGGTGCTGCCCGCGGATCTGCCTTATAAGCCTACCCGCCTAAATGGCCGATGGAAGGCCAATTCATCAAATTGTTATCCGACAAACCAAAGAAGTTTGGGAAACCAAGTCGGATTTCGATTGGATCACCCCGATTAGCGGGTTGACAATTGCAGTTTGCGAGGGGCGGTCACAAACACCCGGCGGCATAGCGGACGATGATCTCATTGCGCCCCCCCCCGATTCGCGCTCAGGTGCATTGTCTAGTCGCCGATTCGAGGCCCGCATTCTCAGTAAGAAGGTGCAGCCATTCGCTCGACTGTGACGTCCATGCGAAGTATCGTCACAGGGTCGCCGAACTGCGTGTAGATTGCGACATCAGCCGCATCCCGACCGTAGGCGATCGCCACACGTCCTCCTTGCAGGTCGTCTTGTGTTGGGTCAAACGTGTACCACCGCCCTCCGACGTAGGCCTCGAACCACGCATGCAAATCCATCGGTTGCAGCTTCTCGAAATACCCCACGACCATGCGCGCCGGAATCGAAAGCGCACGACAACACGCAATGCCTAAATGCGCCAGATCTCGGCAAACAGCATGACGCCTCTCATTGACCTCGCACGCACTGATAATCTGCTGTCCCGCCCCGGGTGCGTATTGTGTCGTTCGGCGAATGTAGTCGACGATTGCAGTGCATTGGTCGTACCCAGGGGCACAACCCGTGGCGATGGAAGCCGCCATCTCGCTGAACCGATCCGATTCGCAGTACCGGCTTGGCAGCAGAAACGGAAGCGTGTCGTCAGGCAACTGCTTCACCTCAACAAAGTGAGCCCCAGGGTCAGTATCGGAGTCTTCGGCGGCGTCGACATCGACCGACGTGTGGACGGAGAATCTTCCGGCTGGCGCGACCAACCGCTGACAAAGATTGCCAAACGGGTCGGTGAATTCGACCGCCGGTGTACTGGGCGTCAGAACGTACTGTTCGCGGCCGATCCACTGCTGCGACCCGCTGCGCGGTCGCAGCATGAACAGGAATGGAGTTGGAACCGGAACGTCGAACTCAAGTAAACAGGTTGCATGCATCCACATGGAAAGCGGTTTCCGTTCTGCAAAAATACTCTGATACGATTAACTGTCACGCAATCCAAGCAGGACAACGTCAGTGTTAACCGAGCGGGCCGTGAAATGTAAATTAGTGAAACTGGAGTCGGATAAAATGGGAGCCTGCGATCATCCGGCGACTGGCCAACCGCGAAGCCATCTCCGCTTCGGATCAACGTTTTGCTATCCAGACGACGGATTGGCAATTTGGATAGGTTCCTCATTCCATTGCGCCCGAATCTGGGATTGAATGTATTGGGCAAAACGGTTGAATGTGTCCCAAGAGTTAATGACGGCATCTATCCAGCCATTTTGGCCCCATGCAACGTCAATGTGGTAGACTCTCCGGTCATTGAGATTTAGCACAAAAGTGCCGCCGGATCCATCATGCCCGAAGATGAACAGGCTGTTTTCCACAAATGGCCAGTCAGTCTGGGTGTAAACATAATCCAGGTATTCAGGCGTGACGGTGTCAAAAGCTGCCAAACAGTAACCGCGTCCACGTGTTGTCATGAACTCATAGATATGTCTGACAGTTTTATCACTGAGAACCAGATTGCGGATAGAAAGCGGCGCGTCTTCCACAGTGTTCCCAAGTTCGCAATCAAACCTGTCAGCGACGTAGTGCCTGAGTAGAGGCAGTACAGACTCGTTCAATGATGAAATTTCAGCAGCGTGCATCCTGACCGCCTGTTGCCTGTGCCATGAGTGAAAAACCATTGCGACTGCAAGACAGGCAAGGACAACCAGCTGGGTCGAAATAGTCCATTGAAAACGCCAATTATGCATTCGAATTAGCCACATCTCCTCACACTGGATAACGCCCGCGTTAACCGATGTGTCGAATAGGTTTGAATTCGTGAAAATGGAGACGGATACAATGGGAGGAACGACCATCCGACGACCGGCTAACCCTGACGCTGTGGACGCATCGGTTCAACGCCTTGTTATCCAACTCGTCCAGTGACTCGTTTCCGATATTCTAGCGACTCAATTTATCTAAGTCGAGCATGTCCCAGGCACGCTACGGGATGATTCGCGAGCCACTAATGATTATCGAACCATCTGCTGATTCCGGCACATGGACGTCAATATCCGCATAGTTTGGAAAGGAGATTTTCTTGCGTCCTTGAAGCTCAATCTGTTCTGTTAGCTCTTGGATTTTGCGATTCCGCTTTGCCTCACGAGAAGCAAAGAACAGGACAGTGCAAGCTAGCGCAGTAACCCAGAGCAGAGTTGAAATTCGGAATCGGATCATGATTTATGCGTCCGTGTGGTTTCATTATCGCGGGCACTGATTGGGCGCGTTCGATCGTGTCGTCCGCGCAATCCAACCAAAGGCGGATAACGACCGGGTTCACCGGGCCGCGGCGAACGACAAAACATTGAAGACCGCGCGGCCCGCGGTACCGTGTGCAACCCTTTGTTATCTGCCGTTTGCGTGTGCAATCCCGGCGAATCGTTCGATTGCGTGGTCGAACTTCTTCGCGTCATTGTAGTAGTCAGGATGTTGTCTGACCAATGACAACACGATCACAAGCGCATTTGCCTGTTGTGGTGTTAACAAATCTATCCAGCAGTTTCGTGGCGGACGTTTTTCAATGATTCGGTCAATGAATCCGAAATCGTGCTTGTCATTTAGTTCGGCGAGCAGGAACGCAGGGAGGTGGAAAACGAACCCATGAGCGTCAAAAAACGAAGGCGTGGAGTAATAGCTGTTCAACAAGTCAAGATCAAGTTTTCGCCAATCATTTCGCTCGTCGAGTTGACGTAGGCGAGTGAGTTCAGTGTCGTCGGCGTAGTCGTCCAATCCATTCGCTTCGTAGATGCCAATGCCATCGCCAAGTCTCACATCGCTAAAAGCATCGTTAATGCGGTTCTTTGTGTCCCGCATTTGTGACATCAATTGAAGCCAGTTCTTCCACTGGGAAATCGTCCACAGGTCGTAGTCGTCGTCCTTAAGCTTCTCGATGAACTCGGCGTCGATGTTGAACATGTTTAAGGCAGATAACGTCTGCGTTTACCGAGGCGTCGAAAAGGTTTGAATTCGTGAAAATTGGAGTCGGATACAATGGTAGCGAAGCGGACATCCGACGACCAACCAACCCTAACGAAATGGACGCTTCGGTTCAACGCTTTGTGATCCAGACTGCAGGGTCCCATGTAGGGTCCGCGCGGTCCCATGTAAGGTCCGCGGTACCTTTTCTCGCGGTCGCGCGGTACCTTTTCTCGCGGTCGGTACCTTTTCTCGCGGTCCAAGGCATGACAGGGGAGAAACCGTCAACAATCGATTCGAACAAAACGTTCAAAACTCCCCCCCCGAGACTTGACACGATGCCTCAGATATGTCTTCGTGTGCATCACATTGTTGTGTGCCGTCGTGGCATCAGTCTAAGGTTTGACGATAAGTATGCATCGCAACGGCTGCCCTCCATAGCTCCTCGGCTCCTCAATTTGCGTCCGCAAGGTCTCGTTGTCAGGAATGAGCGATTCAGGATCGTAAACAAAGAAAATAATCGTCCGGCAATGTGGGTGGTGGCGATACGTTTCTATATCGTCGTGCATTTCTTTTGAGATATGACGGCCGTGACTGGCGTCCCGAACATACTTAATCTCAATTACAGTTCGTGCCTGTCTAGAAATAAAGTCTTTGATTGTGTAGCGGTTAGCGATCCGGTCGGTTGGGCTCTCGGAAATCAGATCATGAATCCAAGGGCGCAACATCAGGTAAACAGCGTCCTGTACGTCTGCCTCGGAATTCAAGTTCAAAATTGCGCCCGCTGATCTACGAGTGTTCAGATATCGAACGCATATTTGGAATTGATTTAGCGCCGAGACAATTGATTCGGCATCAACACCGGATTGATTATCACTGTGAGGTGGATAGCGGCTTCGAATTTCCGTTAATCCAGCACAAAACTCGGCCTGCTGTTCGATCCAATTATTGTCCATCACGCAGGTCCTCGTGACGATATATGTACCGTGCGATGTCTTGAATGATTGCCTCGTATTCCCTTGTTGTTTTGTTTTCTGGTAGGTGTATGTGCAGATCAATGTGCATTGCTGCCGTGGACGTCGCTGAAGAGTTGTTGGCTGTTCTCGATTGAGCATTCAGTTCTGCCACGGCGGGTTGACCAGAATCGGATTCCGTTGAAGGAACACCATCAAAAGTTGCAAATTCACAAAGCACTTTGAATGTATGGATTTGATCTCTAAGGGTGCTATCGCTGCCGCCAGAATGGATATTGAAAAGACGCTTTAACTCGACATCGTCATTGTATGGTTCATGAGTCGATGCAAAAAACTTTGCGTAGGTTGTTTTGACCTGCTCGCCGAGTACTGCTGGGCCAACATTGGGCTGCATGAAGGCATCGTATATTTCAGTTGGTTGGTTTGAGGAATCGAGCAAGCCGATTTCCTTCAACACTCGAATAATCGAATTCGAGTTACTGCCTCCCAGTTCCCACGCAGCGAGAAGGTCATTGTTTACCTTGGGTGGCTTAGGGCGCTCAGGAACCTGCTTGAGGAATTTTCGCAAGGCATTAGGAACCTTGGTGTACGGGAATTTCGGCGGTGCAGTGTGCGCAGTTGCCTTTTTCTTTGTTGGTTTCTTTGGTGTTCGTTTCTTAGAAGGTGTTTTGAAATTGCTCTGAGTTGAAAAAATCGCTACAGCCCCGTTTGCATTTAAACCGTAAACGGAAGGAGCCGTAGCGATGAGTATTGAGTATCCCAGCAGTCTCAGTGATGATCAATGGCGATTGCTTCGTCGTCTGATTCCGCCAGCAAAACTTCGCGGCCGCAAACGAATCGATCGGCGTCAAATTGTCGATGCGATATTGTATTGGTGTCGAACGGGCTGCCAGTGGCGGTTGCTTCCGGACTGCTTTCCGAATTGGAACACGGTTTATGGAGTTTATCGAGCTTGGCGTATTGATGGGACATGGCAACGCATTCACGATCGTCTTCGCGAAAAGGTACGCCGCAAAGAAGGCAGGAAGCCAACGCCAACAGCAGCCATCATTGATTCGCAAAGCATTCGCAGTGCTGAAGGAGGAGAATTACGCGGGTATGACGCGGCGAAACGAATTACCGGACGAAAGCGTCACATCCTGGTGGATACGTTGGGGCTTGTGATGGTCGTTGTTGTCCACTCGGCCGATCTACAAGACTACGAAGGTGCACATCTTGTTCTTGAAAACATCAGACAGAAGTTTCGTCGGCTTCGAGTCATCTTCGCGGACTCGATTTACGGGCGGGCTGATTTGCCGGAGTTCCTGAAGCAATGGTATCGTGTCATCTTGCAAACCGTTAAGCGTCCGGTCGAAGCCGAAGGGTTCGTTGTCTTACCCAAGCGATGGATCGTTGAACGGACTTTCGCATGGCTTGGAAAATTCAGAAGGCTCTCAAAGGACTATGAAAGACTGACTCAAAACAGCGAAACTGTCATACGAATCGCAATGATTCAATTCATGCTAAACAGGCTGGAAAAATAATTTTAAAACACCCTCTTAGCCATGCTGTGTATCTATTGGTGTGAATGATTGTGCAAACTGGGTTAGTACGTGTGGCGAGAGATTAGAGGCACATAACAATAAGGTTAACTGCTACTCAGTAGCAGATAATATTGGATTGGAGGTTTTATCTCCAACACATTTCGATTTTATCTCCGACTCCGTATGCCTGCAATGACTTGGAGATAGACCGGCGAAGCGAACTTTATAAGCCGTTAAATGCAACTTGGCGGTGGAGTTGTCTGTGAGCCAAAATTCCTGCGAGAGACTGATTCAGAAGGTTTCCCTGGCCAGGTAACGCACGTTCCAAACACACCGGGGGTGATCGCGAAAAGCCCACTGGATTGGTTGATGTAACAGTGAGTGGGGCAGGTATAGCTCAAGCAATTGCCAGCGCGCGGGGTTGCCCTTGAGAAGCGTGGTTGTCAGCATCGCCGACGATTTGCCGGGAACCGAGACGAGGGCAAGTTGCGTTCCGCTCCTGGCGATGCAGATTGAAGCCGACGGACACAAGGCCGGAGCCGCTGAATGCTTCGTTGAGCTTGTTCGAATTCGCAGCCTGACTCCCAATGAGTCCGGTCGATCAAATTTCCTGATCAACCAGGTCGTATGTATCCAGTGCGAAGCAAAGCTGTCGTACGACAAACGAACTTTGCGCCACTACGAAGCTTTATCTTGTCGGTATAGAGTCGCTATGTTCCTTAACCGAACGGCTTCGTGATACGACAACGCCGAATTAGCTCGCGATGAAACGGCTTCGTCGGGAGTTTTAAATCTTCGATCAAGTACACAGCCGCGTAAACTCACGACGAAGCGGCTTAAACTCACGACGACACGACTAAAACTCACGACGAAGCCACTAAAACTCACGACGAAGCGGGTAAAACTCACGACGAAGCGATTTCGTCACAAGGTTTAGGCCTTACTTCAGCCGACGTTGCTGTGATTTTCGAAATGTCCTACTGGACCACGGATGTTACCCCTCGTTGTGCCTGCAAAATGCTCAAGCTGCCAGAGTTTGCAATGCAGTCGTGAAGGAGATGAATGGAGGAGGGTTGTGGTGATGGGAGAAGCCAGATGGACATAGATGAGGTGTATGGATCTGTGGGGCTGAACTGCGGGAGTGGTTGGCCCGCGAATGACGCGAATGGGACGCGAATTGAATGCAATGACAGGCTGGAAGCCTATCCCACCAAGGGCTTGGACGTCCACGAATCACACGAATCGGCACGAATGAAGATAGGAGCCACGGATGGCACAGATTGACACTGGTGAGGTGTATGGATCTGTGGGGGTCGAACGGCGGGAGTGGTTGGCCCGCGAATGACGCGAATGGGACGCGAATTGGATGCAATGACAGGCTGAAAGCCTATCCCACCAAGGACGTCCACGAATCACACGAATCGGCACGAATGAGAGTTGGGTGGCGGGGGAAGCCACGGGTTGAGGCGGGTGACGTCGTGGCCGCATGTGCTTTGCGCCTCTGCCCCTTTGCGTGAGGCATCGGTTGCACTGGATCTGTGCCTATCTGTGTGCATCTGTGGCTTTAAAGATTGCGCAATTGTTCTGCACGTGAATGGGGCGCGAATTGGATGCAATGACAGGCTGGAAGCCTGTCCCACCCAAGGGCTTGGACATCCACGAATCGCACGAAGCGGCACGAATGAGAATTGGGGTGGCCTGTCAAATTGCAAAGGGCCCGCGATTGGACGCGGACCGCATTGCCCAGGCTGTCGATTCAACACGCTTTCGCGATCTCGAAGACAGCCGCCCTGCCCTACTCGACCAGCGTCACGTGCGACTCAATCCAATCGCCGATTTGTTTCAACGCCTCCGGGTTCCAGGTTTCCTGAATCGTGATGTACTCGTTCATCGAACCCGTCTCACACTTTTGAAACAGATGATTAAGGCCCTCGATTGTCACCATTTTAAAA
This sequence comes from Mariniblastus fucicola, assembly GCF_008087665.1. Classification (GTDB taxonomy): domain Bacteria; phylum Planctomycetota; class Planctomycetia; order Pirellulales; family Pirellulaceae; genus Mariniblastus; species Mariniblastus fucicola. The sequence goes on from NZ_CP042912.1 coordinate 2,019,380, forward strand.
TTATCATTGCCGCCCTCGCGAAGTGCCTTTTCAATCTCAGGCATATTCAGATCGGGTAACACCTGGAGATCCTTTGACCCAATGATGGCCAGGACCGGGCACTTGATCTTTGCAAGCGCCGGGCGTGGATCGTACTCAATGAAGTTCTTCATCCATTTACCCGCAAGCCGCTTCTTGGCAGACTCGATGGTCGAACCAATCACCTCTTTCGCCAGTTTGCTTTCTTCCTCAGGCAACCTGTCGAGCAATGCGTCAACTTGCTCTTTCAGTTCAGGATCCTCATAGTCCAACGTGCCTTCGACCGCCCGCGCAACCAGGATGCGATTCAGCTCAATGCCAATCTCCATCTCAGCCTGCTGCTCCGGTTCCGTCATTTCGACACGCAGCATCGCCTCGGTTTGTGAGTTGATGATCGTTTTCCCGTCGACACCGGTCGCGGCCATCAAGACGACGAACGCAACATCGTCACGCAACTCGCAAACGATGGGCGCGATCAAGCCGCCTTCACTGTGTCCCGCCAGGCCAATTTGATTCGCATCGATGCGATCATGAGCCTTGAGGAAATCGACTGCCGCCGAAGCATCGGTCGCAAAGTCCTGCGTCGTGGCACCTTTGAACTTACCCGTCGAACTTCCAAACCCGCGATCGTCGTAACGCAACACGGCGATTCCGCGCCGGGAAAGGTAGTCCGCCAAAACCAGAAACGGTTTGTGCTCCATCAAGGTCTCGTCGCGATCCTGCGGGCCCGATCCGCTGATCAGAATCACGGCCGGATGTTTGCCAGGCGTTTTGGGAATGGTTAGCGTTCCAGCGAGAGTCAGATTGTGCTGCTCGTTTTCAAACTTGACAATTTTCGTGTTGTACGGAAACGGCCCCTTCGGTCGCTGCGGTCGATTCTCCCAAACGTTTTCGCTGTCGTATTCCGTCGGCTGACGTTTAATCGTCATCGGCAGTTCGCGTCCGCCCTGATTCCAGACCCCGGTCGCTTCATCGCCGGCCTCGTTCAGTTCGCCTTCGTACGTCAGCTTGATCGGCGGGATTTTAAATGAGATTTTGCCGTCCGCGATCTTCCACGTTCCCGCGAATCCGGTCGCGCCCTCGGTGATGCTGTCAAAGTAACATTTCGGATCGTCTGCAGAACTTTCCATGACTCGGAACTGCATCACAGGATTCATGATGCCCATGTTCAGCTTGCCGACCCACGCTTCCTTCAGCGTTTCAACCACGGCAGCATTGGTTTCGCCTTTGGTCAACGTTAAAGGAAACTTCTGCCCGGCCTGTTCGAACGTGCCCGAGATCGTTTCCTTCGCTTCATCAAGTTTGCCGTCGAACTTGGCGCCGAGCTGCATAATCGCGAAAGAAAACGAATCGCCGGATTGTTCAAACTTCGCATCAAACATCGCATTGTTCTGATCAAGGCTGCGAAGTTTCGCCGTCGGTTTTTCGCCACCTTCGGTGACGTCGAATTCCAGACGAAGCTCCGTCCCGTTGGCATCGAGTGTTCCAGACCACGTCGTCGTCGTTGCGTCCTGTGCCATCAAATTTGCGGCCAACAGGCAGACTATGGCCACCGTTGATAGAGCGTATCGTTTCATTGTTCGTCTCCGATCGGAATTGCTTTCGCAGATACTGTTCTGCATTCTTACACCACTTTCGCCGTGCAAGTTTGAATGTTGGCACGAATATTGAAAAATAGTTGTCATTGACAACAAAGGGCGGCGTGCTATCCTTCGGGAAGTAGAAACCCATGGTTTTTTATGATTTGGACGAATCATGTTACTTCGGCGATCCTTCTTTTGTATCATTCCGCTCTCTCTTTTCTGTGCAGGGCTGATGCTGTCAATGCGGTGGTGGATCGCGGATGCTGATCTCAGGCAGACCGTGAACTACTTCATTGTCGCCGCGTGGTGGATTCCGTTTTCCATTTTCCTTGGAACCGGAAAGTCGTGCTGCAAATCCTCTGGCGAAAAGACTGTCGTTTGAACTTATGAGTCGTTCCGAGATCAAGAAGACCATTAACGAGATCCGCAAGCACTCGCGACAGTTTGCCCGTGAGCTGGATGTGATCAAGGGCGTGTACCTTGGCACCGGATACACGCTGACTCAGTGCCACGTCATGTTTGAGCTTTCGTCGCGCGGATCGATGGGCCTGATGCAGTTGGCCGAAGTGTTGTTGCTGGACAAATCGAACACCAGTCGCACCGTCAAACAGCTGGTGCAGAAGGGGGTGTTGAAATCGCGGACTTCTCCGACGGACAGCAGGCAGAAAAGTTTTAGCTTGACTGCGAAAGGCAAGAAGGCACTGGCACAGGTGATCGATCTGGCCGACGTTCAGGTTGAGTCGGCCATCGACTTGCTTTCCAGCGAAGAGCAGGCGACGGTTATCGAAGGCTTGAAGCTGTATAGCAACGCGCTTCGGACCAGTCGCATTCAGTCCGAGTTTCCGATTCGCAAAATCAAGAAAGCGGACAACCCACAGATCGCCCGAGTCATCCGCAGCGTGATGACGGAGTTCGGTGCGGTGGGAGAGGGTTACTCGATCAACGACGCCGAAGTCGACACAATGTTCGGCAGCTACCGCGGCCAGGGGACGTGCTACTATGTCGTCGTTAAAGATGAAAAGGTTGTCGGCGGTGCGGGCATCGGGCCGTTGCAGGGCGGCGATGGGGATGTTTGCGAGCTACGCAAAATGTTCTTTATGCCTGAGGCTCGCGGCTGCGGTTTGGGCAGTAAGCTGTTGCGTTTGCTGTTGGACGAGGCTCGGCGACGTGGTTACCGAAAGTGCTATTTGGAAACGCTGGACCGGATGGAGGCGGCGAAATTGCTTTACGAACGCTTCGGGTTTAAGCCTTTGAAACGGGCGATGGGAAACACCGGCCATTGCAGTTGCGACTGTTGGTATCTGCTGGATTTGTAGGAAGCCCAGCCCGCGAAATGAAGTGTCGACTGGCGGGAGCGATCGATTCAGGCTCCAATTGAGCCGACGATTTCAGGAAAGCCAACATGTTCGACTCAGTCACCGCACAAATGTTATTGCTCAAATGCCAGGGCGACGAAATTTGGTCCGAGGCGACCTGCCGCGCTTCCGGTGTGCCCGATGCGTGGATCGAAGAACTGTGCGAGAACTATGAGTCCGGTTTTGACTCCGACGCGAATACGATCTACGGCGAAGACGGAAAACTGACCAACCAATATCGTGGCGTATCTGATTTGGTGTTGGCTCGAAAGCTGGCGGAATTCATCGGTCTGGACTGGAAATCCGCGGTAGCGTTTACTTTTGATCGACGATCCGAAGTCAACGCCATCAAAGAGCTGTTGGACGAATTCTAGGCGGACAAAAAAACAGACGGCCAACAAATCGCTGGCCGTCTGCGTCCCATCCATCCGGTGCCCGAAGGCAGCAGTGGTTAAGCTTTTCTTCTGCGTCGAACGACGACACCCAAACCAAGTCCGACCAAACACAAAGCCGCACTTGGCTCTGGAACCGCGCTGGGGCTGAAGTTCGAAAGCACGACTGAGCTCGACGTGTAGCTCACCATAAACGAGCCTTCGCCGCCCGTGGTCAGCAACATGCCTCCGTCGGCGACGTTCGCAAACTCGCCCATGATTCCGTCGGTGGCCGTTGCGATCGCAAACGTATCCGTCATCAGTGGATTGAACCCGACCAGCAAATCCACCGCGAGGGCTCCGTCGAGCAAAAGCTCGCCCTGAACCGACAGCAAGTCGAAGAGAGAATTGCTTTCGAGTTCCGTTTCCAACACAGCCGTCGATCCGAAAATCGTGTCGTCCATCAGCGTCAGGTTTCCTGCAGAACTGCCGGGAGCCACGACTCCATTGACGACGATGGATCCGTTTTCAACATCGATGAAGCCATTTCCCGTAAGCAGACTGCCCGCATTGCTTACAAGCGATAGGGCTTCGACTTCGCTTCCGGCATCGGTGTCGATCGTGCCATTGTTAACCAGTGAATGCACCGAATCAAGTTTGCCGCCACCGCTGGCTCGAAGCGTGCCGTCGTTACTGAAAACATTGACACTGGTGCCAACCGGGTCGATCGTCAGAACGCCAGCGTCGGCCTCGATCGTCCCGCCCATTGCGTTCACGATGTCCAGCACGTTGCTGCCAACGTTGCCTTCCCCGATCACGATCTGGCTGGCGATGTCGAGCGTCGCGCCTGTGGCTCCGTTAATTCTCGCATTGGTCCCGGACAATCGCACCGTACCGCCGCCAGTGAACGTCGCCCCGCCCGTTTGGACTTCGATGTCCGTTGCCGCGGTTGTTGCCAGGACTTCCATCGTCCCCGTGTTGTTGATCGTGCCGGCAACTTCCGTGTCACTATTGTTGAAAGAGCGAAAGCGTCCTTCGGTCGTCAGGTTTTCAAGACGAACGTTCGAGCTTGTGAGCACGTCAATCGTTCCGCTGCCGATTGATCGAAGCGTACCGCCGACGACATCTGACCCCGTAAGTTCGACTTTCGATCCATCGCCAGCCTCAACGATGCTATTGTTGGTCAGTTCAGTTGATGTGAATCGAAGCGTTCCGCCATTGGAGGCCTGCAGCATCCCGTTGTTCGTGAATGCGTTCGTTGAATCCGCATCGATGTTGAGTGTCTGGCCACTCACGTTGGCGTCGACCAGTCCAGCGGCGGAATTGATAACGCCCATCGTATTCACACCGATCGAGCCTTGACCTTCGACGGTCTGGTCTCCGATGGTCAGCACGGTCCCGGAGAGCCCGTCCATCCTGGCATTGGATCCGGAAAGCGTAACGGTGCCTCCGCCAGTCAATGTGGCGTCACCGGTTTGGACTTCGATGCTGGTAGGGGCCGTAGTCGCCAGGACTTCCATCGTTCCGGTGTTGGTGATCGTCCCCAGAATTTCCGTGTCACTGTTGTTGAACGAACGCATGTTTCCTTCGATCGTCACGTTTTCCAGCAGCGAATTGGTGCTGGTCAAAATGTCAACGGTTCCGGTGCCCACGGAACGCAACGTGCCACCAGTGATCGACGAGTTGTTGATTTCGACGCGCGAACCATCCAGTGACTCGATCACATTGCTGTTGGCCATGTCCGTGCCAGAGATTCGAAGAATCCCTCCGTCGGAGGCTCGCAAAGTGCCCTCGTTAAGAAAGTCGTTGACTTGATCGCTGTCGATGTTCAGAACCCCGCCGCTAACGTTGGCGTCGACCAATCCGCTGGCCGAGTTCACCAAACCGATGACGTTATGCCCGATCGAACCTTCGCCTTCGATGGTTTGATCTCCGATCGTCAGCACCGATCCGGTGTCTCCATTGATGCCCGCGTTGTTGCCCGAAAGTTTGACGACTCCGCCGCCTGTCAAAGTCACATCGCCGGTTTTGATTTCGTAGTCCGTGTCCGCCGTTGTGGCCCGCGATTCCATCATTCCCGTGTTGACGATCGTGCCCAGCAACTCCGTGTCGCTATTGTTCAGAGAAACGATCGTCCCGTTGTTGGTCAGGCTTTCAAACCTCACGTCGCTGCTGACTTCAACTTCCATCTCGCCGGTTCCGACCGAGTTGAGGACTCCTCCGGTGATCGTCGAGTAACTGAAGGCTACCACCGAATCTTCTTTTGCCTCGATCAGTCCACCGACGTTGTAGACAGTTGATCCGCTAAAGCGAAGCCTGCCTTCGTTGGAAGCTTGCATAACGCCGTCGTTAACAACGCCGTCCACGTTGGTATCAATGTTCAATGTTTGCGAGGCGACATTGGCATCGATAAGTCCGGCAGAAGAATTGACCAGCCCGATTACGTTGTGGCCAATCGAACCCTGGCCTTCGATCGTGTGGTCGCCGACGGTCAACGTGCCCGTGCCGTTGATGCCTGCGTTTGTTCCGCTAAGAGTCACCGATCCACCTCCGGTCAGAGTTGCTCCTCCGGCCTGGACTTCGATGTCGGTGTTTGCCGTTGTGGCTGCAACCAGAATCGATCCGGTGTTGGTGATCGTGCCCGTGATTTCAGTGTCCGAGTTGTTTTCGGCGACCAATGAGCCGTTGACTGTGAGGTCCTCAAGCCCGACGTTCGTTGATACGTCGATCGTCAACTGTCCCGAGCCGGCTGACTCCAGCGTGCCTCCCACGAAGGAAGAACTATGCAATCGGACTTCCGAACCATCCTGAGCGATTACCTGTCCGCCGGAGTTGTCGACTGCTGAGCCAAGAATACGAAGCACGCCGCTGTTGCTTGCCTGTAGAGTTCCGGAATTGACCAGGCCAGATGCGTTGGCGTCAAGTTCCAGAATTTGACCACTGACGTTTGCGTCGATCAATCCATTGGCTTGATTGACAAGTCCGATCGAATTGTGACCAATGTTGCCTTCGCCCTGAATCGTTTGGTCGACCACGGTCAGAGTGGAATCGTCGAGGCCGTTGATGCCCGCGTTGCTGCCGCTGAGCGTGATCGTTCCGCCGCCGTCAAGCGTCGCGCCAAGCGTATCAATTTCGATGTCCGTATTGGCGGTCGTCGCATTGATGTTGATGTTGCCGCTGTTGAATACGTTGTTCTGAAATTGGAGATCTGAATTGTTCGACATGTTGATCGTGCCGGCATTGTTGAGCGTCGTCGCTGCCGTACCACCAAAGTCAAGATTGATGCTGAAGTTGGTATCGACGACGCCGTCCGCGGCGACGGTCAGCGAGTTGAGGTCAACGTTTCCGTCAAGCGTCACCGGAGACGGTGCACCCACGATGGCATCGTCGGTGGCGCCAGTCGGAGCAGCTCCTCCGACCCAGTTGCTTCCGTTGAACCAAAGTTGGTCGCCTCCCGCGTTGTTCCAGGTCTGAGCGCTAGCGGAGGTTCCAAACACAGCAAAGACAATGGCTGCGACGCCCGACGCCACAGCGAATTTTGCACTGCGCGTGTTCAACCAGTTGTGAACTTTCATTTTGTAATCCCATTTGATGCAGAGAATCGACTGAGGCGTAAAATGCGTCTGCGTCACCCACGCCTGCCGGCGGAAAAGTTTTCCGGGCATGCCAACGAAGACGGAATAACTGACACAAGCGGGACAAACGATTTCAAATTTTTCTGCGGCCATCGCTGGCGCAGGTTAAACTGAAGTTGTCCCATTTCATGAAAGTGCACTCGATGCTCAGCGACGCAGAATTCACATCGCTAATGGATAAAGCTCGTTCCGGCGATTCCGAAGCGGCTCAAAAGCTGGTCCAGCTTTATGAACCGGAGATCCGCAGGGCCGCGCGGATGCGTTTGACGGATTCCAAATTGCGTCGCATCGTGGACTCGATCGACATCTGCCAATCGGTGTTCGGCAAGTTCTTTGAGACGGCTCAATCGCCGAAGGGCATTGATTTGAAGAAGCCTGAACAATTGCTCGGGTTGCTGGTCACGATGACTCGAAACCGCGTTGTTGACGAGCATCGCCATCAAACGGCTCAGAAGCGAAATGCTGGCGACGGCGTCGTTGAAGCGGCAGCGAACCTGTTGGTTTCCGACGATCCCGGGCCGAAAACCGAGATTGAAATGAAAGACATGTTGGCCAAAGTCCGTTCCCGGTTTACTGCCGAAGAGCTGGAAATTGCGGACCTCCGCGGCGAAGGGCTAACATGGGACGAGGTCGCGAAACGGCTGCAGGTTTCGGCTGACAGTTGTCGCAAACGGCTCGAACGAGGCATCGAACGCGTTCGTGAAGAGATGAGATAGAGGCAATCGAGACTGCAGTGTTCGAAATGGCAATCCGCAACAATATGCTGGCTTGGTCGCTCGATTAAAGCTTGCCTTTATCCTTCAGCCACGCGATGACTTGATCCGCCAGCGTTTCCACCGGCAAATCGCCCTGCAGATGAATCTCGGGTTTGGCAGGAGCCTCGTAAGGCGCATCGATTCCCGTGAAGCCCTTGATTTCGCCGGCGCGAGCTTTTTTGTACAAGCCCTTGGGGTCACGCTGTTCGCAAATTTCGATCGGCGTGTCGACGAAGACTTCTACAAATTCGTTTTCTGAACCTTCCGCACCGCCGCGCGTTACCAGATCACGAACTCGGTCGCGGTCCGCACGGTAGGGGCTAACGAAAGCCGTCAAAGCGATCGTTCCTGACGAGCAAAAGATCTCGGCAACACAGCCGATGCGCCGAATGTTCTCTTCCCGGTCCTGCGGCCCGAAGCTCAGCCCAAACCGTTTGGCGAATTCGTCGCCGTGAATCGGAGCCAGGATTTCCGGGCTGGCGTTGAGGCCGTGTCGGATGTTGTCGCCGTCGAGTACGAAGCTGCGGGCTGAAAGTTCGTTCAGTTTTGCATCGACGCAGTTGGCGACGGTGCTTTTGCCGCTACCGCTAAGCCCGGTGAACCAGACGACGCATCCTCGCGGTCGTGCTACGGAGTGGTCGTGCCAGGTGACGAGTGTTTTTTCTTCGGACATGTTGGAGCGTGTTGTGACAGGTGAGATTAACGGCGAATGTTGATTTGGAATTTATAGATCATAGTCGAATTGTGGAACGTTGGTTTCCAGCGTTTGTTGCATGTTTTGGGTTGGGCTTGCAGTGGGGCCGCCGCGAATGCATCACCCGTGTCGCAGCAGTTCCTCGATCGAGGCAGGGCAATCGAGCCCTCGACCACGGAGGAAATCAAGGTACTGGCTGGGAGAGTTCAAATTCTTCATCGAATCAAGCTCCGGATCGGCGGCGCGAATCTGCTCCATGTTCACCTGTTGGGTTTTGAGCTCCTTCGCCAGATCGGAAACCCGAAGCTGCTTTCTCTCGATCATCGCAGCGACTTTTTCCGCCGCGCTGCAGCGGTAAATTGCTGTCATGCCGTAGATTCGATTCGTCGTCATCGGAATCGCGGCTTCGACATCCGCCATGTCAGACGCAAGCAACGCGTCCTGCAAAACGTTCAGCACCGCCGGGCAGATCAGCGGCACATCGCAGCTGGTGACAAAAGCCCAGCGGGAACATTTGCCAGCCGCTTCCAATCCGACTCGAATCCCTTCCAACGGCCCCGAGTCGTCTCGCTGGTCGACGACCACCGAAAATCGATCGACTCCGATCTGATCGCGAATTTTGGTGACTTCTTCGAGCGTACGTTTGCTGGCGGCGGCGATGATCGGACCGTCGACAACGTTCAGAAGTTCACTGACTACGCATTCCAGGAACGTGCGATCGCCAAGCGGCAAACGAAATTTGTCGAAACCCATCCGGCTACTCTCGCCGCCGCACAGGACGATGGCTGCGATTTCAAAAGGACGTTCCGATTCGTGTGCCATAGGTTCCGATTGCGTTTGTGATTCAAAAGCGATTGAGTTAGTTTGGTTGCGAACCCTAAACTTTTTCCGATTGTACTCTGATGCCAATCCTGTTCGAACTCAAGTCCAAACCAGGTCTGCCGCTGGACGTGCGAAATTTGGTGCCCGACTCCGTCAAGGAAATGACGCCAACTCAAATTGGAAACCTTGAGATCGGGCTCGGCAATCGCAGCGTTCCGGTTTCTCAATGGTTTGATGTTTCTGGTGAGTCTGGCGACGCAGAGGTTGTTTTTCAAGGATCGCTGGAGAACGTTCACGCGATCGGCCACTCGATGAGCTGTGGAAAAATCGAAGTGCGTGGTTCGACCGGGCGTCACGTTGGAGCATCGATGTCGGGAGGCGAGATTGTCGTCGACGGCGATGTCTCCGACTATCCTGGCTATGAGATGCAAGGCGGTACCATCGTGGTTCGTGGCGATGCGGGCGATCACGTCGGAGGTTGCTACCCCGGAGCGAAGTACGGAATGAATCGCGGCGTCATTTTGATCGCCGGTTCGGCTGGCAAGGGATTGGGCTACCGCATGCGACGCGGAACCATTGTTGTGGGCGGCGATGTAGCTGATCACACCGCGTGGCAGATGCGTGCCGGCACGATCATCGTGTTTGGAAAGTGTTCCGGGTGGGTGGGCGTCGATATGAGACGCGGCACGATTATCGTTCAGGAGTCGTTTCCCATGCCGCAGACGTTTGCGGAAGGCCCGCAGGTGGTTGTTCCGGTGGTTGCGATGTTGGACCGGTGGCTTGCTGGAGTCTGTGATCGCTATGGCATTTCTGTTCCGTCGATTGCGGCGTCATCAGTTCGAACGTGGCACGGTGATGCACTGGCGGGTGGTCGAGGAGAGCTACTTGTTGCAATGACCCGCTAAGTAGAATGGACAGGTCGCAATAGATTTTGTCGTCAACTATTTTTGTAAACTGTTAACAAACTCAACGTATCCCAAACGAGACGCTTAAAAGAATGGAAGTTCACACAACGACAGGTAAACAGCGGCTCAATCGATTGCGTCCGCTTTCCGTAGGCTTCGTTATCATCCTGGTTTGCTGTCTCTCCGCGATCGTTTTCGCTGGAACCGTTGGTTCTGGCGATCGAGCCAACTCGATGCTGCAGGATTATCCCGAGGGTGAGCTTGGCGAAATCGTGAAGCTTGGCGAGGCGATCGTGATGAACACCGCGGAACATCCGCTTTCGAAACAGTACGTGGGAAACAAGCTCAACTGTACGTCCTGCCATTTGGATGGCGGGCGACATGAAACGGCGGCAAGTTTTCTTGGAACGGCCACCGCGTATCCGGCTTGGTCGCCTCGTGAGCAAACGGTCATCACATTGGAAGACCGTGCGTTGAACTGTTTCATGCGAAGCCAAAACGGGACGCGTCCACCAAACGGTAGCCGCGTTTCAGTCGCGGTGACGACTTACATTACGTGGTTGTCGCAAGGATCAGAATTGAAGATGAACGGCGAGAAACCGCTGGGCCCGAATCACACGCCGGCGTTGGATCTGGAAGGGATCCAGCCAGATGTGGCACGCGGGGAAGAACTCTACACGGATCGGTGTGCTGATTGTCATGGCGATAATGGTGACGAAGAACCGCCTATTTGGGGAGCCGACTCTTACAACGACGGGGCGGGTTTGAGTCGCAATGCGAAACTGGCGTCGTGGTTGAAAGTCGCCATGCCTCTCGATGACGCGACGCTGACTGTTCAGGAAGCCTATGACCTCGCTGCTTTCGTCAACAGCCACAAACGTCCGCACTTCGTTCTGTCAGAACATCTTCCTGACGATGCAAAGTTGGGCGAGTACAACGGTACTGTTAAATAAAAAGGCCGCCTCAAAAGAAGCGGCCTCATGAATCGGCATGTCGTTCGGGTCTTGCTGTACGCGAATCAACCCGGTGACGCCTTTGAGCGCCTTACAACGCCTCGTCAATCATGGCGCGAATTTTCGCTTCGTCGGCCCCGACGACTCGTCCAACTTCATCGCCGCCCTTGACGACAACCAAAGTTGGCATGAACTCAACTTTAAACTCTGCTGCAACATCTCCGGCTTTGTCCACGTCTACTGCGACGAACTTGACTTTGCCTTCGTACTCTTTAGCCATCTTCTGAAGCCCCGGCTTCAATGTTTTGCACGGGCCTCACCACACGGCTGTAAAATCGACCAGCGTAATCTCATTGGCTGCCACAGCGGCCTCAAGCCCGTCAGCGTCGACTTCGTCCAGAACGATTCCGCCATCGACGGCTGAAGCGCCTTGCGTGTTGCCTTTGCCGGATTCGACAGTCGACTGCTCGCCGCAGCCCACGGCCAGTATCGCCATCAGGCCGATTGAAAAAAATAACGATCTCATTAGTACTCCAAAGATATCTTTGCGAATTTGAAAAGTTTGTTGCGTTGAGTCATCTCAAAACGTTCGCGACGCTCTTCAAAACGATCAGCATCGTTTGGGCCGGCCAGGAAGACACAAAAGTCTCCAGACCACGCTTTGAAACAGGCCTTAGGGTAACAGTACGCCAGGAACAATCGAAGCTGGATTTTGGCTGCTGTGGCTCTCGATACATTCGGCCAGCAAGCCCTGGTTGGGGCGTCGCAAGAATCTGGAACCGTATGCGACTTTGCCCAAGTCGCGATTTTGCCTATAAAGTGCAGCTTTACTGAACCTTTCTGCGCCCTCAATGCTCCAGCGGGCATGCGATCAACCTCTACCACGAACAAAAATGACCGACCAGGAAATTCCAACACGTTTCGACTTTGATTCCGCTGAAGCACGCATCTACGAGATGTGGGAGCAGGGCGGATGGTTTCACGCCGACGAAAACGATGAACGTCCTCCTTACACCGTCGTCATTCCGCCGCCGAACGTCACCGGAGCACTGCACCTTGGTCACGCGCTCAACAACACACTGCAAGACACGCTGATCCGCATGAAGCGAATGCAGGGCTTCAACGCACTTTGGATGCCAGGCACCGACCATGCCGGAATCGCAACGCAGGCCCGCGTCGAAAAACGCATCAAGGAAATCGAAGGCGTCACGCGACATGATCTGGGGCGCGAAAAGCTTGTCGCGCGGATCTGGGACTGGAAAGACCAATACGAAAAACGAATCCTCGGCCAGCTGAAACAAATGGGCTGCAGCTGTGACTGGGAGCGAACCCGTTTTACGCTGGACGATCAGTGTGCCACCGCGGTTCGGTACACGTTCCACGACCTGTTCCAAAAAACCAAAATCTATCGCGGCAAACGACTGGTCAACTGGGACACGTTCTTGCAGACGACCGTTAGCGACGACGAAGTCTTCAACAAGACCAAGCAGGGCCACTTCTGGCACTTCATGTATCCGGTCATCGACCCCAAACCTGGCGAGCCGGCTCATATCATTGTCGCGACAACCCGGCCGGAAACGATGCTGGGCGACACCGCGGTTGCTGTTCATCCGGATCCTGCTGCGGCGCTGAGCAAAGTCGCCTCTGAGTTGAACGACAAGCTCAAGAAATGTTCCACGTCGGAAAAAGAAGGCGTCGAAGAGCAAATCAAAGCCCTCGAACAGCGTCGCGAATCGATGCTTCCGCAATTGGAACTTTTGCGAGACATGGCCAACGATGGACGAAAGCTCACGTTGCCGCTGCAGAATCGCGAAATCCCATTGGTCTGCGACGAGTGGGCGAAGCCGGAGCTTGGTACGGGCTGCGTCAAGATCACGCCGGCTCACGATCCGAATGACTATGAAGTTGGCGTTCGCTGCGATCTGCCGATGATCAACATCATGAATGCCGATGGAACGCTCAACGCGGAAGCCGGTGCTTACGTCGGGCTGTCGATGAAGGAAGCTCGCAAGAAAGTCGTCGCCGACCTCGAAGCGTTGGGCTTGCTCGAGAAAGTCGAAGACCGCGAAATCGAATTGCCGACGTCGGATCGCAGTAAGACTCCGATTGAACCGTATCTCACCGATCAATGGTTTGTTCGCATGGATGAACTTGCTCAATCGGCGATGGATGCCGTTTCCGACGGGCGCGTTGCGATCACGCCCGAGCGTTACGGCAAAGGATACCTGTCGTGGCTTGGTGAGAAACGTGATTGGCCGATTTCACGTCAGCTTTGGTGGGGACATCAGATTCCGGTTTGGTCGATTGGCTGCGAAAGCGAATCGGAAAGCGAAGAGTTGGTCGAGCAGATTGCGGCGCTCGATTCCTGGGACGCGGAAAACGTTTCGATTCAAGTCGAGCTCTCTGAGGAAACCGACGAGGCCAAACGAAAGCAGTTGGAACTTCCGTTCGCGACGGTTCACGTTTGCGTGCGTGACGAAAATTCACCGGTCGAATCAGAGCTGGAAACGCTCGGCTTTGTCCGCGAAGAAGACGTGCTCGATACCTGGTTCAGTTCCGCACTGTGGACGCATTCGACGCTTGGCTGGCCCGAGCAAACGGCTTCGCTCGCAAAGTTTTATCCGACCAGCACACTGATCACCTCGCGTGACATCATCACGCTGTGGGTCGCACGGATGGTTTTGATGGGCTTGAACAACATGGGCGAAGTCCCGTTCAAGGACGTGTTCATCCATCCGAAGATTCTCGATGCCTACGGCGAAACGATGTCGAAATCGAAAGGCAACGGCATCGACCCGCTGGACATCATCCAGAAATTCGGCGCCGACGCGCTGCGGTTTGCGATGGCTGATCTGACGACCGACACGCAGGACGTCAAGCTGCCGGTTCAGTTTGAGTGTCCGCATTGTCAGCACGTTTTCGATCAGACCAAGAAGAATCGCGAACTCCACGTCGTCGAGTGTCCTAACAAGAGTTGCGGCAAGCCATTTTCGACTCAGTGGGCCGAATCCGAAGAAGACAAAGCCCTGCCAAAAGGAGCGGTCACCAGTGAGCGCTTTGAAAAGTCGCGGAACTTTGTCAACAAGCTATGGAACGCGTCCCGGTTCGCGATGATGAATCTGGAAGGCTATCAATCGGCGCCCATCAATGTGGACGACATGACGATCGAAGATCGTTGGTTGATGAGCCGTCTGTACAACGTTTCCAAAAAGGTCACCGAAGCGATGGACGGGTTTCGTTACGCCGAAGCCACCGGTGCACTTTACGATTTCGCGTGGAATGACTTCTGTAGTTTCTTCCTGGAAATCGTCAAGGATCGTTTGTCTGACGACGCGCGACGTCCGCACGCACAACGAATGCTGGTGCTGGGGCTGGATACGCTGATGCGATTGTTGCATCCCTTCATTCCGTTTTTGACCGAAGAGATCTGGCAGATTCTTAATCGCATCGCTCCCGACCGCGGTTTGGACGCGTCGACGGCCAGCGATTGTCTGGTCCGGGCAGCCTGGCCGGAGATTGATGCTTCGTTCGATTCGGCGACGATCGACGCGCAGTTTGCTCACTTCCAAAGTACGCTCGGTGCGATCCGTGAGATTCGTGCGAAGCAGAATTTGGGCGAAAAGAAACCGATCAAGTTTTCGATCAAGTGTAGCGATGCGATTCGCGATTCGCTCCAACCGATGGCTTCGTATTTCCAAAGCATGTCCAAAGCCGAGCTGACCGACATTGGCCCGGCGATCGAGCCTCCTGAAGTCAACGCGACGCTGATCCGCGGCGAGCTTGAGCTTTTCGTTGATCTCGATGGCTTGATCGATAAAGACGCAGAAAAGAAACGTCTGGAGAAAGAGAAAGCCAACAAGGAAAAAATGATCGCGGGCAAGAAAGGAAAGCTTTCGTCTGACAAGTTCGTCAACGGAGCTCCTGCCGCGATTGTCCAACGCGAACGCGATGGCCTGGCCAAACTCGAAGAAGAAC
Organism: Mariniblastus fucicola; assembly: GCF_008087665.1. Taxonomy (GTDB): domain Bacteria; phylum Planctomycetota; class Planctomycetia; order Pirellulales; family Pirellulaceae; genus Mariniblastus; species Mariniblastus fucicola. The sequence goes on from NZ_CP042912.1 coordinate 2,034,446, forward strand.
TGGCGGTTGTCAACGCAGCATTGGCGGCTTTGAACTAACAGTCGCGCAAAATGGTAGAATTGTCGTCTGTTGCCAGAACGCCTAATTTTGCCGACACTATATTTTTAAGACTCACCTTCCACCCCGAATACCGCATGAACGTTCACGCGAAAGGGCGCAAGCCCAACACTCGCCAGATGATCGTCTTCGGCCTGCTTGCCGTTGCCGTCGTCTACCACTTCAGTCGCCCGACTCTCGAAAAGTGGTTCAACACTTCGCTTCCGTCGATCGTTCAGGACGACAATCGTCAGGCGAACAACGCCAGCGACGACAATGAGCGCGACTACACCGCCAGCCTGCCAGATTCCGACGCGAACAGTGGAAGCAGTTCGAGCAAGAAAAAAGAATCGAACGATACGCGAGTCCGTGACACGCCAGCCAACAACAATCTGAGCCCGGGGCAGGCGGCGAGAAATTGGTTGCAGGACATCGGCCGAAATCAGTACAAATCGCCAGCAGGCCTGGTCTACGGTGGCGGTCGTGAGCATCGTGTTGATCATGTTTTGAGGCACTGCAAAGACGATCCGTCAAAGCCGACTCACGGAGTGTTCGTTGGCGACGCGGTTGAGGTCATGAAGATGGTGGATGAAGCGTACGAATTGGCCAAGTCTGGATCCCGGAAATCTGACTCGGAAAAATCGGGTGACAAGATGACCTATACGGTCTCGATGGATCGCGTCGTCGGGCACACCGGCGGAAGGAAAGCAAAACGCAGCGGTCGAAAAGAACTGCGTCGCATCAAACTGGTGCTTGCGGACAACCGCGTCATCACGGCGTTTCCAACCAACTAGAAAACGATTGATGTGGTGGACGCGTTATGGGTAACTTTGTTCTCTATTCGATCATCGGATCAGTTGTTCTGACGCTGCTGTTGAATCTGTTGCCGATGCTGTTTCCAAACTTCGCAGCCAACACAATGCGCAAGCTGGAACAATCGGCTCGTCAAACGATCGATCAGCACGAAGACAACAATCGGCCACGCGTGAAAGTGTTCTTTCCGTGGAAAGCCATGCTGATCGGTTCGGTCATTCTGACGATCCTTGTCAACCTTGTTCGAATGTTTGCGGGCTAACCAGTACCAGTTACGCCATCGCCATGAAACTGCTCGACCTCACCCTCTCTCCCGTGCTCAACTTGTCGCTGGACGATGCGTTGATCGAATCAGCCGAAGCCGCCGACTCCCATTCGGAAGTCTTGCGACTTTGGGAACCCGAGTCGCCCATGGTTGTGATTGGCCGAAGTTCCCCGCTGGAGAAAGAAATCAACATCGCTCATTGTCACGCGAACGACGTCCCCGTCTTTCGCCGGATCAGTGGAGGCCAATCAATCGTCACTGGTCCGGGATGTTTGATGTACGCTGTGCTGCTCGACTATCGCAAGCGACCTGAATTGAGGATGCTCGATCAAGCTCATGATTTCGCCATCCGGCAATTGGCTGGGGCGTTGAGCCGGGTCGGAATCGAGACTGAAATGAAAGGGACTTGCGATCTGACGTTTAAAGGACGCAAATTTTCAGGCAATGCACTTCGCTGCAAACGCAACTGGTTTCTCTATCACGGAACAATCATCCTCGACGATTTTGACCTCGATCTGATTTCGAGTTGTCTTGGTGAACCCAACCGTCAGCCGGACTATCGGCACGGTCGATCGCATGAGAGCTTTGTGACTTCCATTCCCGCGTCGGCCACGGACGTCAAATCTGCCTTGGTCAAACAATGGTCTGCAACGGAACGTTTTGATTCGGAGCCTCTTGCTCAAGCGGCAGCACTGGCCGAGAAACTTGCGGCTGAAAAATATGCTGATCCGGATTGGCTTAGTAAAGTTCCCTAGTCCTGACGCCGCAGCGAAGTGTCAAACTTTACCGACTGGGTAAACTCGACCGTCTACTGCTATCAATTGTGACGGTTTTTTCGGCCAATCGTTTGAACTATGCCGCATTTTCGACAACACTGATCGAATTATGCTGGAATCGGCGCTTCGAATTGTGGAGTCGTTCGAATCGGCTGCATAAGATTGAATCGAAGGTCTGACTTGAGAACCAACGAGCTACCCATGCGCCCGAACATGATCCTGAAATTTCTGTTTTCCGTCGCGGCACTCCCGACGATGCTGACCTGCGCACATGCTCAGTCCACGCCGGCTGGATGCGTTCAGTGGAAAACCTATACCGATACGGTTTGGGTCGAGCAGCCTGTGACCGAGAATCGCGTCGTCAGCGAAACGTCATACGAAGTCAAAGAAATCACCAAGTCGCGTCCGCGTTGGATTTCTGAGCAGCGTGAACGCACCGTCACCGAAGAAAAACCCGTTGAGCAGACCAGCGAACGGATCGTCACTCGCACCGTTCGCAAGCCTGTCACGACCACCAAGTCGCGCATCAAGACTCGCGTCGAAGAATCTTACGAAGACGTCACCGAGATGCGAGACGAAACTTACACCGTTCGCAAACCGGTTGTCGAAACCGTCATTGAGAAAAAAGAAGTCCGTGTTCGCAAGCCCGTTACTCGTCGGGTTGTCGAAAAAGAAAACGTCACCGTCTACCGTCCGGTGGAAACGACCGAAACGAAAATGGTTCCTGGTGCACTGGTTGTTCCGGGCTACACCGGTGGTGCACGGACGCGGATGAAGTGGCTTCCGCGTGGCTACTACGGCGACCCGTACACGGGCCAGCCTGTTTGGCGGCGTCCCGGATTGCACTGGGTAAACGAACCCAACTACGGTCAAAACGCTGTCCCGGTCGTCGTTCCTCAGCAGCAATCGACTGTCAATCTCGTGCCGCAAACGATTGTCGAAGAAAAACCTGTGGATGTGACCACGTACGTCGACGAATACGAAACACTCGAAACGCCGGTGACGCGAGAACGCATCGTTGAAGAGACTCGCACGCGAAAGGTGCCTTACACGGTCCGCATTCCGAAACGAAAAATCATCGAGGAAGAAATCCCATACACCGAAACAACCTACGTCGACGAAACCATCACGGAACGAGTTCCCTACACTGAAACGGTGATGAAAACGGTGACGCGTCGCGAACCGTACACGCAGATCAAGGAAAGTTGGGAAGACTATACGGAAACCATTCGTGTTCCGAAAACGACGACCAAGCGAGTGCCATATGTGACGACCTATCGCGTTCCCTACAAGGTCGAAGTCCGTGTTCCCTGTGATGCCAACGGCCGACCGGTTGCCCGTGGCCAGCAGGTTCCCGGAACTCATCGGCTGCATCCGGCGTGGGAGAGCATGATGACGAAAGTCGTTGGTGCGGATTCGATTCGCGAAACGAGCGAAAGGTCGGGGACCAGCGTTCTTGACCGCGGCGATTCGCCAGCCCGATTTGATGTGCCGGGAAGCGTCGAAGCGCCTGCGTCGGCGTCAAGCGTTATGGCGTCCGAGGTCCGCTCTGAACGCGAACCGCTTGGTGAGGCTCCACAGAACCTCCAGTTTGAAAACCGAAGCAATCCGGTTTCGCTGAGCGAGACGTCTCGACGCCTGAAAACGATTGGCCAGCCAAAAGCAGAACCCACGGTTGCTCAACCGCCCGAGACGGAAGCCTCCAAGGAGATGGCTCGACGGATCAAAGAACGTTTTCGCAAGCTTGGTATTGGGACAGATACTGAAACTGCCAGTCCGGAAAGCGTGGAGACCGTCGAGACTTCTGCGGACGAATCCGCGCGTGATCTCAAAGTCGACTTACCACCGCCGGCGCGGGCCACGTTCCAGCCAGAGCCCCTTACGGTCGATGTTGACGTTCCTGCGGCAGCCAGCCAACCGGCGATAGAAGAGCCGGATGCGGAAAATTCGGATGATGATACAATCGAGCGAGACGTGAAGCTGTCACGTCCAAGCCGAACGTAACTTCTTCCAACGTCCGAAAATTCGATGCCAAATATTGCCTCGCACGCGAAAGAACTGCCTGCGTCTCCAATTCGTAAACTGATGCCGTTCGCCGATGCCGCCAGGGCCGCGGGGAAACATGTCTTTCATTTGAACATAGGCCAACCCGACATTGCGACTCCACCCGCTTTCTTCGACGCGGTTCGCGACGCCGACCTCGAAGTCCTGGCTTACAGTCCTTCTGCTGGAATTGCTCCGCTGCGGCAAAAGATCGTCGACTACTACGGTCGAATCGGCACGACGATTTCGGTTGACAACGTATTGGTCACCACCGGAGCATCAGAAGCCTTGCAGTTCGTGCTCAATGCGATCCTCGATCCCGGCGACGAAGTCATCGTCATGGAACCGTTTTACGCGAACTATCTTTCGTTCTGTTTGCAGAACCTTGGCACCATCGTGCCGGTTACAACTTCGGTTGATGACAACTTTGCCTTGCCATCGGTCGCGGCATTCGAAGAAAAAATCTCTGCAAAGACGCGTGCGATCATGATCTGCAACCCGTCGAATCCGACCGGAGTTTGCTACGACGCGTCGACGCTGCATCAGCTGGAGCAGATTGCGAAAAAGCACAATCTGTTTTTGATCACCGACGAAGTCTATCGCGAATTCATCTACGGAGACACAAAACCGCCGTCTGCTTTGACGCTTGAGGGAATGGAAGAGCACGTCATCGTTATCGACTCGATTTCAAAACGCTTCTCAGCTTGCGGAGCCCGAATCGGTTGCATGGTGACGCGAAACCAGGAAGTCTTCGACACGACCTTGAAGATGGCTCAGGCCAGACTCTCGCCGCCAACGTTTGGCCAGCTGGGAGCCGCAGCGGTCTACGACCTTCCGGACTCCTACTACGACGGCGTGGTCACAGAATATTCCGCTCGTCGGGACCTGCTCAAGGCTTCGCTGGACCGAATGGAAGGCGTCACCTGTCCGGACATCAATGGAGCGTTTTATGCCATGGTCCGGTTGCCCGTCGAGGACGCCGAAGATTTCTGCCGCTGGATGCTGGAGTCCTTCGACCACCACGGCGCCACCGTAATGATGGCTCCGGGGGCTGGTTTTTATGCAACCGAAGGGTTGGGGAAGAACGAAGTCCGGATCGCGTACGTGCTTAACGAAATCGATTTGGGGAAAGCGATGGCTTGTTTGAGCGAAGGCTTGAAGGCGTACAACTCATGAATTTTCGCAGCCCTCACCTGCTCTGCCGCAAATCGAGCGCCTTGCTGGTCGTCGATATTCAGCAGAAGCTCATCCCCGCGATTGAGTCCGCTGATCTTGTCGTCGCGAAAACGCAGAAGCTGATTAATGCCGCGAAAGTGCTGGGCGTGCCGTTCCTCGTGTCCGAACAGTATCCTCGCGGGCTGGGCAACACGACCGAAGATTTGGACATTTCCGGAGCGGCGATCGTCGAGGACAAAGCCATGTTCAGCTGTCGCGAATGCGATTCGATCATGGGTTTTCTTGCCGATAACGCGATCCAGACCGTGCTGGTATGCGGCATCGAGGCTCACGTTTGCGTTGCCCAGACAGCTTTTGACCTGATGGCCAGCGGGTTCAACGTCCACGTGGCTGTCGACGCGATCGGGTCGCGAAACCGCGTGGACCGGGAAGCTGCTGTCTCGCGGATGAATCTTCACGGAATCGCAACGACGTCCGCAGAGGCGGCTATTTTCGAGTGGTGCGAAACGTCAACGGCAGCTGAATTCAAACAGATCAGCGAACTGGTGAAATAACCCGAACTCCCGGGTATTTAAGATTCGAATTGTTCCTGTCGCGTGATTTGGTGGCCTTCCAGGAAGGGTTCTTCATGGCGTAAACTGTGTGATTGGACGGTAAGGGCCAATTTTGAATCGGCCTGCCGGACCAACAAAACGCATAATTCAGCCAGGACGCTGATCGGGAGAAAAAGTGAGTAACATCGACGACTATTTTGGTGGTAGCAAGAAACGCAAAGTCGAACCAATCGACGAAGATGTAGACGTTTCAGACGACGCCAATGAATCTACGTCGGATGAAAAGCCGAAAGCAGGAAACTGGGATTTCCTCGCAAACATGTTTGGAATTGCAGGCGGAAAGAAAAAGGAATCTGGTTCGGATGATCCGTCGGACGCCGTTGCAGATGCTTCCGACGACGACGCTGACTTCGAAGACGCCGATGGCTATGACGCTGACGGTGCCGAAGAAGCAGATTTCGATGATGTCGCCGCCGAAGAAGATGACTACGACGAAGACGATGGCTACGACGATGAATTCGATGACGATTCAGATGAGGCATCTGACGATGAGGAATCTGACTTCGAGGACGATGTTCCTGATTCCAATCCGGCTCCTGTGTCTGCTGTCGTTGTCGAAGATCCGGTTAAGGCGCTCGAGGAAGTTGCCAACGCCCCCGCGGAAGACAAGGCTGACCTGCTGACTCAAATTTTTAGCGCTGGATTTGGTAGTTCAGCTGTGGTTGAGGAAGACGCGGACGAAGTCGACGAAGTTGCCGCTGAGAGTTCCGACGTTGCGGATTCAGCCGAGCCCGAATCAGAATCGCGTGGTAAACGCCGGCCGCGCCGTCGCGGTGGTCGAAACCGTGGTGAGCGGAAAGAAAAAGTTGTCGCAGAAGAAACCGTTGAGGCGGATGCGGACGTCGACGACGAGAACTTCGTCGAGTTTGAAATTGAAGAATTGGATACTTCTCCGATCGATGAAAAGGAAGCGGCGAATCGTGGCAGATCACGTCGTCGGCGTGGAGGGCGTGGCAGGAGCGGTCGCGACGAGAAAGAAGACAGTCGTCCGTCCCGGTCTTCGCGTTCGAAACCGAAGCCTCGAGACAACGATGAGTTTGATGATGTCGTCGAAGAGGAAGTCGTCGCAGAAGATCTGGATCCGCGAGATGTAGATCCGCGTGACGAAAGTGCTGATGACGAAGGTCGCTCGCCTCGACGCCGCAGTCGTGGAAGAAGCCGTGGTGGTCGCGGTCGTGGTGGTCGAGGACGCGAACGCAATCAGGATGACGCTGTCGTCGCTGAAGATATTGATCGTGGTCCGGAAGCACAGGATCGGGATGAAGAAACCGAAGTTAAAAAGCCGCGTCGCAGTCGTGGCGGCCGCGGTCGAGGACGTGGGCGATCGCGCGACGATGAAAACGCAGAAGTCAGCTCTCATTCCGACGATGCTCCTCGCAAGGGGCGTCGTCCGCGTCGCGATTGGGATAAGGAGACTGGTAGTGAAGACGGTGTCGATGATGCGGTTGAAGCGGAAAAGCGTCAGGGCCGCATTCCGACCTGGAAAGATGCCATCGGCGGTTTGATTGAAACCAACATCAAGGCTCATTCCTCATCGCGTTCATCTCGTGGCGGACGTGGCCGATCACGTTCTGGCGGTGGCGGAAGCGACGATCGATCACGCGGCAGAGGTCGCGGTGGCCGAGGTCGCGGAAAAAGCGATTCAAGATAGTGGCATTTAGTAGGTCAGCCTGTCTCAGGCTGACTTGCAAGTGTCGGCCATCAAGTAGGTAAGTCTGTACCAGACTTACACACAATTGTCGGATTTGAAGTAGGTAAGTCTGTCCCAGACTTGCACGCCACCGTCATCAAGTAGCTGATCTATCACAGATCGATCAAGCAATTCCCTCGCCTTCGGAACACTCGAAGGTGAGGCTGCTGGACATCGCATGGCGTATCAATTCGCGTGCGCTCTTGCGTTTGCCAAGCACGTTCCTCCACCACATCCATTTCTGCCGCAACGGTCCAGGCAGAAATCCAGTTCTGGTTCCCGGCTACGATCGCTCAGCCATCTTGGCGAAACGGTAGTGCGACACAAACCATTCGTTGCCTTCATTGAAGCCGAACAGTTCGCTGCAAGCCAGGTGGAACATCCGCCAACGGTTGAACCATCGCCTCGCCTCTTTCTTGCCATAGTTCGATATCAGAACTGGCATGATCTCCTGGCGATTTGCGTCCATCTGCTTCAACCACGCTTCGCAGGTTTTCTGGTAGTGCGTTCCGTCCCAGGTCCAATGCTCTTCCACCGAAAGGTGGTCGTTGAAGCGGCCGAGAAAATCTGCGGCCGGCATGATTCCGCCACTGAAAAAATGTCGGCTCATCCAATCATCGTCTCCACGGTCGACGAACTCGTACGTCAGCTCTTTGTGGCAAAAAATGTGAACAAACAACTTCCCATTCGGCTTCAGCCAGCCAGAAATTCGCTTGAGCAGTTCTGAGTGGTTTCGCATGTGTTCGAACATTTCGACGGACACAACGCGATCGAAATCCTCATCGATATCGAACTCGTTCATGTCGCACGTCAGCACGCTGACTCGATCAGCCACGCCACGTTCGGCCGCCAAGGCTGTGATGTACTCACGTTGCGACGCAGAATTGGAAACCGCCGTGATTTTTGAATTCGGATACTTCGCCGCCATCCACAGGGTCAGCGAACCCCAGCCACAGCCCAGCTCCAGAATCGATTGGCCATCGACCAATTCCGCGTTGTCGCAGGTTGCCTGAAGCGCCGCAGACTCAGCCTCTTCCAACGTGCGGCACGCGTCGTCCCAGAAACAGCTGGAGTACTTGCGATGAGGCCCGAGCATCAATCCGTACAACTCTGCCGGGACTTCGTAATGTTGCTCGTTGGCTTTCTCTGGAACCAAAGCAACAGGACCATCTGAGAATTCGCGAGCCAGTTCAACTGACGCCGCCTCGTTGGCTTCAACGCTACCGCGATCCGCTGCAGCAAGTCGCTTTTGCAAAAGGCCGCGAATCCCGCGCCGTGTAAAAGCGTCCGGGATGAAACCAAGTTCGCATGCGTTAATCAGAGTTTTAGTGAGCATCCGGATTCAGGCAGGAATTCTGCGAAGGTAACTTGATCGAGCGAAGCAAAAGGCAGGGCATAATTCAGCTATAATTATAGCTGATTTGGAAATTACCGATATTGGACAGCATACAAACATGGCCGACCATTTTGGCGCTACGATCTGGATTGACGCGGATGCCTGTCCGGGAGATATCAAAGAAGTCATCTATCGCGCTTCCAAACGGCTGAAGATTAAGGTAGTTCTGGTTGCCAATCAGTCAATCTGGACGCCTGAGTCAAACCTGATCACGTCCATCACGGTACGCGACGGAGCCGATATCGCCGATAACACGATTGTTGAAAAAATGAGCCCAGAAGACATTGTTGTCACGGGTGACATTCCTTTGGCAGCTCGGGTTGTCGAAAAAGGCGGAATCGCAATCGGGACTCGGGGTGAACTGTTCGACGAAGGCTCCATCCAAAGTCGGCTGGCGACGAGAAACCTGATGGAGCAGTTTCGGGCTGCAGGTATGGAGACGAAAGGACCGAAACCGATGAGCCAGAAAGACGTTCAGGCTTTCGCGAATCAGCTGGATCGACTGCTCACGACGCTCGAGCAGGCCAAATCAGACGAGTAGCGAAGCGGCCCACGACGATGGCGGTACCAAGCTGGCTGAGCAGCAATCCGTGGAAGATCTTGAAGGGCAAACTGTGGCAAGCTACGGAAATCGCAGGACGCAATTTTCTCGGCTGTCGTTCAATCTGAGAATGGATCGACGACTGCTTTTTTCATTTTGACAACAGCCGGTTTCTCGAATGGCATTTTCCGTACTCGAAAGCCCATGCTCCGAAACAGGAATAGTTGAACCATCAGAACGACGGACGCGGTAAGCAAACCAAGGAACAAGTTTCCGGATCCCGCGACGAGCAGCGGGAGTCGTGAAAAATCCGCCAGCCATATCCCGATCGCCGGTATGACGAAGTAAATGACTGCAACCAACGTTAACACGATGCCGAATGTTTTTGTCGATGTCTCTCGCATCAGCCAGAACGCCGGCAGCAGGAAAAAGGTCCCGATGGCGATTCCCGCGAACGCCCCGATCGTTCCCAGTCCAATTCCTGCCTCGTTGTTCCAATTTCCGAACAAGGTCGGAGCCGTGAACGTCACCGCCGCGATGCATATCAGAACTAGCCAGTCGGTCCGACGCTGAGCCTGCGAAATGGTTTGTGTGTTGCTTCCCTGGTCCGCCGTCCATCCGCGATACGCGCGCATCAGCAACGGTGCGATCGTCGCACCAAATCCGGCAATCGCAACCAGCAGCATCAGCAACGCCAGTTCCTGCAACACATAGGGAAGAAAGCGACCTGACGAAATGAGGTTTTTGAATAGCAAGGACGTCACGACGAAAGCGCACGTCGCGAAAAGCAGCAGCACAAGAAACGCAAGTCGCCAGCTAAGTCGTTTTGGCGACCACGCGAATACGAAAGAGATCATCACTGGCAGTGACAGTGACGTGCCGATTAGCATCGCCGAAAGATAGCGGTAGTCCACTGCGACAGAAAATGAGCCAATGCCAATCACCGGTGGAAAGGCTTGCCGCAAGAGTAGCGCAGGCGCGGACAATAGCTGTATCACGATCATGGCGACGCAAAATCGTTGCGCGACCCAGCGATTTTTCGTCGTCCTCGCAGTGTCCGTCAGATGATTTGCTTCTGGTTCCATCGCAGCATTGTGGCAGACCAAAAAGTGGTTTACCAGCGATGCCAGGCCGGATGTCCTTCCTTCACCGCCACGAATACTCCGGATCCTGTGGCTGTGACCTTGTCTTCGGCAATCAGCTCGGCTTCTGTCCGAGCCCAGCGATCTGAAGACTCGACAACTCGAGCGATCAGTCGGACCGGATTGCCAATCGGAGTCGGAGCTTTGAACTTGACCGTAAACTCGGAGGTCACTGAACACGGCGGCTTCGTGGCACCTGACGTTTCCATCAAATGCCACGCTGCCGTCCAATTCATGTGACAATCTAAAAGTGCACCAATGATGCCGCCGTTGAGCATGCCTTCGAATGCCTGATGCCATTCTTTAGGCTGGAATTCTGCCACCACCCGGTCCTCGTCAACGAAACTCTTGATTTGGAGTCCATTGGGGTTCGCGGGGCCGCAACCAAAGCAGATAAGCTCGGGAGCGAATCGGTCCTGCAGACTTACCGTTTCAGGCATACTCATTCTCGGATCCAGGTGCCAGTGTTACTCGCCCTGACCATAGGTGGAGCGAAAGTTGGTAGCTGCCGGGGCTGGAGTCCGTGCAGGCTGCTGTGGAATCGGCGAAGTCTGCTGGCGGAATACCGGCGTGCTTGGCATCGAGGAAGTGGATGTTCCGACGCTCGCTGCGGCGTTTTCGCTTTCGGCCAGAACCTGAAGCAGCTTGCTGATGCAAAGCTTGTTCATGCTGGTGCGATGGTCATCGGCTTCCTTCTTCAGGGCCTCATGCAGGCTTTCCGGGAGGCGGACCGTGATCACCCGAGTTGCCTCATCTTTGCCGCCGCCGCGAACTTTGGCTGTTCGCAAGCTGGCGACCATGGTCTGGATTTCGCCGTAAGCTGGCGATTGCTCGAACTTCAGGAAATCGTCCTGTCCTGGGAACACGCTTCTGGCGGCTCCGTTTACACCCAGTGTCTCCCTGAAAAATGTTACCCAGTCTGGACGCCGTTGATACAGATCCTTAGCGACCTGAAGAATCTTTTGACAGCGAACAGTGAAACCTTCCTGTGTCATGGGCTCATTCATATGAGGCTCCCTCCGAAACGAATTGCGATGAATTGGATGCCGAAAGTCCATGTCCTTCGGCTTGTCACATCCATCATTCGAGAAGGGCAAGCACTTTTTCTGATGTCGCTAATATGCCAGCACTTATGTCGAAATCACGAATCTGCAAATAAGCGATGCACTGCTGCGTAAAAAATGCGCATCGATAGCCTGCTTAACTATTGGGCAGCGGGCGTAGTGACATTTCCAGAATGTCCTTCTTCTCGCTTTTCTGGAGATTGTTCGGATTTGGCTCAAGAAACGGTGTTTTCGCCTGTTTTCAGGTCGAATATTGATTCACCGTGTTGGGAGCAAAGAAAGGTGGCCACTGGCCTGTCGACAATTGTAGTCAAGCACAGGCCAGGGCGTGTTCACCTTCGATGAGTAAAACTTATCCTGCCTAACCGGCCAGTTCGTCGCGGCATTTTTCCAGCAACTGGCGGGTCTTTGTAATGCCTTCTTTGGCTTCGCCTTGGCCTTCGAATTCGATGCCAACGTAACCACGGTAGCCGGCGTCGTAGACGATTTGCATGATCTTGCGGAAATCGATGTCGACTTCGTTGCCTTCGGCGTCAAATTTGTATGCCTTGGCGCTGACAGCTTTCGCGAACGGCATCAGAGCAGCCATACCGATATATCGATCGTAGTAGTTGCCTTTTTTGCCGTTCCGAGGCCACTCGATCCAGAAATTGCCAAAGTCCGGAAGCGTGCCGCAGTTGTCGAGGTCGACTTTGCGGATCACTTGAGCCAGCCATTGGCCGTTCGAAGACAGACCGCCGTGGTTTTCGACGATCACGTTGATGTCGTGCTGGGCAGCGAACTCACTCAAACTTCTCAGCCCATCGGCCGCACGTTCGGCTTGTTCCTGATACGTTCCGCCTGACGCCGCGTTGACGCGAATCGAGTGGCAGCCCATATGTTTTGCGGCTGTGACCCATTTATAGTGATTCTCAACCGCCTTTTTGCGTGCTGCGTCGTCCGGATTTCCAAGCTGGCCTTCGCCGTCGACCATGATTAGCAACGACTTAACGCCGTTATCGTCGCATCGCTTGATCATTTGGTCCAAATACGCCGTGTCTTCGGCTTTGTCTTTGAAGAACTGATTGACGTATTCAATCGCGTTGATTCCAAGGTCTTTGGCGGTTTTGGCGAACTCGAGGTTGTCCATTTTGCCTCCGCGAAGTTCGCGGTTGAGCGACCACTGAGCCAGCGAAATTTTGAATGGAGGCTCATCAGCTGGCTTATTGATCGCAGCAAATGTCGAGGTAGCCGGTGCGGCAAGCGTCAGGGCTGCTGCTGCCGATGTTGCCGCGAGAAAGTCGCGACGATTGAGTGGATTGGTCATTGGTTCTCCTGTGTTAAAAGTTCTCAGCGTGGCTCTATCATATACGGCGGGTCACAAATCTGAAAATACAGGGAACGACATATGCCAAAAACCGCAGTTTCTTTCGAAGACGTCCAGTCGGCGCATGAAGTCGTCGCCAAGTTTGCTCATCGTACTCCGATTTGGACGTGCGAAACGCTCGATCGGATCAGCGGTATGCAGCTGTTTTTTAAGTGCGAGAATTTTCAGAAAAGTGGAGCTTTCAAGTTTCGCGGCGCGATCACGGCGGTCAGTCGCCTGTCAGATGCGGAAAAGCAAAATGGTGTCGTGACGCACAGTTCCGGAAATCACGCTGCGGCTTTGACTCGCGCCGCGGCGATCAATGGCGTCGAAGCACATATCGTGATGCCAGAGAATTCTTCGAAAATCAAAATCGCTGCGGTTGAGGAATACGGCGGGAGGGTCACGCTTTGTAAACCTACGCTCGAGTCGCGCGAATCGACCGCGGAACTGGTTCGTCAGAAAACCGGAGCCACTTTGATTCCGCCTTTTAATCATCCTGATGTAATCGCCGGACAGGGGACGTGCGCGAAAGAGCTGTTTGAAGATGTTGAGTCGCTCGACGCCATCGTGGTTCCAATCGGAGGCGGCGGTTTGATGTCGGGTTCTTGCCTGGCCGCGGCGGCAATGTCGCCCTCAACCAGAATCATCGGCGCCGAACCGGCTGGAGCGGACGATGCATATCAGTCGCTGGCGGCAGGGCGAATGATTCCGCTAGAACGCGCGAATACAATAGCCGACGGTTTGCGTACCAGTCTCGGCGATATGACGTGGCCGATCATTCAAAAGCACGTCGAACAAATCGCGTTGGTATCGGACGAAGAGATCGTCGAAGTCATGAAGACGTTTTTTGAGCGATCGAAGTTGCTGATCGAAACCAGCTGTTGCGTAGCGGTTGGTGCGGCGCTGCTACGGAAAATCGAAAATCTGTCTCAGGGGAGCCGCGTCGGCGTAATCATCACCGGCGGGAACGTGGATTTGGCCGCCCTGCCCTTTTAAGGGTCAGCAAATGCTGCGGCTCAACTTGGCGCAACTGACGCAAGCAGAGCCGCAACAATCCAATCTCAATTTTGCTCAACCGTCTCGTCCAACCTGAATCAGCATGTTGCTTTGATCTGGCAAGATGTCGATTGAAGCGTTTGAATTCAAAAGGTTTTCGACTTCCATCACTTCCAGAACCGTTTCCAGGATCTCCGGATCTTTCTTGGCGATCTCGTTTAGTGCCTCGCCGACGATCTGCGGCCGCGAAGAAGCGGCTTCGGCCATTTTCTGTGACACTCGAAATGCAGTTTCGGATTTGATCAGTCCGACCCGGTTCTCCCCGTCCTGTTTCATCGCGCTCGTCACCTGGACCAGTCGCTTCACTACTTTTTCAGTAATGTTGTCGACCATCCCACGATCCGTGAAAGCGACTTTGCGAATGTAAACCGATCCCAAAGAGTAGCCCCACTGTTCGGAGAGCGGAGACACCGTTGCGCGAACGTTGCGGCTGAGCGAATGACGATCTTCGAGCATCTTTTCCATCTCAAGATTGCTCAGCGTCGAAATCGTGGAACTGGTAACGTTCGCCTGAAGTGAACCTTCTGGATTGGCGTTGGTGAACAGGTAGGAAATCGGATCCGAGACGCGCATCTCGTACCAAATGCCGACGCCCATCGGCGTTCCCTCTTCCGAGTTCACCATCTGGTTCCGCATATAATGCTGACGCAGCGATGTCCCGACCACGTACTTCTTGCCGAAGAAAGGAATCAGCAACGCCTTGGGGCCGAACTTGGTCAGCGGAAATTGCAAACCCGGTTCGTCGATCGTGCCGATGACTTTTCCGAACAGCGTGAAGACTTGCGACTGACATTCGTTGACGCAAGCGTAGAGCCCGAACATGCGAGCCAAGCCAAGGAAAATCGGAATGGCCAGGAGTCCCATGAGGAAACCAGGGATCGCATAAGGCAGCCAGCCGATGAGTGATTCGATCAATTCTTCCATTTTAGATTCCTCCCTTTTCACTTGTTCCCGTTGTCTGGATGACGCGTTTGGCCTTGCTGAACAAAGGGATCCGCAAATTCCTCAGGTAGGCTCGCAAACAATCCGAACCGCCCTCTTTTTTGATTTGAGACAGCGTCTCGGCCAGTTCTTTCAGTGGAGCAACTTCGGCTTGTGCGTTGTTCGTCGCGATTTCGACAGCTCGTGCGCTCATCGTGATTTGCTGTTCCGAATCCGCGCGAGCGGTACTCAGATCGCCTGCGACCTGGTTGCGAGTGCTGTTGATCGCCGACAACGCTCGGTCGACTTCGCCCGGCGGATCGATTTCCGTAATCAATGCCGCGTCCAACTCAATTCCGTAGCGACCGGTCGTCGATCGACATTGCTCTTCCATGTACTGATTGAGCAGCGGAAGATTTTTCCGCAGGTCATTGATCGAAACGCCTTCTGATAATTCGACCGCGGAATCAGTTTCCTCAACGACAGCATCTGCGTCCGATGGTTCTGCATCCGAAAGCAGAGCCTGGCCTCGCGGATCGACGAAGTTTGCGACACGTTCCCGCAAAACTGAAACGAAGTAGCCCATCACGTGCTCCAGCGGACTCGCGACGCCGAACAGATAGGGATAAAGATTGCTTTCGCTGACTCGATAGCGAAGCTGACCATTGATTCCCGTGGTCAAGTTGTCTTTGGTGACCGCTTCGATGGTGTCCTGGGCCTTCGATGGATCCCACGACAAGTCAACGGCTTGAGTCGCGACGCTGACTTTCCGCACGCGCTGCCACGGCATTTTGAAGTACGGCCCGCCTGGTCCGACGACTCGAACTTGAGGAAACTCATAGCGTTCCTCTTCTTCGCTGGTCATTTCGGATGGTTTTTGCAACGTTTTTTCGCGAAGCCGCTGAGCCTTGCCAAAGCTTGTGACGACGGCGCGTTGGTCAGGGCTGACGGTATAGAAACCGCCGATCCCTGCGCGGAAAACGGAGTATGTCATGACTCCCAAAGCAAGGAAAACTAAAAAGACCATCAGTCAAACACCTCGATCAGAAACAGGTTGAATCCACGCTGCATACTACTTTGAGTATAGAGCAATTCAACATGCCGAAGTGCGGTCGGGAGAAAGCAAATTTGGAATCGAGCCGAACGACCGTCGGCACGCGAATCCGACGGATCACTTTTCGGGAGCGTAATCAGTCCAGCCAGCGACCGATGGTTCAGTCTTCTCGCAAAGTCAGCGGATGATCGGACAGCGGATCGTTGACAGAGATCGCAATCGATCCGTCCAGGATTTTCTCGACCAGTTGCCCAACCAGACCTGCTCTCCATCCGGTGGCGAGTTTCGGTGGCGTCTTCAAATCCAGCACGCCCATTCGCCAGGCTGCAAGGTTGCGAACTTCGTCGCTGGTTCCAACGATCGAAGACGCAATGTTTTGCTCACGGCAAACGACTTTCAACGCGATATTGATGAACTGGCCCAACAAGCCGAGGTTCGTCGTTTTGCTGCGAGGCAACTTTTTCGGATAGTCGTCTTTGTTCAGGCTCAACGCTTTTTCGATCGCGTCCGAGATTGGTTGGATCGCGTTTCTCGCAACCCGGTTTTCGAAACCGCGGATCGCACGAAGCCTCTCAATGTCCGACGATCCGCGTTTGGCCAGTTCCGCAATCAGGTCGTCCGCAAGCACGCGCCTCGGTGCGCGATTTTTTCGCTCCGCTTCACCGTCGCGCCATATCCAGAGCTCGCGAACGATCGCCAGCGACTTGCGGTTCATGTTCGCGATGCCGGATACTCGACGCCACTGCGGTTCGTCAATTGTTTTCTCAAGTTCGCCCTGCCACGAATTCATCTCGTCACGAATCCAGTCGCAGCGACCGAGCTTGGTCAGCTTTTTCAGAATTTTATTGTACAACGGAATCAGGTGCGTTACGTCCTGAAGCGCGTACGCCATTTGTCGATCCGAAAGCGGTCGCCGAGCCCAATCGGTGCGCGTTTCACCTTTATCCAATGACTCGCCAATCACGCGCGAGACAAGATTTCCGTAAGACGACGGGTAGTCCATTCCGATCAGCCCGGCAGCCAGTTGCACATCGAAAAAGTTAACCGGTCGTTGGCCGATGGCTCGATAGCAAAACAGAAATTCTTCTCGCGCGGCGTGCACGATCGTTACATGGTCACCGGTGCAGAGAGCTTTCCAGAACAGGTCAACGTTGCTGACTTCCATCGTGTCAACAATCGCGTACTCTGATTCGGTCGCGACTTGCAGCAAACACAGTTCGGGCCGGTATCGGTTCTCTGAAACAAATTCAGTGTCAAATCCGATATACTTCGCGGACTCAAGCCGCTTGCATAACGATTCCAGAGCGCTGTCGGTAGTTATAAATTCGAATTCGGGAAGTTCGGACATCCGGGTGGCGGGGTTGGTCGAGGGCAATGTTAAAGTTTAACTCAAGCGGCGAAAACTGGATACGCCAAACTATGAATCACACTCACTCAGCTCGTAAAAATACCGTTGGTCTTCTGGTTAGCGTGAGAAGTCTTCGCGAAGCCGCGGTCGCGGAAAGTGCTCAATGCGTCACGATTATTGACCTCAAAGAGCCTGAGCACGGGTCGCTGGGTTGCGTTTCGATCGAAGTCGCCAATGCCGTGCTAGACGATCTTTCCGGTGATTCTCTGAAAAGCATCGCGCTCGGCGAAGCAAAAGATTGGCCCGTTTGGCCGCAGGTGGATGCCGCGATTCGAAATCAAGTGCTCGCTGGTTTCGATTTTGCCAAAGTTGGCCTCTCCGGGTTGGTTGACCAGCCAGATTGGGTGTCGCGATGGAAGATCTGTTTTGCTGGGCTTCCCGATCGAGTTCAACGCGTCGCTGTGGCTTACGCGGATGAAGATCTGGCTCAGTCGCCATCGATTGAGAGCGTGATTGAAGCGGCGGAAGAAGTCGGCTGCAACGTTCTGTTAATCGATACGTTCAATAAACAGCACGGCGGTCTGTTGAAGCTGCTGACGGAACAGCGGCTGGCTTCGATCATTCAGTCAGCGAAAAAGCGGAAACTGAAAGTCGTGCTTGCGGGATCGTTGACGCATGAAGACGTTGCGGCGATCAGACAACTCAGCCCCAGCCTCGTTCCGGACCTGATCGCCGTCCGTGGCGCGGTTTGCCAGCACGACCGAAGCTCCGCTATCGATGCCACGAAGATCGAGGCCCTCGGCAGTCTGCTTTCTTCACAAAGCTGACCGACAGATTAAATCTGATCTGGTGGCAACTACCCCACGCCGATCGCAACGCGCTATGACTGCAGCCAATCCCAGGCTGGGTTGAGCTGGAATTAGGCCTGTCGCGCATCGGCATGTTGTTCGGCCAGCCATGACTCGATTTTGAGTTTGATCTCGTCGCGGACCTCGCGAAACTTCTCCAGCTTTTCCTCATCCGTGCCCGATAGTGCCGCCGGATCTTCGAAAGGCCAGCTAAGCGTCTGTAGCACGTTGGGCCAAATTCGCGGACAGGAAGTCTCGGCTTTGTCGCACACAAAAACAACATAGCGAGCGGCGACTTTTCCGAGATAGTCGCTGAGCGGTTTCGAACGATGGTCTTCAAGGTCATAGCCAATCTCATTCATCACCTGAACGGTGAGCGGATTGACGCCAGCCGGTTCCAGCCCTGCGCTGTGGACCTCGAATCGATCACCAGCTTGCCGACGCAGAAACGCCTCCGCCATTTGGCTACGCGCAGAGTTTCCAGAACAGAGAAAAAGCACGATCGGTTTGGCCATGGTTTGGATTCCCAATTGAATAAGCAAATGGTTTGATGGAAGTAGTCGAACCCCGAAGCAACAGCAAGGCGACGGCAGCGTCTTGCTCAAACTTCGAGGTGGACCACGGACAAAACGCGTCCAAAACTAGGAAGCAATCAGCTCGTCAGCCAGTCGGCGAAGGTTTTCAAGTCCCGTCGGTGACTCTTTCTGCCACGGCAAAATCGCCAACCGATTCGACAACGAATCACGGACTTCGCGAACAAACGGAACTTCATTCTGTTTTCGCTGCAGCAAAACCGGGTCGGAAACGTCGAGCGACTGAAAACTCTGATTGATCACCCACGCATATGGCTCAATCTCGGCCCGACGAAGATCTTCCTGAAGCTGTGTCGCTTCGTGAACCGGTGTCGCTTCCGGCAACGCCACGATCAACATGCGAGCAAATTTCGGATCGCGTAGCCGCGGCAAAAGCTCTTGCACATATTCGGGCATCTCCGTCGTATGACGTGTCACTTCGCGATGGTAGGCCAACGCCGAATCAAGCAGCAAAACCGTATGACCTGTCGGAGCCGTATCAAGCACGACGAAATGATCGCCTCCTTCGGCCACCGCGCGGGCGAACGCACGAAAGACCGCGATCTCTTCGGTGCAAGGCGAACGCAAATCTTCTTCCAATAATGCTCGACCCTGTTCGTCCAGATCCGAGCCAGCCGTTGCCATGACTTCGGCCTTGTACTGCTCGACTTCTTCCGCCGGATCGATTCGGCTGACCGTCAGGTTCGGAAGGTTCTCTGTGGCCATCGTGGAAACCAGATGAGCCGCCGGATCGGTTGTCGAAAGTAAAACGTTGTGTCCGCGACCGGCAAGTGCAACAGCGATCGATGCCGCGACCGTCGTTTTGCCAACGCCGCCCTTGCCCATCGTCATCACCACGCCGTGGCCCGAAGCAGAGATGTCTTCGACCAGTCCGCCCAGGCCGATCGGCAGATCCTCCAGCACGTCATTCGACAAACGAACTTCGTGAACCGCGTCCGGATTGCCGACTTGTCGCAACGCATCAACTCCCATCAAGCTGGTCGCCAACAACGGAACCGAAGTGCGGGGTAGCGATTCGATGGCTGCCGGAATCGTATCCAGTGACTTTTGACAGCGACTCTCCATCGCCGCCGCGAACTGGTCGTCTTTCGATGCAGCCGTGAATACGCCGTTGACGATCAAGCGTTGGTTCTTGATCCCAAGATGTTGCAACTCGCCGCTCGTTTCTGCGGCTTCGCGAAGCGCGGAAGTCTCTGGTCGAGTCACCAACACGAGTGTCGTTGCGTTTCCATCCGACAACGCGTCAACGCTTTTCTGATAGATCAACTTTTGATCCTGCAATCCAGCCAACGGACCAAGGCAGGAAGTCCCCGTTGTGTTCGAGTCCATGAACCCGGACCACGCTGACGGCAAAGTCAGCAAACGCAACGTGTGGCCTGTCGGAGCGGTGTCGAAAACGACGTGGTCGTACTGCGAAGTCGAATCTGCGTCGCCCAGCAATCTCGAAAACTCGTCAAACGCAGCGATCTCGACCGTGCAAGAACCGGAAAGCTGCTCTTCCATGCTGGCCACTGCCGATTCCGGCAAAACGCCGCGATAGGGGCCGATCATTCTCTCGCGATACAGCCTCGCCGATTCCACCGGATCGATGTTCATCGCTTGCAAGTTTTCGACTCCGTTGATCGGCGTCGGTGTGCTTTTGATTTCGGTCGCCAACACATCGTGAAGGTTCGATGCCGGATCGGTCGAAACGAGCAGCACTCGCTTTCCCTGTTCCGCCAATTGAACCGCAGTCGCACAAGCCATCGAAGTCTTGCCGACTCCGCCCTTGCCTGTAAAGAATAAATTTCGGGTTGGATTTTCAAAAAGTTTCATCGTCTCGCTCCTAACAACATCCTGTTCCACCACAACAATCGCCGTCGGTCGCGACCGGCAAACTGGCCTTCTTCAATTCCGTCCCCGTCCACAACGCAAGGTTGTCGCGGGAAGGGTAATCGCTTCGGCTGACCAAACGATCGTCGATCAAAATCAACGGAAGACAATCAACGCCTTCGTCGGCAAGTAATTTTTGAACTTGCGAGTTCGCCGTGAACGCCTGCGGTTCCTGTGCGAGGTTGAATCGCTGCACGTCGTGGCCCTGCGACTTCAGCCACTCAAGATCGCTCGCGAACTGCGGCAACACGGGATCGACTTGCGGCCCACAGACTCCCGTCGAACAACACAGCGGTTTGTCAAAGATTTGAACTTTGCTCATTTGAAAACTCCTCGGGTATTTGAAATGCAATCGTTAATCGTCGAACGACGATGGTTCGTTGTAAAAAAACACTACAGGGCAGCAATCAGTTTCTTCAGCGTCTCAAGCTTCTCTGAATTGATGCAGTAGCAAACTTTTGGTCCATCGATCTCACCCTGAATCAGTCCCGATTCTTTGAGGATCTTCAGGTGCTGCGAAACGGTGGACTGTGCCAGAGGAAGCTCCGCCACAATCTCGCCACAAACGCAAGCCTCACGGCTGATCAGTAACCGAACGATACGAACGCGTGCCGGATGAGCGACCGCCCAGGCAAGTTTTGCCAGAACCTCAGCGTTCGAATCGTCGGGAAGCTTCACATCGCCCGACTCGCAATCGCGTTTGGTTGGTTTCTTCGCTCTCGGCACGTTGTTCCTTTGATCGGTGATCGACGATTAACGATATCGTCCAATATTGGCTGCGTCAACAGTTTCTTTCTACCGCAGCGTGAGATTTTATGCGAGTCGAACCTTTGGAGCCTTAAAAACCGTGATTTTAGACGATTCGTGCGGCCCCGGTTCGCTGCTAAAGGACACTCGCGATCGCTTCGCAAAGCCGTTGGCGATTCGAGTCGTTGATTCCGGCGACGTTGATTCTTCCGCTGCCGAGAATGTAAACCGAGTGTTCTTTCATCAACGCTTCGGCATATTTCCCGCTCAGTCCTGAGTAGCTGAACATGCCGCGCTGATCATTCAGAAAGCTGAAGTCGCGCTGCGGAGCCACCTGCTTCATCGTGTCCACGAACGCGGTTCGCAATTGTTTGATTCGCGTCCGCATCTCATCCAGTTCCGTCTCCCATGATTTCCGCAGCGTCGCATCCGAAAGCACCGTGTTCACAATCGCGGCGCCGTGCGTTGGTGGATTGGAATACATTCTTCGGATCAGAGTTTTCACCTGGCTTTGCATCGCGTCGGACGCGTCATCGGAAGTCGAAACGACAGTCAGCCCGCCGGTGCGTTCTCCGTAAAGCCCAAAGTTCTTGGAGAACGAATTGCAAATGATGGCTTCCTTGTCGCCGTCAGCCAAAAATTCGCGGATCGCAGCAGCGTCTTCGTCGAGTCCGTCGCCAAAACCCTGGTAGGCAAAATCGAAAACAGGCAGCAGCCCTTTCTCCGATACCAACTTCAGCAGTTCGGTCCACTGCTCTTTCGTCGGATCCACACCGGTTGGGTTGTGGCAAGCCCCGTGCAACAAAATCGCCTGTCCGGACCTGGTTGAATCCGCGATTGATTTCATCATGGCGTCGAAATCGAGCGACACACCGTCTTCGCCAAGATAGTCATGCTGTTGCACTTGGATGCCAGCGTTACCAAAGATTTTCGGGTGGTTAGCCCAAGTCGGATTGCTGATCCAGATCGTGTCGATTCCGAGCGCCGTTCGCAGCAGTTCGCCCGTCACGCGTAGCGCTCCTGTGCCTCCTGGAGTTTGCGTCGATTTCCATTTGACCGATTCCGCGACGGGACCCAGCAGCAGTTTTCCTACGTGGGCGTTGTAGGCGGGCATGCCATCGATCGGCAAGTAAGTCCTGCTGGCGTGGGCTTGGGCCAGCATATTTTCGGCGTCAGCAACGGCCTGCATCAAAGGCGTTTTTCCGCTTTCGTCCTTATAGACGCCAACAGTCAGGCTGATTTTATTCTCGTTGGGATCGTTACGAAACTTTTCGGTCAATCCAAAGATCGCGTCAGGAGGATGTAGTTCAGCGGACTCAAACATCGGTCACTTTCGGTTTCGTTGTGTCTCAAACAGAACTGCAAAGATTACTTTCATTGAGTGACTTTCTCAAGCCAGCTAGACCCGGGCCGTCTCAAATCGTGCTCAATAATTTTCCATTGCCATAAAAAGAACCGCCGCCTGCTTACACATCAGGCGGCGGTGGCTGGCGATGTGGATCACACAGCCATCGGAGTCTGTTCGCCGTTTTGGTCAATTCGTGACCTGGAAAACGTTACGCGGAATCTTGCGGACCTCCGTGTTTCGCCAAATGACATTTGAAAGCCGCGTCGCATCGATGACTTCGACATCGGCCGGGTGCATTTCCAGCTTGTACCAGAACCGGTCGGCGTCTCTCAAGTCGGCAAACTGTTGGGACAGAATCGTCCGAATGGTGATTCCCACGCTTCCGTCAGCGACATGGTCCTCACTCAGCATTCCAACCCACGGGTCGATCAGATCTACGTCGCCGTAGGCTTCCTCAAGCGCCAGTTGTCGCACAGGATCGGCCGTGATGTCGGCGAAAGTGCTGACGGGTGGCAACCCGAATCGCATTCGTACCACGTTGTAGTCCGGCAGTCCGTGATCGCGTCCTCTTTGAATGTTCAGAGATGCCAGGTCGAATCCGCCGGCCCCCGGAGGACCGAACAGAAAGTTTCGAACTTCGCTGGTGACGTGTGGATCGATTTCCTGAGCCTGCTGCACAATCAGACCGCGGATGTATGGCTCGATTCCATGCGATCGGACTTCTGCCGGATTGAAAAACGCGTCTCGCAAGGCCAGATTTCCGTCGTCGATCACGTCGTAGTTTTCATCCAGCCGCATCAGCTCCGTTGGCAGCATCGTATGCCCAAAACGGTAAGCTGCCGTCGTGAAGGTGTTCGAGACGTTTGGGAAAATTTCCGGACGGTATCCTCGGTAAGACCTGAGTGCTCCTTCTCCCAGCAGCGTCGGCAGAAATTCGTTGTACGTGATCGCCTGCATGATGCCAACGACACGTTTGCGTGCTCGAACGAAAATCTGCTCGTCGGTAAGCGTCGGGTACAACGTCGCGTAACGTGTCGCGATCCGGTTGTGCTCTCGAACGAACAGCGTATGCATGCAAGTCAAAGCGTTCTGCTCGTTGGCCCGGATATCGCCGGCGATGAAGAAGCCTTCGTCGTCCACCGGTAACATGTTTCCATCGCTGGTTTTCATCAGTCCACCAGAAAGCGTTCGCAAGCTTATGCTGGTCGCGGCATCGGAGCCGTAGACGTTGGAACCGTCGATCCAGGAAGTAATTGCATTGATCTGTTCGCGTGGCTGATTGTCCTGATTGGTTCTGTATTCCGAGCGAAACAGGAATATCAACTCTGTCCCGGTAGAAAACGGATCAAAGAGCAAGTCACCCGTCGGGACAACGATTGGAAACGGCTCCGGAGGATGCTCGTGCGATTCCGTCAAACCAAAGTCGTGATCAATGAACTGTCCCCACTGCCAAACCATGGAAGTCATGCCGCGATTGTTGGCGATGAACTCTTCGTCCTGGTTGGACACGAGGTTGCTGATCAGTCGCGGGCTGGGGCGGTCGCTGCCTGAGGGAAGCGAGATGCCGTCCTCGTATGCAGAAGGAACACGGCGTCTGAGGTTACCGCCGGCTTGTCCCCACGTTTCATGAGAGAGATTGTTGTTTGATCCGTTGATCGTGCGAAACCTCTGGATCACGATCGGGATTCTGTCTTCAGGTCCGCGTCTGCGTGGCGGGTGAAACTCGTGTTTCGCTTCGTGGTAGTCCTTCGTTTTTTCGTCGCGTCGGTCTCTGCTTTGAGCCTGACTTTCGCTAGTCGGGATCGACGTGATCAGCATCAAGCCAATCATTGCCATGATGGTGTTTCTCATCTTCACTCCAATTCATGTTTACTTTTTGCTTCGTGGTCAAGCAGCGGAAGTGAACCTGAGTGACCTGTTTCTGTTCAAACCTTGAAACGCGAAACGGTCAAGGATTTCTACGCTTTCTAATAAATTTCACGAAACCTTTGGTGGACGAACGAGTTCCCGTCGCAATTAAATGGATACGGAACAGAAAAAGGAGAGAATCATGAAAGACGCAAACTCGAGTGCTGAATTTGATTCAGCTCAAAAGGAACTGATCGCCGAATTCACCAAACATCGAGAGACACTTTGGAAAGCCATTTTCTTTCGGCTGGATCATCGGCTTGGTGGACGCATCGATCCGGACGACGTTTTGCAGGAAGCCTGGCTTGATGCGAACATGCGGCTGAAGCAGTTCGTTGAGGAGCGAGCTTCGTGGACGATGCACATTTGGATTCGCGTTATCCTGAGACAGACTTTGGTCAACGTTCACCGTCGTCACTTTTCGTCCAAGAAGCGTGACGCGTCCAAGGAAATCGGCAACACGGTTAGCGATGGCGATGATTTGCCAACGATGGCGGACTGCTACGTGGGGCGAGTTTCGACTCCTAGCCAGGCGGCGATGAAGAAGGAGTCGTTCATCGAACTGGAGACTGCGTTGCAGCGAATGAAGCCAAAGGATCGAACGGTCCTGACCCTTCGTCATTTCGACGAGCTATCCAATAAGGAAGTCGCAGCGAGGCTTGGTCTGTCAGAAAAAGCGGCCAGCATTCGGTATGTGCGAGCGATCGAGAGATTGAAGAAAGTGCTGGAGTCTCCCGGACCCGCGACAAGTGCAAACTAGGCACTTCCAAAAACGTGAAACCGGACTTCGGCTTGGCATCGCATCGTGCTTGTGATCCACGGCGCGATCGCAAGCTGGCGGTTTGACGTCAGCTGAATGCGACTGCGGATCACAGGTTGGAAGCCGATGCGAGTTGAGTGCCGACGCGACTGCGCGGGGCGATTGCCTGAATGTCGTGCCGCGCTAACAGAGCCAGTTTCAAAACTGATCACTTGGTAGTGGCTGCGGCGTCTCGCCGCGGTATTTCTGGTATTCACTGCGGCGAGACGCCGCAGCCACAAGGTTTTGAAACTGCCTCTAAGCAACCGAAACGTCTGGTTTGTCAGATTTGATGTGCTGGGATTCGAAATCTGCAGCATGATCGTGATACAGCGGCAGTCCGAATCTCATCAGCACGCTACCGTAAAGCGAATAGAACACCGGGACCAAAACAAGAATCAACAACGTTCCGAACAGCAATCCAAAGATCAGGCTGACCGCCATCGGAATCAGAACCTGAGCCTGCATCGAAGTCTCCAAAAGCATTGGAAACAGGCCGGCGATCGTTGTCATTGAAGTCAACATGATGGGGCGAAAACGTCGACTTCCGGCGCTCGCCAACGCGTCTTTCAGCGGAATGCCTTTGCGGACACGAGCGTTGATAAAGTCGACCAATACGATCGAGTCGTTCACGACCACGCCCGTCAACGCGATCAATCCAAAGAAGCTGAACAAAGTCAATTCGATACCGACGATCGCATGGCCAGCGATCGCCCCGAGCCATCCGAATGGAATGATCGACATGATGATCAGCGGCTGAATGTAGGATCGAAACTGCAGCGTCAACAGCACGTACATGCAGAGCAACGCGATCGCAAAACCGACGAACATGCTGCTCATCGACTCTTCATTTTGAGCCTGTTCGCCTTCCCAGTTCACCGACAGGTTGGCTCCGTATTTTTCACGATACGATTCGACCATGCCGGGGATGAAGTCTTTCTTCATTTCGGCAATCAGATTTCGCCCGTTCACTTTTTTGCTGTCCAGGTCAGCCGTCACCGTGATGCTTCGTCTCTGGTCAAGCCGATTGATTTCAGCCAATTCGCGGCTGTGAGAAATTTCGGCAACTTCCGTCAAAGGTCGCTCATTCCCCTGGGCGTCGCGGATGCGAATCTCTTCGAACGCCGTTTGCGTTTCACGTGCTTCGCGAGGGTAGCGGACCATCAATTTGACTTCGTGCCGGCCGCGTTGAAGCCGCATGACTTCGTTGCCGTAATAGATCGAGCGAATTGTTTCGGCAAGGTCCTGCTCGTTCAAACCCAATGCCTGACCTTCATGATTGAGTTTCAAAGTTCGCTGCCATTTTCCGGGCCGCATATCGTCTTCGATGTCAAACACGCCGGCTTTCGCAGCCAACCATTTCTTGCATTTCTCGGCGGCTTCTTCCAGATACGGAGCCCCCGTGTCGTCGGCCAGAATTTTGAATTCGACCGAAGCACCGCCAGGGCCCATCGAACGGGCTCCGAACTTCAGCACTTCCGCTCCAGCGACTTTCGGGACGCGTTCCCGCCACTTGTTGATCAGTTCGCGCGCCGAATAGGTTCGCTCATCGGTGGGCGTCAACAGAACTGAAACGCTACCGACATGGCTGCCGTTGGTAACGCCGGTTGGCCCTTGCATCGTGTCGCCGACTTCGCCAACTTTTTCGTACAGGTTCTGGATGACCGACGGATGTCCTTCGGCCTCAAGTTCCGCATTGAGGCTTTCGAACGCTTCACGCAAATGAGTCACGCCCTCGGCAGAAAACGCAGAAGATGTTCCGTTGGGAAAGACCAACGTTCCGCTGATCTCGCGTCCGTCGAGTTTCGGGAACATCCCGAACGGAGCCAATCCGGACATCACAATTCCGACGGTCATAATCATGGCCCCGAATGCAGTCGACATCACCACGATTCGATTGCCCAGCGAAAATCGAAGCAGCGGCTCGTAAATGCCCTCGATTGCGTAGCTCATCAGCTTGCTCGCACCCGCGTTGAGTTTCTCAAACAGATACAGAAACGGCTTGAAGATATATAACACTGCCGACATCAAGCGAATGAACAGGTTGTTGTCGTGAGCCAGGTGAGCCGGCAAAATGAACGTGCTTTCGACCAGGGAAATGATCAGCATCGCGATCACCGCCAGCGGCATGATGGCGATGAACTTGCCCATGACTCCCGTCACAAACGCCAGCGGCAGAAAGGCAATGATGGTTGT
This sequence comes from Mariniblastus fucicola, assembly GCF_008087665.1. Taxonomy (GTDB): domain Bacteria; phylum Planctomycetota; class Planctomycetia; order Pirellulales; family Pirellulaceae; genus Mariniblastus; species Mariniblastus fucicola. Next base: position 2,062,040 of record NZ_CP042912.1, read on the forward strand.
CGTCACCGAAGCCGTCACGCTGGGCAGAACCTCAACGGTTCCTTCGATCGCGGCGGCGATATGTCCCATGCCTTCTTCGCGTTTGTTGTAAATGTTTTCGCCGATCACAATCGCATCGTCGACGACGATGCCGAGTGCCATCAGGAACGCGAACATCGAAAGCATGTTCATCGTTTGGCCAAACGCGAGCAGAACGAAGCCCGCTCCAAGAATGGAGATCGGAATCCCCATCGCGACCCAGAACGCAAGTCGCAGTTCCAGGAAAATCGCAAGTACCAGGAACACCAGCAGCAAACCTTGAGCACCGTTTCTGGCAAGCAGATCGATTCGGTCGATCACATCCAAAGAGATGTCTCCCCACGTTTCAATCTTGTACCCGGGAGGCATCTGTTTGCTCGCGGCGTAGGATTTGACCGCGTCAACAACGGTAAACAGGTCTTCCTTGTTCGTCTTGGAAATCTGAATCACCAGGCCTGGGCGACCGTTGATCAGATTGATCGAAGTCGTTTCCGCGAATCCGTCGACGACGTTGGCAACGTCCCCGACACGAACCACATCACCATCCGGTTTCGTGATCGCAGGGAGGTCCGCGATGCCCAGCCCGTCTTCGCGTTTGTTGTTTCCTCGCAGCAACATCTCCTGCGAACCGGTGACCATTTTTCCGCCCGGAACGTCGATGTTCTGTTGGCGAACGACTTGAGCAAAACCGCCAAGGCTCATGCCGAACTGTCGCAGCGTGTCTTCCGAAACTTCGACCGAGATTTCATAAGGGCGCTCGGCCACGATTTCCGCAGAAGAAATAGCGGGGCCTTTCGGCTGGAACAGGCCCGCCAGCAGCCTGCGAACCGGGTTTTTGGGCGGCACGGGCCTCAAATCCAATAACTCGGCGCGCACCTCTTCTGTCAAATCGCGCAACTGCCTTTCGGATTCGAGCGCTTCGGCACTATTGCGTTCGACGCCAGGCGGTAACTCGGGGCCGATAATCCCCACTGAAATTGAGGGGGATCGGAACACGATCTGTTTGACTTCTGGTTCTTCGGCGCGCGGAGGCATGAAAGCTCGAACCTGGTCGATCTCACTGCGAGTCTCGTCAAGAACCTTTTGAACATCCGAAGCACTATTGTCGAGCTCAAGAATGACATAGCCGAAGCCTTCTTTGGCGACGGCCGTCATTTTTTTGACACCGTCGACATTCGCACACGCCGATTCCAGTTTCTGGCAGATTCCATCTTCGACTTCTGCGGGCGTCGCACCAGGGAACGGCACCGTGACCAGCAAGATTTCAAGGTTGAAGGCGGGGAAGACTTCGCGGCGCATGATCACCATTGAAATCGCGCCGACGATCAGCGAAGCAATCAGGAACGTGTTCATCGCGGGCGAGTTTGCAATAGCCCACTTGATGATGGATCGCATGGTTCAGTTTTGGGTTAGAGGTTTCGGCTGGGCTTCGGGCCACAGTTCTCTGGCTGGAAGGTTTGAGAGCGACTGTTGCGCGCTCGTGTCAAATCGCGGCATCACCGGTCTGACGTTTTTGCTAGTTCGTTTGCTCGGCGTCGTCACCCTTGGTCGCGGCAACTTCTTCCGAGTCGGAATCTTTCAGGTTCGCGGCTTCGCCTGAGGCATCCTCGGATCCGTCGGCAATCAAAACTTCGGCACCAACCGTCGGTTGTGCCAGAGGCGACACGACAACGGCGTCACCCGGTTTTAAGTCGCCTTCCTTAACACGCGCCACGATATTGACTTCCATTTTGCCCGTCTCATCGTTCTCCCATTCGGATCGGTCGACTACCTCAACCGAGCTTCTCATCAGGCTATTGCCGCGTACAAACCAGACATCGCCGTTAGGTTGAAGGGCTCGTTCGCTGAACGTGAGCAAGTCATTGCCCAGATCAGCCGACGAGGTTTGAACTTCGATTCGACACTTCACGTACATGCCGCGAACCAGTGCCCGCGGTCCCGTTTTCGCCTGAATGACGGGTTTGGAGACGATGATTCGGCACGGCGTTGTCTTCGTAACCGGATCACGTCCGATGCCGCTGAATCGTTCCAAAACTCCCGACCAAACCACATCCGGTTCGGAAGCGTCATAGATTTGGACTTCGGTTCTCGGCAGCTGATAAATCGATTGGGCCGCTTCTTTGTCTTTCGAGTTCATCCGGATCCAGTCCAGATCCGTCGTCGTCAGATTGCAGCGGACTTCAGAGACTTCTGTGTTCTCGAACTGGACCACCAACTCGCCCTGACGCACGAAGGCATCCTGCTGAACCGATTCGGCAACGATGACGCCGTCTGCAGGAGCGACGATTTTGGTGCGGCGAAGTTCCAGCTCGGCTCGGTTGAGTCGTTGTTGAGTGAAAGACTTTGCCGCGACTTGCGTTTCCCGGCTGGCGATCAAACTCTCAATCGCATTGGTGCGAGCCGTGACCTGAGCCTGGGCTGCGTTGACAGAGCTGCGAGCTTGATCAAGTTCCGAGGGCGAGATCGCGCTGCCAAGTCGTTTTGATCGGTCGTACTCGCGGTTCTGGATTGTGTAATCCTGTTCCGCAATTTGAAGATTTCTTCTTTCGCCGGAAATTTGACGATCGATTTCATCGAGGCGTCGGTCGGCCTGCACAAGTTCCGCCCGGATCGTGGCAAGCTCAAGCTCGTACCCTTCCGGGTCTATTTGGATCAGCGGTGTGCCTTTTTTCACAAAATTACCGGCCAGGCACTCCGGATATTTTTTCAGGACGCGACCGTTCACTTCCGCGGCAACATTGATCTCCCGGTGTGGGACGACGGTGCCGGAAACCAGCAGGTCGATCCCGCCGGCGTACTGGTCGACTTTCTGCAAAACGACTTGTGGCACGAGCGCCGTCGGATCCTGCGATTCAGTCGGCTTGGCCAGTAAAATAAGCCCATAGCAACCTGCGGCAGCGCCAAGCAAAATTAATAAAGACAGCCCATAGCGCATCAGGCTGGGCAGGCTATCGCTTTTGGCGCGGCGCCGAACAGTAGCGTCCGGTGATGGCGCCGGAGCGGCGGTTTCAGAAGCCGGAGCTGATTCGTCAGCTGTTTTTTCCGGGTTGTTATGTTCCTCGGACAATTCGGTTGGCCTCGCGATACCTTAAACTCAAAACAGGGTTTGTTACTTGTTACGTTGGGGTGTCAATCGTAGCAGCAAGGTCTGCGGTTGAAATATCGATTTGACCAATTGGGCAGTCTTGTAGAAAAATCACCCCAAAGCAGCTAAATTGGCGTCCAACGAAATGTGATTTTTCGAGTTTGGGATCTAGCCAGACTTTGATACCAAACCCTCACAAACACCGTTTGTTTCAAAATTTCAGGTACCGGAATGAGCTCTAGCCAACGCGTACGAAACTGGATTCCAGTTTTCGCAGTCTTCACCATCGTGAGCCTAATGGGCGACAGCGGTTACGCCCAGAATTCCAATTGGGCCAATTGGCGCGGTCCCGAACAGAACGGGATCTCTCGCGAAACCAATCTGGTCGAGGATTGGTCGCTCGAACCGCAAAAGAACGTTGACTGGGTCGCTGACACCGGTGGACGTTGCACACCGATCGTGCTCAATGGGCGCATCTATCTGAATTGCCGCACAAAAGACGATTTCAACGATCCGGAAGAAAAGATCCACTCGCAGGAGCAGGTTGTCTGTTGGGCGGAAGATGGAACTGAGTTATGGCGGGATGAGTTCAACGTTTTCAAAACAGACATTCCATCACCGCGAGTCGGTTGGGCTGCGATGTGCGGCGACGAAGAAACGGGCTACGTTTATTCGCACTCCGTCGGCGGTTTGCTGAAGTGTTATTCTCCCGATGGCGAAATCGTGTGGGAGAAAAGCCTGTTTGAAGAGTACGGGAAAATTTCCGGCTACGGCGGACGTACACAGACTCCGATCATCGACGAAGACCGTTTGATCGTCAGCTTTCTGGCAACCAACTGGGGCGACACCAAAGGCCCGGCACCGAAACACTACTACTACGCGTTCGACAAAAAAACCGGTTCGCTGCAATGGGTTTCTGCTCCCGGTGGAGCACCGAAGGATACAAACTACTCGGCTCCTGTCGTGGCCGTGGTCAAAGGACAGCGAATGCTGATCGGCGGAAACGCGGACGGCGGAATCTACGCGATGAATGCTCGTACCGGAAAACCGATTTGGGGATTCCGTATGTCACTTCGCGGACTCAATACAACTCCAGTTGTTGTTGGCGACAAAGTTTTCATCTCTCACGGTGAAGACAATATCGACAACCAGGAATTCGGCCGGGTCCAGTGTATCGATGCGACTGGAACCGGTGACGTGACCGACACGCACAGCGTTTGGCGTGAGGACGGCATCAAAGCCGGTTACACTGCCCTGCTCTCTCATGACGGAATGCTCTTCGTCGTTGCCGACATCGGAAACATGATCTGCTACGACTGCGAAACCGGAAAACGACTTTGGGAGCACGACCTTGGTACGGTCGGAAAAGGCTCACCAGTTTGGGCCGATGGGAAGATTTACGCGACCGAAGTCAACGGCCATATGCACATCCTCAAGCCTTCTCGCGAAGGTTGCGAGTCGCTTTCGAAAGTCAAAATCAAGTCGGCTGGTGAGGGAATTGGCGACGACGAAATCTACGCGTCTCCGGCAATTGCCAACGGTCGCGTCTATCTTGTAACTCGTGATCGCACGATTTGCATTCACGATAAATCCAAAGAAGTCGTCATCGGCGAGCCAAAAGCTTTGCCTGAAGAAACGCCAGCGGGTAGCGAAATTGACATGATTCAACTTCGCCCCTACGAGGTCATTCTCGACGCTGGCAAGTCGCAAGACTTTGAAGTTTGTGCGTTTGATGCCAACGGTCGACTGATCAAGAAAATGCCGGCCGCGGAACTGAAGATCGGAGAAACTTTGACCGGTTTGACGACCAGCGGCGCAACGCTGACTTGTCCGAGCGATGTTTCGACGGAATTGGCTGGAACGATCACGACTGAGGTCGAAGGTAAAACCGCGACGGCTCGTATTCGTGTCTTCAACCCGTCGACCGTTTGGAAGTGGGACTTCGAAGGTTACAAAGGCGTCAAAGTTCCGCCAACGTGGGTTCGTGCTCACATCAAGATTAAGCCGTTCGATCTTAACGGCAACACGGTCATGAAAGTCACCGGTGGTGCGGAAGCCAAAGGGCGTCCAAGCCATAACATTTCGATCGGCCCTCCGGACATGAAGGACTTCACCCTTCAAGCTGACGTGATGATGACCGAACAGCGTCGCCAATTGGCAAGCGTTGGTCTGACCGCGAATCGATACGATCTGTACCTTAAAGGGAACGTTGGCAAGCTTCAGGTTCGCTCGTGGCCGCCGCACTTGCGGATGGCACAGACGATGAAGTTCCCAAGCGATCCGGACGTTTGGTACACGATGAAGATGAAGGTCGAAACGACGGATGACGAAGCAACGATCTACGGGAAAGTCTGGCTGCGTGACTCGGAAGAGCCAGCTGACTGGTCGATCGTCGCGACGGATCCTCATCCGAACCAAACTGGTTCGCCCGGCCTGATCTTTTACGCTCAGGCAGACTGCTTCTTCGATAACGTCGTGTTGACGAAAGAGTAAGCTATTTCGTGGTTGCTGCTTCTGGCGGCAACCATTTTGGTGGCATGGGCTTATGCCTGTGATCTCATCGAACCGACAGGTTGCTGTCGTTGAACCGAATTCCAATGCGGCGGTGTAAAGCCGCCACCACGACCAAGCACATCAATGCCAATCAGGATACTCACAATGAAAGCCAACGCTTTTCAATTATCGCTCGCCATTGCTCTTGCCGCCCTGTTTGCCTCAACGGCGTCCGCCCAGAAAAAGGACTGGCCGATGTGGGGTGGAACGATTGACCGAAACATGGTCGCTGAAATCGAAGGTGGCGTTTCCTACGATTTCGACATGGAAAAAGGAAAAAACGTCGTTTGGTCTCAGGGCATTGGCTCGCAGACTTACGGTAATCCGGTCGTCGCTGACGGGAAAGTCTACGTCGGAACCAACAACGGTGGCGGTTTCCGTCCCAAGCATCCGGCCGAACAGGACAAAGGAATCCTGTTGTGCTTCGATGAAAAATCGGGCGAGTTTCAGTGGCAGTTGACGCGTGAGAAACTTCCTTCTGGCCGCGTAAACGATTGGCCGCTGCAGGGGATTTGCTCCACACCCGTCATCGAAGGCGATCGACTTTGGGTCGTCACTAACCGCTGCGAATTGATGTGCATCGACACAAAAGGGTTCGCTGACGGCAAGAACGATGGCATTCAGGACGAAGTCGACAACGAAGTCGGCGATGCGGACATTGTCTGGAACATCGACATGATGGGCGACGAGCTTGGCGTGTTCCCGCACAACCTCGCGACCAGTTCTCCACTCGTTCACGGCGACAATATTTATCTGCTGACGTCGAACGGCGTCGACGAAGCTCACCTCGAAGTTCCTTCACCACGTGCTCCCTGTTTTCTTTGCGTCAACAAGAACACTGGCGAAATCGTCTGGGAAGCCGGTCAGCCTGGCGATGCAATTCTTCACGGGCAGTGGGGTTCGCCTTCGGTCGGTGTTGTTAATGGCAAAACACAGGTTTACTTTCCTGGTGGCGACGGTTGGTTGTATGCCCTCGACGCTGACACTGGCGAAGAGATTTGGAAGTTTGACCTGAATCCGAAAAACACAACATGGGAACTCGGCGGTGCTGGACTTCGAAACAGCGTCATCGCTTCTCCTGTCTTTTACGAGAACAGCGTCATCCTTGCCGTTGGTCAGGATCCGGAGCATGGTGAAGGCGTTGGCCACTTGTGGCGCGTCGATGCAACGAAGACCGGCGATGTCAGTTCTGAGCTTGGTGAGATCGCAACCGAGGGGAAACCGAATCCAAACTCGGGCGTCATCTGGCACTACGGTGGTGCGGATCCTGAGCATGAAGACGAAGCCATGTTCCGCCGCACAATGTCAACTGTCGCGATCAAGGATGGTTTGTTGTTTGCTGCCGACCTGAGCGGTTTCGTTCACTGTCTTGATTTTGCGACTGGCGAGCGACATTGGGTTCACGATTTGCTTTCCGGAGTTTGGGGATCGCCTGTGATCGTCGACGGTAAAGTGTTCATCGGCAACGAAGACGGAACGCTGACCGTGTTCAAGGCTTCACCGGAAAAGGCAGAAGTATTGGCTGAGATCAGCACGACGAATTACTCATCGATCTACAGCACGCCAACTTTCGCCAATGGAAAGTTGTTCCTCAGCGACCGTGCTCGGCTGTACTGCATCGACGTGCAAGCCAAATAACGTCTGCTTCGCTTAGAAATGTTCAAACGCCGTGTCGCTGATTCGCGACACGGCGTTTTTTCGTGCTGCTGTTGATGGAAAATGTGCTCTGGCCATCGCCGGCGCGCGTTTCAACTATTTCCGTTTGGCGACCAGCGATTCGAGGTAAGCTTCGAGTTCCGCTTTGATCTTTTCGTCCGCTTTCTCCACCGCTTCGGTTTGAACTTCGATCGCTTCTTCAAGGTTGCCCTCGAGTTCAGCGATATGAGCCAAGGTGTCGAGCGACGCGGCCGAACGTTCTGCTTTCACCGAAAGGTCAATTGCGGTGCGGGCCAGTTCAAGAATTTCCGGCTTCAGTTCAGCACCTTTCTCGGTCGCACTCACAACGCTCCAAGCCATGCTGTTCATCATCGTTGCATCCTTGAAGTGCTCCTTCGCGATGTTCTTGAAATCCTTTTCGGTTCGGCGAAGGCCGTTCTCCAGGCAAATTTCGAGGCCTTTCAACTGCCACTGCTGACGGTCGCGGCCCTCGTAGTCCTTCACCATCTTGAAAATCTGGTTGACTGCCAGATTGTGTTTGTTCTCCTTGATGTGCTTTGCGATTTCTTTCTTGTTTCGCTTGAGCCGGTAGTTGCGTTCAAACGTTTCCTTGAACGCGTCGCGATCCCAGGTGCCTTCCACAACCTGCTCCAAAGGTCCATCGATTCTGGTTGGGTAACCGATCCACTCAACATGCCCGGTTTTGCCAATGATGAACGCGCTGGGAATTCCCGTCTGACCCGCGGCGCGAAAGATTTCCTTTCTCACCGAGCCATCCGGATCGCAGGTCAGGCAGTATTTCGATGTTAGCTCTGCGAACGTTTCCGGCGAATCCTTCTTTGCCCTCTTGGGAAGGAACACTTCCACCTCTTTCAGCTTTTCGCTGGAGACGCTGATGACCTGAACTCCTTGCTCGGCATACTTTTCAGCGACTTCGCTGATGTGCGGAATCGCGCGTCGACAAGGACCGCACCAAGTCGCCCAAAACTCAACCACATAAACATTCCCCTTCTTGAATCGTTTTACCTCTTCGAAACCGTCCGGCATCGAAAGCCAATGTTCGATGTCCAGTTTTGGAGCTTTGGATCCAACGGAAAGCTTGGGGCGATTCTCGTTAGCGTACGAATCGTTCGCCAGGAATAAAGAATGGAAACCAAGGGCGGCGACCAAGCCGGTAATGAGAAAACTTGACGGGCGAAAACAGTTCATCGATCAATCCTCTAAACGGAAGTAGTTTGCGGGAGAGCTTTGCGTATCCACAATCGGGGCAGCACCATACTACCATCACCGAAGCCCGGGAATCAAAGTCAGGTTGCTGCGAAAGTTGTCCGAATCGGCTAAACTGGACCTGTCCACCAAACGCCACCAAATTCCTCGCGGAGCAAAATACATGAGCGAAAAAACGACCGGTCAAATCGACAACGTGATGCATGAGGACCGACTTTTTCCGCCCAGCGAAGAGTTTTCGTCGAAGGCTGTCATCGGATCGATGGATCAGTATCAGCAACTGTATGACGCCGCCGCGAACGACCTCGAAGGATTTTGGGACGGGATCGCCAGAGAAGATCTGCACTGGTTTGAACCCTACGATACCGTGCTCAAGCAGGAAGGGCACAACGTTGAATGGTTCGTCGGCGGCAAAACCAACATCTCCTACAACTGCCTTGATGCTCACATCGTTGCCGGCAACGGGGACCGCACTGCGATCATTTGGGAAGGCGAACCTGGCGACCAGCGTACGCTGACTTACACCGAACTGCATGCCGAAGTTTGCAAGTTCGCCAACGGGCTGAAGTCGTTGGGCGTTGGGGTCGGTGATGTGGTTTCGATCTACATGCCGATGACTCCTGAACTGGCGATTGCGATGTTGGCCTGCGTTCGCATCGGAGCCATCCACTCTGTGATCTTTGCTGGCTTTTCCGCCGAAGCCATCGCAGATCGAAACAATGACGCCAACGCCAAAGTTCAACTCACCAGCGACGGACTCTATCGGCGTGGCAAAGTATTACCGCTCAAGGCGACCGTCGACGAAGCCCTGGAAAAGTCTCCGACCGTTGAGCATGTTGTCGTGCTGAAGCGAGTCGAAAACGAAATCGCATGGACCGAAGGACGTGATCATTGGTGGCACGAACTGGTCGAAAGCGTCGATGCTGATTGCCCGGCCACGCCGTTGGACAGCGAAGCGACTTCGTTCATCCTCTACACCAGCGGCTCGACCGGAAAACCGAAAGGCATCCGACATACGACTTCGGGTTACAACCTGTGGGCCAAAAAAACTTTCCAATGGGTTTTCGACTGGCGACCGGATGACGTGTATTGGTGCACCGCGGATTGTGGTTGGATCACGGGTCACAGTTACATCGTGTACGGTCCGATGTCAGCGGGAGCGACTTGCCTGATGTTCGAAGGGGCACCCAACTATCCGGCCGAAGACCGATTTTGGGACCTGGTTGAAAAGTACAAAGTCACCATCATGTACACGGCCCCGACCGCGATTCGTGCGTTCATCAAATGGGGCGACGAACATGTTGAAAAACATGATCTTTCAAGTCTGCGTTTGCTCGGTACCGTCGGTGAAGGCATCAATCCGGAAGCCTGGATGTGGTACCACGAAAAAATCGGTGGAGGCAAATGTCCGATCGTCGATACTTGGTGGCAAACCGAAACGGGCGGGCTGATGATGAGTCCGCTTCCTGGAGCAACGGCGACGAAACCGGGAAGTTGCACGAAGCCACTGCCTGGCGTCTTTCCGACGATCGTCGACGAAAGCTTGCAGCCAGTCGGCGAAAACCATGGAGGCATGCTCTGCATTTCCAGGCCCTGGCCGGGGATGCTGCGTGGGATCTGGGGCGATGATGAGCGATTCTTTGACGTTTATTGGAAGACCGTTCCGGGAAGCTATTTGACCGGCGACAACGCTCGCATCGACGAAGATGGTTACTACTGGATCATGGGTCGAATCGATGACGTGATCAATGTTTCGGGGCACCGACTGAGTACGATCGAAGTCGAAAGTGCTCTCGTTTCTCACGATGCGATCGCCGAGTGTGCTGCGGTTGGTCGCCCGCATGATCTCAAGGGTCAGGCGATCGCCGTTTTCTGTTCGCTTAAAGGCGTGGAACCGTCGGAAGAGCTTCGCCAGGAATTGAAGCTTCATGTTCGCAAGGAGATTGGAGCGTTGGCTGTTCCAGACGATATTCGTTTCACCGACGCGATTCCGAAAACACGCAGCGGCAAAATCATGCGGCGTCTGCTGCGAGACGTTGCGGCTGGAAGGAAAGCCGTTGGTGACACGAGTACGCTGGAAGATTTCAGCGTTCTGGCAAAATTGGCGGAAGACGATGAAGGATAGCACAGGTTTCAACTGCATCGCGGCTGTCCTGCTGATGCTGTTCTGTTCGACAGCCGTGGACGCTCAATCGTCTGCTGTGAAATCCGTGCTTCCGCACACCGTCAAGATTGTCGGCAGCGGAGGAATGCGGGGACTGGAAGCCTACCAGTCCGGCATTCTCATCTCCAGCGAAGGACATGTTCTGACCGCCTGGAGCTATGTGCTGGATTCCGCATCGACTGTCACGACCAACGACGGCGAACGATTCCAGTGCAAGTTGCTGGGCTATGACGCGAAACTGGAAATCGCAGTCGTGAAAATCGACGCGGAAGGTTTGCCGCATGTCGATCTCGCCAGCGCCGTCGACCCCGCGATCGGGACTCCGATTCTCGCCTTTTGCAACTGCTACGGCGTCGCCACGGGTGACGAACCGGTCAGCGTTCAACGCGGTGTTGTTTCCGCCAAAACAAAACTCGCTGCCAAACGAGGGTCCTGGCAAATTCCATACACCGACGACGTTTTTATCCTCGACGCCATCACCAGCAACCCGGGCTCGGCCGGAGGAATGGTTTGTGACGTCCGTGGCAGACCAGTTGGCTTGATTGGCAAAGAGTCACAGGACGCCAGGACCGGATTGTGGCTGAGCTATGCGATTCCGTTTTCCAAACTGACCGAATCCGTCAATCGGATCCTCGACGGCAAAAATCTTCAGGAACAAAACATGACCTCGCGCCGAACGGCCGAGCCACTGGACCCGCAGTTGCTCGGTTTTGCTTTGGTGCCGGAGGTCCTCAATCGAACTCCGCCCTACATTGAGTTTGTGCGTGAAAAAACGGTCGCGTTCCGGGCCGGTTTGCTGGCTGACGATCTGGTTATCGAGATCAACGGTTTGCCAACCGCGTCGTGTCGTGACGTTGCCAAACGCCTCGGTCAGGTCGATCGCGATTCTCCGGTCACGATCACAATTCAGCGCGGCAGCGAATTCCTTACGGTTACGATGTCGCTTCTGGAGTCCAATTGAAATCGATCCTTTCAACTTTGCTCGCAACCGGATTGACTTTCGTTTTCGCGATTACTTGCGTCGCGCAGGATGAAGCGGTTAAAGCTTCCGCGGCAGCGATCCGCTACGCTTCTCAATCTGTCGTTCAGATCGACACCGTCGGCGGGCTGACTCCGCAAGGCCAGTCGCGATCGACGGCTGCTTTTTCCGGGACCGTCGTGTCGGCAGACGGCTTGATCGTCACCGCCAGCTACAACTTGCTCCACCAACCGGCCAGCGTTTTCGTCAAGTTTCCAGCTGCTGATGGTGAAAGACCTGACGCTACCGAACGCGTGGCGGCAGAGATCGTTGCCACGGATTCCAGCCGTAACCTGACGCTGTTGAAAATCGACCGAGACGAAATGGTTCCGATTACGTTCGCGAACGAGACCAGCGTTCGCGTCGGTGAGCGGGCGATTGCGATTGGAAAAAGCGTTTCGATGCGAGACGCAAATGTCTCTTTCGGGATCGTGAGTGCCAAAGGCAGGATTTGGAACCGGGCCACTCAAACCGATGCCAAAATTTCACGTCAAAACTATGGCGGGCCGCTCGTCACGCTTTCCGGACAGGCCATTGGGATTCTCGTTCCGATGCAGCACAGTAGCTCGGAAGTTGCCGCAGGATCGCAGTGGTACGATTCAGGCATCGGTTTCGCCGCGAACGTCGATGCGGAGTCAGATGCGTTCAAGCGATTTCTTGGTGGTGAATCGCTGCGAGCCGGACTGATTGGAGTGTCGTTTGAAGGCCAGGACGAGAACGCGGATCCGGCCAAAGTTTCTTTTTGTCTACCGACTTCACCGGCTGGCAAAGCGGGTTTGAAAGTCGGCGACACGATCGTAAAAGCCGCAGGAAAGCTGATCGTTCGGCAGGCGCAATTCAAACACTTGATCGGCCCACTGTACGAAAAAGAAACGCTTTCCGTCGTCGTTGAACGAGACGGTAAAACTCTGGAATTCGGGATTGAACTGGCTGGCGAGATTGACCCCTACGTCGAGCCAGAGTTTGGCGTTCTGTTGCGGCTGGCCACAGAAGTTCCAATCATCGAGACTGTCATTCCCGAGTCTCCTGCCGCGGAAGCGGAACTGAAATCCGAGGACGTGATCACGAAAGTTAACGATGCGGAAATCGCTTCGGCTGACGAGTTCCGTGAAGCTCATAGGCAGCTGGTTGTTGGCGAGCCAATCAGCCTTGAGGTAGAGCGCGCGGGAAAATCCATCGAGTTGTCGCTCACACCGCGCCGACAACTGGCTGATATTTTGAAAACTGTACCGTTGCGGAACACGGGTGCGGCACGCGAATTCGAATCGATTGAGATTGCCGTCGCGGAAGGATCCAATAAATGTCTCGCTTTCGTGCCCCAGTCAGATGACGCGGATGAAGAGGATGCCGAATCGAAACGTCCTCAACCTCCAGTGCTGGTTTGGGTGCCTTCGCCCGGGCCAGTCGATGCGAAAGCCATGTTTCGGAAATTCGAAAACTTTTGCTCGACGAACGATGCGCTTGTCCTGATCCCGCAGTCGGTCGATCCGGAGAAATGGCTTCCGGATGACGCGTCCGTGATCGCGAAAGCTCTGGATCGACTCGCCCAGCGTGCTTCTTTTGATCCGCGTCGGGTCGCAATTGCGGGCAAAGGCCCGGGCGGCGAAATGGCGTTGCTGACTGCATTTTCCAATCGAAAGTTGTTCGCGGGCGTCGCCATGATCGATGCCGAACTTTCGACCAGCCAGCCAAACCTGCAGTCTCTCCCGTCGACAAAGTTGCATCTGATGGTGCTTGGCGCCGAGGGCAACCAGGAGAGCATTCAGTTCTTTCGCGAGAAGGGATTTTCGATTTTCGAAGATCCGAGTTCAGCCAATGCCCTCGAGCGGTTGGCGATTTGGCTCAGAACGCTCGATCGACTGTAAGCCACCTTTCCCATTGCGGCAGTCGTCTTTCGTTACACAATCGAGCCCCGCAATCATGCGCAGCGAGTCGACAATTGACTGTCGTTGCGACGTGATGCTGACACGCTACAACGCGTCGCCGCAGTACTTGCAGTACTTCGCATCCGCGTCGTGGCCTTCGGTCAGGCAGCTGGGGCAGGAACGAGTCAGCACTTTTCGGCGTTTCGTTTCAATGATCTCCGCGGAAACAAAACCCGTCGGCACAATGATCAAGCTGTAGCCAAGCAGGATCACAAGCGAAGACACAAACTTTCCCGCGACGGACTTGGGAACGATATCTCCATAGCCCACGGTCGTCATCGTCACGATCGCCCAATAGATCGCTTCCGGGATCGAAGTAAACTCGCTCTTTTCCTTCTTCCATGCGTACTCGACTTCGTACATCACCGTTCCCGCCACGGTCACGATCACCATCACGGTCGCCAGAAACACAATGATCTTTCCGCGCGAGCGCCAAATCGCGGAACCAAGTTCGTCGGCTTCTTCCTGAAACCAACCAAGCTGAAAGATTCTGAACACTCGCAGCAAACGCAGAGAACGAATTGCACTGAACGCACGACCGAAATCGCTGGCGTTGAGATACAGCAAAATGTAGTCAGGAAGGAAAGACAACAAATCAATGATGCCCCAGGAGCTGCGAATATATCGAATCGGGCGTCGCACACAGTACAGTCGCATCGCGTACTCGATCGTGAACAGAACGGTGAAACCCCAGCTGGCGTAGAACAGAGGCCAATAAAACGGCCCCGGCCCGTGATCGTCACCGCTCCAGCCGATGTTTTTTACCGTTTGTAGACAGGCGACGATGATGCTGGCCACGATCGCGATCAACAAAACCACGTCGAACACCAGCCCCCAAAACGTATCCGCGCCGAAAATGATCTGGTGCAATTTCTCACGCGCTGGCGAAAGCACGGGCGGTTTATCGATGTCTTTTTTCGGCATGCGAGGCGAGGGGTTGGAGGCGGAAGTGAGCCGGTTCGGGTGCCTGTTTTCGAGAGCTGATTTTCGGGAATCGGGTTTTGATGGCAATACGAATCTGCAACAATCCCCGATCGAAGGCCACCTTTATTCGCTCTCCGACCATAAATCTTGCCACGAAAGCTCACCTTTGTCGTCCCCGTCAACTTCTCCCCGGCTGCTGATCATCATAGCCACCTACAACGAGCTCGAAAATCTTCCGGAGCTGGTGCAGCAACTGGAAACGCTGCTGCCGACCGCTGATTTGCTGGTCATCGACGACGGCTCGCCTGACGGCACCGGAGAGTGGTGCGACGAACGAAAGGCCACTGATCCGCGGCTGAGCGTAATTCACCGTCCCGGGAAAATGGGTTTGGGGTCGGCAACTGTTGCCGGATTCGAATACGGTCTGGCGAACGATCCGCCCTACGACTTGCTCGCAACCATGGACGCGGATTTCAGCCACGACCCAAAGTCACTGGTTGAGCTGGTGCAGTTTTTGGAAAGCGATATTCAGCAGGACTTTGGTGGCGTGATCGGCAGCCGCTACGTTCCTGGCGGAGGCATCGAAAACTGGCCGTGGATGCGCCACGTGAGTTCGCGAGGCGTCAACTTTGTCGCCAAATTTTTGCTGGGGTTGAAGACGAAAGACAACAGCGGTGCGTTTCGAGTTTATCGCGCTTCGACGTTGAACTCGATCGATCCTGGCAAAATCGAAAGCTCAAGCTTTGCCTATCTGGAGGAAATTCTGTGGCGAATTCGAAAGCAGAAGATTGCGATGAAAGAGCTGCCGATCACATTTCGCGACCGCGAGCTCGGTGCTTCGAAGACAAGTTTAAAGTTGGGAGTCAGCGTGTTCTGGCATCTGCTGAAAATTCGTATGGGCTTGGTGAAGTAGTGCTAGCGTGATTCCGCACGACAGGCGTTGTGACGAAGCCGAAATCGGTAATGCCGCTGGCTGAGCATTCCCGCTGGCTGAGCATTCCTATTGTCGCAGCCCGCCCGAATCACCTAGAATTCGCGGCTGATACATTTTCGCCCGCCAATCGATTGATCACGGAAGATTCAATCATGCGCAATCTTATACTCGTTGCCTTCGCCGCCGCGATGTTTTTTGTCTGTTCTGCTAACGCAAACGGTCAGGAATATTCGCTGCTGTACACAGCCATCGTCAAAAACGATGACGCATCGGTACACAGCGGTCCCGGCAAGTCGCATTATGCAACCCATCGGCTCAATCGCGATGAGCTTGTGCAAGTCTACCGTCGGGACCCCGGAGGCTGGTGTCTGATCCGGCCGCCCGAGCGAAGTTTCAGTTTGATTCCACGATCGGCAGTGAAGCTGCTTTCTGACGAAGTTGGAGAAATCAAAATCGATGGCGTTGACGCATGGGTCGGAACCAAACTTGGCCCTGTCGAAAATCCCATGTCGCAGAAGAGCCTGAAGAAAGGCGACCGGGTCGCTATCGTCGGCGAAGTCAGTTGGCCAAACCCGGCCGGAAAGCCAAATGTTTGGCTGCAGATTGAGCCGCCATCCGGTGAGTACCGTTGGATTCATGTTTCGAACCTGCAGCTTCCGCCCGAGAAAGACACACGAACGGAATCGCCGTCAACAAAGCGCGAGCTGCACGATGACGAATCGCTCGATAGCGAACCGAGCCAGCAACGCTCTTCACCACGCAGCCTTTCACGAGCAAGCCAGAACCAAGACGCCACCGAGAACTCGCCAACCGAACGGGATTACAGCGAACCGCCATCGTTTAGCAAATCGAAATCAGACCTGCGAACTTCGTTTGCCAAAGGGGCAAGCAGCTCTCAAGCCAGAACTCGAAACTCCAAACGAAAGATCGCCACCAAGGAAATTGGTTCCGGTTGGAAATCTGCGACTCGCCCGATCCCCGAAGTCGATCCAGTACCGCCACAGTTCAGCGCCAACTTCGCCAGCCCGAACAGAAACCCCAACGACATAAGAGTCAGCGATCCGGATTCGGGATTTGTCGAACAAGCGACTTTCGTCCAGGAAGCTGCCGCCGATTCCCGGTTCGAACCATGGGATGGCCGCCCTGTTTCTGCTCTAAGCCAGCCAGCACGGGCGCCGGACAGATTCGCTTCGCGAGATTCGATGGATCGACAAGTCAGGTCATATGTTCGAGACCAGAGCCAATCGAACCTCGCCACGAACCGCACTCGCGACGACGGGTTTGAGAAGCTCCGCGAAAACTCGACGTTGATTGAGATCGAAGATCGGTTGTCGAAAGAGATGGTCAAGGAGCCTGGTAGCTGGAATTTGGCCGACCTGAAATTCGCAACCGAGCGAGCCAAAGCCAGAAGCGTCGATCCCGTTGAACGTTTGGCGTTCCAGCACGTGATGGACAAAATCGAACGCTGTGATCAGCTTCGCAAGCACTACCAGCAAGCGTCTCCCTATCCTGCAGCGTCATCCAGCATCGGTTCGGCCAGGTCAGGCACCTCGACAGCCGGAACGCCCTACGACGCGGTTGGATGGCTCAAACGATTGGCAAACAGCAGCGGGCGGGTCGATCCAACCTATGTTCTGCAGGATTCGCTAGGCAATGTGACTCACGAAGTTGTCGGAATAGCGGGCATGAACCTTGGTCAATACGTTGACAAGCAGGTCGGCGTGATCGGACGTCGAGGTTTCAACCGAAGGCTGAAACTGAACCATGTCACCGCTGAGCGAATTGTCGTTCGATAGCGAACCGATTCGGACCCGCTTGCTGCGTTTGATAAATCGCTGCGTTCAGCACGGCGAAGTTCGAAGTGATTTAGTGCGGTCGCAAAAAAAGCCTGAACCGTGTCAGACACGATCCAGGCGATACCTCAAGCGGGATTCAAATCCGCTTTCCACGGTCAAGTGAATTGCTTTGTAGTCATATAAGACCGGTTCTACGTTGTCTCCGGAACGCGACCTTCCCAAGTGGGCTCGACGCCGTCAACGAAGCTTGCAAGTCCGTTGTTTCGGTAAGGCTGTTGCAGCTTGCGAACGGCCTTCGACTCGATCTGGCGAACGCGTTCGCGCGTCACTGAAAAGATCTTGCCGACTTCTTCCAGCGTGTACGAATAGCCGTCAGCAAGGCCATACCGCAATCGAAGGATCTCACGTTCGCGATAGTTCAGATACTCCATCGCCTCTTCGATTCGCGATTTCAGAGCCGCCTGGTGCGTCGAGTAAAGCGGATCGTCGTCGCGATGATCTTCGAGGAACTCGCCGAAGTAGCTGTCTTCTCCGTCGCCAACGGGTTGATCAAGCGAAAGCGGAGTACGAGCCATCTTCATGATCACCTTCGTATCGTCGAGCGAAAGTTTGGCTCGCTCCGAAGTCTCCTCAGGAGTCGGCTCGCGACCGAGTTCCTGAACCAGCAGCCGCATCACATTGCGAACCTTGCTCATTGTGTCAATCATGTGCACCGGAACACGAATCGTGCGGCTTTGATCCGCAATCGCCCGAGTGATCGCCTGACGAATCCACCATGTTGCATACGTTGAAAACTTGTATCCACGCTTGTGTTCGAATTTGTCAACAGCTCGCATCAACCCGGTGTTACCTTCCTGAATCAGATCCAGAAAACTCAAGCCGCGGTTGCGATACTTCTTGGCGATCGAAACGACCAAACGCAAGTTCCCTGCTGAGAGAATCCGCTTGGCCGCGTCCTGAATCTGGTGCAGTTCGTTCGTTTCGCGGACTCGGCGGTCAAGCGTGGCAGGTGTTTCAAAAGTTTGATGCATCAGGAAATGAAGCTCGGTACGCAGCTCTTCCAGCGAACGTGCTCCGACAGATCCCGTGATCTTGGCTTCTTCAATCAGCTCACGAAGCTGCTGCATACGATCGTTGATTTCTTCAAGCTGCTCGAACAGCGGCTGCAGGCGGTTGTAGCGAAGATTCATTTCTTCGACCAACATGACACACTTGTTGCGACGTTGAGCCAAACGCTTCCAGGCCGCCCGACGTTGCTTCATTGGAATCGACTTGCTCACGGACATGACATAGTCGGCATGGTTCAAAGCCAGCAGGTGCTTAAGTGTCTTCAGATTGGGAACCAGGCGAAGCATAATTCGCTTCTTTTCTTCCTTGTTCGTAACAGAAACTTCGATCGTGCGATCAAGGCGAAGTTTCTTGCGAAGAACCAGCTTCAACGCCTGATACGCACCGCGGAGCATAAAGTCCGTTGCCAACATCTTGTTGCGGAACTTGAAGCGGGCTTTGTCGATCGCAATCGCCGCCGAAATTTCTTCTTCGCGAGTCAACAGCGGAATGCGGCCCATCTGCATCAAGTACATTCTCACGGGATCGTCGATCGCCCCTTCGTCTGACACTTTGATTTTTGACTCGGCTTCTTGTGGACTCGTGGTCGTTGGCGAGTCCGTTCCGATGTTGGCTTTTTTGAGTCGCGGCATGCTTTCCTCACTGAAGATTCTCTTGATGTGAATCAGGAGTAAAGCAGGGATGATGCCAACCTTCGCGATACAGGCCGTTAGTTCGCGAAATAGCTCATTTCAAAGGAAATTTGAAGCAAATCGAAAGATTTAAAGAATTTTGTTCAAGGCACAATTGGGACAAGTGTTGCATTTTGCCAACATCTGTTGCCGAATTGCACCCAGGTTGATCAATTTCAACGCGGTGTTCACAGACTTTGCGACTTCTATCCGGGGGGCGACAGTCGTAGAATTGGCTTTTTAGGAACTGAACTCCCTCTGAAGACAGAAAACAGCCTCGATGGCAGCGGACGACTATTACGAAGTTCTCGGTGTTTCGAAAACAGCCACCGTAGAAGAGATTCAAAAAGCTTATCGCAAACTTGCACGGAAATACCATCCGGATCTGCATACTGACGAAAGCGATCGCGAGAAAGAAAAGGCCAAGCAAAACTTCCAGAAAGTCCAGCAGGCCTATGACGTTCTCAGCGACGAGAAAAAGCGTCAGATGTACGACCAAATGGGGCCCGGATTCGAGCAAATGGGCGGCGGTGGTCAGCCGTTTCCCGGCGGGCAAGGCAATCCGTTCGGCGGTATGGATATTGATCTGAGCTCTCTGTTCGGCGGAGGCGGCGGGCGAGGTGCTCCCGGCGGCGGCGGAGCAGGTTTTGAGCAGATCTTTCGTCAGATGGGAGGCGGCGGTCCGCAGCAGCGAACTCAGGCTCCTGCCAAACCGGAGCCTGTCGAGCAGGAGATCACTGTTCCGTTCGCGACTTCTGTTCTTGGCGGCGATCATCAAGTCTCGTTCAAGCGAACCACGGGCAAAGTCGAAACGATCAGCGTCAAGATTCCGGCCGGCATCGAAAGCGGCAAGAAAATTCGTCTTCGGGGGCAGGGCGCCGAATCTTACAGCGGCCAGCGCGGCGACATGATGATTGTTGTTAAAGTGGCCCCGCATCCAAACTACGGTCGCAAAGGTTTGAACCTGTTGCTCACCGTTCCGATCACGCTTGCCGAAGCAGCACTCGGAGCGAAAGTCGATGTGCCGACGCCTCACGGTACCGTGACCTTGACCGTTCCAGCAGGAACTTCCAGCGGCAAGTCCTTGCGACTCAAGGGCATGGGTGTGCGAACCAAAGACAAGAAAGGCGACCTGATCGCGGAACTGCAGATCCAGCTGCCAGAAAAACTGACCGAGGATGATGAAAAGCTGATTCGCCAGTTGGAGTTGGCTTACGAAGACAAGAATCCTCGTTCAGACATTCGCTGGTAGATTCTGGTTGGCACAGCCTTGAGTGTCATCTCGTCGAGACGCAATTTGCCGGCAGATGGAACACAGGCTGGAAGCCAACGCCGCCATTTTTGGAAACTGACGAAAGCCCACGTGATTGAAACTGAACAAGTTTGGGACGTCGTCATTGTCGGGGGTGG
The DNA here is from genome assembly GCF_008087665.1 of Mariniblastus fucicola. Taxonomy (GTDB): domain Bacteria; phylum Planctomycetota; class Planctomycetia; order Pirellulales; family Pirellulaceae; genus Mariniblastus; species Mariniblastus fucicola. Next base: position 2,082,489 of record NZ_CP042912.1, read on the forward strand.
CGCGGCCGGATTGATGGCTGCCGCGTCTGCCGCTCAGCTTGGCAAGCGAACGCTGCTGCTGGAAAAGAACCGGAAATTCGGCGTTAAAATTCTGATGTCGGGCGGGACGCGATGCAATATCACGCACAACACCGACGCTCGTGGAATCGTTGAAGCCTTCGGTCGAAATGGCAAATTTTTGCACTCGGCGTTGGCGACGATGTCTCCCGCAGATTGTGTTGAGCTCTTTAACTCGTTGGGAGTTGAGACCAAAGTCGAATCGACTGGCAAAGTCTTTCCCGTCAGCAACAAAGCGATCGATGTTCGCGACGCGCTCGTTCGATACGCCGAAGACTCTGGCGCGATCCTGCAGAACGAATGTCCGGTTCATGGCATGAGTAAACTGGACTCAGGTGAGTTCGTGGTCGAATCCGATCACGGTTCGTTTCAATGCCGCGGTGTCATACTGACAACTGGCGGACTGTCGTTTCCCGGTTGCGGCACGACCGGCGACGGCTATCCATGGGCCAGGGGTTTTGGACACAGCATCGTCGAAACCGTTCCGGCATTAACGCCGTTGCTATCGCGGTGTGAATGGGCCAACGAGCTGAAGGGGCTCACCATCGATCCAACTCGCGTCGAAGTTTGCGAGCCCGAGAAAGAGGGCGCAAAAAAGAAACGTAAGCCACTCGCCAAAACAACCGGCTCGCTGCTATTCACTCACTTTGGATTCTCCGGTCCCGCCGCGATGGATGTTAGCAGCGCCGTTGCCGGTCATAAAACTAAAAATCGGCTAACGCTGGTTTGCGATTTTCTACCAGCACAAAAAATGTCAGCCGTCGAGCAACAGCTTCAAACCGCGAAGTCTTCCGCGGGAGGTCGTTCGGCACTTCGCGTTGTCAGCGATTTGTTCCCTCAGTTTCCCAAACGACTGGTCGAGCAACTGTTGGCCCAGGCAAGCGTGCCGGTTGATCGACGTTTTGCTGAGCTTTCCTCACAACAACTGGCCAGGATTTCGTCTCAGCTTAAACAGCTGGCGTTTCCTGTCCAAGGCACGCTCGGGTACGAGAAAGCAGAGGTCACATCGGGCGGCGTGAAGCTCTCTGAGGTCAACAGCAGCACAATGGAAAGCAAACTGGTCGCTAATCTCTTCTTTGCTGGCGAAATCTTGGACCTCGACGGACCGATAGGTGGATTTAACTTTCAATCGGCCTGGAGCACGGGTTGGTTGGCCGGACAGTCTGTCTGAATTGGCCTCAAGTTACAACGATTGACCGATTTACACCGGTTAGAATGTGACTATCTTAGGGGGATCACTGCCCCTCTCGTTCCAGGAACCCTCTCATGACTTCCAGTCGTTCCCGTTCTCGTGCACGTTTCAGCTATGGCCCTCTTGAGCAGAAAAGACTTCTCGCGGCCGACCTTTCTACCGCAACAACTGCCGAAGCGTCCTACTATCTTGAAGATTTCAAACAGGAGTCTGTTGCTCGTACCTACCTCGACAGCCAAACAGAAACGGCGGATCTGCAAACCGGCGATGTTGAGCTAAGGCTGGTTGAGATCCAGCGTGGTCTTGCGAGTACCGTGACTCGATTTCAACAAACCGTCCACGGCGTTCCGGTTGCTGACGCCTGGGTAGCGACCATCCAAGGTCCGACGGGCGATTTCGTTCACGTCCACGATCAAAGCGTGGAAGCTGTTTTTGATGCAAGTTGCGAACCTGGAAAAACCTCGATCAACTTTGAGTTGTCTGAGGAAATTGCTCTGGAGTATGCAGGAGCAAAAACGATGTTCGCCGATACGCGTGGCGAGCTGGTTTGGTTGCCGGGCGAAGGCAACGATAAGTCTGCCAGCCTTGTTTGGCAAACGACTGTCTTTGCCGTTCGCGATGGAAGCGTTGATGATGACCACGACCACGACGACGGACATTCCCACAGCGAAAACGAGCACGGAGACTTTCTGACTTACATCGATGCGTTTTCTGGTGAAGTAATCTCTCAGGAGAACCGTATCTCTCACTTCACCGAAGGTTCTGGTGACGTGTTCTATCCCAACCCGTATCAAACTCTTGGAAGTGATACCGGGATCACGGACAACAATGACGCCAACAGTACTGCGTTAGAAAATCAGCACATCTCAGTGACGTTGGAAGGACTCGATGAAGGCACCGGGCTGATCAAGGGCGAGTTCGTTGACCTGTCGACGCTCAACAGCAGCACCATCACCGACGTCGACGCCGATGAAGCTGATCGCGTGTACGAGTACACTCGTGACGACCCACGTTTCGAACAGGTGCAGATTTATCACACCGTCGACCAGATCAATCGCTACTTTCACGATCTGGGATTCGATGACGACACCGGAACGCCTAACGGTATCCGCGATTTTCCGACGCTGGCGAACGCTCACTGGTTCACAGATGACCAGTCGTTCTACTCCAGTGGAAACGACGCAATTCACTTTGGTGACGGCGGCGTCGATGATGGCGAAGACGGAGACATCATCGCTCATGAATATGGCCACGCGATCCAGAATAACCAAAACGCGGCATGGGGTGGCGGCGAGATGGGTGCGATGGGTGAAGGGTTTGGCGACTATTTGGCGGCAAGCTTCTTCCAGAATGTGGGCGACGCAGCGTTTCAGGCGACTCACGCTGCTGCCGTGGGGGAATGGGATGCGACCAGCTATAGCAGCGACAATCCTCCCAACTTGCGACGTGTCGATGGCAACAAGATGTATCCGACTGATCTGGTCGGTCAGGTGCACGCCGATGGTGAAATTTGGTCTCGCGCGTTGTGGGATCTGAATCAGGATATCGGTGCGGCGGCAGCTGACCAGCTGGTCCTTGAGTCACACTTTCTCTTGCCTGGAAGCTCGTCAATGGTCACTGCGGCCGAGATGATTCTGATGGCGGATGAGAATCTCAATGGTGGACTCTATGAGAGCAACATCCGGGCGGCGTTTGAAGCTCGCGGGATCCTCGAAGCACCTGAGACGATCGGTGTCGTTTCTTTTGATAGCTCTGTCTATGCGGTTGGAGACACGATCGAAATCGATGTGGCAGATGGAAACGCTCCATCAAACATTCAAGTCGTTGTGACAAGCTCCAATGGCGATTCGGAAACACTTTCACTGACAGGATCAGGCAGCTATTCGACTTCGATCGTTTCTGTCGAAGGAGCCGTGACCGCTGACGATGGGCAGTTGCAAGCCGCAATTGGGGACACGATCACGGTAAGCTACTTCGATGCAGATGACGGAGCGGGCGACAGCTTTACCGCGACCGATACTGCGGTGTTCCAGAACATCTCGGTTTATCATTCAGAAGATACTCCAACGCCGATCAACGACAACTCGACGATTACCAGCACCATTACGATTGCTGATGAAGGCAATTTGTTGGACGTCGATTTGCTGCTTGATATTACTCACACTTGGGACGGTGACCTGACAGCGGTTTTGACCGCTCCTGGAGGCCAGCAGTTCACTCTGTTTGATCGAATCGGTAGCAGCGGGGACAACTTCACCGATACGCTGTTTGATGACGACGCTCCAGATTCGATCGATTCGGGGACTGCGCCTTACACTGGAACGTTTCGACCGAACGATGCGTTCACTTCACTGGTAGGAACTTCGATCACCGGTGATTGGGTATTGTCGATCTCCGATGCAGCAACGCAGGATACGGGAAGCCTGAACAACTGGTCGCTCTACATCGTTGTCGAAATCGACGAGCCTGTTGGGCCGATTACGGATAGCAACTCTGCCACCAATACAGTTGCGGAAGACGCAGCAATCGGTGCTTCTGTTGGAGTTACGGCATCTGCGACGGATCCTAATGACGACGTGACATACTCACTCACGGCAGATGCTGGCGGATTGTTCGATATCGATCCAGTCTTTGGTGTCGTGACCGTCGCGGGAGCGTTGGATTTCGAAAGTGCAGCCACACACACGGTCACTGTTCGTGCGGACAGCGACGATGGTTCGTTCAGCGAAGCAGACTTTGATATCGCGGTGACCAACGTCAACGACGCTGTCGTGACGACTCGCCAGCTGTTCTATCTGGGTTCTGACTACGACACGGGAGACGCTTTCGATTCCGTTGCGACAGACAAACAATTCCTGCTTCCTGGCGAAACGGCGACGTTTGCGAACTACTCGTCTTACTCGCTCGGGATCAACGGGCTGGCACTGGAGCTTAATGACCTGAATCAGGTTCCAACGCTCGCCAACATCGGAGACTTCTTCGACTTCAAAGTCGGCAACGACGACACGACTGCGGACTGGACCGATGCTCCTGCTCCAATTTCGCTGGACTACGTTTCCAACGTTGACGCAAGCGGCACCGATCAGATTGTGCTGCAGTGGGCTGACAACGCGATCGAAAACCAATGGTTGCAGATCACAGTCAACGCAGGCAACACAACAGGCTTGGCAGCTCCAGACGTGTTCTACTTTGGCAACGCGATTGGCGAAACCGGCGATTCGACGACCGATGCTCGAGTCGATGCGGATGACGTTTCTCGAGTTCGACAAAACCTTTCCGGTTTCTTCTCTGTCGGGATCGACAACGTTTACGACTTCGATCGTGATTCACGAGTCGACGCTGACGATGTCTCGATTGCCCGTCAGAACCTGTCCGGATTCTTCCCAATCAGACTGATCACGCCTGGAGCTGGAAAAGCCGATTTTGGTTCAGGCTCGGATTTGTTGTTCGATGCGGCCGGTGATGATGGCAAGCCGACGACGTCGAAAGAGGCTGGTTTGGCCAAGCGTTCGATCGTTGTTCAGACAAACGAGAAAGTCGAGCTGTCCGGTGCGATTGTTGCGGACAATGACGTTGCTGTGGTTGAGTCGCCAGCACAAGAGCGCGTGAAAGCGGAAGCTGAACTTGATCGTGCGTTCGTCGAATTTGACTTCGAAGCTGAACTGGTTTAGGTCAGCCAAATTTGGCTTGGCTGAATTCAAAGATTTGGCCAAACGATTTTGATCAATCGGCCTTGCTGAATTTAGCTGTTCAGCTTGTCCCGAATTCTCCTCTTTGAACTTCTGGATTTTCTCCAGAAGTTCAAGGTAGTTGAGATCCGTGACGCGTGCCGAGTCGTTAAGCGTGCCGAGTCGCAGACTCCTGTGGCTTCTGGCGGCGCTTTGGCATGACCAGCACCAAGGCCCACGATTGGGCTTCTCCCAAAGACGAGCTGATCGTCTCTGACCTTGAGCAAGTCCTTCCGTTTTCGTTCATGACGTCGTGTAACTTCGCCTGCGCCAAAACTGGCACAGCCGGATAGCCAAGCGTGCTGCGTAAGTCACCCTGGTAAGACAGCCAGTAAGCCTGCAAAATTCGGGAAATCGAACTCCACACGCGGCAACGAAGGACGGGCATTTTTCTGGCAGTCAGTTATTATTGCTATATTGGTTGACTCTCTTCAAACCGAGAGGAAGCACACTATTCTCCTGAGAACGAACACCATGACTGACTTTTTTCGCGCCTCGACCTTGATGATGTCTCTTGCATTGTTCAGCGTAGCAATTTGTTGCACCGAACAATCGTCCTTGGCTGCCTCGCCACAACTTGATGGTGAACATGGAGAGGATGGCGTTTCTGGCGATCCCGGAACCGACGGAGAAGACGGCACTGATGGATCGGACATCGTCGAATCGGCCACCGATGAGATTGGCTTCAGTGTGTTCGGTGCCCGAGGAGGCAATGGTGGAACAGGCGGTGACGGCATTGATGGGGACGACGAAGGGTCCTCGGCACAAGGCGGCAATGGTGGTAACGCTGGAAATGGAGGAGATGTTCATGTGAGCCGAAGTGCTCCGGCAGATCCAGATACTTTTTTCTCAACTGCGGTACGCGGTGGCCATGGCGGTGATGGAGGAGGTGGCGGAATAGGAACCGGCTTTGAGCTTGGAGGTGACGGCGGATCCGGAGGTCACGGTGGACGCGGAATCATTGACGGTGAAATAGGTGAATACGCATCGTTCTCCGCTCGAGGAGGTGATGGTGGGGACGCAATTGGCGTTGGCGCTGTCGCTGGTGACGGCGGTCGCTCTTACGTCAAATCTCGATTCCTGTCGAACTTTCGCTATGCCACAATTAATCAGAACGGTGGCCGAGGTGGTGCCGGGTTTGACGGAGCCGAAGGAGGCCAAGGTGCCGGTTCGACGATTGGATTCAACCCGGACCAATTTGTCTTTGATCCGGCCGGCGGCGGCGGAGGCGGTGATCTAAACCTGAATGTCAACATTAGCGGTGGCAGGGGCGGAGACTCATACAACGGCACTGTTGGTCGAGGCGGCACGGCACGTTTGAATCTTGCACCGCTTGCCGGCGGAGCCTCCTCGCTCGGGTACACTGTCAACGCTTCGATTGTTGCGGGGCAAGGTGGGCGCGGTATCTCTACCGGAAACCAGGACACCGATGGAGCCACCGGAGCCATTGCGTTGCTCAATACTGACGACCAGCAATTGCGAACCAGCAGTTTTTTCATTCGCGGTGGCAACGGAGGTTCCGCCTTGGGTAGGCAAAATCAAGGCGATGGTGGTCAAGGTGCTGCGGCAATCGTCAACGGAGCCATCCGAGTCGCCGAGTCCAATCGTTTCGGAAGGCTTTCACTCACGATGTACGGAGGAACGGGTGGTCATGCTCAAGGGACAGGCTGGTCCGGAAACGGCGGCAGTGTCATTGCTCCCGACATGGAACTGCACGCCGACGGAGGTGACTACCTACAAGTTTTCCTCGCTGGTGGTGACGGTGGCTGGGGCAAACGCAATGGGTCGGGCGGTGACGCCATCATCCAGAATCAGAACGCTCAGCTGGAACTGGGAACTGAGGTCAAATATTTAGGGACCTATGAAGCAACTGCCTTTGGCGGGAACGCAGGGCAGGGTAAGAATGCAGTCAACGCCGCGACGGGCGGAAACGCTGTCGCTGAACTCAGCCAGACGGGATATTCGGGCATAAACGCCTCTACCGTTGCACAAGGCGGTTTTGGCAATGATGGAGCAAGTGGCAATGCAACTGCGAAGACGTTTGCTCATTCGCTTTTGGATGACCGATTTGATTTCGACAATTCCGTCACTACAAGTGCGGTCGCTGCCACCCGACGTGGATCGAGAGGCAACTGGCGCCCAGCTTACGGAACAAATTCTGTCGCCGAATCTACTGCGATCAACGAAAACGAAGGCAGGACCAATGCCGTCGCGTCAGCCTATGGCGGTTGGGGATTTCTGCAGGGAGGCGACGCGATTGCCACCGCTTCGTCGCATAGCATGGTCGATGGAAGCGACTCCTTCGCAAACGCCTACACACGTGGTTCCGGCAGCACAAACTCAAGTGATGGAAACCTTTCGGAAAGCACTGCCGTTGCGACCTCAGGGTTGCAAGCGTCATCGCAGGCTCTGGCCAACTCGGAACGTATCGGCCACAACGTCACGGCAAAATCGTTGGCTACAGCGACAGGCGACCGCATCTACTCCAATTCCTATGCTTCGACGCGGACATCGTCATGGGAACACTACGCTTCTGTGCGAACCGGATCAACGAGAAGTCTGTCTGACCAGATCGTGACCGTTGATACAGGGAGCCTGGTCCAGTTTCGCAGCTCTGATGCCATCGCTCGACCGGTCCTTGAGGGCCAGATGACTGCGGCACTACTGGTGAATCCAATCAGCGATCAGGTCGCAGAGTTCTTTGAAGATGAAAGTGATTTCGGCGATGTCTTTCTCGGATCCGAGGGCTCGGAAGTGATCGGAGTCGGATCCGTTTTCGCATCTGGGGTCGACGAAACACAACTTTTCTCCAACGCACACATTGAGTTGGACCTCGAGATACAAGAGGAGCAGTCGGGTGGAAGATTTCAGATCGGATTCTTCGGCCTGGACGACGATTTCGGCGGTTTCGAAGAAATATCTGTTTGGGGGACACTCAACGGTCGAGAGTTCATCAACGAGGAATGGGAAGGCGAAGACAGCGCAACCGATGCCATGTCGTTCTTTGATGACCTGTTACTTGACGTTGCCGATACGCCGCAGAACCTCGAGCACATCGATCTCGATTTTCACCTCAATTTCGTCTCCAACGATGCCACAGACCTGTTTGGTCTTGGGTTTGTCTTCGGCAACGTCGAGGTAGATGAGCTTGAAACAGGCCTCGCAGTTCGAGCACCGTCTCAACGATTCAGTCTTGGAGGCATCACCGCAGTTCCGGAACCGAGCTCGATTGTCGTGTTGATGTCGCTTGCCGTTATTGCGGGCTTCAGAAGGCAGCGATCGTAGACAGCCGCGGCCCCGCCGGATTGCTACTCGATGTCGCCGGGGTTTTCTTCTTTGAACTTCTGGATTTTCTCCAGAAGTTCAGAGTAGTTGAGTTCCGTAACACGTGCCGCGTCGCGGATTCCTCTGGCTTCGGGCAGTGCTTCCGCCATGGCCAGAATCGGATCCATCCAGGTCTGCAGAACGCGAAACTGGTTGCGGATGATGTCAAGGAAGATCGTCGGCACCTTGTTGATGACTTCGACTTCGATCGGATCGACGCCTTTGTCGTGAACGTTGGCCACGGGGTTCGTGGCCGGCGCAACGACCGCGGATCCCTGAGTCTTGATGCCGTCCTTCATCAGTTTTTTGATGCCAGTCAACGTCTTGTTGAACTTCTCAAGCTCGGAAACTGCCGTCGTCATTCGCTCGGCCGATGGGTCAGCCGACGAAGCGGTGATCATCTGATTCATCCCGGATTCGACGGCTTTCTTGATCGAAATCAGCCCGTCGCTGACGGTCGTCATTTGGGCAATCACGCGGCCCAGTCCATCGTCTTCGCTGGCTCCGGAGAGCAGCAAATTTCGCTGGAAGGTACGTTTGATATCCTCCCAGCGTTCGAGTTCTTCGCCTTCGAGTTCGCCCATCAGCTCTTTCAGCTTCAACAGGTTCGCCTGAGCTCCCGTCGTCAAAGTCTGAGCCTGATTGTTGTAGTGCGAACGGATCAGCGTCAGCAATTCCTCGTCGTTCATCACCGGGCGGATCTGTTCGGCGATCTTGTTCATGTCGCGATACGAACCCTGCAACTTGAATGCCGGCTCGGTTCGATAGTCGTCGGCCTGAGCCGCGGATTCGATGTACAGCTGATTCACGTGCAGTACGACATCGCGAACTTTCAACAGCTTTCGCATCACCGAAACGAACTCGTTGACTTCCTCGACCGAGTAATTGCCTGCGAGGCTTTCTGAAGGAGCACCTTTGCTGGCCGCCATCTTGATCACACGATAAACGTCTTCGCGAGACTTCGAATTCAATCGGGCCAGCGTCGAATTCGATGTCAGGCAGTTCTCCAGATAGCTCAGCTCGAACGAATCCGCGTTGCCACCGATGACGTCGCCAAGGTTGTACGTGTCGGCTCGGCTGGCAAGCATGTCCGGGATCTGAAACTTCTCGCCGCTTTCGGTGTACGGATTTCCCGCCATCACAACGGCAACTTTGCGTCCACGCAAGTCATACGTTTTCGTTTTGCCGCCAAAGACGCCTTCGATTCGACGCGTCGCATCACAAAGCGAAATGAACTTCTGCAAAAACTCAGGGTTGCAATGCTGGATGTCATCGAGATAGATCATCACGTTATCGCCCATCTCGAGCGCGAGGTTCAGTTTCTCAACTTCCTCGCGAGCACTCGCATTCGGTGCCTCGTTCGGATCAAGCGAAGTCACCTGGTGACCGATCGCCGGACCGTTGATCTTCATGAATGTGATGCCCAGGCGATTGGCAACGTACTCCATCAACGTCGTCTTACCGTATCCCGGTGGCGAAATCAGCAGCAGCAAGCCCATCAAATCGGTTCGTTTTTCTTCGCCGACGACGCCCATCTGTTTCGCCAGGTTGGCACCGATCATCGGCAAGTACGTGTCGTTGATCAGCTTGTTGCGAACAAAGCTGGTCAGCACGCGTGGCTTGAATTCGCCAAGCCGCAATTCCTCGCGGCGTTGGTCAACGATTTCTTTTTTCAGATGCGTGTAAGCTTCGTAGGCCGGAACGGTGTTGGTCTCGAACTTTGCCAGACGAAGCATGAATTCGTGATAGTCCAACTCGTAGATTTTGGAGTCCACTACGCGATGGTCGCCGAGCATTCCTTCGATCTCGACAACGGTCTTCATGTCCAGCATCTTGCGATGATCGGCGTTGCCTTCGATCAGAATCGCCGCTGTTTCTTCAATGTAATCCCGCAAATGTGGATCAGTTTTTGCGTTTGATTCGACAAAAGCTCCAACCCAACCGCAGGCGATTTCGAAGCGTTCCTGAATCGATAGTGAATCGGACCCAAGTGTTTCGGCAAGTTGATTGCCGCCTTTTTTCTTGGCGATGAAATCAGTGAAGCGATCACCAAGCTCGGTCGCGGCTTTGCTTGACGGCCACTTGCCTCCGGAAGCCAGCTGCTCGTAGAGATATTCGGCCGTCTCGGAAACGGTGGCAACGTTTTCCAGTCTGTGATCGTTCTGAAGTGAAGACAGTTTTTTCGATCGGGCATCGACCGTGTCCACAGCTGTCGTGTCCACAGGCTGGAAGTCTATGTCACCTTCACCAGCGAGAATCTCAGCCCGTAACTTGTTGATGTAGTCTTCGCGTTCCTTCAAGCCGCCGAACAACTTCGTCGCTGCACCAAGACTGGCCAGTTTGTCTTCCCAAGCCTGCTTCACGCCTGGACTCAGTTCGCCCAACTCCAGCCAATACATCGCCGCTTTGGCGCGTGATTTCGGCGAGTACTTCAACAGCCCCAGATCCAAATGCATTTTCAGCAGCTGGCTCAAAATCAGGTTCGCGTCATGATCGTGGACGCCTTTGATGTAACCTTCGCTGTAGCGGGGTGCCATGAACTGGCTGACCGTTTCAAGGCGTTTTTCATCGTCCGCCTTGAACAGTTTCTTCAAATCAAGATCTGGTGAGCGGAGCATCTGATAGGCCAAATACTCGGCGCGATACACGTCGCGATTTTCGCTGACCACCGTCTGATCCCAAACCGGTTTGGTCGCGTTGAGCTCGGGTGAGGTCGCTGTCTCGAAATAGTTCGTGCCGCTCAAGTGGAAGTGCATGTCGCCGTCTTTGATGACGGTCGTCAGATCCAATGGCTGCACGTTGACGGAGAACTTGTGCGTGCCAAACTGAATGATGTTCTGGCCATCGACGTACAGCTCATTTTTGTCACGCAGTTGGCGAATCGTGTCTTCGCGAACCGTTTTTAACCGGCTCTGAATGTCGTCGACTTTTACTGACTCTTCAAGTTCCTCAAGCTCGGACACGATGTCCCGAACTTTGTCGATCATCAGATCAGAGGAGAAATAGCTGTTGATTTCGTCGACCGAATCGAAATTGGCAACACGATTGCGGATGCCTTTCAAAATTCGATCTGCAGCCGCCATCAGCGCGGTCGCGCGGCGATTACGGGCTTCAACGAGTTGCAATTTCTTCGTATCGAAAGCCGCGTAGATCTCTTCGCGTTTCTCGGCGAGCTGTACAACAAATTCATCGAACTCGGCAAATCGACCTTCGATCTCTTCGACCTGAACCATCATCTTGGTCAGATATTCGTCGCACTTTTCCGGTGTGTCGCAAACGTCCAAATAGTTGACGACCGCCTGGCTGACGAGTTTGATTTGCGAATTGAATTCGGCTTTGCCTTCTACCGAAAACAGCTCCTGCGATTTCTTCTTGATCGAAGCCCGCGTCGAATTCAGGCTGGAATAGATCGCCGAAATGTTGTCGATGATTCGCGTGCGCTGCGTCGGATCATCGATCTTCAAGTTGCTGACAATCTCGATCAACATCTCCAGTTCGTTGCCGACCTGAACGATGGCCTCGTCCAGAACTTTGGCTTCAACACCGGTTTTCAGTTCGTCGATCGAGTCGTTTTGTTCTGCCACTCGCTGCTGGTACGGAGCCAACGCCGCATCATCAAGCAAAAACTCAACGCATTTATGCGACAGCCGGTCAGCATTCTCGCTGATCTCGGACTCGAGCGATTCAACGGCCGCGAGGTCAACGTATTTCAACTCCTTGAGCGAAATCACCTGCCCGCGGACCGTGCGGAGGCTTGACAGTGCTTGTACGAAGCGGTCGATGTTATCGAATCGGCCAGACGTTGCGTTGCGAACGACTTCCTTGGCTGCTTTCGCCGTTTCTTTGTACTGTTTCGCGGTATTGCTGCGGACCCGGACGACTTTCTCGAACTCGTCCACCGCTGCCGTGGCAGCTTCGCGGATCGCTTCAACGGGCTCGGCCAGATTGAAAGTCTGCTCGTCGCTCAGCCAGAAATTTGAATCAAGGATGTCCGACGAACGCTTGACGATATCGACGTACAGATTCGCGTAGGAATCCTCCTGGTCGATCAGCGTCATAATCTCGTGCGCTTCGGCCATCGCCCGCACGATCTCCTTGTTGCCGATCTTGAAGATGTAAGAATCCGTTTGCTCGCTCGACGCAGATTCGTCAGCCACAAATGGAGTCTGCCAAATTTGAATCGCGTGATGCTTCTGCGGTTCTTCGTCGGCTTTGAAGTAGATCAAATGGCCGTTGTCGAAAATCGAAAAACCGTTGCACAGGATCGGCGTGTCGACTCGCTGTTCGATCACGTTGTACATCAGCAACGCATAGTCGCCGGTGCTCTGGTTGTAGAACGCGTAGAGATAATCCTCGCCGTTGGGAGAAGCAATGCGGCGCTCGAAAGCCAGATTCGTGAGCCCGTTGTCGAAGATTTTGCTCTGGCCGGTTTGCAGATAGTAGCCGTTTGCGAAAATCAGGCCGTGGTCTTCCGGGAGGAAGATGCAGGATTCGGCAATCGAGTCCAGTCGCTGGGCGGTTTGTGTTTTCTCGTTGTAGATGACGTATCGAAATTGTTCTTCCTTGAACGGCTTGATCTTCATCAAAATGATGTTGCCCACGATCGCATAGAAGATTTCTGCGTCGTCAAGCGTCTGGTCAGGATCGTCAACGGGCTCGGCATAGATGCCTGACCCATCTTCCGTGTTGTCTTCGATCTTGACCGTCAGGTCGCCGCCGACAGTTTCGATGTAAACGCGGTCTTCGATCGAGATGTGCGGGTGCAGTCCGCCACGATGGAACTCACGCGTCGTACGCTTCCATTTAAATTCGTGTTGCGGCGGATATTTGACTTCGTGATCGCTGCGATTGTCGATGTACTTCAGCTTGTCGCCCTGCATCAGAAACTTGAAAGTCTTGATGTCAGTCAGCGATTTTCCGGTTCGAAAAACCAGATAGAGGTACGGCCCGGAGACGTGAAATTTCGCGAATCGGGTGTCTTTGTAGTATTTGTACAGCGCGTGGAAGTCAACGCCGAACTGTTTATCGCTGAGCAGGTCGAGCGATTCTTCGTGGAAGCTTCCGTCTTCGAAGCGGTAGACCGAGAACACGTCCGGAAGTTCCGTGACGGATTTCAGGCCCATGTGAACGTTGTAGCCGAAGAGAAATTTGTCTCCGATCGGCACGATGTCTCGAGCCGTGCAATTGTGCTCGGTCGTGATTCGTTGTTTCGAAACCAGCTCGGTTGGGATCGCTCCGAAAACGTTACGCCGTTCGTTGTTGAGTTTTTGCAGACGTGCATCCAGTTCGGCAGAATGGGACTTCAACCGGTTTTGGATGATCTCGTACGTGCCGCGCTCGAGCGTTGGCTCGTTCGGATCGGATTGCGAATCAGGTTGTGTTTCTGTTGGTGGCATAGGCTTTTGGCCTGTGAGCGCGCTGGATGGATGATTGGAAAATTATGAAGGTGGTTGGCGACTGGCCTGTGCCGACGTGCCTTTGTCGACATTCGGATCACAGGCAAGCCTATGCCACCTTGGGTTTTGGCTGAACAGAGGCTTGTTGCCTCTTTGGCGTGAATGCGGCGGCATAGGCCGCCACCACGAGGTTTTCAGTGAGTTCACAGGCTGGAAGCCTATGCCACCTTTGCCTACGACTTCACGCTCAGCTTCTTCAGAACTGCACCGGCGTTTTCAGTCGCGACGCCGGCCTTGTTCGCCATGCCCATCATCGACTGGAGCTGTCCCAGCACGTTGACATCGTTGGTCAAGCCCATCATTTGGCCAAGCAATGCCGCGACGCTGAGATTCTTCAGGTCTTCGCTGCTGATGCCAAACATGTCGATGTGCTTTTTGATCTCGGATGAAAGCTGAGCCGGATCGCCGTTGAAGAAAGTGTTCTTCACGTCGGTCAAAACCGTGCTCTCACCGACCAGGCGATCAACCTGCTTGCCCGCCGTAATCGAGTTCACGATCGAATCGAAGAACTGTCCGTCTCCACCGACGATGTCGATGTTCGCTTCACGCAACGACTCGGCAATCATGCCGGCCTGAGCTTCCGCGATTTGACGTTGAGCATCGATGCCCGCCAATTCGATATCTTTCTCTTTCTGGAGTTCCAGTTTGAACTCTTCGTGCTCGCGACCGACGCTGTCGAACAGCTTCATCGCTTCCGCCTTCTCGGTGATACCGCGAGCGTCGGCGCTGAACTTCAGTTCCGCAACTTTGGCTTCTGCAGTACCTTCCTTTTCGATCGCATCGGCTTTCGCAAGGATCACATCCGCTTCGGCAAGTCCCGGAGCCGCAGTTTCGGCCTGCAAAGCCTCTGCCAACATTTTCTTCGCGTCGGTTTGCTTTTCCGCAGCCGAACGTTCCGCTTCAGCCGTCACGATGACGGTTTCCGCATCGAGAGTCGCAGCCTGTTTCTTGGCTTCGGCAGCCTGAACCTGTTGAACCAACTGCTGTTGAGCCAGCTCTTCGGCGGCCGTAACGGCAACCTGTTTCTTACGATCAGCAGCCGCGAATTCGCGAGTATCCTTGATCTTTTCTTCTTCTTCCACGACCGCACGTTCAACGATGACTCGTTCGCGGATGACGTCCTGGATGTTCTTCTTCTCGACTTCGACCGCTTTTTCTTTGTCGATCTGAGCCAGCGTTACGATACGCTCGCGCTCCGTAATCTCAAGGCCACGATCTTTCTCGACGCGTTCTGTTTCCACCGCTTCGGTGCGTTCTTTCGATTTCGCAGCAACGATCACAGCACGCTTCTTGTTCTCTTCGGCGACCAGAATTTCTTCTTCGGCGCGAATCCGAGCCGTTTCCTGTCGCTGACGTTCTTCTTCCTGGACGACTTTCGCGTCCGCTGTTTGACGTGCCGTTACTTCAGCGATCTCGCGCTGCTGTTTCTCTTCGGCTTCGACCTGTTGACGTTCGAGAGCCAGAATGGCTTCGCGAGCTTCAACGTCCTGCTTCTTCAGCGTTTTCTCTTTTTCACGCTGGATGAAGTTCGCACGCGTGATTTCTTCGGCCGTCAAATCGGTGATCTTCTTGATACCTTCAGCGTCGAGAACGTTGTTGGGATTCAACTTCTCAAGATCCGTTTGCTCAAGGTAGTCAATCGCCGCGTCGTCAAGCACGTAGCCGTTGAGGTCCGTGCCGATGATACGCAAAATTTGCTCGCGGAACTTTTCGCGAGAGTTGTAAAGCTCAACGAAATCGAACTGTTTACCGACGGTTTTCAAAGCTTCGGAGAACTTTGGCTCGAACAGAGCACGCAGGGCTGTTTCATCAGACGCACGATCGCAACCGAGGAACTGAGCCACGCGTTCGACGTCTTCTTTTGTTTTGTTCACGCGAACGAAGAAGCAAACCTTGATGTCGGCTCGCATGTTGTCGCGACAGATCAAACCATCTTCGCCCGAACGATCGATCTCAATTCGCTTCACCGAGATGTCCATCAATTCGGCTTTGTGGAGAATCGGAATCACCCAGTCGCCTGAGAAGCTCACGTTCGTTCCGCCCATACCGTTTCGCACGATCGCAGAACCCTGATTGACTTTGCGATAGTAGCGAAGCATGAACACGAACGCGCCCACGGCGATAAAGAACAGGGCGCCGCCGAGGATCATAAAGAACCAACCCATAGGGCTGATCGCGAGTATGGTGCTGTCAATCATTAATGAATCTCCCAATTTGAAATCAACCGAAGCTGTATCGTTAAGTCTATTTGTCTTCCCACTTACACAGTTCAACCATGTAAGTGTCATTTTCGTAGTTGTAAGAAAGAATCCTGGCAGCGTCGCCTTTGCCAAGATTAGGTTTGTCAGGCTGCTTGCGAGCGTTGATGACCAACTCGGGGCCGTCCAACTTTATGCTGACCTGGCCAAATGATTCGGTGACTTCCGAAGTCGTTACCGCTCCGATCATTCCGATCATCCTGTCCCGCGTCGTGTCATTTTCTTGCGGCTTAAACCCTTCAGCGAAAGGACCAAGGATCAGGCGAGTCAAAAACAAACAGGCCGCGACGTTGACTGTGCCAATCAGCAATCCGGCCAACACGTTGCCGCCAGGATTGAGCAAATGGTTTCCGAGAAAGCTTGCCGCCCAGAAAAGCAGAGCGAAAACACTGGCGACCAAAACAACTGGCACGTGATTCAAGTGCATCAGCTCGGCAAACGAGCTAAATCCACCTGTGTGAGTATCGAAGTCGCCGTCAACGTCCAGCACATTGAGGTCCGTATCGAAATCGATGTCGATAGCGTCGACTCCGATGGCTCCAACAATGACCATCATCCAGTACAACAGGCATAGCAACAGCAGGCCTGTTGCCGGCAGGTTCACCAATTGAAATGTTTCGTTGATAAAGTCGATCATGTTCTTTTCGATCCGTTTGCACTGCGTCATTGGTTGCGCAGTGAGCGAAAATTTAGGTCACGGCTAACCCGTGTCTGGCTTCGTGCCAAAAAATCAAGGAACGTTTGGACGCAAGAGAATCGTCACAATCGGAGGATGTGTTAGGATTCCGGACGTCCGGTTCCGTTCAAGATTCGACCATAGTTCGCGGCCAATACCAAAATCTTGGAAGAATTCGCGACCGGAAAAGCCGCTAGATTGCGAAGGAACGGCAAAATACAGGCTGCCGGAGGGCTTGGCGTCGCTTCGGGCGGCTAGTGTTGATGGAGAGATCTCGCATCGCGGGTCCAGGCCTTTCGTTTAACGGCAAGCCGTAGGCGACTGCGTCATCATGCAGCACCCGTCGCCTGCGGCTTGCCGTTAAACGAAAAAAAGCAGTACCCGGTCGCCTCGGACCCCACCGAGCGACGAAGTTAGTTTTGAAACCGAAGAAGAACCGAGATTCGATGTCTGAAGAAAACCAACCTGCTGAAAGTCCTGCCGAGGACGTTCCGCTCAACATCCGGCTGGATCAGTTTCTGCAGCTTTGCGGAGTGCCGACTGGCGGACAGGCAAAGATTCTGATTCAGGATGGACAAGTCACTGTCAATGGTGAAGTCGAGACTCGTCGGCGGAAGAAACTTGTGATCGGTGACGAGGTAGGTCTCGATGGCGAAGTCTACGACGTCGCGTTGAGCGCTGACGAAGAAGAGTAGGTCAGTCTGTCTCAGACTGACACCGGACTGTACGAGTCTGGGACAGACTCGGCTACTAAGTTAGGCTCGGTCGAACGAGTCTGAGACAGACTCGGCTACTAAGCCAGACTTGGCTACTGAATTTGGCCGTTGGAGCATGGGCAGATTTGCTTGCTACTGCCGACGCGCGATCCCGGTTGCGATGTGATACCGACGGCTTTCGAAAACTTCGACTTCATCCAGCCACTGTCCGAGGTTGTCACGGTACCACTGTGGCATTCGTGTCACTAAAACCATACGACCGCCGATCCTCAAGGCACGGACAGCAGTCTCGATGAAATGCTTGGCGATGCGGAAGTCCGCATAGTAAGGCGGGTTCGCAATCGCCATGTCAAACTGCCCTGCCCTGTTCCCCAGGTGCCCGTCGTGGTTGAGTTCTGCGACGACGTTGGAAAGTCCATTCAGTTCAGCGCCGCGGCGAGTGCAATCGATGGCTCGCGAGTATGAGTCAATTGCGTACAGGCTGCATGAAGGGTCTCGTTTGGCCAGGGCCAGCGACATTGCTCCGCTGCCGCAACCGATTTCGATGATGTCGCATTCAGGAAAGACTTCGACCACATCCAAAATTTGACGCGCGCCGTTGTCGAACTGTCGATGGGCAAATACGCCTGGACGGGTCACGATCTGAATCAGGTTGCCTTCGTCGCGAAACGCCAGCTGGCACGAATAGTCCTTACGCTTTTTGAGTTCTTTCCTTTTGATCACATAGTAGACGTTCGATTGTTTGAACTTGCGAACTTTGACCGACTTGTTGAACGCCTGCATCTGCTCATACAACCACTTGTCTTTCGGGTTGTTGATCGCAACCACCAGAGCGCCTCCAATCTCCAAATGGTGATAAGCCGTTTGCAGGATCTCGCGGTTCAGTTCTGCCTCGCCGCCCTTCAGCAAAGCCAGGCAGACCAAATCGACTTGCGCAGATTCACTGTCCTTGCCCCAATCCGCGTCGCAGGCGAAATCAAGGTTCGCTGGCGGATCGGAGTAATGCGTTCGTGCGAGCGAACAACGATAACTATCCAAATACCAGGCCGTGACATTTGCGTTTGGCCGGGCGCTGGCAAGCATTTCAGCAGCTTGGGCTCGACCGTTGGAAACGACGACGATGGAGTTTCCCGGCAGTTTGGAAGCGACTTCGTGAAGACATGCTTCGTTGGGCCGGATTTCGACTTTGACTTCAGGCGGAGCGAAGGCTGGATCAGGAGTGCGGTTTGGATCAGTCACGGTTTTGGATTGCGTATTGATTTCAGGTGTTTTCGGCTGGTATTGTAATGGAACAATGGACGATTCAACGCAGACAAATTCAGATTCGCACGAGGAAGAAGACTCCATCGCCGAAGAATTGCGCCGCAAGTATTTGTATCGCAAACTGGTGATTAACGGTGGGATCAAAATGCCCGCAAGGCTGGCGATGAAAATGGTCGGGCCGGATTGTGCGTTTCATCTGTATCGGAATCATCAGCCGGATGAAGAGTAGGGCAGTCTGTCCCAGACTGGTGCCGTGGAACAAGTCTGGGACAGACTTGGCTACTTACTACGGTGGTGAACAAGTCTGAGGCAGGCTTGGCTACTTACTACAGTGCAACAAGTCTGGGACAGGCTTGGCTGCTTTTGTGTTGCTTACTCAAACAGCTTGAAATCATCCGCGTGAACGCGCCCAGATTGATGCTGCAGCACCGCGTTGGCCAGCTCGATCGCCATCCGGGACTCAAGTGCCACGCCGGCGCGAATTGCCACGCACGGATCGTGCCGACCTTTGTCCAGTTGGTAGTCGATCTCCGAAAGGTCCTTGCGAACGCTTTTTTGCGCCGTTGTAATCGTCGACGTTGGCTTGAACGCAACTCGAGCCACGAGAGGACGGCCGGTTGTAATCCCGCCGAGCATTCCGCCGTGGTGATTCGACTTGTATCCGTCGCCGCGAATTGAATCGTTGTTTTCGCTTCCCAGTCGCGTCACGACATCGTTGCCCGACCCTACTTCAACAGCCCGTGCCGCGTGCAAGCCTCCCAACGAACCCATCAGCCTGAGCTTAAGACTGTTGTACAGCGGAGCACCGACGAGTGGCGGAACGTTCACCGCGATGACCTCAACGATTCCGCCAAGCGAATCGCCGCCCTTGCGAGTCTCGATAATCAGCTTGGCAGCCGCGTCTGCGAACTCGGGATCGATGGTGTAGATTTCGGACGCCGCAAGCGACGCTTCCAGGTCGTCAACATCCGTCGCTGATGAATCCTGCGAATCGAAAACATCAGCAAGATGCCTTTTGGATTTCAACGAGCCAACCTGAACGATGTTGGACAGGAAACGGGTCCCAAACGCTTCGGCCAGAAAAGCCCTGGCAATCGAGCCACCGACGACATCGCTGATTGCACTTCGATAGCTGGACCGCCCTCCCCCGCGATAGTCGACAAAGCCCTTGGACTGATGATGCTTCACCAGATCGGTATGCCCGGGCCGGACTTCTCCTTGCGGGCCAGCGAACTGTTGATAGTGGCCGCTCTTTGAAGAAGCCGATCCCACGAACGCCGCGATCGGTTCTCCAGTTGCAAAGCCAGATTTATAGGTCGCAATTTCGGCACCGCCGCCGATGGAGAACGCCGGTCCAGCCAACATCGCGTCGTGGTTTTGGTCGTCGAAAACGCCAGAAGTTAGCACGACCTGATCCGCTTCGTTTCTTGGCGTCCCGTGCTTGTTCGAGCCCGGTCGGCGTCGATTGAGAAAATGTTGAATCTGATCTCGCTCGATCCGAATCCCGGAAGGGCAGCCGAAAGTGATCGTTGTGATTCCGGGACCGTGTGATTCTCCGGCTCCGGCGACTGCGAAAAGTGGACCGCCGAGGATTTCCATCGAAGACCTATAAATGTGTGGTTAAAGTTAAGAGCCGTCATTTTACGAAAATGCTCGCACAATAAGTAGAGCGTTCAGATTGCCAGTCACGGACCGAGTCAGAGACAATTTGTGCCCGAGAGCAATCTACGTCCGAGTATACGCGGTGAACTTGCAAGTCGACCCGGCAGAATCTGATTCAGCCCGGAACGGCAGGTTAAATGAGGATGCTTTAAAGAACGCGACGAATGCATTAGACTTGCGGCTTCGTCTTTCGCCGTGAAATCGCGGCCAAAGTTTCAGGATTTTGATGCATGCCCAAACAGGGCAGCAACCGGAGACCTTCCTTGTCAGAAGCAGATATCGGATTGATTGGGCTTGCCGTAATGGGCGAGAATCTTGTTCTCAATATGGCCAGCCACGACTTCACCGTGGCAGTCTATAACCGTACGACTTCCAAAGTCGACAACTTTATTGAAGGTCGAGCCAGCGGCAAATCGATCATCGGCACGCATTCGCTCGAAGAGCTTTGCAGCAAACTCAAACGGCCGCGCCGCGTCATGATTATGGTCAAAGCCGGAGGTCCGGTTGACGCCGTCATCGCGGGACTGCTGCCGTTTCTCGAAGAAGGCGACATCGTCATCGACGGAGGGAACAGCGAATTCCCCGATTCGGTTCGCCGCACCGAAGACCTGGCTGCGAAAGGTATTCTGTACATTGGAACCGGAGTTTCTGGCGGCGAAGAAGGAGCACTCAAGGGGCCCAGCATTATGCCTGGCGGAAATCCTGAGGCTTGGCCACACGTGAAACCAATCTTTCAGGCGATTAGCGCCAAAACCGACAAAGGCGAACCGTGTTGTGACTGGGTTGGTCGCGGCGGTGCAGGGCACTTTGTGAAGATGGTTCACAACGGCATCGAGTACGGCGACATGCAGATGATCTGCGAAACGTACCAGATGATGAAGAGCGGACTGGGAATGTCCAACGACGAGATGCACGAAGTTTTCGCTCGCTGGAACAACGGCGTGCTTGATAGCTACCTCGTCGAAATCACGCGAGACATTCTTGGCTATCGCGAAGACGACGGATCGGCCACGGTCGATGTCATTCTTGACACAGCAGGGCAAAAGGGAACCGGGAAGTGGACTGCGATTACTGCTCTTGATGTCGGTCAGCCACTGACGCTGATTGGCGAGGCTGTTTTCGCGCGTTGTTTGTCGGCTTTGAAAGACGAACGAGTCGCTGCATCGAAAGTATTGAACGGCCCCGAGGTCAGCTTCGATGGTGACAAAGCGGCTTTCGTGAACGATCTTGAACAGGCTCTTTACGCGTCGAAAATCGTTTCTTACGCACAAGGTTACCAGTTGATGCGAGCGGTTTCCGATGAGCGGGACTGGGAGCTCAACTACGGTGGAATCGCCATGATGTGGCGCGGCGGCTGTATTATTCGCAGCGCGTTTCTGAACAACATTCGCGACGCCTTTGAAAAAGATTCCGGGCTGACGAATTTGCTGTTGGATCCGTTCTTCGAAAAAGCTGTCGAAACGGCTCAGGCTTCATGGCGAAACGTCGTCGCAACCGGCGTCAAGCTTGGTATCCCGTTGCCGGCGATCAGCAGTGCGTTGTGCTATTACGATGGGTACCGGACAGAGCGACTTCCTGCCAATCTGTTGCAGGCTCAACGTGACTACTTCGGTGCTCATACGTACGAGCGATTGGACAAAGAACGCGGTGAGTACTTTCACACCAACTGGACAGGACGCGGCGGGACGACTTCGTCAACGTCGTACAACGTGTAGCACGTTGGTCTGATATCTGCTGACTCGCATGATTTTGTACGAGCAGCACGGTTTGCTTTGTCGAAAGTTTTTCGGGGAAGAATGATCGGGAACGAAGCGTCGGTGAATCATCGACGTCTTTGTTTTTGTCGAGCCACCCGAATTGGTACGGATAGGCGTCGTTGACTTTTGAATATTGGAGAAACGCGATGAATGTAAACGAAGCAATCAAATTGGGCATCGACTGCGCGGACATGATTTGCGGGGCCTATCTCGACGATCTCACCAACGAAGAAGCGATGCAGCGACCTCATTCAGGTTGCAATCATGTGAACTGGCAGATCGGGCACTTGATCGCGTCGGACAACGCGATGTGCAATGGGTGTGTGCCCGGAAGCGTGCCGGCACTCCCGGACGGTTTTGAAGAAAAATACTCGAAAGAAAAAGCTGCCAGCGACAATGCGGATGACTTCATACCCAAAACCGAATTGATGGAAATTTATCGCAACCAGCGGCAGGTCATCAAGGACGTGTTGGCGGGACTGAGTGAAGAGCAATTGAGTGCTGCTTCGCCAGAGAGTTTTCAATCTTATGCTCCAACGGTTGCGTCGTTGTTCAGTATGATTGGGTCGCACTGGTTGATGCACTCCGGCCAGTGGACGGTGTTGCGTCGCGAACTTGGTCGCGAAATCGTGATCTAGTTTGATCGCCAAATCCTGAAAGGACGAATGGATATGAGTACGCGAGACATCGAACCGGTTGTTTTTGTAATCTTTGGTGCGTCGGGCGACCTGACACGAAGGAAGTTGATTCCGGCGATCTACGACCTGTTCAAATGCAAACTGTTGCCAGAAAATTTTGCATTGTTGGGCGTGAGCCGCAGTAAGCTCTCGGACGATGACTTTCGGCAGAAGGCGTTTCTGAACAATGAGTTGTTCGATATCTCGGAGGAGCCCGCCGAAACGGTGGAGGCGTTTGCGAAGCTGCTTTTTTACCAGCCGATTGATACGAATAGTTCCGACGACTATGCCAAAGTGAAATCGCGTCTTGATCAGCTTGATGGTGAATTCAAAACGGCTGGCAATTTCGTATTCTATCTGTCGACTCCTCCCGTTTTGTACGACAAAATTCCGGCGTTTCTTTCCGCGCACGGGCTTAATCGCTGTGAAGGTTCGTTCCGGCGGTTGGTCATCGAGAAACCGTTTGGTTACGACAGCCAGTCCGCCCGAGAGCTCAATAAATCGCTAACGGAGTATTTTCCGGAAGATGAAATCTATCGGATTGACCACTATCTGGGCAAGGAAACGGTTCAAAACCTGTTGGTGACTCGGTTTGCGAATTCTGTTTTCGAGCCGCTGTGGAATCGAAACTATATTCAACATGTACAGATAACTTCTGCGGAACCCATCGGTGTCGGCAATCGAGGTGGATACTACGATGAATCCGGTGCACTCCGCGACATGCTGCAAAACCACTTGATGCAGATCGTAGCGCATATTGCGATGGAGCCGCCAATCTCACCATCTGCCGAGGCAATCCGAGCCGAGAAATCGAAGCTGTTTCAGTCGCTTCGTCCAATCGCCGAATCCGAAGTGGCCAAGTACTGCATCCGAGGCCAATACATGGCGTCAAAGATGCGAGGCGAAATGGTCAAAGGCTATCGCGAAGAGGAAGGCGTGCCGTCAGAATCGAAAACGGAAACATATGCCGCGGTGAAATTTTTCATTGACAACTGGCGTTGGTCGGGAGTCCCGTTTTACATCCGCACCGGCAAGCGACTGCCGACGAAAGTGACCGAAGTTGCGATTACGTTCGATCGTCCACCGCACAAGATTTTTCGAACTGATCAGGATTTGCATCTGGCTCACAACCAGTTGGTGATGCGCATCCAACCAGACGAAGGTCTTCTGCTATCGTTCGGAATGAAAGTCCCAGGTGAAGGTTTCGACGTAAAAAATGTGGGAATGGATTTCCATTACTCTGATTTGGCCGAAGCCGATGTTCCGGAGGCCTATGAGCGTTTGCTGCTGGACTGCATCAAGGGAGATCCAACGCTGTACGCGCATGGCGATAGCGTTGAATACTCGTGGAAATTCGTTGAGCCAATTTTAAAGGCTTGGAAGAACGACGATTCGATTCCTGTCTACGGCTATCCGGCAGGTAGTTGGGGGCCGGAGTTGGCCGACGATCTGATCGAGCCAGCAGAGATTACGTGGCGAAATCCATGTCGAAAACTCACCGAAGACACCAGTTTTTGCGAGCTGTAAACGGATCGTCTGTTTTGCCAGGACGATCTTCCGATTGGTGGTCTTCAACGGAAGAAACACACCGAATTCGTCGCGATGACCACGAATTGGCCGACAAAGATCGTGTTCGCGATCCTGAAAAATATGTTTTTTTGATAGCTGTTTGCCGTTTGATTTCGTTGAAAGAACAGGCCACGACGGTTTCGTGGAATCTTTTCAATAGCATGTCACGGATTGTTTTGCTTCAGAGAAGTCGATTCAATACAGGCGTGTGACTCTGGAGGCTGAGCTGCGATGTCTGCGAACCACTCACGAACCGAGACTTCTTACATCGATCGCAATCAGTTTTTGGATGTGTATCCGATCTGCTCTCGGCTGGTGTCCGAGATTGGACGCGTGTTCATCCGAAGTTGGACCGACGAGCAGGCCAGTCTGCATCGCGAGGAACTGGTTGGCCGTCTGATCGAGTCCGGTGTTTCAAAAGCAAAAGCCGAGATCGCGTGGAAGTTGATCGTACAGGACCATGCGAAGAGCGGTGCTCGTAGCGCGCCGAATTCCGATTCAGTCTCGGCGATGAACCTGAACGTCTCGGCGGCAAACAGTGCCAATGGCAATTCAGAATTTCGCAATTCAGGATCTGGTGCCCAAACTGACGAAAACATTTTTTCGTTTGAGCATGGTCGTTGGGTCGTGCGATATCTTGGTCAGACCATTTATCCTCAAGACATTACCGGCATCAAGTATCTACACTGTCTGATCGCGAATCCGGGCGTAACATTCTCGCCGCAGGAGCTTTACAACGGATTTGGCGGCCGAAAAACGAGGCAACGTCCCAAGGCAATGAGCGCTGGTGATGCGCTACGAACAGGTGTTGGCTTTGAGCCTACCAAGCCCGATGTGCTGATCGATCAACAGGGCAGAAAAGCCATGCTGGCACGACTCGAATCGATCGAATCTGAAATGGCGAATGCGAAACTGGTACCAGACGCGGATTTGATTGAGAAGCTGGTGGCCGAACGGATTGGAATTACAGCGCATCTCCGCAAGGCATTCACTCCTGTGGGGAGCCGCCGCATTCAAGAGCCGGATTTGGTGCGTCGAATGAAAGCAGTCGACATCGCGATCCGCCGCGCCAAAGAAAAGATTCAACGAGCCGGCCACTATGAACTGCTTCGACATCTTAACGATACGGTCGAAGTGAAGGTCAAGTCTGGTTGCCGCTACCACTCGACGGCAGAACCGGTTTGGCGTACCAGTGCCGTCGCGTTCATTGCTCCGAATCAGCCTCGATAGTCGGCGATCGCAACAGTGGGGCAAAGTTGATAAAAAGAACTTGGTTGTTAAACGGTAGGCACAATTTGCGTCTGGCACACCCATGGGCGGCGTCGATCTCTCAGTGTTTCCGCGATCTTCTTGTCGCGAGACAATGTGGCACTTTCGTGCTGTCCTGGTTGAGCAAAGTCATCAAACGATTCCGGCAGCAATTCCCTGGTTTTGGCGACGCTTGCATCGGCTGCCGCATTCCGCGTTAGCCACCGATGTGGGCTTGATTCTTTCCCGCAGCAGCTGCTCGCGTATTGCATTGCTAGCAAATTTCGTTTTCTTCATGTCGCGTGGAATTTGTACGTGGCGCGTGGTGTAGTTCCAGTCGGATGAAGGGCCTGCGACTTGGAGCAGCGCCTGAGTATTGGCGACACGTTGCACAATGGATGTGCGACAGGTTTGGGAAGAGCCGTGGGGAAAATTGAAAGACAGTTGACGGATTCCGACTGTGCAGTTTGGGCGATAAAAGCCATTTGTTTTCAGGCAGGAGTTTCTGTTCCACCAGCGAACACGATTCGACGTCACATCGATCTCGAAGATGGTGGAACGTCGATTCGAGGCGTACGTGATGCGTTGTCGGAGTTCGGTGTCTCCGCGCAACCTGTTCAAGGGCCATCGGATGCGATCGATCAAGCACCATTGCCTGCGATCGCGCTAATTCGCGTCGCAGGTACGCTGCTGCACTACGTCGTCGTGCTCGAAGCGAATCGAAACCGAGTCAAATATTTGGATCCCGGTATCGGCGGAGTAGCCGTCGAGGTTTCTTCCAGCCAGTTTGCCGACGTGTTTACCGGCAGTCTGATTCTGTGCGAACGGAAACCGGACTATGTCGCGGTGGATTTCGGGCAGGAAATCGATGCGAATCGTTTTCTCGTCGGCGCGGTAGCTCACGAGTCCAATGCGGCAACCGCGTTGTGTATCGGAGAGGTATTTCAACTCGCGCTACTGCTGATCGGAATCTTGATGCTAAAGAATTTCTTTAGCAGCTCTTCGTTGGGAACGCCAAACTTCTGGTACTTGGGTGGAATAGCAATCTGCGCTGTTCTTTATCTGTGGATCGGAAAGCTACACCATCTGATCAAAGCTGATGTCAAATCTCGCGCACTACTCTCGTTGTTCAACTTTTCAACGAGCCTGATCGAGCAGCACGAATTCGACCCCAAGAAAGGCCTGCGTCAAGCTTCATCGCGGTGTGTTGGGGCAGTGACTTCGGTTGCGGATTCGTTAACCAATCTAATCTCATTCCCCGGCAATACTGCCAGCCTTCTGTTGTATCTCGGACTCATGGCCTGGTTTGATCTTTATGCAGCCGGGTACGCCACATTGTTGGGCGTTGCGCTAACAGTCTATTGCGTCTGGTTCTCGAGCGCCAGTCGCCGTTCGCATCGAGAAGTTCTCCGTGTCCGAGATCGAAACGAAGCCGGGCTGGCCTTTTTGATGGCCAATGTCGAGCCAGAAAGCAAAGTTGTCACAGACATGCCGTGGTCTCAACTTGCCTATTGCGACGCAGTGGCCAAGTCAGACAACTTTACGTCGCTCGATGGAACCGTTTCCGCCAGTGTGGGGCGAGCAAACCTGATTGCCGGATTGTTAATTGGAGGGTTGCAACACACGACGCTGGGCATGGGGCACACAATGGCGGTGTTTTTTATGCTTAGCATCTACACAAGTATTATCGTCCGCTGGTCCAAGCGTGTCGCTTCGATCCCCGAGTGCCGCTTTCATGTTCGTCGACTGCTTGACTTCCTGTCTGACTTCACCAGTGATTCGCTGCAGTATTCCGTGGTCAGAAACGCGAACCCGAAATCCAGGGTTGGGGCTCCATCGATCACGACGTTGAGCGTTCCGGAATCGAGTGGCAACGAGCTAACAGTTGAAGCAGGAGGTGTGTTGTGAGTCATCATCTTCAGGTCGCCTCAGAATTTTACCGTGTCGCCAGGGGCAAAAAGCCGGCGGGGAAACTACTGATCCAGCTCACGTTCGCAATCCTGATTCTGACGATTTGGGCTTCGCTTACTCCGATCAGTGAAACCGTCTCTCACACGGTAAAGATTGTGCCCAACGCGAGTGGTTTCGAATCATCTGACGGAGCCCTGTTCCCGAATTCATCGACGAGCGGTTCGGTAGCCGAGATGCTTTGTGGCGAACTGGAGTCGGTGCGGAAGGGTGACGTTCTGGCTCGTCTCGATACGCGTGAAATTGCCGCAAAACGGAAGGGCGAACTGCAGAAGATTCAGAACTTCGAACTGGAAATTGAAGCCAAGTCTGTCCAGATTGAATTGGCAGCTGCAACGTTTCGCACACAAAGGGCCGAGCTGCTGGCTCAGCTAAAATCAGAGCAGCAAATCGACAGCAAACGATCCGAAGAACGCTCGATTCAAATTCGTAGCGCGACATCGCAGTCGCAACACTTGGAAAGAGAGTGGGCTCGAGCACAGAAGTTAGCCAGTCGCAACGCAATCTCTCAATCGGAAGCAGCCGCTTTACAGGCTGATTTCGAGAAAGCGAAACAGGATCTTGCAATGGCTCAGCTCCCCATTGCCGACTCAAAGATTGCTGAACTGGAATCCAGAATTGAATCTCTTGTTGCCAGCCATGAAGAACAGGTTCATTCAATCGAAACCGAGCGACTGGGATTGCAAAACAGATTGTCGGCTGCTCGCAATGAAGTCGAGCTACTTGAATTGAGGATTCGGCAGTGCGAAATCGTCGCCCCTTCGGACGGGCAGGTCTCCCAGTGTTCTCTTCGAGTCGGAGACTGGGTTTCGCCCGGGGTCGTCGGCATCACCGTCTCAAAAAATGGCTTTATGGCTGAAACGCTGCTTCCGTCGAGCAAGATCGGGAGCGTTAAAACGGGCGATCCGGCATGCATCGTCGTTGATGGTATCGATTGGCTGGTCAACGGTTCGTTGAAAGCTCGAGTGACCGAAATTTCTCCGGACCTTTATCAGAAGGAAGTCGTTCAGGGAGACGGATCACGGGTCCGCGTGGATGGCTATCGGGTTCGGTTGGAACTGGATGCTGACAGAAATGATTTTGAACGATGGGACAGCATTCGCCTCGGGATGACCGGGATTGTCGAAATCGAAACCGGCCAAAAGAAACTGGCAATTCACCTACTCGAGCAGGCTCTCGGCAACGATTGGCTCTCGGGAAAATGACAAACAAATACCCGTCATCTGCAAGTCGCGTCCGCGAGCGGTTGACTTTTTTCTGGGCGTATAAAATAAGGTGCTCTATGAACTCTACGACCACAAACGATGGCTTGAATACGAATTCAGGCAACAGTGCTTTCGTCCCCATGACCGAATCGCAGATGGAATCCACCAAAGCCGGTACTGATTGGGTGGAGTGGTTTATCGAAACAGCGGAAGAAGTTGGCAATGATGTTACTGCGATCTACGACCACTTTGTGGCGCAACTGGTTCCTCTCGACGTCAACAATATTCCCTGGGAGGACTTGTTGATGGAAATGCAGAACCACGGGTTTGTCTACCCGGATCCAAACGAAGGAGATCCAACTCTTACCGACGACGGAACCTGGTAGTCCTTTCCGGAGGAGTGGTCTGCTGCTAGTAGCGAACGCGATTCTTGTTCGTGTTCGCTATCTGCACGGCAGTCAAATTAATTCGAATGATTTTGCAGAGCTGACGATGTTCCGAGGATCCAGCGGCTTCAATTGGCTTGATCAAGTTAAGGATGTCGTCAATCTTGTGCAGGTCAATGTCGGCGACGGAATACTGTCGCAAAGATTTCAGAATCGAAAGTTGTTCGGACGGGCTACTGGTTTGTCCCAGTCGTCGAACCAGAATTAGCGGGTCTACGTCAAAACGGGAAATCGTGTCGATAATCCGCCGCTTTAGCGTGTCCGTGTCTGGTGATCCGAGAATTTTCCAAACGCCGAGATCTTCGTCGTGACGGAGGGCATAGCAAAATGCATTGGCCAGCGTTTGTTCGCGTTTGACAAACTCTGCTGTTTCAAGCTCATAGTGCCACACGGAACCAACTCTGGGGCGTCCACGAACCGTTTTTCCCAAAACTATGGATACCGGAAAAAATCCGCGTTCGAACCTTGCGCATTCGGCGGCATGAGCCAATGGAGAACGCAATTCAACAAAACGCGATTCGCACATCGATGCATGAGTGCTCCACGCGGACGATCGGATGGGTTGCTCGATTTCATGAAGTAGCGGTACGACAGTCGGAAGGTTAAGAGTTGATTGAAACTCGACCCATTTCGCGTACCTTCGTCTCAGCGATGGTTTCAGCACGAGAGACTCTTGCACCAGTTTGGATTTGAGTTGACCGAGAACCTTGGCGTCCTTGGACGATTGTTCGCCAGTGATTGCAATGGCCTGGGAAACTGAACTGGTTGCCAGTGCGAGAGCGTAGTACTCCGCCCACGGCGTCACGAATGTTGCTGAGGGGTTCGCCTCGACGAATTCGATTCTTGTTTTTACAAAGTCAATAAACTCAGTGACGTCCCGCGATTGCCAAAATTCCATTTCAGCATTAAGAGAACCGTTGATGGCGCGTGCAACGCTGTAATTCAAATACGGACGGGTGCCGTTTTTGACCGCGAA
This sequence comes from Mariniblastus fucicola, assembly GCF_008087665.1. Taxonomy (GTDB): domain Bacteria; phylum Planctomycetota; class Planctomycetia; order Pirellulales; family Pirellulaceae; genus Mariniblastus; species Mariniblastus fucicola. The sequence goes on from NZ_CP042912.1 coordinate 2,112,667, forward strand.
ATTCATTTTTCTGGTCAGCACAGCTTTCGAATAGTGCGCGTTGACCATGTCGCCAGATCTTGTGAACGAAAGCGTTCGAGTGAGTTCGTCTTGCCACGTTCCTTCTTCCGAAGCGTTCTTTTGAAAATGGTCTGACGATCGATCGAAGCGCCGCAACGTGTAGTAGGCTTCGGCTTTCAAGTTCTCGGCGGCTTCGAGTCTGTTGGCCAATCGAGGATCCGGAACGTCCTCTTCGCCTGGTGCGCAGGCATTAAGGATCATTTCACCAACCCGAATCTTCTCTTGCTCGCGAGAAACCAGTGGTTGAAAAGTGTGATCATTGTGCACGCTCACATCGACCAGCAGAGGAGTGTCCTCAAGATAGTAAGACTCAATGTCCTTTCCAATAACGCTGTAGTTCGGGTCAAATTTTTGTGACCACGCTGGATCAAAAAGCTGAGGGATTTTTTCCGCGAGCAACATCTGACGGGCCTTACCGTAAGGATTCTTCTCCCGCGACCAGACCGCCACCAACAGGGGGTCCTCGTCATTGGAATTCAGGCCGTCGCAAACATCTACCAGGTTCATGTTTTCTCTGGACTTCATCGCCAGAAAATCGGTCGGCGAAAGATCCCAGGAAATCTTCCAGTCCGAAGTGCTTCGGTGCCAGATCGCAGCGACGAAGGTGTTGTTGAGTTTGTCCTTCCAGGGCCGTACGTTGACCGGGCAATAGCGATACTCTCGAAGCTCTTCGCATGTCTTTTTGAATTCGCCCAGCCTCATTTGCGGACAATAAGCATAACGCGGAGTCATTGATCCATTGAGCGAATCGAAACGTTCGGCATACTCCTCTGGAGCGGCAGGCCAAAGCCGTTCAATTCCGGCGTCGTGCGATCGCGAAATCAGATTGACCAGCCGTTTTCTAAGCTGTTCATCAATCGGTTCGAGCAGATCATCTTCCCCATCGCCGAACGCAAGTTCGACGAGGACATAGAGTTCGTCCGCATCCGCAGTGATTATGCTGTTCCGAAAAATTTCCCGATACTCAGGATGCAAATCCGCGAGGATGATCGCGTACCTGAGTCCTTCAGCAGAGATTTCATCGACCGGTTGGCTTTCGTCGAAAGCGGTTTGAACCGCATCCAGGCACCGGTCTGGCGCAAATGAAGACATCGAGTCAAACACCGATCTCACTTCCGGGATCGGCGCTTCTCTAACGGCTGCAACCGTTTCCTGCACCCTCGCATCCAAACTTGATTCGCGAACACGGTACTGGGTGAATGCGAGGATGATCGCAATCGCAGCAAACGCGTATCCATACTTGAGCAATCGTTTGGATGCCGCGGTCATCAAGCTGGATTCCGAATCAGACCAATAACCTTTATCAGTCCACATTCGGAACTTGGCGAATCGAACAGGGCCGGGAAGGTTCCTCGCAGAAGGTTGAGCAGTCCAAATCCTTGCTTGCCGAGCCAGTTGAAGCTCGCAATTTTCCCGAGTCGATAACTTCCGCGTCCGGGAAGCGTCCTGCAACAGAAACTCAGCCGGCAGGACGTCGATTGCAGCTTGAAGCTCGTTTGCGAAATCGTTGGCGGTCGGAAAACGATCTTCCGGGTGTTTTTTGAGCGCACGGAAGCACACGTTTTCCAGTTCGACTGTCGCGAGGTTATTCTTGATCTGTCGCGGCGGTTTCACCGGCTGTTTGAGAATGTCGCGGCGAGTGTCTTCCTTGGTTTCACCATGAAAAGGAAGCCGTTTGGCGACGACAAGATAAAGGATCACTCCCAGTGACCAAACATCCGTACGTCCATCCAGATCTTCGTTCTCGCCGCGAACCTGTTCTGGCGACATAAACGCCGTTGTCCCGGCACGTTCTCCACTTTTCCTACGCTGTATGTTTTCGTGAAGCGCCAATCCGTAATCAAGAATTCGGGGCTCGCCATCAAGCCCAATAATGATGTTGTCGGGCTTGATGTCGCGATGGGCAAAACCAGCCTGATGAATCTCGTGCACCGCTTTGGCAGTTCGAACCAGAATTCGCAGTACCTCGACCAGCGAGTGTTGATCCGTCGCCAAAGTCTTGTAAAGCGACTCGCCTTTGATGAACTCCATCGCCACCCATGGTCGACCGTCATCGTCTTCGCCAACGTCAAAAACTTTTGGAATCGCGGGGTGATCGATGCGAGAAAGAACATTGGCTTCATTAACAATGCACTCAAGATACCGGGAATCTTCGACGACTACGTCGGGACGCAGAACTTTCAGTGCAACGGCTTGATTAATCTCCGGATCATGCGCCAGAAAAACAGCCGAAAAACCGCCGGCGCCCAATGGCGAAATGATCCTGAAGCGGCTGATAAAATCGCCAACAGAAACCGGTTCCATTGGCGAATGCGAAACGGGCAGCGATGAAGTCTCAGAATCGTCGCCCCGATTCCTCGCGAAAACCTTAACGATCTCATTCGAGAATTCGGGGAACTGACGGAAATAGTCGCCTATGCTGTTACTGGAACGACTCGCAAGGTCATGGTGAGTTTCCAAACGAAGCAGTTCGTAGAAAAGCTCTGATTGGTCATCTTCGTGCACCAGTTGAATCCAGTTTGCGATTTCAACCTGCTGGCCTTGCTTCAACATCAACTCAAACTGTTCACAGATATCATCGATTTGTTTGAGAGCTCGAAGTCGACTGTTACTCATCCTGTGACCATGCCTCTCTGACGAAACTGAGGTAGCGTTGAACCGTCGGCAGCGACACGCCTGTCTTTGCAGCAATTTCTTTAAGCGTAAAGCCTTGTAAGCGAAGCTTGACTACGTCGACCATTTTCTCGGGAAGTTGACTCAATCGATATCGACTTTCGTCCGCCACCATCGCCGCAAATTCAGGCGTCGGTTCCGCACCCGGGAAACTGTCGATGTGATTGACTTCGAAACTGTCGTTGGTCGAGTTGATCGTCTGGGTCGCCTCTTGCCGCAGGCGATCAACGCCCTTCCGCGAACGTCGAATCTGATCGATCGACTTGCGCGTCGCAATTTTCGTAAGCAAACGCCAGAGGTCGTGGCGACTTGAAATATTTGGATAGACACCTTCTTTGATTTTGCGAAAGCAGACTTCACAGGTGTCGATCAGGACGTCCTCCTCGTCACTGACCTCCGTACGCGAAGACTCCAGTTTTTGGCAGATAATCGCGGTCAGGCGTTGCAGATAAAACGGCCACAATTTGTCACAAGCGGAACTGTGGCCGTTCCTCAATTGGGTGATCCAGTCCGTTACCGAAGAATTCATTTCCATGTTGATCAGTTTCTTTTGGAAAAAGACGAATGCAAAATAGGTTTACTGACCAGTTTCAGTGATACAGTTCGTTTTAAACTATGGGGCTGCGGCGCCAAGTGCGTGATTTTTGCAACTCCGATTGTATTTGCCGAGCAACTCCAAGTGTCGGGTTGTGTTCAATTTGCACATATAAATCTGTTGAAGAAATCAAAACCGGAGGAATTTGGCTGTTGGAACACCGGTTTCAGAGCCATGGGTGGTAGATGAACCAACGCAAAAACGATGATGAAATTCTAAACGAGTTCGAATCGTACAGGCGATCTCCACGGACCTCTTTGCACGAATTTATCAGGCGGTGCGACCCAGTTGCCAGTTCTGATTTGCAACTCAAGCTGTTGGTGCGCGACTTAAGGTTGAGGTTGATGGCTGGGCAGTTTCCAACGGCCTTTAACTATGAGAAGCACTTTCCCCACTTTGCCAAAGACATTGATAAGGTTGTCGTTTCCACAGTGATAAGCATCGCGAATGGTTCGATGCCGGTCGAGGAGTGTTTTGGAGATCTGCCACGCCAGATCCATGGCTACGACGTTCTGCACAATGTGGGGCGCGACTGGGTAAGCGTGCACTACGACGCGATTCAAAGTTCGTTGCAACGTAAAGTCAGGTTGCGGGTGCTGCTTTTTCCAACCGAGGACACGTTGTCTCGGGCTTCTTTGGTGGCAAAACTTGAGCATCCAAATTGCGAGTCGATTGTCGACGTATTTCAAACAGATTCAGCGTTCGTCATTGCGAGTCAGCTCGAGACGGGTAGCTCGATCGCAGAGATTATGGTCGAGCGGCTGGATTCCATCACTTCTCGGCAAATCGTTCAATGGATTCGGGGCGCTGCAGAAGCTTTGTTGGAGATGCATCGCCGTGACATCGCCCATCTTTCGGTTTCACCCAGTAAAATTCTGTCGCGATTCAACGGCGAAGCTGTGTTGATCAATCCGTTGTTCGAACAACCGCTTGAGAGGGTCGACGGCGTTCTTTCAGATGATCTCTGCCAACAATTGCCGTTCCCCTATCGAAGTATCCGGAAGGCCACAGATTCGTCGATCGATCATGTTCGCGAAGACACCATCGCGTTGGGCCTTGTCTTGTTTCAGCTGCTCACGAAATTGCCGCTGGAGAACTTCTATCTGAATCCACCACTTCCTGAAGAGTCGATGCGGCTGAAAAAGCTTATCGCCGATCAGCTAAACTATTCTTCTTCTATCGATCCGACCTTGAAAGCGCTTTGTTTGCGTTCCACGCTTGGCGTGATCAACGACTTCGCTCCTTGCAGTCTGCTGGAACTTCGAAACGAACTCCACGATTGGGAGCGGCGTTTCGACGTGCTGCAGTGTCGCAAGTCAGAAGCTAATGACAGTCATTCTCCCAAGGGATCGCGGAGAAAGTCCGTCACACGGGGTTTCCCGTGGTTTTCAGGCTAGTAAAGTGAAGGGCACAGGTTAGTGCCGCAGCGCAAACACCAAAGTCTACCCACCAATGTCGCAGTCGGATCTCGGTCACTTATTTGAATCGTTCTGAGCACAATTATCACCTTTTGCTACGGCAATTTGAGGAACGAAATCGCAACGGCGAACGCGTGTCTCCACTGCAGTTTGTAGGGGAGCTTGATACCGTTCCCACGCCGGCGTTTCAGCTCGAAGTCATCGCCGTCGATATCGAACTGGAGCTAACTCGTGGCGTGAAACCCCCGCTGCAAAAGTATCTCAGTGATTTTCCGTATCTCGGTGACGAAATCCCCGACGTTTACGCGGACGTGGTCGAAGCATTTATCAGGAACTTCTGTCCCGTTCGAAGTAGTCTTGGTGGACTTAAGAGCACGCCGGAATATGACATCGGCGAAGAGATCGATCGCGGCGGAATGGGAGTCGTTTATTCAGCCGTTCAGAAATCCATCAATCGACGGGTCGCGTTGAAAGTTCTCTTCCTGGCGCGTGAAGATATATTCACAGAAGCCAGAAAGGCCGCTGTTCTTAACCACCGAAACATTTGCCGAATCTACGATGCCGGAAAGATCGGTGAGTTCCCGTTTATGGCGATGCAGTTTGTGCAGGGGCAAACGCTCAAGCGAACGCTATCTCAAAACAGGCTGTCTGTCGAGGACGCGATCTGCGTCATTGTGCAGGTCGCGGATGCGCTTGCGACGGCGCATCGGTCCAATCTCGTACACTTTGATGTCAAGCCAGAGAACATCGTGACCGGCGTGACGGGTCACGCGTGGTTGATGGATTTCGGCGTGGCAAAGAAACGCTCCGAGATCTTTTCGGATGCGACGCGTTTGCAACCTGTGTCGCCAGTCTATTGCGCGCCGGAGCAGTTGAGTCTGCAATATGGTGAACGAGGATTTCGCTCGGACATCTACAGTCTCGGTCTGGTCCTGTATGAGCTTGTCACTGGGCGTCGAGCCTATGACGGTGACCTAAGTCAGATTATTGATCAGTTGAAACACGATCCGCCACGCCGCCCTACCGATTACGACTCAAGAATTCCGGCTGAGTTGGAGGCGATCTGTTTGAAAGCGATTCAAAAGCAACCAGGAGACCGGTTTGGTTCTATGTTGGAGTTCCGTAATAGTTTGACCGCGTTTGCGTTGAAATCGAACATCGACATCCACAGAGCCATCGTTTCGACCACGACCTAAACTCTTTCTGGCGACTGCGAGCATCGGCGCGGAAGGGGAGGCGTGTTTATCGCATCAAGTCACGCAAGTTTGATTCGAAGGATATCAAAGCTGCTTTTTTCTGTTCCATGCGATGCTGTTCCCGCTGTTCTGCTTCCGTGATTTGATTCTTGAGCCGGAATGAACCCTCAAGAGTCAGCAAAACCGCATCGGTCAACTTCTTCGCATCGACTGGTTTGTGGACGATCGAATCGGCGCCGTTTCGAATGATCGCTTCCTGTTCCGCTTCTTCTGTGTTGGAGGTAACAGCAACGATCGGAATGGTTCTGAGGTGTTCGAAAGTCCGAATCAGCTTGATCAGAAACTTGCCGCTGACTTCCGGCATGTTGATGTCCGTCAAGATGATGCTCGGCGTCACAAATCGAAGCGTCTCGATCGCTTCGACCGAATCGCTAAACGCAAAAATGTTCGAGAATCCAGCTTCGGCGAGGTAGACCGAAAAGATTTCCAGGATGATTGGTTCATCGTCGATCAGAAAAATCTTGGCCGATTCCTTCTGCTCCTGGGTTAACAACCTCGAACAGTCTTGTTCGTTCGAGTCGTCTGTGGGTTGGGAATTTTGCTGCTTACTCATCATCCGTTCCTGTTGATCTGGGGATCTGAGACCAAAGCTAGGTTGTCAAAAGTGAACGAGCGCGAAAACATCCAGGGGTTTACCTCGAAGAGAGTCCATTTAAGGGCAAACCCTCGACTGGAACTGGTCTCAAACCCACCGCGTCCATGCAGATTGCGAAGTAAGTTTCTTTGAAAGCGGCTCCAGATGAAATTCTGAAATGAGCTCTGGGCCGAACGTGTTTTAGAGAAAGAAAGTCAATGTCGTCGCCAGTCGAAATTGAACGAGCCAACTGTCACATCTTCATGATCGACGACGAAGAGATCGTGTTGCAAATGTACAGCGAGTATCTACGCGAGTCCGGCTTCAGGAATCTACACGCGTTTACGCGAGCTTCCGACGCGATCAACATGTTGCGATGTTTGCGGCCTGACGTCATCTTGACCGACATTCACATGCCGGACGTTGATGGAAGCGTGTTGACGCAGTTGGTCCGCGAGTTTGAGCACCTTGAGGCGATTCCTCTGGTCGCGATCACTGCTGATGGGCGTAAGGAAACAGCTGTCGAGATCATCGACAGTGGCGCCAATGCGGTGCTGATCAAGCCCGTTACGCCGGACGAGCTATTGGGGCAGCTGGCGCTGGTGCTCGACGGTGCGCCTCAAGCTGAATTGAGCTGAGAGCCTGCGGCGGAAGCCTGCCGAACTCCGGGCTGCGCAATTAAAGCGGAATCACCGTCATGTCGCTGAGGTGTTCAATCTCGATCGAGATCAAGCTTTCCAGCACGTCACCGAACTCCGGCCGATGGTGCGGATTCTTCGAAAGCATCTTTCGAACCAACCGATAGAGCGGTCTTGGGCACAGAGGTTGTCGAATCATCAAGTCCACGTTGGACTGTTGTCGAACGGCTTGTTTGATCGAATCCAGCGTTGACCCACTGTATGGCGTCTCCAGGGTCAACGACTGATAGATCAACGCTCCCAGCGAATAAACGTCGCTCGCCGTGCTTGCCCGATAGCCATCCGCGAAGCATTCCGGGGCCATATAGCGGGCCGCCTGAATCTGGTCGTGCGGCAGCCAAACCCGTTCGCCGATCCCGTGAGACTGTGACCAACCGATGAGTTTGACCCGCCCAGTTCTACCCAGAAGAACGTGGGACGGGTCGAGCCCAAGATAAACGCGTCCGCACTGATGTCCTGCATGGATGCCTTCGGCGACCTGCCTTAGAACCCACATCAGTCGGTTGATGGCCACTTGCTGAGCCGAAGCGAAAAAACGATCGAGCGATCTGCCATAGACCCACGGCTGAACCAGAAAGAATGGAGTCTTGTCCAGTTCAGCGTCCAGCAATCGAATCACGGCGTTGTGCATGATGGCTTCGGTCGCAAACGCTTCTCGACCCAACCGGTCGATCGCTTTTTGTTTGTCCGCGTGCGGCAACGTCGGGTTGATCGTTTTGATGACGTAGTCAAAATCGGAATCGATGGAAAGCGTCTTCGGGCGAGCACGATAGATTTCGTACCAACGACCTCCGGTGACTTGCGGCCCAAGCTTCCAGCAGGAGATGGTGTTCTCCTGGTCATCAAGTTGAGTCCTCGTGAGCGTCATGAACGAATCGTGTCTGTCTATGGGAGTAGTGGCCTCGGTTTCTATACCAGCATTATTCGGCACGCGAATCGCTTCGTTAGAATGCGACCGCAAATAGTCTGATGGTTCCATTGCTTCTCTCAACGCTGATCGTTCCGCCTGAAAGGGTTTGCAAAAAAGCCTAAACCGAGCTCGGGGATGTCTCTGAAGCGACGGACCTGATATTCTTTCAGGCTACGACAAACAATCGATACAAAAGGAACTTACTTGATGGCCATTGATGAACGATTGAGCGAACTTGGTCTCGAACTGCCGCCTGCTCCCAACGCCGTCGCGGTATACAAACCGTCGCTGATTGTCGGCGATCTTTGTTTTACGTCCGGTCACCTGCCGGTTAACACTGACGGAAGTTTGCATCTTGGTTGCGTTGGTCGTGATGTCGATCAGGACGCGGGCTACGCGGCGGCCAAACAAGCAGGGTTGGCCATTCTGGCCACACTCAAATCGGAACTCGGTTCGTTGGATCGCATCTCTCGAATCGTCAAACTCTTCGGGATGGTCAATTGCACGCCTGAGTTCACTCAACAGCCTGCGGTCGTTAACGGTTGTAGCGAACTGATGCGAGAAGTTTTCGGTGAAGATGTCGGCGTCGGCACGCGTAGCGCCGTTGGTGTTGCGGCATTGCCGTTGGGAGTTGTCGTTGAAATTGAAGCAATCGTCGAAGTCAAAGCATAAGCGTCACGACCATGAGCATTTTTGATCACGAGTACGAACTGCCAGAAGGATTGTCATCGCGTCTGGATTTGGTCCTGCGACGGATCCAGTTTACCCGTCGCTATACGCTGCTGTTGCTGGACGACCTCGATGAAGCGGATTGGTACTGGAGTCCGGATTCTTACACGACGCATATTGCCTGGCAGGTCGGCCACATCGCGATGTCCCACTACGGGCTGACCTTGTTTCGGCAGCGAGGCCGCGCGGAAGTCGATTCAAAGCTGATGTCGGGTAAATTTCGCAAACGGTTTATGAAAGGCACCGTTCCGACGAGCGCTGCCGCCGACTATCCGTCGCCAGGCGAAATCCTTGAAGTCCTCGAACGTGTGTATCAGCAAACGCTGACGGAAATCGCTTCGTTTGAGGATCATCTGGACGACCCGGTGGATGCTCCACACGCAGCGTTCGCGACCAAGTTTGGCAGTTTGCTGTTTGCCTCCGACCATGAAATGCTGCACGCCGGCCAGATCGGAATGCTCCGTCGGCTGATGGGCAAAGAACCACTTCGCTAGAGTGATCTGCCTGGAAAACTAGCGCGTTCTTCTAGAGGCAGTTTCAAAACCTTGTGGCTGCGGCGTCTCGCCGCAGTTAATACCAAAAATACTGCGGCGAGACGCCGCAGCTACGACCAGGTGATCAGATTTGAAACTGGCTCTAGGTTCCAGCCTTGATGACAGGCTTGTCCGGTGCTTCCGTTCCCTCTTTCGGAGTCGCCGAAGCTTTGGTGTGGCCCTTCTTGAGTTTCGCTTTGAGTTCAGAAAAGTCATCGGCGTCGAGCTTCAGTCGTTCAACCAAGTCGTCGACCAAAGGCAGTTTCTCGATGTCGGAAACCACGTGTTTGCCGTTCTGGTCGATAACCATCAACGTTGGAAACGCACCTACGCCAAAATGGTCGGCCAGTTTTCCTTCGGGGTCGACCAGATTCGGCCACTGAATGTCGTTCGATTCGCAAAACTTTTTCACCGGCGCCAGACTGTCGACAGCGATGCCAACGATTTCGACTCCGTGATCTTTAAACGATTCGCGAATCAACTTCAGCGACGGCATCGCTTCCACACAGGGACCGCACCAAGTTCCCCAAAAATCCAGCACGACAATTTTGCCTTTCAAATCCGAAAGCGCAAACGCTTTGCCGTTGATCGTTTTGCCGCTGAAAGACGGATCGTCCAGTATCTTCGGCGGAGCCATCGGACCGCCCTGCCCTTCGACCGACGCGATGAATTCTTTCATCCTGGCTTCGGTCCGTTTCTCGTCGACGCCGTCGTACATCCATTGATCGCTCTGTTTCTTCAAACGAACAACCTGAGCCGGTCCTTCGACGAGAATTCCACTGTCCCCACCTTCGGTCAACGGTTTCATGGTCACATCGATGTACAGGAAACCGTCTGCCGTTTCGACCTGTGCAAAGTCACCGATCGCCGGATGGAAATGAAACGGAGAACCAGACTGGGCCTTCCAGATTGCATCGATGATCTCCCATGAGTTTCCTGTCGCTTTCAGTTTCTTGTAGGCTTCCTCGGTCTCGCCAACAAACATCATGCGGGCGATCTCGTCAAGTTTGTACTTTTCCTTGACGCCGTCGATTTTCTGAATCAGATCTTTGAGCTCCTGCGGAATCTCGTCAAAGTCGCCTTCCGACATTTCGTTGCTGATCGCCAGAGAGAAGCAGATCTCCTGCATCAGCGATTTCTGTCCGTTATCGGTTGCCAGACCTTTTAATTCTTCCCACTTGGATTCCTTCAGTTTTGCCCCAAACTGCTTCAATGACTTTTTTGCGGCGACGATATCCGGACTGTCCTTAACCGCGGCCTCGCTGTTGGCGTCTGCCTGGCCAAAGGCGAATGTCGCGCAGACAATGGTTAGCAAGATTGCAGAGAAAGCTGAGTGGTTCATTTTCATCGAGGGCTCCGTAATTCTATTTCGTCGGTTCGTCCGCAATCCAGGGCCAGACACGGCACCGTTCGGTTGAGCGAGGCGACATTGGCGGCACTCACGAATGCCGAACAGCACCTAGTGTTTCCGCTCGGCGTAGTCCCGGCAATAGCAGTTCCGGCACGGATGGGATTCAGTTCGAAGCGATTCCAAATTCGTGACGGCCAATGCAATCAATGTTGCCCGCGCAGCAGTTGATATCTGTTAAAAAGGGTGCCCATTTAGTAAGTGAATTCTTTCTTGGATTGCCGCGTGCATCGCTCCAAACTGACGATTTTCGCACTCTCAGCATGCACGCTGATCGCGCTTCTGCATGTTGGGTGTGGCGATTCACCGAAAGCAAAAATTGCGCCGACCGTTTTGCCAGTTGTGAACGGCCCGGTGGCAACCGAAGACCTGTCTGCAAGTCAGAATACAAAGTCTGAAGGCATCGAAAATGGTGACCAACGCGGCGACAGCCACATCGAAGAGGCGAAAGCCCATTTGGTTGATGAAATCTCTGGTTCAGAATCTCTTGAGCAGCAGATATCGGCGAAGCTGACGGAACTTGGTGACCATTTCGCGTCGGTTGTTTCTGATTCGGACGACAACGCTGGCCCCGTCCCGGATTTCATCGCCAGCCAGTTCAACGGTGGTGGCATCGACCAGGATCGCTTTCAACCGCGGTTTGATGATTCGACGATCAAGGTGCGTCGATGGCAAGCCTCCGATTCTCAGCCTGGTTTTCGCGACGACGATGCGTTTTCTAGATTTACCGCAAATGTGCTTTCGTCCTGGAGAAACGCCAGTCAATTCAGGATCGAATTCAGGACTTTTGACATCACGACAGATGACGAATCGATCACAGCCCGTGTCGTGGTGGAAACTTTCGGCAAAGTTGATGCCGACAAAGCGGAAACCCACAGCGGTATTCAAGCGACGTCGCTTTGGCAAACTGGCTGGCGAAGATCGGCGTCAGGATCGCTGCACTTGGAATCGGCCAAAGTTCTCGGGGTAGAGGAAGTCGCCATCAGCACGCTTGGTGCGCAGTTGCTTCAGGACTGCAGCAAGTCAGTTTTCAGAAATTGCGACGCGTGGAATTCGCAACTCCGCTTCGGCCTCGATCAATGGGCGCAGCGGATTCCCGGCCTTGACGTAGCAGGACATCAGGGCCTTGCCGTCGGCGACTTTAATCGTGACGGGCTGGACGACATCTACGTCTGCGAAGGCCACGGTTTGCCAAATCTGCTGCTGTTGCAGAATGCTGACGGAACCGTCCGGAACGTGGCCAACGAGTCGGGAGTCGCGTTGCTTGACGATTCTCGTTCGGCACTGATTCTTGATTTCGACAACGACGGAGATCAGGATCTCGCCGTAGCAACTGATGAGTGCATTGCTCTGTTTTCCAACGATGGAACTGTCAATTTTCAGTTGGAGCAAAAACTTCCGATAGGCTATGACGGAGCCAGCCTTTCAGCGGCGGATTTCGACCTTGATGGGGATTTGGATATCTTCATTTGCAAGTATCGTAGCGTTCGAAGCATCGCGGATTTTCTTGAAGTCTCAGAGAATTCTCCTGAACGTCGAACCGGCGGTCGAAACGTTTTGCTGCGCAACGAAGAAGGCTGGATCTTCAAGGACGTGACGGAAGAAGTCGGAATCACCGAAAACAACTTGGGACATTCGCGTTCCGCCGCGTGGCTCGACTTCGACGATGATGGTGACCCGGATTTGCTTGTGGCCAATGAGCGAGGTTCGTCTCGACTTTATGAAAATCAAAACGGCTGGTTCGGCGACGTGACTTTCCAGCGTGGAATGCGATTGCAGTCCGAGGCTCGCGGCGTTTCGGTGGCTGATTTCGATCGTGATGCGAAACCCGATATCTTCATCGCCAATGATGCTGCGTTGGTGCCGTCGCACGTATGGTTTTCAAGTCACGGCAAAGGGCCGGCCGGAAAAAATGAGTCTCAGTACACGTTCAAGTCTTACCCTTTTCCGTCGCCGATTTTTTCGACCCGATCGTCTTTCGGATCGGTGACGACGGACCTGAACCAGGACGGACTTCAGGATATCTTGGTCGCCAACGGCTATTTGTCGCGAGTCACGTCTCAGGATCTGCAGCCGTTTTGGAAACGTTGCCTCGAAGAGAATCAGTCAAAAAGCTTGACTGATCAAAATGCGATCAGCAATCAGTCGGCAGCGATCGGCGAAATGATTCGGAGTGGATATTCGTTCGCCGGAAGCCAGCGAAATCGATGCTTTCTGAACCTCGGCTCGATTGGATTCGCCAACGTCTCAGCAATCTCAGGGTTCGACTTTCTTGGCGACGCCCGCGCGGTAGCAACGCTCGATTGGGACAACGACGGGGACTCGGACATCGTGATGACGTCCCGGACCGGTCCGCGATTCAGAATGTTACGCAACCAGCTCGAATCCGATCACGAATTCCTGAAACTTCGACTCGTTGGTACGAAATCCAATCGGGACGCCATCGGGGCGAAAGTCGAGATTTGGCTGTCTGGTTTGCCAACTCCGATCGTGCAATGGGTTGCGGCCGGATCTGGATATCTGGCTCAATCTTCAAAGTCACTTCAGTTTGGGGTGGGAACGGGCAAAACGATCGAACGAGTGGTCGTCGTGTGGCCCGAAGCAGGAAAACAGACGTTTCGAGACTTGAAACCGAATTGCAGCTACGTTCTGACGGAAGGCCAGTCCGCTGCGATCGCGGAATCGACTATCCGTGCAGAGCTTGCGATTAGTTCGTCACCAGTCGACGCCAGTTTCGAATCTCCGAGTTCGACACAAAGTGTTTTTTATCCTCCGTCGTTTCTTCCTCAAATCAACATCGAAGGTGACCGTCGCAGTCGATATCGGATTGAGAATTCGGTTGGCGGCGCATTGCTGGCGATCTTTCACGACGAAAGTCAGGCCTCTTCCGATACCCTTCAACAGTTTGCGGCACTTCGAAGCGAGTTTGACAAAGCAAAGATCGGGTGCGTCGCGGCGATGTGTCGGCGATCCGATTCCGACTGGGACATTGAGTCCCTCTTGCGTTCGTCTGACGAGCTTGCGAATGCTGCGTCATGGGCTTGGCCGAAGGGAATTGTGTCGAAGCAGGAGCGAAGGAAACTGGAGCTTTGCTGTGGCGAATGGTTTTCGAAGCAGCATTTGCCAAAGCTGCCGTTCGCGATTTTGCTTGACCGTGCAGGAGCGGTCAAAGCGTTCTATCCGCACGAAGCGTTGACGCCGACGGCTGTTCTCAAGGATCAGTCCCTGTTTGAATCCGGCTATGGTCAATCCTGGGCGGAACTAACCGGCCGCGAGGGAAAGTGGCTGAACGGGAATCGACACGCGAACATGACGCGACTGAAAGATCATTTACTGGCCCTTGGATTTGAAGATGAGGCGAGGCATCTCAATCAGGCAACGGCGGCGGCGACGGCTCTTCAGTTGACGATGCGAGCAATTGAACTGACATCGATGAACGACTTGCCCTTGGCCGGGAAGTTTTTCGATCGGGCGATACGAGTTGACCCGGGCTGCGTTTTGGCTCACATCCGCAAAGGTGAGCTGTTGCGGAAACTGGGTGCGGATAGCGATCTGACCGACGCGATGAGGTCGGAGGTGCTGGCAGCGGCAGCGAAGAGTTTTCAGACTGCGTTTTCGCTCGATCGGGACAGCATCGAGGCAGTGATCGGATACGCGAATGTGAACGTGGATCAAAACCTGGTGACGCCAGCGATTGAGACGCTCGAGGAGTTTCTGGAACGGCATCCCGAATCGGCGGAAGTCAACGCGATCTTGGGCCGGCTGCTGTTTGCGAAACGGCAACATGTTGACGCGGCGAGACATCTGACGATCGCATTTGACGCGCATCCAACGCTGCCGTTTGTTTCTGGCGATTTGGGATTTCTCTACCTTGTTTCAGGCGATGCAGATCGCGCGAAGAAGTTTCTTCGTTTGGCCAATCGACTCCAACCCAGCGACCGAAACATCCTCAAATTGTTGGCCGAATCGGAATTCGCAACCGGCAACTTTTCTGATTCGATTGCGTTGCTGGAAAAGTACCGAAGTGGTTCACCGCGGCACCTTCGCTCCAATTGCATGTTGGCGTGGTTGTACGCAACGTCTACTGATGACAATATTCGCGATCCAGAACGAGCCCTCGAATTGATTGCTCCGATTCTGAGTATCTACGGTTCCAAATCATCGTACGTGAAGGAAGTCGCAGCCGCCTGCTTCGCGGCGAACGAAGACTTTGAGGAAGCGTTGAGGTTGCAGAAGGAAGCGGCGCAGATGGTTGACCAATCCGAAACCACTGACGCGTACTCAAAAAGCCAACTGGTCGGTTTGAAAAAACGCGAGACGCTCTACCAGACAAAGTCGAAACTGCGCACCGAACTCCGTGACGAATTTCCGATCAAGCCTGTCGGAAAATGGATGATTCAGTAGTGTCGAATCGAATCGACTGACTCACACGCAACCGGATCGTCCCGTTAATTACGTGTGGATCGCCCGCTTGCTCACAGCCAACGCGGCTTCCTGCATGATCTCGGAAAGCGTCGGATGAGCATGGCAACAGCGAGCCAAATCTTCGCTGGAGGCTCCGAAGTTCATCGCCACCGCGGCTTCCGCGATCAAGTCACCTGCTCGTGGACCGATGGCGTGCACGCCAAGAATCCGATCGGTGTCCGCGTCAGCCAAAATCTTGATCTTGCCTTCCGCAGAACCCATCGCACGAGCACGACCGTTGGCTCCAAACGGGCATGAACCCTTCTTGTAGTTCACGCCTTCGGCTTTCAGCTGTTCCTCGGTACGGCCGACAGATGCGATTTCCGGATGCGTGTAGACGATCGCCGGAATCGTGTCGTAGCTGACATGGCCGACGCCGGTAGCGATGTGCTCGACAACTGCGATGCCTTCTTCGGAAGCTTTATGGGCAAGCATTGCGCCACCAATACAGTCTCCGACGGCATAGATTCCGTCGACCGATGTCTTCATGTGAGAATCGGTCACGATAAAACCGCGTTGGTCAACTTCAACTCCGGCCACGTCCAAGCCGATGGATTTCGTGTTCGGCGATCGACCGGCAGCGACAAGCACTCGATCACACTCAATTGTTTCGCCGCCCTTGATGTTGACGGTACATTTGTCGCCATTGCGGACAACGGATTCAACCCACATTCCTGTACGGAACTGAAGGCCCTGTTTCTCGAAAGTTCGCCGTGCCGTTCGGGCGATTTCCTGATCCAGGCCGCCAAGGACTTTGTCCATCGCTTCGAGGATGATGACTTCCGAGCCAAGTCGACTCCACACGGAACCCAGTTCCAGTCCAATGTAGCCTCCGCCGACCACAACCAGCTTCCGCGGCACGCTAGTGTAAGAAAGAGCAGCCGTACTGTCGCCGACACGATCGCCGTCAAGCTCGATACCCGGAAGCGCCATCGGAACGCTGCCGGTTGCGATGATGATGTTCTTCGCCGTGATGGTTTCGCCACCCGCAATTTCGATTTGGTTTTGGCCAACCAGTTTGCCGCGACCGACGATGGCTTTGACTTTGTTCTTCTTGAGCAACTGAGCCACGCCGCCGGTGAGCGTATCAACGACGCCAGATTTACGACGCATCATCGCCGCAAGATCGACCGTAAGCTTGGTCGCCGTGATGCCGTGTTCCATCATGTGGTCACGAGCTTCGACCAGCAGATGACTCGATTCCAGCAGAGCTTTACTGGGGATGCAGCCCACTCTCAGGCACGTTCCGCCGAACTTTTGGTTTTCGTCGATAACGGCTGACTTGAGCCCAAGCTGAGCTCCGCGGATTGCTGCGACGTAGCCGCCAGGGCCTCCGCCAAGGACGACCAAATCGTAGTTGTTGTCTGCCATGATTTTGCTGGGTTTCTTGAACGGCGTCGTTGAGGAAAACCTCGTTTACGCTTTAGTTGGTTGTGTTTTGATTCGTATTAAATGCTTTGCCAAGGCGCCAGAACAAGTCGTCTGGCACCGGTTTTTGGCGTTGCAGATTTGTATGAGAAAGTCACTGACAGGTCAGGCTGTCAGTGTGACGATCAGACTTCCAGGAACAGCCGAGCCGGCTCTTCGAGGACTTCCTTGATCGTTCTGAGGAACGTCACGGCTTCTTTTCCGTCAACAATCCGGTGATCGTAAGTCAACGCAATGTACATCATCGGGCGGATGACGATTTCCTTGTTGACCACGACGGCCCGATCCTGAATTGAATGCAACCCAAGAATGCCGCTTTGAGGTGGGTTCACGATCGGTGTTGAAAGCAACGATCCGTAGACCCCGCCGTTACTGATTGTAAACGTTCCGCCTTCGATGTCCGCCGGCTTGATCTTGTTGTCTGCGGCAAGACCCGCGTAGGTGCCGATCTGACGCTCGATATCGGCAAAACTCATGCGCTCTGCGTTGCGAAGCACGGGAACGACAAGTCCTTTTCCGCCACCGATCGCGATACCGATGTCGTGGTAGTTCTTGCTGATAATGTTGTTGCCCTGGATTTCGGAATTGATCGCCGGGAATCGACGCAGACCTTCCACAACGGCCTTCGCAAAGAACGACATAAAGCCAAGCTTGACGCCGTGTTTCTTTTGGAATGCTTCCTTGTACTTCGAACGCAAATCCATCACAGGTTTCATGTCGACTTCGTTAAACGTCGTCAACAGAGCTGCCGTCTGCTGTGCTTCGACCAGTCGTTTGGCAATCGTCCGCCGAATCATGCTCATCGGCTTCGACGTGTCCTCACGTGGCCCCATCGAATCGTTCCACTCTTCCGTTTGAGCAGACAACGACTGAGCCGGTGCCGATGGTGGTGCGGGAGCCGGTGGAGCCGACGCAGGGGTAGTTGTCAGCGGTGGCAACGCAGGAGCGGGAGCAGAAGTTTGCGGCTTGGCTTCAGCAGGCGGTGATCCGCCCGGGCGCAAACCATTGGCTTCGACGTACTTCAGAACGTCTTCCTTGAGCAATCTGCCACCGGGGCCCGAAGGCTGGATCGCATCTGCAGAGATTTTGTACTCGCTGAGCATGACCTGAGCCGCCGGCATGATCCAGCTCGCGCTCTCGCCGTCAGCAGGTGGAGCATCGACAACGGCCGTCGATTCTGTCGAACCGCCAGCAGCCGCTGCTGCAGAACTTTGGCCCGCCGCGGCTCCGTCTTTGGAAGCAGATTCGTCGATCACGCAAAGCAGATCTCCGACCTGAGCGATTTCGCCTTCGGCAACGGATACGGATTGCAGCACTCCAGAAACGGG
This sequence comes from Mariniblastus fucicola, assembly GCF_008087665.1. GTDB lineage: Bacteria > Planctomycetota > Planctomycetia > Pirellulales > Pirellulaceae > Mariniblastus > Mariniblastus fucicola. The sequence goes on from NZ_CP042912.1 coordinate 2,130,741, forward strand.
TGCTGGAAGAGCCTGCGATGCCTTCTCGGATTCAAGCTCAACGATGTCTTCGTCTCGCTCGACCCATTCGCCGGGTTTCTTGAGCCATTGAAATACCTGGACTTCCTGAATTGAATCTCCGAATTCAGGTACTTTGATTTCAGCCATAGTTCTGGACTTGTACGTAAAGATGTTGTGTTGAATTCAAACTTGCAGCGGACCGCATTGCGGCTGCGACGAGCCGCTACCTTCCGATCAAATCGGCGGACGGTGCGCGAAAGTCAAAATTTGGTTGTGCGATCGAATCGATTGGATTGGGCAGGCTTTGATGGCAGTCACTTCGCATTGGCGGGTGACTCTGAGCCCATCGCTTCCCGGAACAATTCCTGTTGCTCAATTTTGTGCGCTTTCTTCGATCCCGTGGAGGGGCTCGCTGACTCAGGACGCGTAATCCCCCGAATTTTCCAACGATCTTCCAGGCCCATTTCGTCCCATTTGACCTTAATGAAGTACCAGGCACCCATATTTCGGGGTTCTTCCTGGACCCAATACACCGGCGTGCCGGCATCGTAAGACCCAAGGATTTCCTCGATTTGTTGCGCCGGGAAGGGATAAAGCTGCTCGACACGGATGATTGCGAAGTCCTTGCGGCCCTGAGTTTCGCGTTCTTTCATCAAATCGACGGCGACTTTGCCAGACGCGATCAACACGCGAGACGGGTGGTCGAGAGGACCGACATCCGGATCGGTCAGCACGCGTTGAAACTTGCCGCTGGTGAATTCGTCCAGGTTCGACATGACTTTGGCTTCGCGCAACAAAGCCTTCGGCGTGAACACAATCAACGGCTTTCGCCATTTTCGAATCACCTGGCGTCGCAACAAGTGAAAGTACTGGGCAGCAGACGTCGGATACGCGATTTGCACATTGTGCTCAGCCGCACCGGTCAGGAAACGCTCGATCCGGGCGCTACAATGCTCCGGTCCGGCACCTTCGAAACCGTGAGGCAGCAGCATCACCAGCCCGCTAAGTCGATTCCATTTGTCTTCGGCGCTGAAAATGAACTGATCGATGATCACCTGAGCCGTATTTACGAAATCGCCAAACTGAGCCTCCCAGCAAACCAGACCGTCCGGATAATCCAGGCTGTAACCGTAATCGAAACCAAGCACGCCGGCTTCGCTGAGCGGACTGTTGATGATGTCGACGTCGGCTTGAGCTTCGTCGATGTGCCGCAAAATGTCGTGACGCCGTCCGTTCGTCGAATCGTAGATCACGGCATGTCGTTGACTGAACGTGCCGCGGCCAACATCCTGTCCGGTGAGTCGGACCGGGTGGCCTTCGATGGCAAGCGAACCAAACGCAGCCAACTCAGCCATCGGCCAATCAATCGGACGGTCTCCGGTGGCAGATTTTTCTCTTGCCGCCATGATTCGCGTCAGAGTTCGATGCGGCGTGAATCCATCCGGATGCGACGCAATCTGCTTCAAAATATAAGTCAGTTTGCCGGCCGGAATTCCCGTATCAGGATCGTCGTTGAGATTTTCGACGCCACCGGTGTACTCCGACCACAGACCGTCGCCACTTTGCGTGTCCGGTTTGAAGTTGTCCTTGTTGCTGGCCGCTTCAAATTCGCGATCCAGTTTCTCGCGACGGACCTCGGCAATCGAGTCCGCTTCTTCCGCCGTCACTTCGTGCATCTTCAGCAGGCGATCAAGATAGTTGTCCCGGACCGTTTTGCGATCGTCGATCTTCTTGTACATCATCGGCTGAGTGAATCGCGGTTCATCGCTTTCGTTGTGACCGTGACGTCGGTAGCAGTACATGTCGATCACGACGTCGCGGTGGAACGTGCGACGGAACTCCATCGCCAGATTGACAACCTGTGCGACTGCTTCGGGGTCTTCGCCGTTGACGTGAAAGATCGGAATCTGCAGCATCTTCGCGATGTCGCTGGCGTAAGTCGTACTGCGACCTGCCGCCGGATCAGTCGTAAAACCAACCTGATTGTTCAAAATTACATGCAGCGTGCCGCCGGTTTTGTATCCAGGCAGTTGGCTGAGGTTGAGCGATTCCTGAACGACGCCCTCGCCGGCAAACGCGGCGTCGCCGTGAATCAGCACGCACATCGATTTGGCTTGCCAATTGTCGCCGACGCGGTCCTGCTTACTGCGGCATCGGCCCATCGCAACCGGATTCACGAACTCAAGGTGGCTGGGATTGAAGCACAGCGAGATGTGAACTTTCTTGCCCGTGCTGGTGATCCAGTCGTTGCTGTGCCCGAGGTGATACAGAACGTCTCCACCGCCGCGGTTTGAATCCGGGTCGGGGTCATCAAAGCCCCAGAAAATGTTCTCTGAGCGTTTGCCCATGATGTTGGCAAGGACGTTCAGCCTTCCGCGGTGAGCCATGCCCAGAACGACTTCATTGACGTCATGTTCGCCGGCTTTCTCCAACGCCAGATCGAGTAGCGGGATCAGCGTTTCGGCACCTTCAAGCGAAAACGTTTTCGCACCAATGTACTTTCGTCGCACGAACTCTTCAAAGATCACGGCATCGGTAAGCTTGGTCAGAATCCGGATTTGCATCTTCCGATCAAGGTTGATCCGATTCTGGCTGCTTTCCATTCGCGACTGGAGCCAGTACCGCACATCGTGATCATCGATGTGCATGAATTGTGCTCCGATCGAGCGACAATATGTGTTCCGCAAGAGCTGAACGATTTCCTCAAGCGTCTGGAAGTTCTGTCCTCCGACAGTTCGCGCCGAAAACTTTTGCTCAAGGATGCCCGCATGAAGCCCGTAGGATTCCGGATTCAGCTCGCTGTTAGTCTTCCGCGGCATCCCGAGCGGATCGATCTTTGCTTCGAGATGGCCGCGGACCCGAAAGCCGCGCACAAGTTGATCAACTCGATCCTGAAGCTGAGCCACCGATTGGCTGTGCGCCGATTCCGTGCTGGTTGAACCATCCAAGGTTCCAGGCGTTGTCGGCGGAGCGACCACCGCGCCCGGTGCGCCAGCCCCACTTTCGGATTCCGGGGAGAAGTCCCTGAAATACTGTTGCCATTCTGCGGGCAGAGAAGCAGGGTCTTTTTGATAGTCCTCATACAGGCTATCAACGTACGCTCGACTGAAGACGTTCATTTTCAATGATCCGCCGCTGGCGATCGACTTCCGGCGTCGGCAATTTCGGGATTATGTTCAATCAGGAGAGTGACTTTTCCTATCCAAACCTGAAACGACAGGTCCCGACTTGGCCACGCCGTAAAATCTATCTAATGTGCCCGAGAGCGGCTATGCGCATCGACGTAAAATTTCGGGAAACCAAAAAGATTTTTAGGGCGTTTTAAATTCTGAGAAAGTCGATCTCGCCCAGCTTCGCATCGATCGCACATCAATGCACGAGTCGCAAAAAGAGACGTCATCGAGCACTTGAACGCTCTGTCGCCACGACAAATAAGGCCGACCCTCGCGGTCATTCGACGCTGTCAGCGCCGCCGATGGACTTTCAGCTGAAAACCTGGCCGTCCGTTGGACACTCTATTCGCCGCTCAGCTAAACAGCTCCAAAACCGGTTCGCCTTTGTCGGCAAACGTAAACGGTCGAAGGCTCGGCGACATGGTTTTCTTCTTCAGATCGATGCCCATGGCATATCCGATCGTCGCATTGAAGTCCGGCACCGTGACCGGATTGTCGATCACTTCTCGGCCTTCCTCATCCGTCAGTCCAAAGCGAATTCCGCCCTGGATCCCGCCGCCGGCGAGCAAGCATGAGAAAGCCTGTGGATAGTGGTTTCGCCCAAGATTGCGATCCATTTGAATGGTCGGTGTTCGCCCAAACTCGGTGGCCAGAACGACAAGCGTCGAGTCCAGCAGTCCGCGACTGGAAAGGTCTTCCAGCAGAGCAGAAAGTGCCTGGTCGAGAACCGCTCCTTTGTCTTTTACGCGTTCGAAGTTGTCTCCGTGAGTGTCCCAGCCATTGTTGTCGACTTCGATAAACCGGACTCCCGACTCGACCATCCGCCTGGCCAGCAAACAGCCCTGGCCGAACGGATTGCGGCCGTATCGATCACGAACGCTTTCGTCTTCCTTGGTCAAATCGAACGTTTCCAGATCTTTGCTCTTCATCAACGAAACGGCTTCGTCATACATTGACGCAAAGGCTCGCGATTCTTTTGTGTCGTAAGACTTCGTAAACGAAGCGTTCATCTTCTCCAGCCGCGACATGCGTTTTCGGAATCGTGCCGCGTCAACGCCTTTGGGCAGAGAGCTGTTTTGCAGACCGGCTTCCGGGTCGCCGATCGGCAACGCAGCAAATTTCGATTCGAGAAACCCGCCGCCAAGCCCGGAGCTGTTACGTCCGACTTTGACGTTCGCAGGAAGGCCCTTGTTCATCTTTCCCAAATGAAACGCAGACCAGGCTCCCATGTCCGGATGCCGAACGGTGCCTCGCAGCGTATAGCCCGTGTGCATGAAGTATCGCCCCTGTTCGTGAGCTCCCTGAGTCGAGTTCAACGAATTGACGACCGCGACGTGGTGCATCTGTTTCGCCATCAACGGCAAGAACTCGCTGACTTGAACGTCGTCAGCCGTCGTGTCCAAAGATTCAACCGGTCCCTGAGTTTCCGCCCCGGGCTTGGTGTCGAACGTGTCGAGATGACTCATCCCGCCGCTCATGTACAGATAGATGACCGATTTCGCGCGTCCCGGTTTCGGATCCGCTTTCAATGAACTCGGATTGAGAACCGTGCTGCCGCTCGCGAATTTCGGTTTGGCGAAACCAAGAACGCCCAGCCCAAGGACTGATTTTGCGACGCCGCTGACAAAGCTTCTACGGCTTTGCGGATCCATTTTTCGAGCGAGATTTTTCATGGTTGGCCAGGCAAATAACGAAAGTCAGAAATCAAATGTCATTGAGTCTTGAATGCGCCGCCACCGGGGAAGTGGGTGCCTCGCGAGGGCTTCCGGTGACGGCAACAATCAAAACGTTTCAGTGGTCGGTCGTCGATCAGACCGATGAGCATTTCTCAAGCAAATCTAGCGAACGAAAATAAACTCGTTCGAATTAATCAATGTCCAAACCAGATCCGTATAGGCGGTTTTGGAATCCTCCCGGAAGTCTTTTCGCCAAACCCGTTTCTCTGACGACGTCGGCATCCGGCTAAGCATCGTCAGGTAGACGGCTTCGATCGCTTCGTTTTCGTTGTCCGCGTAGAGCACGTTTCTGGTCATCACCGAGTTTTGGTCTTTGCCAATGGTGCTGTCCACGAACCCGTTCATCAAACGCAATACCTGAGTCACCGCTGGATCGGTGTTGGCGTTTTCGATCGTTTCGCGATCCGATTGACCGAACTCTCGCAACAGATGCTTGGCCGGAGCAGGCGATTGCATTTCCGAGGCGCGAAGATACTTTTGGGTTCTGGATCGTGCTTTCGAAACCAGTTCCGCTCGCATGATCATCAGCTCACGCATCTTTTCGCGGTCCTTGGCTCGACGAGCATTGTTGATCTGCTTGTTCATCTTGCCCATGACACGATTGAGCTCCCGACGTTCCTGCTTCGCCATCTTCTGCGATTCACTACGCATCGATTTCTGCATCATCTCTTTGGAAGACTTGCCATTGATCATCATGCCGCGGTCTTTGAAGGACTGAGCAACCGAATCGTAGATCTCTTCCAGCGACTTTCCCTTAACTTCCTCGTAGTAGTCGTAGATGTTGACGCGGCCCGAAGCAGCAAGCCGAGAGTTGGCAAGGTCAGCGCGTCGGTCAATCGAATCCACGGTCAAACCGACCATCGAATCCCACAGTTGTTCGGCTGACATGCGACGCATGACCGGACCCGGGAAAGCATACTGTTGCACGTCGACGATATCCGTTCGAGTCACCTCAGACTGCCACGTTTTCGTGTTGTAGATGATGCGAAAGAACTCTTTCATGTCGAACTCAATTTCGATCATGACTTCTGTTAAATAGTCCATCAGCTCAGGATTCGAAGCGATCGTCGAATCTTCGATCACATCAACAGGCTCAATCAAGCCAAGCCCGAACGCCCGTTTCCACAAGCGGTTGGCGATCACTTTGGCGAATCGCGGATTGTCAACATTCGTCAACCATTCCGCATAGGCCTCTCGCGAACCGATTTCTTTCGCACCGTTGATTCGTTTTCCGTACTTTCGGTTTTTGTTCTTCTTGTTGTTTTTTCGCCGAGGTTCAGAGGGGACTGAAACGTCGATGATTTCTTCGCCGTCAAACATTTCCTTCGCGGAAACGACTTCGTTTGGTTTGCCGTGCGACCCTTCGAACGTCTCCGGAAGGCGAACCAGTCCAGTCCCTGTCCCAGAGATCCCGGCGGTCGTCGCCTGGTAAGTTCTTCGCACTGCCGCCGCGATATTTCCGTCGAGCTCGCTATCGCCATCCGCGATTTTTTTACGCAGCTCGCGAAGTTGCTTGCCGTAGTTCTGTTGCGAATCGCCAGCCCGATAATTGATGCCGCCCGTGAACGCGACCATCTCGAAGTACTGACGCTGAGTCCATTTGTCGAACGGGTGGTCGTGACATTGAGCACACTCAAGTCGCGTGCCCAGGAACACGCGAATCGTGTTCGACATGTTGTCTTCTGGCATGTTGCGATCGCGAAGGTAATATCCGACGGCACCGTTGCCTCGTTCGAGCAGCGCTCCGTCGGCCGCGAGAAGTTCGAATACGAGCTGGTCGTAAGGCTTGTTCTGCTCCAGCGAATCCTTGATGAAGTCAATGTACGGTTCGCCCGGAGCGTTGTTGGTTAGCCGAGTTTTGATCCGCAGCAAATCCGCAAGGAAATTGAATTGATGGCTGACGTAACCGTACGAGTCCAATAGCTCGTCGATCAGTGCGCTTCGTTTTTGACTGGCGTCGGAGGACAGGAACGAATCTGCTTCTTCGAGATTCGGGATCCGGCCGATTGTCGTCAGGTAGGCTCGGCGGAGAAACGTCGCGTCGTCAATCTCCGGATTGCGTTGCTGTTCCGAGCCGGCCAAGTGAGCCTGAATGATCGCGTCGATCTTGCGGCTGTAGGTAAGTGTCGTCTTGCGAGTCGATTTGCGCGGTGGAGCACTTTCGGGGGATTCAGCCAGAACGGTTCCCGCAAGGAGCGAAGCCAACATGGCGATGGCCAGAGCTGTAAACCAGCGTGACATATTGATTCCTTCCCGGGACGTGCGTTAATAGACGATGTCCTTAGGATGCGCGGCATCCCTATTTATTGTTAATGAATCGACATATTTTCCGTTCCCGGTCCCTGGTTTCCGGCTGTCCAAGCCCGGTTTGAGGCACTCAGAGCCCAAAAAAACGGAAAAATAGCACTTTCTGACCGGTCAGATGGAGAATCGGTGCGGAACGAGCGTTGCAAAGTTCGCAGCGTCCGGCCTGCTAAATAGACTTAAAAAGATCAGACAGACCGCTCTGACTCGACCCAACATGACGAGCCCATCGATGAAACGACGAAACAAGCGAAGAAAGTCCAACCCGTTCCACTTTGCCAAACTTGAGCCGCGGCAGCTATTGGCCGGAGATCTTGGCGAACTGAATCTGTTGACGAACGGCGATTTCTCGGAGGTGCCCACCGCAGGAGCGGTTCCCGATTTCTACGACTCCGCCGACGTAGCCGGTTGGAATGCAACCAACGTCGCGGACGGTCAGCAGATCGTGCTGTACACATTCGGCACCGGTGACGACGCGAACACCGTTTTGAAACTGGACTCCACCGCCGATCAGGTTGACTACGTTTTCCAGGACGTCGCGACGACCGCGGGCGAAACGTATCTGTTGACGTTTGACTTGCAGGGCCAGAATCCCGGAGAGTTGGTCGTTGAGAACGTCGAAGTTTTCTGGAACGGCGAACAGGTTGGTCTGTTCGAGTCGACCGGAATCTGGACGACACACGCGATGGTTGTCACCGGAGCTGCCGAAGGTGATTCAACGTTGGAGTTCCGCGAAGCCGCTGATGGCTCGACGCTTTCTGGTGATGGCATCGGAGTGCTGATCGACAACGTCAACGTGGCGCTCGCAACAGCAACAACAGGCGTCACCAACGGTAGCTTTGAAACGGTAACGGGCGACGGTCCGTTTTTCTCCAACGGCAACGTTGAAGGCTGGAATGCGCTCGAACGTGGCGATCGTCCTGACTTGATTCAAATTCAGCCCAACGGCGACAATGATAACGCGGCAGCGACTGACGGATCTCAGGTTCTCAACCTCGACACGACTAGCGATGTTGTAGATCATGTGTTCGCCGATTTCGCGACCGTTGAAGGCCAAACGTATTTTGTTACTTTCGACATGTTCGCGGACGGCGACCAGTCAACTGACGCGGACGAAGTTCGTATTCGCTGGAAGTCTCCGGATGCGGATATTCAAACGGATCAATGGATCGCAACGGTATTCGGCAACAACACGTGGCAGTCGTACGGCTTCATGGTAACCGGTTTGGGCGATGTTTCCCGTTTGGAGTTGCGTGAGCCGGCGGGAAGTCCTGGCGATGGATCAGGTGCCTTGATTGACAACGTGCAACTGTTTTCTGTCGAAGGAATTATCAACGATTTGGTTGTTGACGCTAACGGAACGGCAGATGGCACGTCGGCAACGGCGGAGCTCGTTCAGGGGCAAACACGGGCCAGCGTCGCCGAATCACTGACTCTGGATCATGCCAGTGGGTCGAATCTGACCAGCGCTACGATCACCATCACTGATTCGCCTTCGCAGCCAGAGGACTCGCTCGAAGTGACTCCCGGGGACAGCGGAATCACTTCCAGCTTCAACCCGGCGTCGGGAACTTTGACGCTCACCGGAAACGCTTCGGTCGCGACATGGCAAACCGTTCTGCGCACACTGGAATACGTGAACAGCAACACCTCGCAAACGATTGGTACGCGTTCGCTTTCGATCGTCGTGAGCGACGATTCGATTCTGGGTGATGACAAAGACAGCACGGCGGCGACCGTCGGTGTGGATGTTGTTGCGAACGAATTGGCGATGGCTGCGATTGAAGTTCAAACTGTCGAAGCCGGTTCGCCTCTGTGGGTCACGTTGGACGTGAGCAATCCAGCCGATGTGGCGTTGCAGTACACGGGTGAATCCGGAGACGCTTCTCTGTTGACTCCGCGATTTGAAACCGGAGACAGCTGGCGGCTGAACATTTCGGCTCCGGACGTAACGACTAACGGTGTGGCGACTCCACTGGAAGGAGAGATTACGTTCCAGCTGTTCGACAATATTTTCGGATCAGCCGATGCTCGTGCCACGGATCGAATCACGACGCTGACCAATGACGGATTCTTTGACGACACCCAGTTCCATCGCGTTGATTCAGATTTTGTAATTCAGGGCGGTGACCCGACCGCTACCGGAACCGGTGGTTCTGACTTGGGTGACTTCGACGACCAGTTCAGCACACTGCTGCAGCACAACCGCACCGGTTTGTTGTCATACGCGAAAAGCCTGGACGATACGAACGATTCGCAGTTCTTCATCACCGACACTGCGACTCGGTTCCTCGATTATCAACACACGATCTTCGGCGTGCTGACGTCAGGTGAGGATCTCAGGGAATCGATCGCCAATGTCGACATTGGGACCGATCCGAACAACGTCTCCAACAGCGAATTCCCGACAGGAGCTGTCACGATCACCAGTGCGGAAATCTATCAGGACAACCAGCGAGCAGCTTTGCTGTTGGTGGCTCCTGAAGGCGTGACTGGCGAAACGACGATGACGGTGACCGCCAGAGACGTAAACGGAAACGAGACATCACAAACGATCACGGTGAACATCGTTGCTCCAACTGGTGACAACGTTGACAGCAACCCGTTCCTCGATGACATCCCGGATTTGGCTGGTTTCTACAATGTGCAGCAAACCTATCAGCTGACGTCGCAAGATGTTGAGAATGACAGCGTCAGGTATCTGGATCTTGCTCAGATCGAAACGATCAACGAAGGCCTCTCTTCGTTTTTCCAGATTCAGGTTCCTCAGTTCGATTCCGACGACTCGTTTGATTACAGCGTCGACATCGACACGGGATTGGTGACCTATACACCAGGAGAGTTTGGTGACAGTCCGGAAACGGTTCAGTTCATCGTCGGTGTGGCTCAGGAGCCTCGCGACGGCGAGCCAATCAACAATGGCAACGTGGATTTGCAGGTCGTGACGATAACCTTGTCGCAACCATCGTCACTGTAGGCAAACGTTTGTCTGGTAGTCAACGTTTGGCATGTCAGAATTTCGGCACGAAGTATGAGCGAGTTCACAACGATCCGTCGTGGACTCGCTGGCTTCGGAGCGGTCTTCAATTGCCGATTTGGCCGAAGGCTTCGTTGATCGACTGGTCCCGAAAGAGAACCCGTTCGCCTTCGCCAAGCCTTGCCCGGATCTCGTTCGGATCGAGCGGCTTGATCATGTAGTCATCTGCTCCGGCCGCAAACGCTCCTTCGATGTCTTCTGTCTTGTTCTTCGCGGTCATCATGATGATGTAGCGCAGCGTGTCCGTTTCCTGGCTGCGGATGTGGCGAATAAGTTCGTCGCCTTGCATGCCCGGCATCACCCAGTCGACCAACAGGATCTGCGGCGCGTCGGGTTTCTCCAGCTCAGCCAATGCGTCCTCGCCATTTTCGACGGCGACAAATTCGATGTTCCATTTCCAGCCCAGCTTTTTCAGATAGGCACGGGTGGAACTGCAGTCATCAACGGCCAAAATTTTGCTCATCGGAAACTCGTAGATACTCGAAAGAAGCAGGAAGTGTTGAGTCGAAGCCTAGGACTCGAGAAAACCAAATGTCCAGAACATAACTTTAAATCGGTCGCGTAAACCCTTACGTGTTCCGTTTGTAGCGATCGACACGCCTGCAGCATTCAGGTCGGCATCTTCCCGGCCTGTTTTTCCGGTACTGGCTTACTGGTATGATCCGGATATGAAAAGAAAACGAAACGAAATCCGTCCGGTCAAAATCAAGCGGAACTTCACCAAAACGACGCCCGGTAGCGTTCTGTATCAGTGTGGTGACACGGTCGTGCTATGTACCGCCAGTGTGAGCGAGAAAGTTCCGCCGTGGATGGCTGAAAGCGGAAAGGGCTGGATCACGGCCGAGTACAACATGTTGCCCGGCAGCACCGAGCCACGGAAACGGCGTGACCGAAACAAGGTCGACGGGCGCACGACGGAGATCCAGCGACTGATTGGTCGTTCGATGCGCGCGGTGGCTGATCTGGAAGCTCTCGGGCCGCGGCAGATCACGGTCGACTGCGATGTGTTGCAAGCCGACGGGGGAACGCGAACAGCCAGCATCACCGGAGGCATGATTGCGTTGATTGACGCAATTAACTCGTTCAAGAAAGAGCTTCCCGATCCGACGAAGTTTCCACTACGCGACTCCGTGGCGGCAATCAGTGTCGGTATCGTTGACGGAAAACCGACTTCGGATTTGGACTATCCAATGGACTTCGCTGCGGCAGTCGACATGAACGTGGTGATGACTGGCAAAGGTAACTTCGTGGAAGTCCAGGGCACGGGCGAAGAATCGACGTTCACTGAAAAAGAACTTGGCTCGCTAATCACACTTGCCAAAAAAGGCTGTAAGGAACTGACGGTATTGCAGCAAAATGCAATCGGAAAGAAGTGGCCTTTCTAGAATGTTTGCTCGCCTGTTTTTACTGTTCGTCATCGTTCCGGTAATCGACCTGTTTCTGCTGGTCTGGATTTCCGGCCACGTTGGAATTCCATCGACGATTGGGCTGGTGATTCTTACCGCTGCAATCGGCGCGTGGCTGGTGAAGCTGCAGGGTGCCGAAGTTCGGCGCAAGATCATGTCACAGTTTTCGCGGCAGGAGTCTCCGGCTGATCTGCTGACCGACGGCGCGATGATTTTCTTTGCTGCCGGCCTGTTGTTGACGCCAGGACTGCTAACCGACGTTTTTGGATTCACACTTTTGACTCCGTTTTGTCGCCGATTTTACAAACGTGTCATCACTGGCTGGTTCAAAAAGAACTTCAAGGTTCACGTGGTCAAGCCGGACTTTTCACAAGGTGTACCGCGGGACGCGAATACCGTTGATGGTGAAGTTGTCCGCGAAAAACCAGTGGTGCAGGAACCGGATCGGATTGAGGAGTAGAACATGAAGACGTTGTTGATGATGCGGCACGCGAAATCGTCATGGGATTCCGGTGTGGCATCGGATCACGAACGACCGCTGAACAAACGAGGCCGCAAAGATGCTCCGGCGATGGCCCAGTTGCTCTGCGGCAACGACGTGGTTCCGGATCTCGTGGTGTCGTCGGATGCGAAGCGGACTTGCGAGACTTTGGAGTTGATGCAGCCTGTTTTCGAAAAGTTCGGCTCGGAACCAGTCATCGACATCGATGGCAGTTTTTATCATGCTCCTGCGAGCGAATGGCTTGAGAAACTGGTCGAGCTATCTGACGATTATTCGACGGTGATGTTTCTGGGCCACAATCCGGGCGCTGAGGAATTGGTCATGCATTTCACGCAAGCTCATCACTCGATGCCAACAGCCGCGATTGCCTGTTTTGAATTCGAAGCAGAGCGTTGGGCCGAGTGCGATGAGGCTCGGCTGATCGATTTGTGGCGACCGAAAGAAATTTGAAAGACGCCACACCGTGGTTGTCACCGCAATCGCGAATCAGGCTTTCACCTGCGGTTTGATCGGGCAACCAAGCCTTTGCATCCGCTTGACCGCCGAACGGTATCGGATGCCTGCAAACAGGTTGTACAATCGATCCATGATCCAACGCACGCCCACCCAGCGAGTTGGGACGACGAAAGCTCCAAAGCCGATCCGCTGGTAGATCTCGCGAAAAACTTCTACGCCCGTGACCAATGTTCCATCCGCGAACCGTCCGTGGATTTCCATCATCAGCGTATCCAGCGACTCGCCCGTGTCGCTGGGGTCAAACTCTGGCGACGAGATGTCGGTCAACTTTAGACGGCTCCGCTTGTCTCGCTTGCGGATGAAATTGATCTCCTTCCGGCATAGCGGGCAATGCTCGTCGTAGAAAACTTCGAATGGTTGAGAATCGTTCATTTGCTAACAACCGTTTTCGCGAGGCCAGCGCAACAGAATGCGAAGATCCGCCACGTTTGTGGCCGTAGGTCCCGATTCGAAAACCAGCCCGTTGGATTCAAGCAACGTGTACGAGTCGAAACGTTGCAGAGACTCAACAATGGCCGCCTTTTGCGCTGAAAGTCTACGCAAATCTTCGTCAGTAACCAGGGCGCCGGCAACGGAAGTGTTGCCGTCTTCGCCGTCGGTTCCGGCCGACATGAAGCAGTATTTTCCGGGCTGCGTGCGAGTTAAAATCCTGGCAATCGCAGACAGGACCGCGTGTTGGTTTCGACCGCCCTGCCCTGCCCCGTCGCCTGGTTCAACCGTCGGTTCGCCGAGACTGATGAGACAGCTTTTCGTCGCGGGAGCGACATCAAGAACGTCCGCCACCACTTCTGCAATCTGCTCGCAATCCGAGGCGTCCGCAAGCGAGTCCGGTTCGATTGCGTAGCCCAAAGATTTTGCTTTCTCGATCGCCGCGTTTCTGGCTACGTTGGCATCGCCGATCAACAGGTTCAGTGTCGTCGCTCGCACTGCTGAAACTGGTCGGGGCGAGTTGATAAACTGCACAACGGAATCCGGAAAATTTGCATCGTTCGGCGCACCGAAATGTTTGAGAATGTCACGTGCTTGCGCGGCAACGTCGTCTCCAAAATCAACCGTCGGCCCGGAGGACACGAATCGCAAATCGTCGTTGGGAACGTCTGAAACAATCAGGCCGATGAGCGTTCCAGTCGGCATCACTCGTGCCAGGCCGCCGCCTTTAACTTCGCTCAATGCGATCCGCACCGTGTTGAGCTGAACGATGTCCGCGCCCCGAGTGCTCAGCCAACTCGTCGCCGAAACGATATCTTTCAAGGGAAGCGAAGAGCTTTCCAGCAGCGCCGATCCGCCTCCTGAAATCAACGCGATCACCAAAGTTCGCTCGTCGGCGCCGCGAAGCAAACTCAGCATCCGTTGCGTCGCGTGGAGCACACGTTGCGTTGGCAGGTTCACTCCCGCAGGCCGGCATTCTGCGGATTCAACGAATTTGAGTGTGACTTGGGAGTTCGAGCCATCGGGAACCGTGATCAAGCCAGAAAGCTGCTTCGCTCTCGCGAGTTCCGGCCCCAAAACGTTTTCGATTCCTTCCGCCATAAAGTGGCTGAATTTGCCGCCGCCGACAATCAGGACACGATCGAAATCGCCGAGGTCGATCGATTGGTCACAAATCAGAAGTCGCCCGTCACGGACTCGAAGCGAATCTTCCACCAGCGTACGGCCATGAACCGCCGCAACGCCGGCATTCCAGATTTCTATCGCGTCATTGCGGATCACTAATAAACCGGTTCTGCGATGCCGTCGTCGTCGACTTCCCAAGGGAGCCAAACGACAGCGAACTGTTCGATCGAAAGGTCGCTTTTGCGTGGCGACAAGGTCAGTTCCTCGAATTCAAGATTGTCGACCGAGAGCTTTTCTTCCAGTTTTTCAATCGCCTCGTTGAACTCGTTTTCGAGATCCTCAAACTTGATGTGCAACTCTTCCAGATTCTCCTGAGCGCGACTGATGTCATTCTTTTCCTTGGAAGACCTGCCGAACGTTCGCATCGAACTTTGAGCCCGACGTGCGTTGGTGACGCTGAGCGTTTTGCGGCCCAGTAACGCGCCCATCAACGTCGTGCCGACGGACAGCACGCTGTTCATTCGGCTGGACTTGTAATCTTCTTCTTCCTTTTCAACTTTCGCTTCGGCTCGACGAATTCGATCACGCAACGTCGAAAATTTGCTGCCGTAACGTTTGCGAAGTTTCTCCGTTTCCTCGTCGCGGCGCTCGGAAGCCTGTTGCTCCAGTCGGACGCGGAAATCGCCAGGAGATTCGCCTGCTTCGCTGAACATTTTCAAGGAAGCACACTTCTGCAAAGTGATTGGCAAATCCTTGTACATGAACTCCTTGAATTCCTTCTCCCAGCGTTTGTAGTTCTTGGCCTTCTGCATGTCCGTCGGGAGCTTGGCAAACTCAGCTTCATCATCCGGCTCATGGTAGAAGTCAAGATTCTCCAGCACCTCTTCGGCTTCCTCCCAAACCTCATCAGGAGTTTGGTTGCCGGTGATCTGAGCCAGAAACGTTTTCTCTTCCCATTTGTCCGTTTTCCACGTCGTGCGAACGTAGTGCAACTGCCCGCGGGCCATCAAAGCCGGACGGTAGATCAGTTTTTCGCCCTTGTTGATCCGACGGTTCGGTTCCACAAACAGCTGATGGATATCCGCAGGAACCAACTGCGTCTGATCGATCTGCGGTTCCATTTTGGCGACCGGTTCGGCGGAAGGACGAGCAACACGTCCCGCCATCGCTTCCGCAGCGGCCTGTTTGGGATCGTAGTTCGGGTCGGATTCAACCAGAGTTTGAATCTGGTTTCGCGTCAACGGACCGCGCAAGTACGACATGACCCAACGCGTTTCAAAAACCGTTGGCTGGTCGTCGTGCACGTTGTTCATCAGGAAAACGCGACTGCCCAAACCCGCCAATAGCTCTTCCATCTTTCCTTTGTCAAACGTTGAACCGGCTTGCGTGGAAGCGCCTTCCAAACCTTCCAGAACCCGAGCCTTGTCGCGTTCGGTTTGCAACCGACCGAGGAACCAGGTGCCGGCGTTGGAAAGTCCCTTGTAGTCCAGGTCGACCGGGTTTTGAGTTGCCAGAACGCAACCAAGCCCGAAGGCACGAGCCTGTTTCAACAACGTCAGCATCGGTTGCTTGGACGGAGGATTCTTCGTCGGCGGGAAATAGCCGAAGACTTCATCCATGTACAGGATCGCGCGAAGGCTGGACGTGCCCGGTTGGGTCCGCGTCCAGGCAAGGATCTCGTTGAGCAAAATGGTCACAAAGAACATTCGCTCCTGATCGTTGAGGTGCGAAATTGAGACGATCGAAACGCAGGGCTTGCCTTCTTCTGTGTGCAACATCTTCTTGATGTCGATCGGCTCGCCTTCCATCCAGCTGGCGAACGTCGGGCTGGCAAGCAGATTGTTGATCTGCATCGCCAACGTTCCGCGGTCTTTGGCAGGATAGAACGTGTCGATATCCAGAATGCCGACGCGTTCAAACGGAGGCGACTGAATCTCTCCGATCAAGCGTCCCAGGTCCAGGTCGCGTCCGTCGCGCCACGCATGGCTGAGAATATTTGAGATTAAAATGTGTTCCCGCGACTGGATCGGATCCGCATCGATGCCCAACAGCGAAAGCAGTCCCGATGCCGCGCTGCTGATTCGATCGCCCAGCAGATCCGGATCTGCGAGAACCTGTTTGTTCGGCGCGTTGAACGACTTCAGAATCGTCAGCGGTCGACCGTAAGTGCTGCCCGGCGTGTAGACTCGCATTTCGACATTGTCGCGCATTCGCTGAATCCGCTCCGCGTCTTGCCCCCACGACTCAAGGCCCTCCTTCCACTTGTCAGCTTCCTGAGTCGCGAAAACTTCCGGCGTGACGCCTTTGCGGCTGGCCTGTCCTTCGTCAATCCACGGGCGAAACTCTTCAGGCGTCAGATTGGGAAACGTAAGCAGCAAATTGGAAATGTCGCCTTTTGGGTCGATCACGATCGACGGAATTCGATCCATCGCGGCCTCTTCCAGCATGCCAACGCACAAGCCCGTCTTTCCACTGCCGGTCATTCCAACGACGACCGCGTGGGTGCAAAGATCCCGCGAATCGTACAGCAACAGGTCGTCCCGGCCCTTTCGGTTTTCGATATCGTATTCGCGGCCCAGATAAAAGACGCCAAGTTTTTCGTAGTCCTGCATGGTGACAAAAGGTCCTGAGGGAAGGGTGGGATGGGTGCCTCAAGTATCGCAACTTCGCTTCAATTTTCCAAGACGACTGGAAACCGCCCGGTCTCTGTGCGACCATCGCCGCAACGCAAACAGGTTGAGGTAAAATGAAGACACTTATTCAAGGCGCAAATGTCGTCACGCCGGACGGTACGATTGAAGCAGACGTTTTGATCGAAGGCCAACTGATCAAAGCGATTGGCAAAGATCTCGGAGACGCCGAAACGACCATCGACGCCAGCGGAAAGCATTTGATTCCAGGCGTAATCGATGACCAAGTGCACTTTCGGGAGCCCGGTCTGACCGAAAAAGAAGATCTCGCGCACGCGACGCGGGCTTGTGCCAAAGGCGGCGTGACCAGCTTTCTCGAAATGCCGAACACCGTTCCGAACACGATCACGGTTGAAGCGCTCGAACAAAAGCTCGACCTTGCGTCCGAGAAGTGCATCGTCAACTACGGATTCTACATCGGTGCCACGCCAGACAATGTCGACGAGCTCAACAAAGCGACGCGAACGCCCGGCATCAAGATTTTCATCGGTTCGAGCACTGGCAATTTGTTGGTCGATGAACAGGCGGCGCTAGAAAAGATTTTTGCTGAAACGAGCCTGCCGATTTGTGCTCATTGCGAAGACGAAACAACCGTTCGGGCTAACGCTGCGAAATATGCCAGCTCAACCGACGTTGCGGATCACTCGAAAGTCCGCGATCACGAAGCGGCTTTGATCGCGACGCGCCGCGCGATCGATTTGGCTCATCGACACAACCACCGGTTCCATGTGCTGCATGTCTCTACGGGAGCAGAAGTTGACTTGATCGCTGAAGCTGGCGATTTGATCACGGCGGAAGCATGTCCGCACCATCTGTTCTTCAATATCGACGACTACGCTCGGCTGGGTTCGCTCATCAAGATGAACCCTTCGATCAAAACCGCGGCGGACAACGAGCGACTTTGGCAAGGGCTGCTCGATGGGACGATCGGCGTGGTCGCGACGGATCATGCGCCTCACACGATGGCGGAAAAGCAATTACCGTATCCGAAATGTCCTTCCGGTTTGCCAGCGGTTGAGAACTATCTTGCGCTGATGCTGAACGAAGTGAACCGCGGTCGGTGTTCGTTGCAGCAGGTTGTTTCATGGATGTGCGAAGCTCCGGCGAAAGTCTGGGATATCAAGAACAAAGGCCGTATCGAAGTTGGCCGTGACGCCGATTTGACGTTGGTGGACATGGGGCTTGATCGCACCATTTCCAACGGTCAGCAACAGACGAAATGCGGTTGGAGTCCCTGGGACGGCGAAACGCTCAAAGGCTGGGCGGTGCGGACTTTCGTGATGGGGCAGGAGGTCTATCGATTGGAAAATGGCGTGGAAACATTTTCCAATTCGCCAACGGGCCACGAGATTCAGTACGATCACCCCGCAAGTTGACGCGGCATTTCGCGGAGCGTCCGAGTTGCTACAATGAGAAACGTCACTCGTTTCAGGAACCTGCTATGAAATCAATGTCGTTCGTTTCAGTCTTCGTTCTTCTGCTCTGCAGTTTTTTGGTTGCGGATCTGTCTGCACAAAAGCTCCCGCATTCCTGCGCCCGACCGGATCAGGTTGCCATCAAACATTTGCATCTGGACCTGAAGGTTGACTTTGAAGAAAAGAAGCTGACTGGTTCGGCGAAACTGGACCTCGATCGAAAAAGCGATGCGAACGAGTTGCGGTTGGATACCAACGGGCTGTCGATCACGAAAGTCACTTCTGGTGACAACGAACTCAAGTGGGAACTTGGTGAACACATGTCGACGTTGGGGCAGGCGTTGACGATCACGCTTCCCGAATCTGGCGACGAAGTCACGATTGAATATTCGAGCAGTCCTGGCGCCGAAGCAGTTCAATGGCTCTCGCCAGAACAGACGACCGACAAAAAGTACCCGTTTCTGTTCACGCAGTCCCAGGCGATTCTTGCGCGAACTTGGGTTCCCTGTCAGGATACCCCAGCGGTGCGAATGACGTATTCGGCGAAGATTACCGTGCCGTCTGAATTGATGGCCGTGATGAGTGCCTCGAATCCGCAGGAGAAAAACGATACGGGCGTTTACGAATTTGAGATGAAGCAGCCGATCCCGTCCTACCTGCTGGCCCTCGCGGTTGGCGATCTCAAATTTCAGTCGCTGGGTCCTCGCAGCGGCGTGTATTCCGAGCCATCCGTTCTGAAGCGAGCGGTGTATGAGCTTCACGATACCGAAAAGATGATCGCTGCGGCGGAAGAGCTTTACGGTCCCTACCGCTGGGATCGCTACGACGTCATCTTTCTGCCGTCGAGTTTTCCGTTTGGCGGCATGGAGAATCCGCGACTGACTTTCGCAACGCCGACGATTCTCGCAGGAGACCGTTCACTGGTTGCTCTGATCGCGCACGAGTTGGCTCATTCGTGGTCCGGAAACCTGGTCACCAATGCAACGTGGGATGACTTTTGGTTGAATGAAGGATTCACGGTTTACTTCGAACAACGGATCATGGAATCCATTTACGGTCGGAAGTATTCCGAGATGTTGGCGCGGCTTTCGCTCGACGGACTCAAGGAAGAAATCGCCGAACTCAAGGCTCGCGACCAATGGCTCAAGCTCGACCTCACGGGACGCAACCCTGACGATGGCATGACAGCGATCGCCTACGACAAAGGTTATTTCTTCCTGCGAAAATGCGAAGAAACCGTCGGGCGTGAAAATTGGGACGCGTTTCTTAAAGGTTACTTCGACAAGTTTGCTTTCAAGAGCATGACGACCGAGTCGTTCATCGACTACGTCGAAGCCAACCTCGAAGGCGCGGACAAACTGAACTACAAAGCATGGATCTACGCCGGCGGGCTGCCTGCCGATTGCCCGGTTGTTACGACTGAAGAGTTGGCCAAAGTTGGGACGGCTTGCGAAGCATTTGTGGACGGCAAATCTGCGGCTGATATTGCAAAAGAGTTTGGCACGGCGGATTGGACGACTCATCACTGGAACCATTTTCTGCGTGAGCTTCCGAAACTTTCGACGGATCAAATGAAAGCTTTGGACGCCCAGTTCGAGTTCACCAAATCCGGTAATTCCGAGATTACGCATGACTGGTTGATGCACGTCATTGCGTCCGAGTATCAGCCTGGAATGGAAAAGCTGGAGGCGTTTTTGACAGGGCAGGGCAGACGCAAATTTCTGCAACCGCTGTACACGAAACTGGTCGAAACAGAGCGTGGCAAGGAGATTGCCAAGCGGATTTACGCGAAAGCACGGTCCGGATATCACGCCGTTTCCAGTCAAACGATTGATGGAATCGTGGGCGTGCCTCAGTAGTTTGCGTGCCTCAGTAGTTTGCGCATGCTGAAGACTTGAAGACTTGGCGCAGGGCGAGTTCCGGAGCGCAATGCGACCTCTGAGCAACCTCTGCGCCCGAAATGCCGACGCGGGAAGTCTGCGAAGAATTGGCCGTTTGCCGCCCCGAATGTTAATTTGGCGCAATAATTGGCGTATTAAGGGTGATTCCTTTTACCCCTTCGTTTAACCCTCTTCAGCCCAACTATCTGGCATAACCCAACGTTTCTCGCCAGCCCGAAAACGTTTTCTTAATATCAAACCCACGGTGAGGCTAACCCAGGGGTATCTTTCGACGGTTCCATGCGCCTTAAGTGCGCGCCACCGGGACCGACCGCTCCAGTAGCGCACGCCCACTCAGATTCCGCAGCGAAAGCTTCTCCCACCAAAATGGAATTGTTCTCAAAAGTGTCACAGCACCTCACCGACTGGTTCGGCGCCAATGCGCCGTCGGTGAGCGAAGACAGTGCGCAAGAGGTTCAGCTCCAATCGCTCGAAGACCGAGTGCTCTACAGTGCGGCTCCTGTTCCGGTCGAACTGTTCGTCGAAGTTCCGAACGTTGACGCTCAGTTGGAACACGTCGAACAGCAACTCGATTTTCTGACCGAGTCCGTTGAGCAGCTACAACACGAAGCCGACGAATCAGCCTATCGCTTCGATGCAGATCTTCCGCTGCTTGACGCCGTCGAACTGACGTCAGAGCCACAGCAGTTGGAACTGGTCGTGATCGACAGCGCTGTCGAAGGATTCCAATCGCTCTACAACGACGTACTCGAGAACTACGGTTCCGATCGAATTCAAATCCACCTGATTGATTCCAGCGTTGACGGCATCGCAGAGGTTGGAAGAATCCTTTCAGATGCCGCACAACGCAGCGACAGCTACTCCGCCATTCACATCGTCTCTCACGGCGACGCCGGCGAAATTCAGCTCGGCAACATCTCGCTCAACGCCAGCACACTTTCCGATCACGCCAGCAACCTAGCGTTGTGGAACGACAGCCTCGACAGCGACGCCGACATCCTGATCTACGGTTGCAACCTCGCAGCAGACTCAGAAAGTGTATCGCTCGTCGACTCGATCAGTCTGCTCACCGGTGCTTCCGTTGCGGCCAGCGACGACCTGACTGGCCATGAAGAACTCGGTGGTGACTGGGATCTCGAGTACACCGCCGGGTTGGTCGAAAGCGACATCGTCTTTTCCGCATCATTGATTGATTCCTGGAACCACTCGCTGCAAACAACGCTTGGCGATGAATCGGGCACATCTCACAAATCAGTTGCAGCAGACTGGAATGGAGACCAAACGGTCGCCTTTTCCAACGACGACAGCGGAAACTGGAACGTCTTCGTTTCCCGCTATGCCAACGGCACGAACGTCCCGCTGAAGCTGTTCGACAACTCTGACTTTGAATCCTTTCAAATCAACAACAGTACCGGGCCGGCTGGAGGCGACCATCAACATGCCGTGGTCGGATCGGCCGCCAACGGAAACTTCGTCGTCGCCTGGCAGTGGACTGGGACTTCCGGAAGCAGCCGAATTTATGCAAAGTTGTTTGACGCCCAAGGCAATGTTATCCGAGACCAGTTCCGTGTCGACGACTCGGACTCCAACGGGCTCAACGTCACTGTATCGATGAACCAGCAGGGCGAGTTTGCCGTTGGTTGGCAGCAGGAAGACGACGAAGACACCGAGGCTTATGTCGCGACCTACAATGCCTCCGGCGGGCTGATGGATGGTCCTGAGAAAGTTGACAGCGAAAGCGAAGGCACAGGCGATCTGGTCATCTCGATGAACGACGCCGGTCAGGTTGCAGCAGCCTATGATGATCCGTCTGACGATAAAGTCGTGGCGTGGGTCGTCGAGAATGGATCAAAATCCAGTAAGTTCACCTTCGATGAATCTGAACTTTCATCGATGAGCGATTTCGCGATCGACATCAACAATCAGGGAATCGTCGGGATTGCGTTCACTGCCGATTCGGGAGATTCCGGAAGCGAATACCGTGACGTGTATTCAATCTTGCTCGAGTTCGATTCCAATTCGTGGACCAACCTCTCTCCTACGACAACCATCGCCACGGCCGGCGGACCCGTCGACGTTGACGGAGTCTTCAGTCATGCCGCTTCAGATGTTGGCGTTGAATTTCATCCCTCGATCGCAGTCGAAAACAGTCTGACGCCAGGAGCGTTGACCGAAACGGCATATTATGTGACCTGGCAAGGGAACGGCTCATGGCAAAGCAACCTTGACAACGGAGACGTCGAAGACGGTTCAGGCAACCCGATCACAGACGCGTCATCATTTCCGTCCGGTTCAGTCGAAGCCGACAACGGCGTGTTCATCTCAGAGACGACCTACTTCAGCGATGGATCTTTCGTTCAGTCAGACGAAGCATCGTTGCAAAACGTCATCGATGATTTTGATACTCAGGCCAAGTTCACTTCCGTGACAACGTATCGCGATCGAAGTCGCATGGCTGTCGGATTTGAGACCGCTGCTGGTGAAATCGCGTTCGCCTCTGAGCCTCCTAGCGATCCTCCCGTCGCGATCAACTCTTCGAAAGGCGGCCTCGAGAATTTCGGCGCCACGTTTGAGCCCGCGGACTTTGGCTACAGCGACGCCGAAAACGACCCAATTCAGATGATCCGCATCGAAACGCTTCCCGCGACCGGGCAGCTGACCCTTTACGGAAATCCGATCACGCAAGCCAACATCGACGCTACCAGCGACGGGATCGAAATTGAGCAGAACAATATCTATTCACTGCGATACAACGGAGAGGCCAACGTTCGCGGATATGATGTTGCCAATTTCCAGTTCAGCGTCAGCGATGGTACTTCCTGGTCCGACGCTCCGGCCACCATGTCGTTGAACCTGAGTGCGGAAGACCGGCTTTGGGTTTCGACCGTTGGCGATAGTTCGGGCACGACCAGTATCCCCGGCGATGGGGCCGGTTCGCTTCAATTTGGCGGTCCGGAAGTCACTTTTGGCGACGATACGTCAGGATTCTGGTCGCAGCAGTTTGCGCCTCCCGGAGTGGAAATCGACGCCATTCACTACGTCGACGAAGTCATCGTGATCGGAACCGGCGCGACGACTCAGCTAAACCCTGGCGATATTTTGTTCTCGGCCAAATCGATTGGCTCGATCCCGACCGGAGGCGTGGTTACGACGTTGCCATCAAGCACTGCTTCGCCGATCGAAGTCCAGCAAGGCGATATCATTCGCTTTCGCCCAACCTCGGCCGACTATTCGACGGGCGAATATGAAATTGTTGCCAGCATTGAGCAAATGTATGTAACATCGCCCGCAGATTACGAGCTGAGTGCTTTCGCGTTGGTCGAACGCGATTCTGTGATTGGTGACCATCTGGTTTCCGCCGGAAGTTTTCTATTCTCGGACTCCGAGAACCCCAACGATATCCTGTTGCTGGAAATCGATGAAGTCGGCTCGACCTCGACGGGAACCGTGTCGGTGCTGATCGAAGGCGTCGACGTCGGAATCGACAACCAGATTTCCGGGCTGGATTACATCGAAGCAACCACCACCGCTGGCGGCGAAGTTCTCAAATCAGGCTCACTTCTGGTTTCCGTTGATGCTGCCGAGACGGTAGGAAGCAACGACGAACTTTCTGTTGAAGCTCAGGACATTTTCACGTTAGACGTCAGCTCGACGACCGGAGCAACTTCGGCTGCTGCGACCGCGACGATGTTT
Source organism: Mariniblastus fucicola (assembly GCF_008087665.1). Taxonomy (GTDB): domain Bacteria; phylum Planctomycetota; class Planctomycetia; order Pirellulales; family Pirellulaceae; genus Mariniblastus; species Mariniblastus fucicola. Next base: position 2,154,668 of record NZ_CP042912.1, read on the forward strand.
CTCGATTCGAGCGACGTTGGTGGTGATCCGTCCGATCCAAACGCTGCGATCGACGCGCTGAGTTTGCTGGGGTCGCCGGACGCCAATGTCGGACTGGTTCCCGAACCGGAAACGATTTCTTTGACGGAAAGTGAAGTTTGGCGTTTCAAACCATCCGATTTCGTTTCTGAAGCAACTGCCGCGAACCTCTCCTCGATCGTGATTGTGGCATTGCCTAATCCCGCCAATGGCGAACTGTTACTTCGAGGCCAACCAGTGTCTGTCGGAGACGCGATTGCAGCCGAAGAGCTTGAGTATCTGGTCTACCGACCGGAAATTGATACCGTTGTCAATGGCGACCTGTTCGACTACCGGGCGGCCAGCGAGAGCGAAGTCCTCGGGACCCAACAAATCACGATTTTCGTCTATTCTGAAGCCGATGACGTACTCAGCGGCGGTGGTACCACGTTTGAAACGGATCTGGACAACGATGTCGTTGTGAATGCTTCGACCGCTGGTGATCAGAGCGAACAGAGCGTTGCGTCGCTCTCCGGTGGTGGATATGCGGTCGCCTGGCAATCCGTTACCGGAACCGGCGAAGTCATTCTGATTCAACGATTCAATGCCGATCATTCCAAAATCGGCGGCGAGATTGCGTTTTCCGACAGCGGCACGGATTCCAAATCAACGCCATCAATCACCGGTTTGTCAGACGGAGGATTTGTCGTTGTCGCGACGCAATCCAACGGAAGCAATCAGGACGTGTGGGCCGCCCGATACAACTCGCTCGGCACACGCGTCGACCTGGAAACCGGGCTGATTTCGTCATCCAGCGTTATCATTGCCGGTGGGACCGGCGACCAGCTTGCCAGCGATGTTACGGCACTTCAAAACGATGGGTTTGTCATTACGTACACGGACGATGTGTCTGGCAAAGCTGAAGTCTATGCGACCGTAAACCACGGTGATTTCTCGAACAACACGCGTCTCTCGGGCTCAACTGCCGGCGTCAACTACCTGGACGCCACCGTGGCTCCGATGAATCAGGGTGGATTTGTTGCCGCATGGACAGCCGATTCATTTTTCGGAACCACAATCGAAGTTCGCGTCTTCGACGTCAACGGCGTCTTAATCGGTGACACCACAACGCTAAGCAGCGGTGGAGATTCAAATACGCCTGTATCGTTGGAAGTGCTGGACAACAATCAGATCGTTGCCGTTTGGGGCGAAGCAACTCCGGGCCATGCATTCGGTGAGAACCGCGTTGTCGGTACGATGCTCAATTCGGACGGCACGCCGGCGCTCGGCAATGACGTGACGATTGTGCAGAACGACACTGTGAACTTTTCACCCAGCGTGGTTCGTACGGATGACGGCGGTTTCCTCGTTGCGTTTGCCGATGACGAGATCGAGGGATCCGGAAGCAAAATCGCGGCTCGTCGATACGATTCAGACTTCCATGCGATGGCAGACGTGGAGCAGCTCAGTGGTGACGCTGTCGGGATCCAGTCGGCGCCTGACCTTGCCCTGCTGCCAAACCAGGGAGGCATCGTTGGGAGTTGGACGACGGACAACGGCGGATCTGAGACCGACGTCGAAACCAATAGCTTGTTGCTGGCCGCGGTGGGCGTTGAGGGCGAACGTATTCCTTTGAATATCGTCGCCGATTCACTGGCTGGCAGCACAGAAGTTGTCACCAATATTGTGGTTTCCGGGTTGCCGGCTGGCTCAAGACTGTTCGCGACCAGCGATTCATCCGGGACGGAAGTTGAGGTCTTCGGGCCAAATTTTAACCTCAACAGTATGGATTTGAGTACGGTCGAACTGTTGCTGCCTGGTGGAGTAACGGAAGCCGAATACGAACTCCAGTTCACTGCTGATGACAACGGCGTTTCTGAAAACTACTCTCAATCGCTTGCGGTTCGCACAGTTCCTCCGTCCAACAAAATTATATCCGGACACGTCTACAACGACGAAAACGCGGATGGCGATATCGTCGCTGGAGACAGCGGGTTTTCCAACGTGAGTCTGCGTTTGTACGTCGATATTGCTGGAATTCGGACGCTGGTCGATACAACTACCACTGACGGCAACGGATATTATGAGTTCACGTCTCTGTCGCCAGGGACCTACTTCGTTGTTGTCGATTCAACGACCATTGGAGCAGACGTTATCTCGGATGCTGCGCTAGTTGACGGAGCATGGGCAGAGCAAACTTACGGCGGCGATGGCTCAATCCTGGGCGGGCTCAGTTCGGCCGTTCAAAGCGCTGGAGCAATGTTTGGCGGTCGGCGGGCTGGAGTTTCCGATAACGCAACGTTGCTGGTTGGAGCTGAGCATGTAAACCGACAGGAGATTTCATCTGCGGACATTGAATCGAGCAATGTCGACTTTGGTTTTAGCTTCAATGTCGTCACGAACGTTGAAGACCAGTTCGATGCTGGAAATCCTGCCGATCGAACCGTACAGGGATCGCTGCGACAATTCCTTACCAACGCAAATGCAGTCGACGGTGCCAATGAGATGCGGTTCGTGCCTGTCGTGGCGGCGAACCAGTCGACTGATCTTGATGGCGATGCGGGAACTGAGGAAAGCTGGTGGCAGATCGACGTCGTCGACGAACTGCCGGTGATCACAAGTTCGGACACAACCGTCGACGGGCAAGCCTGGCAAGTTCAGGGCGGAATGCTTGTTGAGTACGATTTGAATGCCTTCAGCGTTCAGAACAGTTACTCGGGAACCGTCGGGACGGAGGGAACGACATTCCTGCAGACCGACGCTCCCGAGTTGGAGCTGTTGGGAGCTTCCGGGATCCGCTTCGGAATCGCCGTAATTGCCAATTCGACGTTTGACACCATCAGCAACATCGAGATCAACAACCTTTCGATTCACGGATTCGGCAGCGCGACCACAGAAGGATCGATTGTTGTCTACGGCGATCACACCGGTGGACCGGTGTCGCTAACCGACGTCAGAATTCAGAACAATGTCCTGGGAACGGCTCCCAATGACATGTCATCGGTGCCTGTCCGCGCAGAAAATTTCCGTGGTGCGTTTATCTCAGGCGCACACGATGGACTGATCTCCAACAACATTATTGTCGGCAACACTGCAGGCGGAGTTCGTTTTGGTAGCGAAGATTCGGCAAGCGATTGGACAATTGTTGACAACGAGATCGCGAACAACGCGGAGTTTGTTCCGGCCTCCGACGGAATTGATGCGACCAACGCGACGGGGTTGATCATCCTGCGAAATGCCATCTATGGCAATTATGGAATGGGGATCGACGACTACTCAACAACCGCAACGAGCGGCAGTTGGACGGTCGAGCACAATTCATTATTCGACAACGGAGTCGGGGGAGGTTCGGAAGGCAGCGGCATTCGGCTGACCAGCAACGATTCCGTTGTCCGCTACAACTCGATCTACGGAAATCTAAACGATGGCGTTTCGGTTACCGGGCATTTCGACACAGACGCGCAAGTCATCGTGCCTGCGCAAAGAGTTCTGATTTCGCAGAACAGCTTTGAAGCCAATGGACAACGTGCTGTCGACTTGATGATCGACGCCTTTGGCGGAATCCAGGCAGCGACCTGGGATGCGGATGGCGACGGCGAAATTGACTCGAGCGAAGCGACTGGAACTCTCGCACTTGAGTTCACCGAAATCGCAGCGAGAATTACTGACGACGGAGTCATTACGCCAGATGAAGCTGCGGACTATTTTTCGTCGGTTCTCGACATCGCGGGAGGCGAGAATCTGAATGATGGTGTCGCGAACAGCAATATCTCCAACAACGGATTGGATCAGGCGAACGTCACGTCGGCCGAGTTCGTTCTGGGGAACCTGAACCTGACCCTCAACATTGCGAACCCGAATACGGATCGTGTCGAAATTTACACGACACTTCCGGGCGATACGGACCCAGAAAGTGAACCTTATCGCTACTTCAAAACGATTCCGATTTCGGCGATGACCGATCAGGGAGGCGGCACCTACACGGTTTCGATTCCGGCTTCGGACTATCCGGCCGACATCGTATCGTCGACACCCGTTGTCGCCCTCGCTTTTGATGCTGCAAACAACACGGCCGAGTTTGGTGCTGCGGCAACTCCGGTGATGATCAACCTTGCACCGGTTGCTTCGGATTCGAACGTCAGCACCGACGAAGAAGTGACGTTCGCATTTCAGCTGGCTGACTTTGACTACTCGGACCCGGAAGCGGACGCAATAACCGAAATCATTGTTACTGCCTTACCGCAATCGTCGGAGGGAACTTTGCTGCTTGGTGGCAGTTCCGTCACACTTAACCAGCGAATTCCTGTTGCTTCTCTCGGAACACTGACGTTCGTCCCGACGGTCGATTTCTTTGGAGCAGCGACTTTCGAATTCGCAGTTTCTGACGGAACAAGCGACAGCAATTCGGCCACAATGACGATCGACGTCGCAAACGTTAGCGACGCTCCGACAGGACAAACCCAGACGGTTTCGATTGTTGAAGACGAAGTCGTCACGTTTGACTCAAGCAGTTTTGGATTCGCAGACTCGATCGACAACGACCTCGACTCCTTCGCCGGCGTGCGGATCGTCGCATTCAGCGGCGGCACCATGACGCTCAACTCCGTTTCGGTATCGCCGGGGCAATTGATCACAGCGGCGCAACTGCCCGACCTCCAATTTCAGCCACTTTCCAATACTTACGGGACGGGAATTGCATCGATTGATTTTGCCGTTGTCGATTCGGCCGCCACAAACAACGAAGACACCACAACCAGAACGATCACCTACGATGTGACGGCACTGCCTGATGCTCCAACAGGTACAGATTCCACCGTTTCTATCAACGAAGACAGCGTTCTTAATTTTACTGAAACAACATTCGGGTTTTCTGACGCTACGGACAACGATGCTGACAGTTTCGCCGGCGTCCGAATCGTCTCGTTTACCGGAAGTGGAACGTTGGAGACTTCTTCAGGAAGCGTTGCAGCGGGAGACGTGATCAGCGACTCCGATCTGGCAACGCTGGTCTACACGCCTCCGCTGAATCAATCAGGCGACGGGTTGGCCACGATTGAATTTCGAGTCATCGACAGCGGTGGTTCAAACAACGAAGACACGACTCGCGTGCTAACGATCGATGTCCAGCCAGTTAGCGATGCTCCGACGGGAGCCTCCGCGACGGTCACGATTGACGAAGAAGAGATCGTCTCGTTTGACGCGTCCAGTTTCGGGTTCTCTGACGCGGCGGACAACGACGCAGATGCCTTTGCCGGAGTTCGCATCGTCGGATTCAGCGGTAGCGGAACGTTGACTTTGGATTCGGTTGCCGTCGTCAATGGGCAACTGATCGATGCCGCGGATGTCACGCGACTTCGCTTTCAACCAACCAGCGGCGACTCCGGAATCGGAATTTCGACCATCGATTTCCGCGTTGTGGATAGCGCCGGAAGCAACAACGAAGACCTCAGTGTTCGGACTTTGACCTACGACGTCGTTGCGGTCAATGATGCTCCGACGGGGCAAAGCCAAACAATCAACATCAACGAAGACGAAACGTTCCGCTTTGCAGAAAGCACGTTCGGGTTTGCGGATACAGCCGACAACGATGCACACACCTTTGCCGGCGTTCGAATCGTGTCCTTCAGTGGCAGCGGGGCACTGACGATCGATGGAGCCAGCGTTGTGGCCGGCAATGTTATTGATGCCGCCGATGTCGTGAGACTGCAGTATCAACCCGGCGCAAATGAGCACGGAAACGCGTTGGCAACCGTTGATTTCCGAGTCATCGACAGCGGTTCAGACAACAACGAAGACACCGTTGATCGGACTCTGGTATTCGATGTTGCGTCGGTCAGTGACGCTCCAACGGGCGTGTCGCAGACGGTCAGTATCGACGAAGACGAATTGGTAGGCTTCACTTCAGGCAGTTTTGGTTTCTCCGACGCCAACGATCAAAACGCTGACTCGTTCGCCGGCGTACGCATCACGTCCTTCACTGGAAGCGGCCGACTGACAATCGACGGAACAAATGTCGCGGCTGGATCAATCATCGCCGCTGCCGATGTCGCTCGATTGCAATACCAGCCCGGAGCTGACGAATACGGGACGGGATTGTCGACGATCGCTTTCCGAGTCATCGACAGCAACGCACAGAACAACGAAGACACGATCGAGCGGACTCTTACCTATGACGTGACCCCGGTCAGTGACGCTCCGACTGGAGTTTCACGGACCGCGACCATGGCGGAAGACGGTGTGCTGAACTTTGATCAGACGACGTTCGGATTTTCTGACTCAATTGACAACGATACCGACAGCTTCCAGGCAGTTCGCATCGTTGACTTCTCAGGGGCAGGGGCGTTGACATTGGACGGTTCAAACGTCAGCAACAACTCTGTCATTTCCGCAGCAGATCTTTCGCGACTTGAGTATCGTCCACCAGCAAACGCAAGCGGCACACAGTTGGCCACAATTGACTTCCGGGTCATCGACAGCGGTGTCGTCAACAACGAAGACGCGACGCTGAGAACGCTGAGTATCGACGTTTCACCTGTGGGAGATCGTCCGACCGGACAGTCAGCGACCGTTGAGATCGACGAAGACGAAGTGGTAACGTTCACTCCAGCAAGCTTCGGTTTCGCGGATAGCGTCGAGGGCGATAGCTTTCACAGTGTTCGAATCATGATGTTCTCGGGCAGTGGATCGCTCACGCTTGATGGGACCGATGTCAGTCCGGGAACCGTCATTGTTGCTGCTGACCTTGATCGACTGCGGTACCAGCCGGGCGCGAACGAAAACGGAAATTCCCTTTCCACGATCGACTTCCGTGTTATCGATGACGGCATCGGAAACAACAGCGACAACGTCACGCGGACTTTGACCTACAACGTCAACCCCGTCAGTGATGCACCCACCGGGCAATCGCGAACGGTCACCATTGGCGAAGATGAAGTCGTTAACTTTGAAGAGTCAAGCTTTGGGTTTGCGGACGATGACGATCAAGGCAACGACGCCTTTGTCGGCGTGCGGATCATGTCGTTTGCTGGCAGCGGAACCTTGCAGCTGGATGGCGTCGATCTCACACCGTCGCAATACATCAGCAACGCAGAGCTTTCGCTTTTGCAGTATCAACCGGGTGCAAATGAGTCCGGGAATGGATTGTCGTCGATCGATTTCCGCGTCGTCGATAGCGGAACCGGAGCCAACCAGGATACAACCAATCGAACGTTAACCTTCGACGTCACTTCGCTCAACGACTCTCCGGTCGGGCTGTCACAAACGCTCTCGATTCAGGAAGAAGAACTCGTTTCATTCACGGCATCAACGTTCGGATTCTCAGATCCAAACGATGAAGTTCCCAATAGTTTCCGTGGCGTCCGCATCGTGTCATTCGACGGAAGCGGCAGTCTCACGATGGATGGCGTTGACGTTGCCGACGGAACGACGATTTTGGCTGCCGATCTGCCACGGCTTCAGTATTTTCCTGGCGTCGACGTGACTGGGAATGCAGTTTCGACCATCGATTTCCTCGTCATTGACGACGGCGGAACGGGACCTGGCGAATTTAACGTCGATGCGTTTGTCAGAACTTTGACAATCAATGTTGCCAACACAAACGACGCTCCGGTCGGAACGTCGACGACGCTTACGATGCTGGAAGACGACAGCTGGACCTTTGCAGAATCCGATTTCGGGTTCTCAGATCCTGCGGATGGCGGCGCCAACTCTTTTGACTCCGTACGGATCGTTTCATTCTCTGGCAGTGGTGAGCTAACACTCGATGGAGCCAGCGTTGCGGCCAATTCGACGATCGATGTAGCTGATCTTCCGAGGCTAACTTACACGCCCGGTGCCGATCAAAATGGTGCCGGTTTGGCGACGGTTGAATTTCGCGTGATCGATGACGGAGCGACCGGAAGCGGCAACTCGAACGAAGACACCATAACTCGGATGCTTCAATTCGATGTTCAGTCCGTCAATGATCGACCTGCTGGCCAGAACATTTCCGTCACGATGAATGAAGAGAGTCAATACACTTTCAGCGTGGCTGACTTTGCCATGACAGATTCGTCAGATGCTCCGTCGGCGAACGATCTGAAGGCCGTCAGATTTGTTGGCTGGACCGGTGCTGGACGCATGACGCTGGACGGCGCGACGCTTGCGAGCAACGCTATCGTCGACGCCGCCGACATCGATCGACTGATCTATGAATCGTCCAGTGTGAGTAGCGATTCGGTCGGACAGATTCGATTCACCGTCATCGACGACGGCGGAAAAGACAACGGCGGATTGAACGAAAGCTCGGCTTCAAACTCGATTGATATCGATGTCTTGCAAGTCAACAAACCTCCCGTCATTCAAGCGGCTCAGTTCTCGAACCTTGAAAACAGCATTCAAGCACACGTCGTCCCTGTCGTCGACCCGGACGGCGACGCTGTCTCGATTTCGTTAAGGGGGACTAATAATGACAACCATCTGTTCGAGCTCTCGCCGGACGGAACCAGCTTCAGGTTTATTGACGCTCAGGATTTCGAAAATCCAAACTCTATCGATGGCGACAATCGCTATCTCATCGAAGTCACGGCAATCGATGTGCATGGAGCGTCGACGTCACAGACGCTGGTGGTTAACGTTCAGAACGTTTCGGAGGCGATTTTCCTTCAAGACGATCTGATTATTGATACGGGCGACGGACTGGACGGTGTGTCCGTGTTTGACAATGACAACGGCGAAGTCCCGATTCCATCCGGAGCCACTGTTCAGGTTTTGAGCCAGCCAGATTCTGGATTCGTTGAGATTAACCCTGACGGAACGTTCGATTTCACGCCGAACTCGGATGCCCTCGAGGCCGTTAGCGTCGAATTTACCTATCAGGTCGAAAGCGGCGGAGAATTCTCAACCGCGGATGTGACGTTCCTGAAAAACTCGAATGCTCTGCCGCCGCCAATAACGGCTGACAATTCTGACGATTCCGGAGAGTCAACTGGTGAGGGTGAATCAACATCAGATTCTTCCGCGACAAACTCCAGTGGCGAATCAGAAGCATCGGATTCTGGCGAAGTACTGGGTCCAATCGATTCGTCAAATGCACCGAATCTTAACGTCCTTACGGCTGTCCAGCAAAGCGGCGGAGTGGTCAACACTTCAGGAGCTGACACGCTCGACAGCGACATTGCAGAAAGTGAGTTCGAGGTCGATTACGGATTTGGATCAGATGGGTCAGAGTACTCAAGCTACGAATACGGCGGGTTCGTCGACACCGGACTATTGACGACTGAGTTTATCAACCGGGTGGTTGCTTCAGGGCGATCCGGGTTGCAGGAGTTCACCGAACAGTTTGCTTTCGCCGCGATGTTCTGGCAAGAAATGGACTCGGCAAGTCACAACTATGTCGATACCGAGATCGGCGAAATCGAAGCCGTAATCGCCGTCGGTGCACTCGGGTTTACGAGCATCGCTGTCGGGTTGTTTACTCGAGCCGCGTTGCTTGGAATCAGCCTCGGAGCGACCTACGGTCAGCCGTGGTGGATGACATCATTTGACTTCCTCCCAATCATTGATTCGCAAGACCACGAATCAATCGAACAGATTGTTGACCATGAAGGATAACAATCCATGTCCCTACAAAACAGAGATTAATACCGGACAAAAACGATGAAAAATTGGCTAGGTCTAAAATCCAAACTTGCGCTCGGGTTCGTGGCGATTCTTGTCGCCGGACTCACGATCGCAAACACCCTTGAACTCTATCCCTCGGTTGCGAGGCGGTATCAGCAGGATCGTGCGCAGTTCGCAAAATCATTCGCCATCGCCGGCTCGGTCATGTTAAGCGACGGAGACAGTCGCGATCTCAAGACGTTTGTCCGCCAATGTGAAGAAGATATAAAACGGGGACACGCAGACGAAAACTCCGAGATCAAAACAATCGTTCGGTCCATCGGAATCCGCAGCCAAGCCGGTGTGTTGCAGATCGAAACTGCAGATCATGAAAATGTATGGAGTAGCGAAGAAACACCGCAAGCAGACAAATTCGAGATTCCGCTATTTGAAGGAATGCGACGTTGGGGCAAAGTCGAGTTTGTTTTCGAGCCGCTAAAGTCTGAAAATCGCTATCTCGGTTTCGCAGATCCCGTTTTGAGCAAAATCTCCCCGTTCTATCAACTCGCCGGATTTCTGTTGCTGTTCGGAGCCGGATCGACGTGGCTGTTCCTGCACATGCTTTTCCGATCGCCAAAAAACTCTGCCGCACAAGGCCGCGTTCGACAGGCGTTAGGCAGTCTGGCCGAAGGGTTGTTGGTGCTCGATACCGAAGGTCGCATCAAAATCGCGAGTTCAGTTTTCTGCGAGAAAGCTGGAGCGGACGCGGATGCCCTGACCAATTGCCGACCGGAGAAGGAGTTCGACTGGCGCGACGCGTCCGGAAAACCCATGACCGTTTATCCGTGGCATGTCGCCGCTCGTGACGGAGTCGAAGTTCGTGATACCGTGATGACGCTGCAGACAGGCGTCGACGCCAAAGGTGCTCCGGTCGTTTCAACATTCCAGGTCAACTGTTCGCCCGTGGTTGCCGAATCATCGGCTGGCAACGGAGCGTTGATCTGCTTTGAGGACGTCACTGAGTTGCAGCGGAGTAAAAAAGCGGCAGAGTCTGCCAACCAGGCAAAGTCGGACTTCCTCGCCAACATGAGTCACGAGATTCGAACTCCGATGAATGCGATTCTCGGATTCACCGACTGGTTGCAACGTGGACTGGCCGACGATCGCGATCAGGAATTGGAATACCTTTCGACCATTCACTCCAGCGGAACACATCTGTTAGAGCTGATTAACGACGTGCTTGACCTTTCGAAAATCGAAGCCGGCAAAATGGAAATCGTGCTGGAAGATTACAGCCCGTTTCGCGTGATTCAGGACGTTGAACGCGTTCTACATATGCGAGCCAATGGCAAAGGCATTGAACTCAAGTCTTTCTTCAAAGGGACGTTTCCGGAAACAATTTCTACTGACTATGTTCGACTTCGCCAGGTGCTGACAAACCTTGTCGGCAACGCGATCAAGTTTACCGAGAAAGGTGGCGTGAGTGTCGTCGCCGAGATGGTTGAACGCGTCGTCGATGGCGAGCTGGTCGAGAAACTGCGGGTCGAAGTTCGCGACACCGGGATCGGGATGTCGAAAGAGCAAGCGGCGAAAATCTTCATGCCGTTCGTTCAGGCTGATTCAGGAATCACGCGTCAGTTCGGCGGTACTGGACTTGGACTGTCGATTTGTAAAAGAATTGTCGGGTCGCTGGGCGGACGGATTACCGTCGACAGTGAGCCAGGCACCGGAAGTATGTTTGCGTTTGAGATCAATGTCGGTGACGTTTCCGATTCCAAGCGAATCGACGTTGCCAAGTTCAACAGCGAATCCACGTTCAGTCGAAAGATGATGCCGGGCGAATTCAAATTGCCTCCTGGCAAAGTACTGGTGGTGGACGACGGCAAGCCAAACCGTCAGTTGATTCGACTGATTCTGACCAAGGCCGGTTGCTCGGTCGACGAAGCCGAAAACGGCCAAGTCGGTATGGAGATGGCGTTGGCAAACGACTACGCCGTCGTCCTGATGGACATTCAAATGCCGGTTTTGGACGGCTACGAAGCGACTTCGAAGCTGCTCCAACAAGGGTACGACCGACCGATTATCGCTCTGACGGCCAACGCGATGCGGGAGGACGAAGAAGAATGCGAACGCGTCGGATTTAGCTCGTTCGTTGCCAAACCCGTTGATATCGACTTGCTAATCGAGACTTTGGCCAAATGGATGCCCGCGCAGGAAAGGTTAGATCTGGCTGATATGGATTTGCTTCCGGATCTGTCTGAGGAAACGTCTGCTGGCGAACTGGAATCAGAAACTTGCTTCATCGATGAGCCTGAAGTCATCCCGGAATCACCGGCGTCCGCAGTTGCGCCGGCGATCGAAATTCCGCAGGTAACGGAGTTCGTGCCTGCCGAAGAAATGCAATTGACCGCAGGCGATAACAATGCAAACGAATCAAGCTCTCAGCCAGCTGACGAATTCAAATCGATACTGCTGACTTCACTGGAGCCGATTGCGATCGCAGCCGGAACAGCAGACTGGAACGGATTGGCAGACGCTGCATCGAGTCTTAAGGCGAAAGCAGCAGCTCATGGTCGAGTCGCGATTGTCGAGTCGTTGCGTCCGTTGATTGAGCTCTGTCGTCGAGACGATCACGACGATGAGCTAATTCAATCTTCGTTGACGAACTTCCTGACGATCACGAAATCTTTCCGCGACGAACGAGAGAAACCTGTCGCACAGAAAGACTCGTTGCCGGAAGTCTCCGTTCGCGTCCCAGAGCCGACGTCACCGATTGAGGGTTTGGCGATCGAATCAGGCGAAGCCGAAGCCGTCGATCTCGAACTCAACCTGGATCTCGATCTCGAATCGGAATCCAGTATCGAATTGGTACGCGAGTCTACGGACGAGATCCAGCCGCCGTTGGATACGGAATCCCCGATTGTTCAGCGTGACGAGATTCCAACCGATGTGCGGGAGACAGAACCGACGATGGATCTGTCCGTCCAGCCGTCACAATTCACAGGCGATCCAATTTTGAGCACCGATTCAGTCGATTTGCTCGAAGAGCCCGAACCGCAAGAACAAATTACTGAAGTTGAGGAAACGATGAATAGTGAAGAATCAACTCCGGCGGGTCAGCCCCACCGCGAGGAAGAAGCCACCGCACAGTTTGAGTCTGTTGCACCGCTCCGCAAAGTAGAGCCAACCGAATCGAGAATCGATTTCGTGACCGAACTACAGCAAGGTCTTATCGAATTCCAGAAAGCTTGGGACGAGGACGATCAATTGGCTGCGATTAATGTCGCCCAGCGTCTGAAAACTCAATGCGAAGGCGTCGACAAAAAACAGGTCGCTGGCTCACTTGACGCGTTGATCGCGGCTTCTGTAAGCGGAGATCCGGCCAGCTATACCGACGCGGTGAAGAAGTTTCTTGATGCCTGTCGTGCAGAATTTACTTCGACGGCAAAGTTTGATCCGATTGCGATTCGTAAGCGTCCCAAACTGGTTCACTTGACGCGAATCGAGGACGCGAACGATCCAATTTTGTCCAGTTTGCCGATGGACGATGAGGCCTTCCGCGAGATCGCAGTCGATTTTGTTCCGCAGCTCGAGACCAAGTTGAAGGGCTTTGACGCTGCTCTCGATGGCGACGATATGGGGGAAGTTGCGGAAATTGCGCATTGGCTAAAAGGCGCCGGCGGAACTTGCGGATTCGGGCACTTTACCGAACCAAGCGAACAGCTTGAACAGGCGGCCAAATCTGGCGACAAACCCACCTGTGTCAAATTGGTGGATTTGCTGTGGTATATGGGCGGTCAAATTGTCGTTGCAAGTGATTGTTCGGGCGAACCAATTGTCTAGTGAGCTTGGGGGAGCGTTGTTAGCCGGAATTTGACGGTCGCGCGCCCGGGCTGTGTGATCAAATCGGAAATTGAGGAAGAAAGCCGGAAGGCATCGGATACAAACTTTCGATCAAAGATAGGAAGCAATGTCGAACTTCAACATGCTCTCCGCCCGCCACGAAATTCAGGAAGCTTAATGCATACCGGACTGGAACAGATGATCAACGGATCTCACTTGGCTCCACTGTCTGCCTCAGTTTCAACTGAAGGTGCTTCACCCTTACGCACCCAAATCGATTCGGTCTCGATCGTCGCTGACAAGGACGCGTTGAAGTCTTGCAAGATCATGATCGTCGACGACGAGCCCCTTGTGATTCGGGTTGTGAAAAGATTTCTTGCAGGAGACGGGTTCACGAACTTTGTCACCGTCGAGGATTCCCGCACGGCGATGGAAGCGATTCAACGCGAATCTCCTGACGTCGTGCTGCTCGACATCATGATGCCCAACATCACCGGGCTGGATCTGCTTCGCGAACGGCAGAAAGACAAAGTGCTGATGTTGGTGCCGTTCATTATTCTCAGTGCCAACTCTGAAAACCAGATCAAACGGGAAGCTCTCGCTCTCGGAGCCACCGACTTTCTTTCCAAACCCGTCGATGCCAGTGACCTGACGGTTCGAGTCCAGAACTCGCTGATGGTCAAACGTCATCACGACCACATCGCAAACTACGCCAACGAGCTTGAAAATCAGGTCCGCCTCCGAACGGCTCAAATCGATCGCTCTCGTGAACAGATCATTCACTGTCTGGCTCGCGCGGCGGAATATCGCGACAATGAAACCGGCGAGCACGTGATCCGCGTTGGAAAATACTGTGCCGTGATCGCGGACGAACTGGGCTTTGGCGAGAACTACCGCCGTCAGATTGAGCTCGCGGCGCAGCTGCACGACGTGGGAAAGATCGGAATTCCCGACTCGGTTCTGCTAAACCCTGGCAAGCTTAGCCATGGCGAGTTCGAGATAATGAAAAAGCACTGTAATCTCGGCTGTGAGATCATGGAGCCGCTTGCGGAGCACGAAACACAGCGGATTCGTGACCATGCGAACGTCGGCAGCTTCATCATGGAAGACGTCGATAGCCCGATGCTTGAGCTGGCGGCAATAATCGCCCGAACGCATCACGAAAAGTGGGACGGTACTGGCTATCCGAACGGGCTGGCCGGCGATCAGATTCCGATCGAAGGCAGGATCTGCTGTTGCGCCGACGTTTTCGATGCCCTCAGTAGCGAACGGCCTTACAAACCCAAGTTTCCATTGCAAAAATGCCTGGAGATCATGATTTCGGAACGCGGAACACGCTTCGACCCGATCGTTCTGGATGCTTTCCTGAAACGGCTGAAGGACATCGAGCACATTCGCACGACTTACAACGACGAAGATTCACTGACTCGAATTCTGCGGCAAAAAGAATCCACAGACACGCCCGAGTTGTAAATCTGGATCGATGGGTTACGCTGTTTCTGCACCGAGATTAATTTCAGTCTCTGGCGATAATCGCCTCCAGCGGTAAACGTTGTGTCTGAACAGATTCAGTATCGTCCATTTCTCAATACCGATCCGCCGCTGATCACCTATTTGTGGCGCTCCCAGCCCGTTTTCCGCGGCATCCACGCGAACCTTACGGTTGCCGATCTAGAGAACCATATCCTGTCGAAACCGTACTTCGACAGAGAAGGTTTCATCGTCGCTGCGGCCGTCGAAAACGACAAAACGCGGATCCTCGGATTTGTGCACGCTGCGTTTGACGTTCGCCAGGATCTGTCGGATCTGAACCGTTCTGTCGGCATTGTTTCCCAGCTACGAGTTGCCGACGTCGAGCAACAGCATCAGATCGAAGACCGGCTGTTGGGGATGGCTGAGAACTATCTTCGTGAACGTGGATCGACGGAAGTTTGGTTTGGTTCGCGTTTCCCGCAAGCTCCGTTTTATCTTGGTCTCTACGGCGGCAGTCGTGTGCCAGGAGTGATGGAAGAAGACGTCTCTGTCGTCGAAGCGTTGAAGCGAAACGGATTTGAGATTCAAGCCAAAATGGCAGTGATGCAACGGGAGCTTGGTCAGATCCAAAGCGTCTCTGGTCGTCAGCAGTTGATGGTGCGGCGAAACTATTTGATCAACGCCATTGCCGATCCGCTGGAGAAATCCTGGTGGGAATGCTGTACGCTCGGGATGGCGGAACGCGATCGGTTTACGATCGGCCGCAAGAAAGACAATCACGTCGCCGGAACGGTTTCCTATTGGGATCTACAACCCATGGGTTCGTTTATTCACTCCAATTGTCGCGGGCTGTACGACCTTTCGGTTGGTGAAGACGACCGACGAGGCGGATTGGCATCGTTTTTGGTTTGCGAATCGATGAAACGGTTGGCGAAACAGGGAGTCACGCTGGTAGAGGCTCAGACCGAGCTGACGAACGACGCATCCGTTCGGCTGTTTGAGAAACTTGAATTCAGCCTGGTGACGCAGGGATTGCAAATGCACAAAGCGATTTGACGCGTCAAGTTTCTTTGCTTTCCAAATATTGCGTTAACGTCACGTCCCGGAACTACAGCGGTGCAAGGAAGGGCGGCTAGGCGTAGTCGTGCAGCTTGAACCATTTCCACGCGTCTTCGATCGCGATATCGATTTCTCCGATCGAGTAGCCCAGCTCGTTGATGGCTTTCTCGCTTGAGTACCAGTTCAGCATCTGTCCCATCGTTATCGTGGCTGAATTGAGCGCTAATTCTTCTTTGGTAAACTTCGAAATCAAGTCGCCCGTTCGGCCTGCCAATCCCGCAACGAAATTGCTGACCTTTCGCCGCGGCGGCCAACACCCGACGATCTTGGCCATTCGCTTCCACAGCTCCATGTACGAAATATTCTCGCCGGCAAGAATGTATTTCTCGCCCGTTTTCCCGTGCTTGATCGCCAGCATGATTCCGTCGGCAACGTCGCGAACATCGACAACGCTGCATCCGCCTGCCGCGACAAAAAACAAAGGAGTCTTGGCAACGAACAAAAGCATTTCACCGGACGACGGTTTCCAGTCGTTGGGGCCGAGCATAAATCCTGGACAAACCGTCACACCGTCCAGGCCTTTTTCGACTTCTTCCATGAACGCAGACGCTGCCGCCCGTTTCGAAAACACGTAGGAACAATCGTACTTTGGGCCGTCAGCCGAATTTTCGGTAACCGGAACTCCGTCAGTCGCCGCCGCCATGGTGTCGACCGTGCTGACGTTGATCATGCGGATTTCGCGGCGTCGCGCGGCCTCGGCCAGCAACTTCGTGGATCCTACATTGAAAGCAGTGCAAGATTCGCGTTTCGAATGGCCGATCTGGATCATGGCGGCACAGTGGACGATCAGTTCGACGTCTTCGACGACCGGAGCCATCGCGTTCGGATCCGTCAGGTCGGCGTGAATCACTTCAACGTCGATCCCGTCCAACGGTCGTAAATCAGAAGTAGCACGAACCGTCGTCACGATTTCATGCCCTTGCTGAAGCATCTTGCGGGCCAGATTGTTGCCCAGAAAGCCCGTTGCTCCAGTGACAAGAATTTTCATAAATCGTTGGCGGGAAGTGACGAAAGGATCAACAAGTGCTAAAGTATACCGTTTTAAACTGTTCCTCGCAGCAGCGGGCCAATCCAGGGTCTTCGGCTGTCATGTTATTTTGAATCTCCCCGCGCGACGAACATTTTCGGTATGAGTTCCATTTCTGTCATTCCCGTTTCGACCAAGGCCCAGCAAAAAGCCTTCGTCCATTTTGTCTGGGATCACTATCAAGGCGATCCAAACTGGGTTCCGCCGCTGGTCCACAACGTCAAGGAACTGCTGAACTACAAGAAGCATCCGTTCTACGACGACGCCGAATGCCAAACGTTTTTGGCCATGGACGGTGACAAAGTCGTCGGTCGTATCGCCGCGATTATTGACCACAACCACAATCGTCATCATGACGAGCTTCGTGGCATGTTCGGTTTCTTTGAGAGCATCGATGACCAGGACGTTGCCAATGCACTTTTTGATGCCGCCAAAAAGTGGTTTTCCGACAAGGGGATCGGGCTCATGCGAGGCCCCGCCAACCCGTCGCAGAACTACGAGTGGGGAATGCTTGTCGAGGGCTTCCATTCGCCGCCGACGTTTTTGATGACTTACAACAAACCCTATTACGACAAACTTGTGTTGGGATACGGTTTCGAGCAATCGCAAGATCTGTATTCGTACAACGCACCAGTCGAGATGCTTGAAAACCTCGATCCGAAACTGTTGTTCGTGGCGACCGAAGCGACGAAGCGATTCAATGTCGACGTCCGCCCGGTAAGCAAAAAAGAGTTTGCGAAAGACGTCGGAATCTTTCTGAAGATTTACAACTCGGCGTTGCAGGCTCAATGGGGATTCACGCCGATGTCCGAAGGTGAACTTTCATCGACGGCGACGAATCTGAAGTTCCTGATCGCCACCGAGATGACCTCCGTTGCCGAAGTCGACGGCAAGGCCGTGGGGATTGTGTTTGGGCTGTTGGACTACAATCCGCTGATCAAGAAAATCAACGGAAAGCTGTATCCGTTCGGATGGTTGCGGTTGCTGTGGGGGCGAAAAAAGCTGAAACGCGTTCGCCTGATGAGCACGAATGTTTCGCCCGAGTATCAGCGTTGGGGCTTGGGAATCGTGTTGATGGCTCGCATGGTCCCCGAAGTGCTGAAGTGGGGAATCGACGAAGGAGAGTTCTCCTGGGTGTTAGAATCCAACAAATTGTCGCGAGGAACGCTCGAAAGAAGCGGATTAACCAGTGACAAGACCTTTCGAATTTACGATTATACGCCATCATAGAGCATCGATTTACGACACGCCGCCGACGATCGGGCTGTTTCCAGCTTGACGCACCGTCGCCTGTGGCTTGCTCTTTAACGACATTGAAAACTCGCCAAATTTCTTCCATCACGGCCCTGTCCACCAACTCTGCATGAATTCTACTGGCGACGTTGTAGTATCCGGAATGGGAGTCGTTTCACCGATTGGTGTCGGTATCGATTCGTTCTGGCAGAACCTGTTGGATGGAGTATCTGGCATTCGCGTGCGTGAAAGCTTTGCCGAAACGGATATGCCGCTTCGGATTGGTGCTCCGATCGCTGACTTTGACCCCAAGCCTTTTGTCAAACCTCGCAAAGCGCTGAAGATTATGTGCCAGCCGATTCAATTCGGTTGTGCCGCTGCTAATCTGGCTTTCGAAGACGCTGGCTTTGAGAAACAGTCGCTCGAATCCGTCGTCAGCCCCGATCGAATTGGAACGCTGTTCGGAACGGAAACTTTCTTTGCCGATCCGGCCGAAGTCGCTCGCGTTTTCCGCAGTTGCACCGAAGACGATAATTATCAGCACGACCGCTGGGGAGAGTTCGCGATGCGACAGATCCAGCCACTGTGGATGTTGAAGTACCTGCCGAATATGGCCGCCTCACACATCTCGATCGCGATCGATGCTCGTGGTCCCAGCAATTCAATCTGCCAGGGAGAAGCCTCCGGTCTGTTGGCTTTGATCGAAGCCGCGGATTTGATCAAGCGCGGCGTGGTCGATGTCGTCATCGCCGGGGGAACCGGTTCGCAAATGGCTCTTACGGCAATGCTTTATCGGGGCATCGGTGATCTGTCGCGACGAATCAATGAACCCGAGAAAGCCAGTCGTCCATTCGATGCAGAACGTGACGGGATGGTGATCGGAGAAGGCTCTGGTGTCGTCGTTCTTGAGTCCGCCGAACATGCCGCCAAACGTGGAGCCACACCTGTTGCCAGACTCGCTGGCTGGTCTCGCGGTTTCAGTGATCCGAATCGAGTCGAGCGAAACGAGGCTTTCGTGGCTTCGATCAAAGCCGTCCTGGCTGATTCTGGCATGACGCCAGATCAAATCGGGCTGGTGTCTGCGAATGCTCATGGCTCAATCGAGGGCGATGCATCGGAAGCTCAGGCGATCCAATCCGTGCTGGGCGACGTGCCGGTCGTGGCTCACAAATCGAACTTTGGAAATCTTGGCCCGGGAACTTCAGTCGTTGAGCTGATCGGTTCGCTGATGGCGTTGAAGCATCGTAAGATTCCGCCGACGTTAAATTACGAGAACCCTGACCCTGATTGTCCGGTCAACGTCAGCAACGAAGTTCGCTCGATGGATAAATCTGCGATGTTGAAAACGGGTTGTTCGGGAACCGGGCAGATGGTTAGCGTCGTTTTTGAAGGTATGTAGCGATGAGTCTCAAGGTTGGAATCGTTGGCATCGGCTTTATGGGCTGGATGCACTGGCTGGCTTGGAAGAACGTCGGTGGTGCCGAGGTCGTCGCGGTGTGTTCGAGAGACGCCGCCAAAAGGGCAGGGGACTGGACGACGATCAAGGGCAACATGGGGCCGCCCGGCGAACAGGTTGACTTGAGCCAGATCAAAGCGTTCGAGACGTTGGACGCGATGTTGGCCGATGACGAAATTGATTTGATCGATGTTTGCCTGCCTCCCGCGATGCACCGTGACGCAATTATCGCGTGTGCGAAAGCTGGAAAGAACATCTTCTGTGAAAAGCCGCTGGCTCTTAATCTACTGGACTGCGACGCAGCAATCGAAGCTTGCGATCAGAATGAAGTGCGATTGTTCGTGGGGCATGTGTTGCCGTTTTTCACCGAGTTCAGTTACGCGGTGAAACTGATTCGCTCTGGCGAGTTTGGCAAATTGCTGGGCGGAAATTTCAAACGCGTTATCTCCGATCCGTTTTGGTTGGAAGATTTCTACAACCGCGAAAAAGTTGGCGGGCCGCTGCTGGACTTGCACGTTCACGATGCGCATCTGATTCGAGTTTTGTTCGGCATGCCGAAAACGGTTTACAGTGGTGGACGATTTAAAAATGGCGTTCCGGAGTACTGCAATTCAGTTTTCACTTTCGAAGACGCGGACGTTTCAGTCGCCTGCACGGGTGGAGTCGTTCGGCAGCAAGGTCGACCGTTCAATCACGCGTTCGAAATTCATCTGGAAAAAGCCACGATGTGTTTCGAGTTTGCGGCACACGCGGACGAAGCCGAAACGATTCGACTGAAGATTCTCAAAGAGGACGGATCGGTGGAACGACCGGAAGACCTCGGTGACCCGGATTCGATTTTCGCGTTTCAGCGAGAGATGGAAGAGCTTGTCGAAGCGATATTTACGGGCCGCGATTCAGATTCGCTTTCCGGAGCATCGGCTCGGGATGCGATTGCGATTTGCGAAGCCGAAGAGAAATCGCTGCTCAACAATACGCTCGTCGAACTTGGCTAAGTCGAAAGTTTCCGCGCGGTTCACGATCCTGCCGAATCATTTTCAGCATCCAACATTCAAACGCAAATGGCTAAAAAGAAACGAAAGTCCTTTCCGCCCTCAACGGAACCAACAAAGGCACAACCGGCGACCAGGAGTACGGTCATGCCAACATCCCGAACGCGTTGGGAACTGGTTGCGCTGTTTCTCGTCATCGCAGTCGGCGGAACTTACCTGGCGGTGTGGATGAAAACCGGAGACGCGATTCCTGAGTTCGGATACAAGGTCGTCGACAAGTTTCCACACGACGAGAAAGCTTACACGCAAGGATTGTTGTTTCACGATGGCTTTCTCTACGAAAGCACAGGACTTACCGGACAGTCGAGCCTTCGAAAAGTTGAACCTGAGACTGGCGTTGTGCTGAAGCAGTTTGATCTCAGCGATGAACTTTTCGGAGAAGGATTGACGTGGTTCAACGATCAGTTCATTCAGCTCACTTGGCAGAACGATACTGGGATCGTCTACAAAGAAACGGACGATGGATTTGAGGAAGTCAAACGTTTTCCGGTCGATCATGAAGGCTGGGGAATCACCGACGATGGCAACAGTTTGATCGTCAGCGACGGGACAGCGAACTTGCGATTTCTGGATCCGGACTCATTCGAGGAAACCAGCCGGCTCTACGTTCGACGCAAAGATCGACGGGTGCTGGGGCAATTGAACGAGCTGGAACATTTCGGTTCAAAGATCTACGCAAATATTTATAACTCGGACAAAATCTATCGAATCGACGAGAACTCCGGAGACGTCGAAGCAATCATCGACTTGTCCGGGCTGTGGCCGTTCAGCGATAGGCCTCGCGGCAACAACGCCGTGCTCAACGGGATCGCAATCAAACCCGGTTCGAATGGCACGATGTGGGTCACGGGAAAGCTGTGTCCGTACGTCTACGAGATCGAAATCGTTCCAAAGTAGCGGCGGTCCCGCCACAGATCGAACTTGAAAGTCGCAGTCAGGGAAGGTTTCCGACTCAATGCCTCAGAAATGTGTCGGCGTGCCACCGCGACGACCGGCAAGCAGGCATTGCACCAGTTGAAACTGGAAAAGTAATCGTCTGACCAAGTTGGTGGCAAATCGATCAGTCCGCGTTTTTTTGCGATGAAACCGCCGGCTCGACGGCAGGCGATCCGAGTAATTTCGCCTTGGAATGGCATTTGCAACTCAGGTAGTCAGTCCTGATTGTCCAAGCAAGTTTCAAAGGGAGAGAGCCGTGAATAAATTCCAATCCTGTATCGACGCCTGTCAACAATGCATCATCGATTGCCAAAATTGCCTTGGCGAGACGATAACGAAATCCAGCGGCAACGATTGCCCTGCGTGCTGTCTTGAATGCACCGAACTCTGTGAACTCTGCGTCCGATTGATGTCCCGAGGCGGAAAATTCTCTAAAGAAATCTGCCGTATCTGTGCTGGCGCATGCGACTGGTGTGCCGAACAATGCGGAGCCCACGATCATGAACACTGCAAAAGATGCGCGGAGTCATGTCGCAAATGCGCCGATGAGTGCCGCAAAATGGCGTAACTTTGTTTGACGCAATAATCGGCCGGTTAAAAATTATCATTGCACGTGCGAACATCGGAACGCAGGTGGTTCAAATTCAGTCTGTCGCTGCGTCAGCTTTTCCCAGCAAGCGAACAACTTTTTTCATCAGCTTCTGCCGATCGATCGGCTTGGTGAGGTAAGCGTCGCAGCCCGACTGGATGCACTTGTTGCGATCGCCGCGCATCGCACTGGCGGTCAACGCAATAATTGGCGTCGTCAAACCTAGCTTTCTGATTAAGGCAGCGGTCTCGTAACCGCTAAGCCTTGGCATGTGCATGTCAAGCAAAATCAAGTCGTGCCTCGGTCGGCATCCGGGTTCACCGTTTCCCATGCCGGAGTCTGGTCTGCCGGAGTCTGGAGACTTACCGAACAGCGACGCCTGAATCGTTTCCATTGCATGCTGCCCGTCATCCGCAACCTCAACAATGGCACCGGCGTTCTCCAAAATCCGCTTTAGCAAAAGCTGGATTCCACGGGTGTCCTCAACGATCAAAATTCTTCGATTGTCGAGTCGAACGGGTAGTCTGTTCTTGAGGCGATCCGCAGATTGCTGCTGTGAGAGCGTTGCATTGGGATCGATCATCGTCTGGCCGGACAGGTCACCCGTCGGCAACCTGAGAGTGAACACGCTTCCTCCGCTGGGCTTACTGGTCGCCGACAGTTGCCCTCCTAGAAGCTCAGCAATCCTTCTGCTAATGAACAATCCCAAGCCCGAACCTCCCTGTCGCCTCGTTGGGGAATCGTCGACTTGAGTAAATTGCTCAAACAGACGTTTCACTTCAGAGGGCGCGAAACCGACTCCCGTGTCATCGACTTCCATCTTCAGCATCGGGTCGGAGCCACCTGGTTCGACCTCGCAACGAAGCTCGACCGATCCGACTTCGGTAAACTTGATCGCATTGCCCGTCAGATTGAAAAGGACTTGTCGAAACCGAAGCGGATCGGTCCGGATCGCCTCTGGAACCATCCCGCTGAACTTCAAACGGAACTTGATCCCCTTTTCCTCCGCGCGATAACGCATCGACGCCGCGACGTCCTCGATAATTTGCATTGGCGAAGCATCGCTGAAGTCGGCCTCCAATTTGCCGGCTTCGATCTTTGAAAGGTCCAGTACGTCGTTAACCAGCGTCGCGAGATGTCGACCGCTTTGGTGGATTAGCTGCAGCGTGTCACGTGTCGCCTGGTCGGACTCCTGCTCCAACAGCATTTCTGTCATGCCCACAATCGTCGTTAGAGGAGTCCTGATTTCATGGCTCATGTTGGCTACGAACGAACTCTTGGCAGCATTGGCCGCTTCGGCAACGTCTCGCGCCCGAGCCAGATTGGCTTCCACTTCCTGATGTTCGGTCATGTCGAAAAGAACACCGATGAAGTGAGTCAAAACTTCCTGATCATTGTGGACGGGAGTAATGACCAGTTCATTCCAGAACTGCTCGCCGTTCTTTCGATAGTTCAACACCGTCACATGGGTTGCTCTCCCTTGACGAATTCCTACACCAATTTCGCCGACGGTTTCCGGGTTCGTTTCCGGTCCCTGCAAGAAACGGCAGTTCTTGCCGACAGCGTCAGCTGAAGTGTACCCGGTCAGCTTTTCGAAGCCTGGATTCACGTAAATAATCGGGTTGTCCGGCTGCGTCGGATCCGTGATGACCATCGCAGTCAGCGACGACTCGAACGCATGTCTGAACACACGTTGGCGAGTCTCCAGTTCGACACGATCGGTGATGTTAATACCGGACGGAATCAGGTGAGTAACCTTGCCGGCATCGTTTCGCAGCGGCGTCAGCTGAAAATCAATGCAGATGAAATGGTCTTCTGCCAAACGAACGTCCACGTCGTACCGAACAAGATTGCCAGCCGCCGCGGTGCGTATGGAGTCCCAGAGCTTTTCCTGCACCTCTTCCGAATACGCCCACCAATAGGCGTCCGGAAACGGTGTCCCGATCACGTCTTCGGCTTTCAGATTTGCAGCGGAAAGCGCCGGTAAGTTCGCCTCGACCAACGTGCCGTCCGGCAACAGGACACCCGCGAACGCATACAGACCGTCGAGGGTGCGGCGAAGAAATATCTCGCGATCCTTGAGCTGGTCTTCGAACTGAAGCTGCTGCGTGATGTCGCGACCGACCATCGAATAATAGTTGACCGAACCGTCGCTGCCTTTATGGGCAATGATGACTGCCGAGAGCGGTGTCTGGTGACCGTGACGATCCACAGCGCTCAGGATTCCCCTCCATTCACCTTTCTCGATTGACTGCGGCAACGCCTCTTCGAAAATAACTTTCAAGTCCTCAGGCGAGTGCCAGTTCTTGATCGGATCACCAACAATGTCATAGTCCGGATCGATCCCGAGCATTCTGCGGCCGGCAGCATTAATCGAAAGCGTCGTTCCGTTTCCATCACAGACACCGACGAAATCAGAAGTCAGCTCAAGGATCGTCGCCAACTTCTTCTGCTCAAGTTCAGCTTTTCTCTGCTGCGAGTGATCGTGGCTGATGCTCGAAACCCCAACGACGACTCCGGACGCATCATGGACCGGTGAAACCGCGAGCGCGACGTGAATCGTGCTTCCGTCTTTGCAAATCCGATCGGTCTGATAACCCTTGATCGGGATTCCGGAAATCGCCTGTTTCAAAAGTTTGGGAACTTCTGGCTTGACCGAGTCCGGCATCAGCATCGCGACATGCTGGCCAGTCGCCTCTTCCGCGGTGTAGCCGTAAAGCTGAGCGGCGCCCTGATTCCAGCTCTGAATGTATCCATCAAGGTCCGTGCCGATCACGGCTTCATGCGTGGAATCGATAATGCTGCGATACCGCTCAAGCTTGGCATCCGTCTCCTTCACCGATTTGATGTCAACCATCGTCAGAACGACGCCTTCGCTGCCCGTTTTGGTCGCGTGCTGCATAATTTTGAGCAGCCAGTATCCGCCGTCGCGATCGGAAACTTCTCGCTCAACCCGGTCGCCAGTTTTCAATACTGTCGAAAAGCAATCGTCGACGTCGTCAATGAAGAACCGAGCGATGAACTGCTTGATCGGCCGTCCAAGATCACTGGCCGTCACACCAATCGTCTGACCAATTCGCGGTGTAAATCGGCGGATGTTGAGATTGCGATCGAGAAAGACGACGCCTACGTCCGTCAAAGCGAACAGACTGTTCATGTCGTCAGTAAGTTCAGTCAATTCAGCAATCTTACGCTCGTGCTCAAGGTTGACCTTGGCAAGTTCGTCGTTGAGGCGCTGGAGTTCCTCACGGCTGTTTGGCATAAAATGGTGTCCGAATGAGCCCAAATGTATCGGGTAACATTCTACCGGGAAATGCTCCGCGGGGAACAAAGCCGGTTGGCATTTTTGCAGCCATACCAGAAGAAGATGGGCCAAAGCAAGGAGAGTGTTCCGGCCGACGCTTGCGTGATCGTTCACCGAACGTCAGCACCGGACGCAAGCACGTCTCGGGCTGTCTTCGGCAAACCGCAATGGCTATTGAACTTCAATCGCGCCGCTGGAATCAACTTCGCCCTCAACCTCTGACGTTACATCATCATCGGTGTTGTAAGTCTGGTCGGGGCCGGCACTTCGCAGCAACGCAGGAGAGGCTTCCGCGTCGTAGCGAATTTCCTTGCCCCACGCATCGGTGTGCTTGAGCATCAACATGTTGCCATCGATTCCGGTTGGAAGGTATCCCGTCTCGCCACGGAACTCATCAAGCTCGCGTTCGGCGATCGCGATTGCGACTTGCGTTTCTTCTACCTGAGCCGCAACTTCACGCTGCAGCTTTCGCTCCATCCGCTTTTGGCGATGAGCATGTTCTTCGTTGACGGCGAACGTTACGATCGAACCGGCCAACAGGATTCCCATCAAGGAGAATACCGTTCCGGCGGTCGCAGCCTTTCGTGGCCCTTTCTTTTTTCGCATCCCGTTGAGGCTGACCAGCAGCGAAAGCGGCGATGCAAATCCGGCGGTCAAGAAGCTGCCAAGCGACATCAACAGGCCCCAGAAACCCCACCAGTTAAACTTTCTGCGCGGGCGTTGCGGGACGTCGAATCCGATGTAAACGGGTTGGGGGCGACGACGGTGCTCAAATGGGACGTGATATGGCATCTTCTGGTTTCTCCTTACTATTCAGACGACCTACGGAGTTATTCGCGGACCGAGCAGAAACCTTTGGAAGATTTTCAAAAAAAGCAAACGGCAGCTGAAACAACGCAAAATGCCGCGTTTCTAGCGAGCGACCTGCGTACTCAGGCCGGTGGCTGGGTAAATTCGACGAAGTGCCCATCCGGGTCCTGCACGAAGACCTGTCGAGCACCGTCGGGACGCGTTTTGGGGATAAAGTCGATCCCGCAAGACGTCAAACGCTCCTCCACAACATCGCAGTCGCTCACACGGACCGCGAAATGGGTGCCGCGATGATGAGAGTGAACCTCTTTGTCGCGGTTCCCAATCAAATGCAATTCGTGGCTGCCGATCGAGTACCACGCGCCGGGGAAATCAAAGTCCGGACGCGGAATTGCGGGCAGTTGCAAAACGTCGCCGTAGAACTTGTCGCTAACGGCAAGGTCCGAGACATGAAGGGCGACGTGGTCAAGTTGTAGAATGTTCATGAGCTATTTGTTACCGACCAAAGTGCCCATGTCAATCTCGTAGCCCTCGCGGTAGGGACGCTTCATCATCGAAGCCGCCAACTCGTCGCCGGTGATCGTTTCGGATGCCTGGTCCCAATGGATTTTGCGGCCCAAACGGCAACAGATGCCTGCCAGATGACAAACATTCAGCATTTTCATGTGCGAGTGCACGTCTGAGATCGGCAGCGTACGTTTCTCGATCGATTCAACCAGGTTTGCCCAGTGAGCGTCCCGGTTGTTCCCGTTTATTGTCATCCCGCGATAGATTTTAGCGATGGCATCTTCAGGCAGCGGTTTGTCCTTCAGGCCTTCGACAGGAGCTCCAACCAACTTGCCGCGGTTGACGAAAATACGCCCTTGATCGCCTTCGAAAAGGATCCCGTTGTCGCCGCCGTTTTGGATTTTCAAATTCACATCTCCATCGGCAAATGCCACAGACAGATCAAACTTCTGCGCGGTGTTGTAACGATCGTCCTGAAGCGGAATGCCGTCTTTGAACTCAACCGCGTGCTTCGAAGTTCCCTCAACGGAAACCGGATCGTTGTTTTGGCCAGCAGCCGCAATTCCCAACATGGCAATGTCGATGTGATGGGCGCCCCAATCAGTCAGCTTGCCGCCCGAATGCTCGTACCACCAGCGAAACTGCGTGTGTCCGTTGGTGTACTTGCGATCTGGTTTTTTCGGATCTACAGCGTAGCGAAACGGCATCTCTGGCGACGGACCCAGCCAACGGTCCCAGTCGAGTTCTTTCGGCACGTCCGCCAAAGGGATCTCGGGACTCCAGCCGCCGGATCCGATGTTCGTTGTGACAGTGTGTAGCTTTCCAAGCCGTCCGTCGGCGATGATGGCGAGAGCTTTGTTGAACAAGTCAAAGCTGCTGCGCTGTTGCGTGCCGACCTGGACGACCCGACCCGTTTCCTTTTGTACCTTGCGAATCAGCTTGCCCTCGTCGATCGTCAGCGTCAACGGTTTCTCGCAATAGGCATCTTTTCCGGCCAACATCGCTTCGATCAGAATTTTCGTGTGCCAATGATCGGGCGTAGAGATTTGCACCACATCGATGTCGTCGCGAGCAAGGACCTTTCGATAGTCGCGATATGTGTCGGCTTTGCCACCGGTCAGCATTTCGTTGCCGCGTTCAAGATGACGCGTGTCGACGTCGCAGATGGCAACCATGTCAACGAATTTTTGCGCCACCGGAGCGGTTCGGGTTCCGTTGCCGCCGGCTCCGATGAGGGCGTATTGCAGCCTTGAGTTCCTGTTCGCCAGTCGAGCAAACGGTTGGCTGATGGAGGATACAAAAGGCAGTGCCGAGACGGCCGCGGACTGCTGCAGAAATGTTCTTCTCGTGCCCATGATAATTTCCGTTCAATGGTAGGTCTGTTCGGTGAAGACTCCATTGTGATCGTGAGCGGGGTCGGCGCGAACCGTTTGGGCGATTGGGACGCGGAAAACCTGACAGCGCAAAAAAACAGCCCGAGCATGATGCCCGGGCTGTCAATTTCAGACCAGAATACTTCCTGGGTTGAAAACGTCTCGCGTTATTGGACATAACGCTTCCGCTTCAACTAGTTGCATCCGCAACCGCAAGAAGGAGCTGCTGGAGCTGCACATCCGCAAGCAGATGCTTTAGCTTTGCATCCGCAACCAGCGAACAGTCCGCGGATCTTGCCGATGAGGCCACGAAGGCGACCACCAAGACGTGAACCAACACCGTTGCCACAGCCTGCACCGTAACCGGCACCAGCCATTCCAGCACCGTAACCGGCACCGAATCCGCCATCAACAATCATTCCACCGTCAGCAGCGTAGCCACCGTCGATGATTGCTCCGCCCATTCCGGCAGCATCGTAAGATGCAGCTGGAGCAGCGTTAACAGTTACAGGAACTTGCTCTTCGATTGTGCGTGGAACGCAAACCGTTACTGTGTAAGGAACCTGCTTGGAAACAGTGCGTGGACGCTGAACAGTCTGCATGACTGTTTTTGGAACGCATACTGTGTAAGGAACCTGACGTGAGCGAGTTTCGCAAGTCATGCGAGTAACAGTTGTTGGAACCTGACGCTGACGAGTTTCGCAAACCATTGTAGTAACAGTTTGTGGAACTTGACGTGTGCGGCACTGGTTGACCATACGAGTCGTTGTGAAAGGAACCTTGCGGCACTTAGTCACGTTGACCATTTTGGTAACTTTTTGTGCAACCTTGCGGTTACGAGTTTGAGTGACCATGCGAGTTGAGCAAACAGGAACCTGCTTGGTCTTTGTTTCGCAGACCATCTTGGTTGTGCAGTAGTTCTCGACTCGAGACTTCTGCTCGCAAACCATTTTGGTAACGCAGTAGTTAACAACTTTGGTTACTGGCTCGCAGACGAAAGTAGTTTCGCAGTATGGAATCTGCTTCGAGCGAGTTTCGCAACGGTAAGAAGTTACGGTGTAAGGAACCTGCTTTGAGACAGTGTTACACTTGTAGCTGGTTACTGTGTAAGGAACTTGCTTGCAAGTCTTTTCGCAACGGTACTTGGTAACGCAAACTTGCTTTGTTTCGCAAGATGGAACCCAGACCTTTTTGCAAACCGTACGATCAGGAGTGCGGTAAGTGATTGTCTGTGGGCAAGAAACCGGAGCTGGCTCACATCCGCAATCAGCTACTGGAGCTGGTTCGCATCCGCAATCAGCGACTGGAGCTGGAGCACAGCCACAATCTGCAACGGGTGCAGCACAACCGCAATCGGCTGCTGCAGCACGTTTCTTCTTGCAACCGCAACCGCCAAGCAGTCCGCCACCGAGAAGTCCGCCGCCGTTTCCTCCACCGAGGATTCCGCCGCCACCAAGGAGGCCGCCACCAAGGATTCCGCCTGCAGCACCACCACCGATGTATCCGCCAGCAGCTCCGCCACCAACAGTACGAGTGTAAGTCTGTCCTGGGATAACCTCAGTAACAGTTTGGTAAGAACCACCGTTTACAGTAACGTTTTTCGTTTCTGTGTAAGGAACTCGCTTGGTCGAAGTGACCGTGCGGTACTTTGTTTCCGTTACAGGTGTGCGAACTGTTTCTGTAACAGTACGCATGCGAGTCTCAGTTACAGGAACTTTCACTGTGTAGTTTACAGTGCGAGTCTTGTTGACTGTGACAGGACGACGAACCATCGAAGTGATCGTCTTTTGACGAGTTTCACGAACAGGACGCTGAACCGTGTAGTTTACAGTTCGTTGCTTCATTTCACGAACAGGACGCTGAACTGTGTAGTTCACTGTCTTGTAGGTGGTTTCGCGAACAGGAACCTGAACAGTGTAAGGCTGATCAACGTAGATTGTTGAGCAGGTTGGAACCTGAACAGTGTAGTTCTCTGTGCGATACGAAGTCGACTGAACAGGAACCTGAACAGTGTAACGCTCTGAACGCATAACAGTTGAGGTCTTTGGGACCTTGACTGTGTAGTTTTCAGTTCGCATAACTGTTTCCTGAACAGGAACCTGAACCTGATAGTTCTCAGTTCGCATTCGTGTTTCACGAGTGTTCGTGGTTACTGGAACCTGAACGGAATCGTAAACAGTTTCGTTAACGGTGCGGTAACGAGTAACTTGCTGTTGCTCGTTGACGGTCCGGCGAACGGTCTTCATAACCGTGTAGCTACAACCACAACCCGCATCCGGGGCAGCAACACCCACTGTGTCGTAGCTTGCGCCACCACAACACTGAGCGAAGCTGAAGCTGGCCGACATCATGGCCGCGGCAAACGCAGCCGAAGTCAGCAGACTTCTAACCAATTTCATAGTGAATCTCCAAAAATTACTGACGTTTCAAACCTTGCAGGCGGCACCTGGTCGGGCGAATTCGTTCGCCATGCCAACCCTTAGCTCAGTACACCTCTCGACTGGGAACGAGGCGGTCAACTTAATCGCCACCATTCCGATCAGCCCCTAGTTTGCGAATCCTCCGTGTTGATTCGCCTGAGGGGTGAATTTGCTTTCGGTAACTTCGGATAGTTGCGGGCTCCGGGTTGAATGGATAGCTGCTATCAAAAAAGAAAACTGGAAACGATGCGTAAGATATAGCGGTTGGTCGGGTCGCCCCGTTTTTGAAGCCTGGCGGAAGTCTTGACAGGAAAGAACGCTGCGACTTGGAGCAGGAGTTTAGGGATGCAACTTGTTGAGAAATGCTCTGTAGAGCGCGGAATCTCAGCGAAAATTTGAGATCCGGGGCGTGTTGCGGAGAAGGAGAAGGCGAGCCAGGAATGTTGCTGGTTTGGCTTGCGGAATTGCCTGGAGGGCAAGAGTTGAGAAGGCCGGTGGCGTTGAGAGCGCGGGGGAGTTGTGTTTTTTCTTACGAAGCCGCGAGAGGTGGAATCGGAGGTTCGCTTCGTCGGTCAGCGGCAGAAGGAGGTCATAAGGAGTACCCAGTACCCAGTACTCAGTACTCAGTACTCAGAAGCCAGTACTCAGAAGCCAGTACTCAGAAGCCAGTACCCAGTACCCAGTACTCAGAAGCCAGAAGCCAGAAGCCAGAAGCCAGAAGGCGGGGCCCCGGCGGAGCTACAGGAAACGTGGTGCAGTGCACTATGTATTCGGTACTTCCTGGCTCAACCCTGGCGTGCTAAGCCGCTTTCTTCGTCGGCTCAGCGTCCGCGTCTTGCGGTGGCCTGATAGACTCGATCGTCCGGATCAATTGGGTATCCAGCTCGTCGAGTCGGCGAATGACTTCATCCTGACGCGTCAAAAGCTCTTCAATGAGATTCGCACGCGGATCGTTTGATTGAGATGGCTCAGACATTGCATTCCGGCTAGAGGAAGTCGACGTTTGAACTATCGACCTGCCGAGCCTCGAATCTGCCAATACGAACGAAAGTCCCAGTCAGATAAACCACGTCAACCTTTACGGTCGGGAAAAACTGATGATTTTGGTGAAAAACCGGGATTCAGTTGGTTTCCGCTGGACAGTACGATCGAAAACTTCCTATAATCTGCGGCTCGAATCATGCCGCCGGTGGAGTTGTGCGCCGCACCCACTGAGACGCCCGTTCTGTCCTTCGTTCGGAGAACGCTTAATGAAAAACAATTTTTTGGAGAAACAATGGTAAAGCTGCTGGTACGCGAAAAAGAATCAATTCAGGAGGCTGTAAGAAGATTTCGGAAGCTTGTTGAGCGCAGTGGCATCAAGAAGGAAATGCGTCGTCGCGAATTCTACGAAAAGCCAAGCGAAACCAAACGACGCGCTCGTCTGCGAGCTGAGCGTCGCTCCAAGCGAAACCGCATGTTGGCGGCAAGACGCTAGACACCAGTAAGCGAATTACTCAAAGCACTTGCCGATATGCGAGTGCTTTTTTTGTTTCTTTTCCGTTGGCGACCGACGACGATCGTGAACCCAAAAACCATTGTCACGATACTGAAGTACATCGCCTCGATCGGGCTTTTGACCTACCTGATCTATTCGCGACGCGATCAATTTACCGCTTTCCTTGAGCAGGAAAAGAACTTCTGGTGGCTCGCTGCGGCCCTCGCCACCATGACGACGGCGTTCATGTTCAGCTACCTCCGATGGCAGTGGTTGGCCAACGCCATCCGGCTCGACCTTACACTTGGCGAAGCGATCAAGCTCGGTTTCATCGGCGCCTTCTTCAACGTCGTTGCCTTCGGAGTCGTCGGAGGCGATTCACTGCGAGCCTTTTACGCCGCACGAACCAAGAAAGGTCGCGTTCCCGAAGCGATTCTCAGCGTGTTCATTGACCGCGCGATCGGCCTGATGGTCATGTGCGGATTCGCCGGACTCGCCTGGCAGATCAATGGCTATTTTGGAAACGCCGCGGAGACCAAAGAACAACTGGCGATCGCCAGTATCTGCAACACTGCTGGAATTTTGAGTCTGCTTGGAGCCATCGGGCTGATGGCGTTTCTGATGTTCCCCGGCATTCGCAAATTCGCTCCGTTTCGAGCGCTGACAAAGCTTCCGAAAGTCGGCGACTTGATCGATCAAGGCATGGAGGCGGCTGCCTTGTACAGCAAGAACCAGAAAGCCATCGGAATGGCGATCGTCTTCAGCATCGCTTCCAATCTGCTTTTCGCCACCACGATTTGGCTGGTCTCGCTAGGCGTTTCCGAATCACCTCCCTCGTTTGTTCAGCACATGGTCATCGCTCCGATAGCGATGGTCGCCAATTCGATTCCGCTGCCTGGCGGCGTCGGAGGCATGGAAGTCGCATTGGCCGCGATGTACGAAAGCTACGGGGCATCCAGCGGCGTCATTGTGGCGATCTGCTACCGGTTGTGCATTCTGTTCGTTTCGCTGATCGGATGGATCGTGTGGCTGGTCGGAGGCGGCGACAAGATGCGAGTCGAGTCTTAATTACGTCAACTCGACTCTTTCCAGACCGTTTATTCAGACGGGAAAACGCATGATTCGCGGCAGGGTTTGAGGTTTCGCAAATCGAATGGGTGGTTTTGGTAAAATTTGTCGAAAGACCTATTTTTTGCGCGAACAATATTTGTTAAAACTTGCCCTTCGTAAAACACGTGGCAGAGTCTTTGACTTAGTCACATGAAGCGTGATGCCCGATGGTGTAATGGCAACACTACGGTTTTTGGTACCGTCATTCTAGGTTCGAGTCCTAGTCGGGCAACTCGCTTTTTTCTTTGCCGTTCTGGCTGCCAATCACAGGCCGATTTTTCCTGCGGGAACGGTTTGTGCTAACATGAATTGAACTCGTCCTTTCGTGCAAATTCTCCAGAACGTTTGCCATGCTGATTGAATTTCGCTGCGGCAACTACTCGCGTTTTGACGCTGCCACAGGCCAGTACACCGTTTGCGGACAACGCATGCAAGCGGACGCCGAAGACGCCGGAATGATCGTCAGCTGCCCTCGTTGCAAACAGGACTGCGAAGTCCCCGTGCCAAAGAAAGCTCGCGGCGCAGGCAAACGAAAGTCCTCCGATCAAGGGAGTCCTGAAGGCAAACCGAATCCGCGAAAGTCAGCGAATCCCGGGAAGTCCGGCGCTGCAAATTCTGCTGCGAAAAAGGCTCCGGCATCGTTGGAAGAAGAAGCCTTGATCGCTCAGTCGAGGCAGCGTCCGACAGCGGCTGCTCCGAAAGCCAAATCGCAGCGTTGCCCCAAGTGCGGCGGCGTCCTCGACAGCCGCGGCGTCTGTGGCGAATGCCGTTGGGTTCGACCGCGGTTCGCAAAAGCAAATCAGTCGCTCGAAGAAATGGAAATGGAGCCCGCAGGCATGATGCTCTGGTTCTCCCAAATCCTGTCCGAAGGCGTGCCGATGAACCTGCTGTGCATGGCGGCAAACATTGCGATCCCGATGCTGCTCAGTGCTCTGATGGCGTTCGCGCTCTTCGTCATGGGCGGTTTTATGGGAGGTTTCTTTTTCCTGATTATGCTGGCGATGTTGCTGCTGTACATTGGATTGGCGTACAAGGGCTACCAGTTTTTGCGTGACGGAAACGCCAGGCTCGCGTGGTTTCAAAAGCCGTTTTGGAACGGAATTCTTGCCTTCTGCCGGTCGAGAAAATGGAAAGGCATCGACGCGAAGCTTAAAAACCGAAACGTGGTCGACTTTCACGGCGAAGCCATCACCGACGAACAGCTGATTGCTCAAAAAGAGTTCCGGTCGGCGCAGGTGTTGGACCTCGAAGGCACACTGATTACTGACAAGACGATCGAACAGCTTTATCAGCTCAAGTATTTGCAGTGTCTCGTCGTGCGGAACACAGAAGTCTCCCATCTGGCGGTCACTCGATTGCAGCAGTCGTTTCCCAAGCTATGGATTTGGCACTAGTGTTTGAGTCGGAACAGTACGAGCTGATTGATTTCGGAGACGGCACGAAGGTCGAGCGTTTTGGCGACAGGATCGTGGCGCGAGAAAGTCCTTCGGTCGAAATGTTTGAGCCAAAAATGCCGCTGGGCGAAGTCGAAGTCGATGCGAGTTTTGACAGTCGCGATGGCGATTGTCGTTGGCACGGCGAGCTTGATTCGGAATGGGCTACATCGCACAGTCAGAGCCAGTTTTCGCTGCGACAAACGCCAACCGGGCAAGTCGGTGTGTTTCCGGAACAGGCTGCGAATTGGGATTGGATTGCGAAACACGCGGACGTAGTTTCAGGCAAAAAAGCGATCAATCTGTTTGCCTACACCGGTGGCTCGACATTGGCCCTCGCTGCGGCGGGTGCTCACATCACTCATGTCGATTCGGCCTCCAGCGTCGTTACGTGGGCTCGCGAAAACGCAGCGAAATCCGGATTGGCGGACCGACCAATTCGTTGGATCGTCGAGGATGCGATGAAGTTTGTGCAACGCGAGATCAAACGCGGCAACTCCTACGACATCTTCGTGGCTGATCCTCCTTCATTCGGCCGCGGCAAAAAGAACGAGACCTGGAAGATTGAACGCGACCTCGAAGATCTTGTTGAACTCGCGAAAGCGCTTTGTCCTGATCCGAAGATGGTCATCTTGAGCTGCCACACGCCGACTTGGGACGCGTCTGATCTTGAGTTCGTTCTGGAGCGTCAATTCGCGTCGCACAGTGAGAAGTTCGAGGCGTTTGCGTTGTCGCTCAATACCAACGATGGCCGAACATTGCCTTCGGGAGATTGTGCCCGATTCGTGGTGGAGGACTAATCGTGGAAGTCATCTCGAGCCACCAGAACCCCAGAATTAAAAAGCTGATCAAGCTTCACAGTTCTCGAGGTCGGCAGAAGCAAAACCGCATCGCGGTGTTCGGCAGTCGTGAAATTCTGAGAGCGCTTCGTTCCGGAGTTGCACCCGACGAGATCTTCGTTTGCGAGCCTCTGGCGGACGCGAAAATACTGACTGAGATTCGCGAGTTGGTTGCTGGGTTCGAGTCCTTGACTCGTTTGGTGCCGACAGAGCTGTTTGAAAAGATTTGCTTTGGAGATCGAACCGACGGGATCGTGATGACTGCCGATCGGCCAGAACTTTCGATGGATCGCGTCTTCGATCAGTCTCCGGCTCCGATCATCGCGGTCGTCGAGTCCATCGAGAAACCTGGGAACCTGGGCGCGATTTTGCGCAGCGCAGACGGAGCAGGGCTCGACGGATTGATCGTCGCCGATCCGCTGACCGACTGGTTCCACCCGAACACGATCCGTTCAAGTCTTGGGACGTGCTTTTCGGTGCCCGGTAGCGTGATTGATACAGAAACGTTGCGGCAGCGGTTGATTGACGATGAGTTTCAGGTCATCGTGGCGTCGCTTCAGGGCGCGACAGACTTCTATGAAGCTGATCTGACGAAGAAAACCGCGATCGTGTTGGGCAACGAAGCCAAGGGCGTCAGCGATGCGTGGGTTCGAGGCGAGTTTCAAATGGCAAAGTTGCCGATGCTGGGTATCGCCGACAGTTTGAACGTGTCCGCAACGGCAGCAGCGATGTTCTACGAAGCGAGACGGCAGCGTCGGTAGCAGTGCGTTCTACGCCGTGCGTTGACGGACCGCGATAGGACGTGCCGTAACAGGTCGGACTGGAATCGCAGTTCGAACAGGCTTCATCCAGCGGAGAAGCACAAGGAAAACCGCACCCCAAAAGAGCACGAACATGAACATCTGTCCAAGATTCGTTTGGCCGAAAACACCATCGTTCGCCGTAAGATGAAACGTCGGAGCCAACGCTCCGTCGACTGGTGTATTGATGCTCACGCGGACCAGTTCTGTGCTTTCGGGAGTAAACAGCTTCATGAAATCGTAGCCCAGATCGAACTTCAATTCGGCTTCTGGTCGGGACGAAGAAGTTTCGTAGCCCGGAACGATGATCTGATGAGCACCCAAGTTGGTGTCGGTCAGCAGGTTTCCACCAATCGGGCTTTGGATCTGAACGTTCAGTTTCGAAAGATTGAAACTGTCTTCGCTGGAAATCTGGTCGACGTCCAGAAACAACGTCATCGTGTTGACTGAGTCATAGCCGTTGTCATTGAAGAACTGCCATAGTTCGCCGGCGGTGAGCTCAACGGTCCCCAGATTTTGGTCACCCTTCATTTCAAAAGATGCCGCAACGAGCTTGGACAAGCAGGGCGAGCAAGAATAGTCGCCGATCGCGATGTTGGCTCTTGAGAGGCCCTCTTCGATGATCACTTCATCAGCGGATGAGGAAGCAAACAAACAGGCCATCGCGAGAAACAACGCGGAGAATGCAATTCCAGTTGTGCAGTACAGCTGACGCATTAAATAGACCCACGCACAATCTTGATGTTCAATACAATGTAGGCTTCCATAATATCTCCATAGATCGGAATTGGAAGCCTCGCGGTTACAAGCTGGCAAAAATATGACAGATGTGGAGGTTCACCCAGTTGTTCGGGATTAATTGCCCAGTTGTCCGGCTTAAATCATCTGGCCTTTTCATCGTCGTAAAGGAGTTCCAAGCCTACTTTAGACTTGAATAAGGTCGTAGGCTGCATAATCGGCAATGTTACAAACCGTAATAGTTCCAGCGTGGAATAGGCTTCCAGCTTGCGAGCCGACGTTACGACGGACTGCCGAAGCATTGAGAATCTGCCTTGTGAGGCGATGCCGCGGCTAAAGAAAAGCTCCTCGATCGCATAGAAATCTTCATCGAATCCACCGAAAGCCTCAAACGCGTCTTTGCGGCAAAACATAAAACATCCAGCAGCCCAACCTCCGATCGATTGCCAACCGATCTTGACGGCGTAGAACATCGCCCACTTCACAACCGACAGTTTGATCTCCGGAGCGATATCAACAGCCGCTCCGCCACCAGCCGCGCCCTTGGCGAGCTGATCCAATGCCGCGGCGAGCGTCGCAGCAGGTAGCAGCGTGTCGGCGTCAAGAAAAAACAGCCACGGAGTGTCGCAGGTCCGAGCACCCGCGTTTCGGACGGCGCCAATGTTTCTCAAGCTGACATCAATGACTTCAGCACCATGTTCGATCGCGACTTCTCGCGTCAAATCTGTAGACGCGTCGTTGACGACGACAACTTTCGCCGGATGATCGATCTCTTGCAGCGACTGCTGAACCGTGGCCAGCGTATTCGGCAAATAGTTCTCTTCGTTGTGAGCCGGAATCACGATCGTGAAATCGCGCCAATCCGAACGATGTTTGCCAATCGTTGGCCGCGAGGGTTTTCCGTCGACGTTCATAAGGTGCATGCGTCAGGTTGACGTCCGACTAACACAATCCATCGTGTCTCAGCTACAATCCCGAATACCGGAAGCCTTTGACACTGAATCGAAAGCGTTTGATTGGAAGCCAGCATCTCTTCCGGGTCAACTCGTCGATACCCTGAATGTAGCCAGTGTGCGTACTCCAATCGCAAATTTTCGAGCGTTAGTTCGACGAGTTCGATTCGAGATACAGCATTCGATTTGCGGAGGAGAACTCGATGAAAGATGTAATGGCCGTCATTCTTGCCGGCGGAAAAGGTTCACGACTTGAGCCGCTGACTCGCGATCGCGCCAAGCCCGCCGTTCCTTTTGGTGGCGGCTATCGGATCGCGGACTTTGCGCTATCGAATTGCCTCAACAGTGGCATCCGTAAGATTCTGTTGCTGACTCAGTACAAAGCCATCAGTCTCGATCGCCACATCAACACCGGCTGGCGCCAGTTTTTCTGCCGGGAGCTTGGCGAGTTCATCGACATCGTTCCTCCGCAACAGCGTATCGACGAGCACTGGTATCAGGGGACTGCCGACGCGGTCTATCAGAATATCTACACGATTGAAAAAGAGAAACCAAACAGCGTTCTGATCCTTGCCGGCGATCACATCTACAAGATGAACTACGGCGCGATGGTCGACTACCATGAAAAAATGAAAGCCGACCTGACTGTCGCGGCTTTGCAAGTCGATCCCGAGGAAGCGAAATCGTTTGGCGTGATGCAAGTCAACGAGCAAAATCGCATCGTCGGATTTGAGGAGAAACCGGATGCCCCGAAATCGATCCCCGGTGATCCGAACCAATGCCTGGCAAGCATGGGCGTGTATGTTTTTTCAGCTCGCTTTTTGTTTGAACAACTGCTTCGAGACGCGAACCAGCCTGACAGCCAACGGGACTTCGGCAAGAACATTATTCCGTCGGTGATTGATTCGCATCGTGTGTTCGCATTTCCGTTTCAGGATGAAAATCGTAAGTCGCAGGCGTACTGGCGAGACGTCGGCACGATCGACGCTTACTACGACGCCAATATGGATTTGATTAGCGTTGATCCGATGCTGAATATGTACGATCAGCAGTGGCCGATTCGCACGTTCCAGGAAAACTGTCCGCCGCCAAAATTCGTCTTTGGCGGAGACGACGAAGAAGGCCGTGTGGGCATGGCAACGGACTCGATCGTTTGTCCCGGCAGCATCATTTCCGGAGGTCGAGTAGAACGTTCGATCGTCGGACTGCATTGCCGCATCAACAGCTTCGCCAACGTCTCCGATTCGATTCTGTTCGACAGCGTCACGGTAGGTCGTCACGCTCAAGTCAGGCGCGCGATCATCGACAAAGGAGTCAGCATTCCATCGGGCACGCGAATTGGTTTCGATCTCGAGGCCGATCGGAAACGGGGTTTGACCGTCACCGAAAGCGGCATTGTCGTGATCGGCAAGGGCGACGTGATTTCCAAAGTTCACGACGAAGCTAATGCCGAAGGGACCGTGCCGGCTCCTCACCTGAACCAGAAAACTCAGCGTCAAAACCGATGAGGCATCGTCGCGTGGTCTCGCAATCGGTTTAACGATAGTGCGCTTGTTCGGACTTGCGTTTGCCAAGCATTAGCCGCGAAGAGAAATCACTTTGGTCGATGCGACTTTGTCGTGAAGGCATTTTCTGTCCGCGCCAAATATCGACACAGCATTGACCAGCCCAATCAGTCCTCCGATTACCGGGATGATAGTAATCAGCCACAGCCAAAGGTATCGCATCAGGAATAGCCGTCCCAGCGGCACCAGCTGATTGTCATCTCCCAGAATTCTCGTTTTCATCGCCAGTTTGCCGATGGTTTGTCCCTGCTTGGCCAGTAGATATCCGTTGAGCAAAAAGAAAGCCGCGGTGAGGGAGATCAGCATCAGAACTGTTTCTGCCACAAAGTCCTGCAGGTGCCTCGGTTCGAGCGAAGCGGTCTCAAAATAGCTCGGGTCGACGAGGATCCCGTAGACCATGATCAAAACGAAATAGGGAACCATCATCACGAGTAACAGCAGGATCGAGTCGATGAAATTTCCAGCGAAACGTTGCCAAAGCGTTGCAAGTGGCAATTCGCTAACAGCCAATGGAGTCT
This sequence comes from Mariniblastus fucicola, assembly GCF_008087665.1. Lineage (GTDB taxonomy): Bacteria > Planctomycetota > Planctomycetia > Pirellulales > Pirellulaceae > Mariniblastus > Mariniblastus fucicola. The sequence continues at coordinate 2,194,819 of NZ_CP042912.1, forward strand.
TGGTCTGGTCAACTGGCGCCGGGGCATAAGGATTAAGTTCAGACACAGGCTTGTCGCTCAATTTGGTTTGGATTCGGATACAAATTTTCGAACCAGAGTAGCATTTTTGATTCCCGGACCGGATTCCACGCCGCTCGCGACATCGACTCCGCCGGGCTCACAGGCAGCGATCGCCATCGCAACGTTGTCCGGATTCAATCCACCGGCCAACAGCCACGGCACTGAAATTTTGAGCCGCTCAATCGAATCCCAGTCCAGCTGATTGCCTGTTCCGCCAAACGAGCCTGCCGATGCGGCGTCCAGCAAAATCGCATCGACGCCGGCGTCTTGCCACTGATCGATTTCAGATTGCGCTTTCTCGAAATCGTTGTCCATGATTCGGACGGCTCGAATGGATTTCGTTTCTGGTTGGTTCGCTTTCAATTCCGCAACGATCGAAGGCTCTTCGTCGCCATGAAATTGAACGTGGCTCAAACCAACCAGCGCTACGATTTCGCAAATGTCTGCGACCGTCGAATTGACAAAAACGCCGACGACGGCGATCTTGCCGCTGACTGACTCGGCGATCGTTCGAGCCAATTCAGGGCTGACGAATCGCTTGCTACGCTCGTAAAAGTTCAGCCCAATCGCATCGGCACCCGATTCGTGCGTAGAAACGGCGTCTTCGGTGCGCGTAATGCCGCAGATTTTGGTTCGAATCGGTTTCATGAACTCAGTTGGACAGAAATTGAGGTCGTAGATATCCTAACGCGACAAAACTTTCTCTACACAAACTAAACCGTGAACCCAACTCACACAATTCAGGATTTGAGCCGTCCAAGATTTCTTGCCGACCACGCTCGGCTTCCGATGATGGTCTGTGGCATCGCCGGAGTTTCCGGCTACAACGCTTTTCACTGGTTTCGCGATCGGTATGGCGATCAAGTCATCGGTCAGCGCCCGCGTCGGAACTGGAACCTGACGGGTGATGGAATCGTCGGCCACGATCTTTCCGAGGTGGACCAGATTCGTGAAGTTCTGGCAACGAACAATGTGCGGACCGTCATCAATTGCGGAGGGAGCTGTGCACTCAAGGCGTGCGAATGCGATCCAGAGATGGCTCAGCAGTTGAACGTCACCAACGTAAGCCATCTGCTCGACGTGATCGAAGGCACCGACATTCGGCTGGTTCATCTTTCGATTGACCTCGTTTACTCCGGAGCAGGGCAGGGCGGTCATATCGAAACCGACCCGACGGATCCCGTCACGGTCTACGGCCGTACGATGGTCGAAGCCGAGCAACTGGTGATGGATCGCCGCCCCGATTCGTGCATTTTGCGTATTTCGCTGCCGATGGGGATCAGCTTCAACGGTCACGCCGGAGCCATCGATTGGATTCAGAACCGGTTTGCGAAAGGCCGACCGGCGACGTTGTATTTTGACGAAGTGCGAACGCCGACGTTTGTCGAGTGTCTTAACGAAGTCGTTGAAGAAGTTGCCGTCAGCGACATGTCTGGCATCTTTCATTGTGGCGGGCCGCGGCGATTGTCGTTGTACGAGATTGCTCAAATCGTAAACCGGGTCGGCGGCTACGATCCTGAGCTGCTGATTGGTTGTCCGCGAATTGAAGCCGGACCAATGCCGCCGCGAGCCGGCGATGTGACGATGGATTCCAGCCGCCTGGCCAATGCACTTGGCCGCGATCCTTTTGCGCCGTGGCCTCATTGCGATTCGATGGTGCCGACCGATCGAAACTGGCACTACGAACGGGCCAGCGGAGCCGAATTTCTTACCGACGGTTCGCTGGAGTGGATTGAACGCGTACTCTATCGCCGCAGCTTTGCGCATCCAAGACGCTAAAGCATGCGTGAGTTTGCGCACTGTTCCACGATCTATTAAACGCGGTGCGGCTAGAGCTCCCCGTTGACTTCGCGGTCGTCTCCAGGACCGCCGTCAAGCAAATCGATACCAGGCCCACCATCAAGCCAGTCGTCTCCGGGCGATCCATAAATCTCATCCGAATCCTGGCTGCCAAACAATGAGTCAGAGCCAAGTCCGCCGATAATCAGGTCCATCCCATACAACCCGTAGACTTCGTCGTCGTCATCCCCTCCCCAGATTTGATCATCTCCAGCCCCCCCGGAGATCAGATCGTTGCCGCTCTGTCCGTACAACCTGTCGTTCCCGGCAAGTCCGTGAATTGTGTCATTGCCGAGGTCGCCATAAATCAAGTCATCTCCACTGCCGCCGGCAAGGTGGTCATTTCCGAATCCGCCAAAAACCTGGTTCGTTCCCGGGCCTGCATTGATTCGATCATCTCCGTCACGTCCGTAAATCGTGTCGTCGCCTGACTGACCAAGCAAGTAGTCTCCCAACAGTGAGCCAACAGCGCGATCATCGCCGTCTCCAAGCCAGGCTTCAAGCGGAACGGTTTGGCTTTGACTGGTAACGTGGTCGTTGCCGTCACCGGAGTAAACTCTTACCCGTGAAACATCAGACAATTCAAACCGCTGCGAGGATTCAGCCTGTCCGTTCAATTCACCAAGAACCTCCAGCTGCGGCCCACGGTCGAAGATCTTTATCGTGTCAGAACCTTCGCTCCCGATGACAAAAACCGTATCGCCGTACAGACCAGTTCCCGAAACGTAGAGATAGGTTGACGTCATGGTTGTGTCAGAACCGTCACTGAAAACGATGCTTACAGGGAATCGGCCTGCCGACGTATACGAATGATTAGCCCGGATCTCATAGCGGTCGCCAATGTCCTGGACTTCAATCGTTTCTTGCACCCCATCGCCCCAGTCGATCGTCGCTGAATAGGACTCGCCTGGATCCACGTCAACGAACCTTGCAATCAGCAACGCATTCTCCTGCGGGGAAACGCTACCAATCGTTTCGGCTCTGCTGTACACGTTTGTTACTCGCGGAGGCTCCGTTTTGACGGCGTCTTCTCCGAACGCAAAAATCTGCCTGGAATCGATGGCGGTGAAAGGAAAACTGAATGAAGAGTAGCCTGAAACTTCGTATCTGACGTGGTAATGCCCAGCCGTGTTCAGATCGTCAAACTCGACCGTGTAGATGCCATCGCCAGCGATCTCGTCGCCGTTAGTCGCATCATCCAACAGTTCAATGCGATAAACCAGTCCATTGGGTGCTGTGACTCTCGCAAATACAGTCGCGTTGACGACAGCGCTCACATCCTCCAACTTGAGGGCGAGCGTAGCGGATTGTCCTGTTTCAAAAACCGTGGTTGTTTTGGCCAGCTCGTTTAAAATCATCGCAGAAGAGCTCAGTATCGAGTCATTCTGAATCAGCACGTTGTAGTCCGTGCCGGTTTCAGCCTCTTCCGCGACACTGACACGCGCAGACCAATAGCCAGATTCTGGAAAAGCAATTTCCAGCGACTCAAATCCATCGCCTGACGCAAATTTCGCGTCAAGTTGACTTTCGATTGTGTGCCGATTGTAAACGGCTCCGCTTGGTGAAATGACTTCCAGATCAATGTCGCTTTCAACCCACGACAATCCAATGGTTGTCGAAGTCGTCGACGGGTCGACCTGGAAAGTTCTGTATTGCTCAAACCCCGGCTCACTGTGTTGCCCGCGGGAGTCAAGGATCGTTAAGGCTCCACTGACTTCACCGTGAATGAGCTGATGGATTCGGTTCAGATCCGAGCTCGCAGTGGCGTGGAAGAACTCTCCGTTTCGGGCATTGGCCATGGCGTGCAAAGTTTGCGCATCCGCGTCGTCGCCAAGTCCAATGGTAAAGACCCGGACGCCCTGGTCCACTTCCGATTCGATGACAGAAGTTGGATCCTCGGAATTGCTGTGCGAACCATCCGTCATGACGATCATGGCTTGATTGTCGTCGTTCGCAAAACGGTCCAGTTCAATGTCAGCCAGTCTTACACCCTCGCTAATGGCCGTGAGTCCGCCCGGCTGGATGGCGTCAATTGCCTGGAAGGCCTCCTCCCGAATCGTTTGGTCCGTGATCTTTGTGAGCTGATAATCGGTTGTCGCGTCGGAAGCGTAGCTAACAATGCCGATCCCAACGCCGTCATCCACGAGCCCAACCAGACGGCTGGCTGCAGTCTTCGTCGCTTCAATCCTGCCTTCGGTGTCCATGCTGTCTGAACGATCAATGACTTCGACAATGCTGGACTGTTCGCAAAATGTCTGTTGGGCTTTATCAATCCCGGCGGCGATCCCGCGGGCAATTTCTCCAAAGAACATGTCCCGCCGGTATTCGCTGGTCAGTATCGCATCGACGTCGCGATTGTCGATAAAATCGATCTCGGCGAGAGCGGAAATCACGGCCTGGCGATCCGCGGAATTTCCAAAGTTTACATCTGAAAGAACTTCCAGTGGCGAATCCTGTGCGTTCGAGTCGGGCTTGACTTCACGATCGACTCCACCGAATTGTTTGATCCCCGCCAGAATGGACTTTTGAATGATCCCCGCGAAAGTTTGGTCCTGAGCCAGGTTGAAGTTTGTCGAATCCGGATTGTCGGCGTAGAAAGTTTCGGTGCCCCGCCTTTGTGAGTTGAGCTCGTTGAAGTGTAGGCTCAGGAAGAAGATCTGATTCGTGTCGTCGCTGACCAAGTCCCTCGCAACTGCTGCGCGGTCGGCAGCTGAAAGATTGAAGTTTTCGGTGCGTGTCATCGAAACTTCAAAACCCTGATCAACCAACGCTTGTCGTACGCGTTCTCCGAGTTCAAGGACAAGATCTTTTTCAAGCAGTCCACTGGTAGAAGTCGCGCCGTTCCAGGTCGAACCACTCAAGTCGTCTGCACTTGAGTTTCCGCCATGTCCCGGATCAAGTACAACGTGATTGCAAGTCAATAGCCGACGTGGTTCCAGTGGTTCGTAGGACTGACTCTTCCGGTAGCGCTTACGTTTCTGCATGCAAAAAATCCATGTTCGTGCCGACTTCAATTTGTTCTCATCCAAACAGAAGTTATTTTCGGTCTTTTCGCTTCGCATTTCCGGCCTGTTTCAGGAAGCGGGATTATGCGGACTTTTCGTTCTGGCTAAGCTTTTTGCGGGTTCACGCGTGCTGTGTCGCCGTACGTAGCGAATCAACTGTTGCTGCGGTCGTTCATTCAGGAATTGACAGACAGGTCATCGCAGATCAGCTTCTGCTTGCCGCCGACTTAAAGTATTCCGCGGGAGATCGTTGGCGCCATCCGCGCTGGTTAGGGCGGAACAGTTTCGGAATTGTTGTTTTCCGATCGGCTTCTTCCCAATCGGCCTGCTTCCAGGTAGCCGTTGGGAGTAGCTCTGAGTAACGTCAACGTTCCGTTTTCACGACGACTCAACAAGTGTTGGACGCAATAGGCCAGAAAGATAGTCTTGCTTCCCCAAACCAGTTTGCCTTATGCCGCCGACCGACGGGACTGCTCGGAACCGATTCGGGGGGAGTTGTCGAGTACGTGAAGTTCGGTCGAATCGCGCTTTCGGTTTTCGAAGCGTCCGCACAAGCTACCGATGCCCCAGTCTTGAACCAGTCCGCCGGCGATCAGGAATCCGAGCGAAGCACCCACAGCGACGTCGCTGGGCCAGTGAGCGAAAAAGATCACGCGTTGGATTGCGGCAATCACCGCGACGGCGAAAAAAAGCTTGCGGCCATGTGGGTAAACAAAGCTCAATCCGATTGCCATTCCGCAAACGATGGCAGCGTGAGCTGATGGGAAAGACTGCGTTGCGTATTGAACATTCATGGCGACATCAGAACCAGCGCCAAGCCACGTCACATCGGTCGATCCGGGCCATTGGGGAACGAGCGAGTCATCCAAAAACGTCGTCGGGCGATGACGCGCGACGCACAGCTTGATGATCTGAGCAGTTACCGATGGGAAGAATGCACATGCGATCAATCGCGGTATGAATTTTCTTCGATCAGGACTGAGGTGCCAGATGCCAAAAATGATCAGGACGATCCCGAACGTGTGGGCGAACAATTCTGAAAGCGCGAAAAGTCGTTTCAGATCGCCAGGCCATTCGGCAGGATCGGCTGCGTTGACGATCGAGACGTCGAACCGTGATAGCAAAGCAGCAAGAACCAGCAGCGCGATACCGATCGCGATATGTTGCCAAAAAGGCCGTGGTTTGTTTTGATCTGCCAGCATCGTCATGGCGGGATCATGGCCAAAAAACGGGTACGCGTGAAGGGCAGTTTCAGTGCCCGTCTGGAACGACGATGTGTTGCCGCAATGCTTCGAAACGTCAGCGGGTCTCTGGCCAATTCGAAACGCGGCTGGTTCGACAAAATTTGGCGAATACTCGGCAATTTCCGACTCAGAACGCGAGCAACGGGGACTCGCTGACAGGACTGTTTTCTCAATCTTCGTCCAGATTGCCACTTTTGCGGATCGACCACATCAGCCGAAATCCCATCATCAGGCTGACGATCGCTCCCGTCAGCCCTAGAAATGACAGGTCGTGAATTCCGATCGGCCCCGTTTCCGGAAAAATCAGCGGCGGAACTTTGTAGCTCAACATCAACGCCGAACCGAGAAACAGAGCACTCGTCATCAAGCCAACCACCAGCCGATTCGCGGTCGGGCCAAGCCTTCGGTGATCGAGGTGAATGTCGAAGCTGCCTGACTGTACCTGCTCCAAAATGTTGGACACACGCTGAGGCAGCTTTTCCGCGAGCTGTTCCATCTCCAGATAGAAGCGACGCATTTTTCGAACTTGCCGCGCCGGAGAAAGTCGCTTCAGCACCATCATCCGCTGAAACGGCTTCATGATCTCCATCAAGCTAAAATCTGGCGACAGGCAACGACCAGTTCCCTCCAACGAGATCAAAACCTTGATCAACATTGACGCTTCGCCCGGCAACATAATTTTGTAATTGCGAACCACCGCCACAAAGTCATTGAGCGCGTTGGCCATGTCAAATTGAGCGACGACTTGTGTCGAATACTGTCCCACAAAATCAGCAATGTCGTTCGACAACGCGGCCTCGTTCAAATCCGTTGGACAGCGACCGACTCGTTTGATCAGAGTCGTCAACATCGAGACGTCTTCGTTCACGATCGCAACCAGCATCGCTTCGATGTCTTCGCGCAACCGTTCGCTGATCCGACCGACCATCCCGAAGTCCAGCATTCCAATCGTGCCGTCATCCATCACCATCAGGTTTCCCGGATGCGGGTCGGCGTGATAGAAGCCATGATTGAAGATCATGTCCAGGTATCGATGGGCTCCTTCGCGTGCGATGTCGCTGCCCGTAATTCCATTGACGGGATTGCCATCGTAGATGTTCAACCGAGTTCCCGGCAGGAAGCTCATCGTCAGCATCCGCGTCGACGACAGTCGGCTAAACGGTTCGGGAATGACAATCCCTTTATCGTTCGCGAAGATCGCTCGAAACTGATTCAGATTGTTACGCTCTCTTTCAAAGTCCAGCTCACGTCGCATCGTTCGCGACATCTCGGCGACGATCTTGGTCGGTTGATAGTTTTTGAAATCGTCCAGCCGTTCGGCAAGCTGAGCCAGTCCGGCGAGGATATCCAAGTCCGTTTCGACGGCTCGTTCAATTCCCTTGTGGCGAACTTTGACCACCACATCCATGATCGGAGAATCATTGGCTCCCGGGTCGTCGCCCAGCCACGTCGATTCGCGTTTGATCTTCGCACGGTGGACCTGCCCAATCGACGCCGAAGCAAACGGCTCTTCTTCAAATTCGACAAACAGATTCTCCAGCGTTTCGCCCTGTTCGGCTTCGATGATCTCCTTCACGTACTCGAAAGAATCCGCCGGAGCTTTCGACTGCAGGTCTTCCAGTTCTTTCGCGAGGTTCGGGCCGATTACGTCGGGGCGTGTGCTGAGCAATTGTCCGAACTTGATAAACGTCGGGCCCAGTTCCGTCATCGCGGACTTGATGCGAGCTTCCTGAGTCAGTTTGGACAGGACCTCTCCGTCGGGTGCTTTGAGGCGGTCGGAGATGAAATCGATGTTGAAGCGACTGAGCCATCCCGCGAGCCCGTATTTGCTGAGCACGGACGCGATCTCCGTCCAACGCATTGCGTTGCGGTAAAGTTGTGGGATGGACGGGATCGTTCGCTTCATACGCCAATTGTATATAGAGGTACAGTTTCGAAGTACCTCGGAATCTTTGAATCGAATCGTGTTGTAGGCTGTTAAAACGGTCGTCAATCGGGACAATCGATTTAACGTTCCGATCCAACACAGGACAGAGTATGAATTTTCGATCTTCAGTCGCCGCTGCTTTGATGTTTTGTTTGCTTCACTGCGTGGCTCACGCGGAAGAAGGCCAGCCGATTGCAATCCGCCATTGGCCCGGCGGCGGATTTACAGTTGAGACGATGTGGGGGCTGAGTGTTGGGTTTGGGCTTTCCGATGATGCGAAGACGAAGCTTCCTCGCAAACTGGATTTCGATTCCTCGACTGCTGAGCCATATTCCATGTGGTTAGTAAATAGACCTCCTAACGAGTCGGAAGTGAAAACGTCGCCCTTGACCGATCATGACTTTCCCAAGAATGCTGTTCGTGTATTCCTTAAAGCGAACGGAGGTCTTGTCGACCATGAAAATCTTTCTGCACACGTTGGGTGGCCATCTCTTCGCACAGGTAATGCATCTGTCTGGTTTCTGAATGAGTTGGATCCGGAAAAGACGTGCAAGAGGCTGGAGCTTGCTCGAAGCCATGGTTTAGGAAGTGGCGACTTCGAACTCAAGGATCACGAGCTAAACGTTGTGGTCGCGAATGACTCGAGATTCACTTCCGAGCACTGCCGAAGAATTATCGATGCGTGCAAACCAGAAATCCTTGTCGTAAATTCCGAGATCAAGAAAGTTGGCGAGCAGGATGTCTTGGCTGTTTCGCATAATACTTTGGCTGTTCTGGATTCAGCCGGCTTGGGCAAGCCGACGCGTATCGTTTCGCTTGAAACGACGCCCTATGAAATGTCAGACGAACTTGCCGACCTGTTCGCCAAAAAAGAAGCCTCGCAAAAAGCGTCTCGCGAAATGTTCGCCAAACTCTCTGTCGAACAGATGAATTTCAAACCAGCCAACGGGACTCACACGCCACGCTGGAACACCGAACACATGATGGGCCGCGAGTTGCTGTTCTTCTCCCAAATCTACAACGCCGTTGACCCGTCGATTCCGGTCATGGATCTGAACCCGAAGCAGATGCCCAAGGACTACAAGTTCGCTCACGAGGACTGGACGGGCGAAGAAGAAGCACGTCAGATGAAACGGGTCGAAGATTTCACTCGCCGATTTGCGTACCTTCTCGACGGAATGGATTTGGACAAGAAAGCCAAAGGTAGTCGATTTTGGACGCCTCGAAAGTTGCTTGCTCAGATGGAACGACACTACAATGAACATTCGGCCAACGTCGTTAAAAAGATGGAGCTGGAAGGATGGCCCAAGTACTAACAACCGCTACCAGTTGGTTCACTAATTTCACGTCGGCTTCCACGCAGTTTAGAAAACTCGATTCAACTTAAACTGAAACCCAATTGCCAAACCCTAAAACAACCAAACCAATGCCAACGCAAAAACGAACCTCTATCACCGTCGCGTTTCTAGGATGCCTTTTGGTCGCCAACATTGCCGTAGCCCAGCAGGATTGGACTCAGTGGCGTGGCCCAAAACTGGATTCCGTTGCCGAAGGCGAAACCGTCGTCGACAAACTGGATGACGAAACAAAACTTTGGCGATCCGAGCTTCCTGGTTCCGCTGGTTCCAGTCCCGTCGTTGCCGGCGATCGTGTGTTCGTGACCTCTGTCGATGGCGACAAACTGGTTGTGCTTTGCTTCAATGCTTCGACAGGAACCGAGGTCTGGCGGCGAGAAGTTGCCGGCAGGAATCGTGACTCGCGAGACGGCGCCAACGCCGCCAGCAGTTCTCCGATCACCGATGGCAAACATGTTTGGTCGATGTTTGGCAACGGACAAGTCAACTGTTTCACCGTCGACGGCCAGCCCGTTTGGGAGAAGAATCTGCAGGATGACTATGGAGCGTTTCAGATTCAGTTCGGAATGTCGACCACGCCGGTGATGCACGGCGATCAATTGATCTTTGGCTTGATGCACGGCAAGATGCGAAACGACACGTCGACTTCGGTCGGCAAGATTGTTTCGTTGAACAAATCGACCGGCGAAGAGAACTGGTTGCACCTCCGCAAAACGAGTGCGACGGCAGAGAACAAACATGTCTACGCGTCGCCGTCGATCGACTACTCCGGCGACAAGGCTCAACTGATCATCCACGGCGCTGACTTCACAACAGGCCATTCGCTTGAAGACGGATCCGAGGCTTGGCGGCTTGGCGGAATGAATCCAAAAGGCGACGGCTACAATCCTTACCTTCGGTTCGTGGCTTCTGCGACTTGCCGCGACGGAAAAGTCATCATCCCGACGGCAAAGCGCGGACCTGTTTTGGCTGTTGATTCCGGCGCGACCGGAGCATTGAATTACGACTCAGTGGCTTGGCGTAGCGATCGGATCACGCCTGATGTCGCGTCTCCGGTTTACTACAAAGGACGCGTTTTTCTTGCTCGAGAAAACGGAGCCCTCGCCTGTTTGGACGCGGAAACCGGCAAGAAACTGGTAGAGAAACGCTACATGGCCGACAAGCAACGTTCGACACCCGTCGCGGTGGATGGCAAACTGGTCATCACCAGTCGAGACGGAAAAGTGTTCCTCGTGAAAGCTGATGAAACGCTCGAAGAGATCTCTTCGATCCAGCTAGGCGAAGAAACTACAGCTTCGCCAGCCATCGCCGGCGGCAAGATTTTTGTGCGGACATTCAAGGCACTTTACGCTTTCGGAAAATAGCATGAATCGGTTTGGGCTGGTCTGTTTTTTGGTTCACGTTTTGTTCGGCAGTCTGCTGATTGCCCAGACTGAGAATCCGCCAGACGAGCCGGCCGAAAAACAGCCTCCTGCACTGATCAAGGGAAAAATCGTCGATCAGGACGGCGCGGAGGTGGCCGGAGCGAGTGTCTTCCTTTCGATGACCGCGATGTCGGATTCCGGTAACGACTGGATCAAAATGTTTGCAGTCAACGTGACGGCTGACGACAACGGTGAATTCGAGTTTGAGGTCCAAGATTCACCTCCAGAAAACTGGGAGCTGTATTTGGACGTGGCGGTCCATTCAAAAGTTCACTACATCAAACAGTTTCGCTTTTTCGACGACAAACTTTGGCAGCAAACAGTTGATCTTGAATCGCTTGCGATCAGCACTGGAGTTCGCGTCGTCGGGCAACTTGCCGATCCAGAAGGCGGCGTCGACCTCGACGGTCCGGTGATCAACATTCAGGCAAGGCTGCCGGATGGCCACCTTTTCTATCGGTATTTGAATTGTGATGCCGAAGGCAAGTTCGATTGTGTCGTTCCGGCGGACAGCAAGCTGGTTCTGTCGATCGGTGCCCAGAATTTTGCGTGCTCGAAATCTAAACATCACGTCACAGCCTCCGAACTTGATGACGGTGAACGGATCCCGAAATTTGATTTGGGAAAGCTGCGGCTGAAGCGTGGAGTCTCGGTCGTCGGCACGGCCAAGCGGCTTGACGGAAGTCCAGCAGCAGGGATCGTGATTGGGATCATTGAAGGCGACGAACGAAGCGGCGAAGACAGTGCCGAACACGTCTCGTCCGCCAAGACTGACGCAGACGGAAACTTTCGACTGCCGCCGCATCTTGGGAAGTGCACGTTGCTCGCGTTGCAAGCCTGCCGCAGTCGAGCCGTCGCCAATGGAGATACGAAAATGCTGGAGTCCGATGGCGAGGTGCCTTACTTCAATCCGGTCGACGTTGATTTGGAAGGGAAGGGGCCAGAGGTCACGGTGAAAATGGTTGAAGCCGGAGCGATCACGATTTCCGGAACGGTCTTTGACGTCAAAGGAAAACCGATGGTCGGTCAGCCGGTCATCTACAGCTGGGTGACTCGATTTGGCGTCCTGAATCAGGAAAAGACCAAGACCGATGTCGACGGGAAGTACAGCTTTCCGTTTGGCAAAGGTCGAAAGCTCTCGATGCGGCTATACAATGATGAACTCACGAACAACGGTTTCGATTTCTTCATCACCAAAGATGCCGCGTTCATTCTTGAAGACCTGTTTCCGACTCAACCTTCCGGGCTGGTCGACGATCTTGAGTTCAACGAGATCGAGGACGACGTCGACGGTCTGGATTGGAAAGTTCGCAGCACTGGGCCTCGCGGCGGGCCGTCTCTTTTCGATCGGGCAGCAGACATCCTGTCGTGGTGGCTTTACGGGGACCAATAGCGCGGTGATGCAAAAGCTATTTATCCGGATGCGCGAACGCCGGATGCACCCAACGCGTCTGCCGATATATAATGGATGGGCTGGCAGATTCACTGGTTACGCGTTTTGAGCAACAAGCCTCCGATCGATTCGAAAATTCCCAAGGCAGTCGTTTCACGTCTGAGTCTGTACTTGCGCGAGTTGCAGCAGCTGATCCGGGAAGGCATACCCACCATCAGTTCGACAAAACTGGGGCGCAGGCTGGGCTTCACCGCGTCACAGATTCGCAAAGACATCGCGTACTTTGGGCAATTTGGCTATCCCGGAATTGGATACAAGTGCGAAGAGCTCGTTGCAGAGATACGTTCTATTCTTGGCACCGATCGGACTTGGCCGGTCGTGCTTGTGGGCTGCGGAAATCTCGGCCAGGCTCTGTTGGGATACCGCGGCTTTTCGACGCAGGGATTCGAAGTCGTCGCCGCCGTTGATGTTGACGAGTCGCTTGTTGGGAACACGATCGAAGGCATCCAAATCGATCGACTATCCCGGTTGTCCGAGATCGTCCGGGAAAAAGGCGTCCGCGTCGCGATCCTGGCGGTTCCATCGGAAGCCGCCGAGTCAGCCGTCGAAGCCATCGTTGACGCGGGAATAACAGGCATTTTGAACTTCGCGCCGGTGACGCTGGCATTGCCAAAGAACATCGGACTGGTGGAAGTCGATCTGGCACGAGAGCTGGAACAGCTTGCGTTTTCGGTGCTGCAAAAGGACGAATCCTGAGCGATGCTTGCTCAAGATAACGCTTCTTTAACCATTGCCAAAAACCCCGGTTGTTGACTAGACTGGTTGCCGGTTAAAAAACCGAACGTGCCGTCCGTTGCGAGTCCGCAAATCCGGCTTTTGATGATTTCGTCGCAGTCGCGACATAAACGCCAAAAAGAGGAGAGACTCGTGGCAAGTGTAGATAAGCAGGTTGAACGACTACCTTATAAAGTCAAAGACATTTCACTGGCAGAATTCGGTCGCAAAGAAATCCAGCTGGCCGAAAACGAAATGCCAGGATTGATGGCCCTTCGTGAGAAGTACGGCGAGAGCAAGCCTCTTGCTGGAGCTCGCATCGCTGGCTGTCTTCATATGACGATCCAGACTGCTGTTCTGATCGAAACACTCGTTGAGCTTGGTGCCGAAGTAACCTGGTCCAGCTGTAACATCTTCTCGACTCAGGATCACGCAGCGGCTGCGATTGCTGCGGCTGGAATTCCTGTTTACGCCTGGAAGGGCGAAACAGACGAAGAGTTCGAGTGGTGCATCGAGCAAACGTTATTCTTCCCATCGGGAGAGCCGCTGAACATGATTCTTGACGATGGTGGTGACCTCACTGCCATGGTTCACGAAAAGTTTCCAGAGATGCTTTCGAACGTTCACGGAATCAGTGAAGAGACAACGGCTGGAGTTCATCGCCTCGACGCGATGGTTAAAGCTGCGACTCTTAAAGTTCCAGCGATCAACATCAACGACAGCGCCACAAAAAGTAAGTTCGACAACCTCTACGGTTGCCGCGAATCACTTGCTGACGGCGTAAAGCGTGCGACAGACGTCATGCTGGCCGGTAAGGTCGCAGTTGTTTGTGGTTACGGCGACGTTGGTAAAGGTTGTGCTCACAGCCTTCGCAGCTACGGTTGCCGCGTGATCGTGACTGAGATCGATCCAATCAACGCGCTTCAGGCCGCGATGGAAGGCTACGAAGTTACTACGATGGAAGAAGCTTCCAAAGAAGGTAACCTCTACGTCACAACGACTGGTAACAAGGACATCATCCTTGGCGAGCACATTGCTCAAATGCCAAACGATGCAATCCTTTGCAATATCGGTCACTTCGATACTGAAATCGACGTTGCCTGGCTTGAGTCGCAAGTCGAAGCCGGCAAAGTTACCAAGTCCGAAATCAAACCTGCTGACATCGGTGCAGTTGAGCGTTACACGTTCGCTGACTCTGGCAACAGCGTGATCATTCTGGCCAAAGGCCGTTTGGTCAATCTTGGTTGTGCAACGGGTCATCCAAGCTTCGTGATGAGCACGTCTTTCACCAACCAGGTGTTGGCTCAGCTTGAGCTTTGGGAAAACCGCGACAACGACAAGTACGAAGTCAAAGTCTACATGTTGCCAAAGCGTTTGGACGAAGAAGTTGCTCGTTTGCACCTCGACAAGATCGGCGTCAAGCTGACGACGTTGACGCAAGAGCAAGCGGACTACATCGGCGTGCCAGTCGAAGGTCCATACAAGGCTGAGCACTACCGCTACTAGAGGCAGTTTCGAAACCTTGTGGCTGCGGCGTCCCGCCGCAGTTAATACCAAAAATACTGCGGCGAGACGCCGCAGCCACTACCAGGTGATCAGTTTTGAAACTTGCTCCAGTCTGATCGCGATGCGATATTGAAAACTGAAAGCCGCTGGGTTGATGTAACCCAGCGGCTTTTTTGTTTTATTCAGTTTGCGGATCGCGGGCCACGAAAGCTAAAGCGTTTCCTGCCCCAGTTCTGTCACCGCCGTGAACGAACGGTTGGCTCCGAACAAAAGCCCTCCCGTCGTCGTTTCCGTAAACGGAACGTTGACCGTGACTTTGACTTTCAATGTTGAACCAGAAGGATGATTCTGTTCCACGTTGATCGTGAAGTTTTCGACGCCAACCGAGCTCAACACAAACTCGACCTGGTCTCGAATTTCCTGCTCAGTGGCTCCAGGAACGATGCCTTTTCGAGCGCCTTCATAAGCTGACGCCTCAGTCGCATGTTTGATCATGCTCGCTCGAGAAATCTCGTAGAACGCGAACAGGCACAGCAACAGCAGTGGCAGAACCAACGCAAACTCAACGGTCAACGCTCCGGTTCTTTCTGATCGATTTCGGGTTTTCAATTTGTTCAGAATCATCGTGGTACTTTCTGGATCGATTTCACTCGATCAACATGACTCCAAGTTGGCGAGCAATGGATTCAAACGCTTCTTCCAACTCTGCGTTGCTGGTCGCGTGAACATGAAGTCCACCAGCGATCTGCGCTACCTGTTCCATCCTTGCTTCGTCAGCACCATCCTTGAAAGTAATCGTATAGACCGAAACGTTCTTGTCAGCACACTGCTGGGCAATCGTTTCCGGATCAATGTCCGTGTTGTGGTTTCCGTCCGTCATAACGACGATCGTCTTGAGTGCGAAAGGTCGAGCATTCGAATCGTACAGAACCGAGTTGAGTCCTTCCGACATACCAAGCCCAATAGCCGTCGCACCATTAGGTGCTTCATCATCGAACGCGTCATTGATGGAGGTCAGGTTTGACGTCAAAACTTGAGACTTTCTGGCCGTCGTCTCGTACACGGACAACGAAACGTATTCGCTTTGCGGAGTCGTGTTCAGAACGCTCAGGAAGCTTTCCAACGCGTCAGCAAGAGCTTCGAATCGACCTTCGGAAGCCATCGATCCCGACACGTCCAGTACCAGAGCGATGTCTCGCTGCGATTGAGTTGCCGCTGCCGCAGAATCTGAGCAGAACTCATCGACTCCAAATAGTGGACCGAAAAGAAGCCCGACAGAACCGTCCGGTGAAGTTGATGAACGGCTGCCGACAACACGTGCGCTGGTCAGGTATGATCCCCCCTCCTGGAACTCGTATCTGCCGGATGACAACTTGGTTGCATGCCCAACTTTGATCTGGTCGCTTCGAAGTGTCAGGCCTTTTCCAGCAACGGAGTTTCGTGCTGCGACCGCGATTGCTGCATTTCTCGCCGTGGTTTCGTTTTGACTGCGACCGATGGATTCGACCGCAGCACGTGCCGCGGCATCGTTTGCAGTACGCAACTCGCTACGCGTCAAATGCATTCGGGCAATGTCGACTCCCAGCGAAACGACGATCATCAAAATGATCATCACGACGGCAAGCATCGGCAGCATCGCACCTCGGCGATCCGTGGCGTTAGTGTTCAAGGCGTTCTTCATTCAACTGGTCCAATGGTGGTTGGTAACTATTCTTTGACCATCACTGCCGAAGCAGTAACGTCTTTTCCAGCAAAAGGTCCGAATGGAAAAATACTGTTATCGTCGCCAGGTGCGGAGACCGTGATTTCGATAATATCTCCGCGAGAGACGGCTGCCAGATTCGACGGCGAAAGCGAGATCGTAACGTTCTGGAGATTGCGTCCGTCGCAAACAGCCTGAGCAGATGCCTGAGCTTGAACTGCGGTGCCGTCAACTTTAACGCCAGTCTTGATGCCTTCGTAAGCTGCCTGAACCAACGTCTGTCGAAGGAACAACATGTTTGCTGCTTCGATTCCGCCGAATACAATCAGCACAATCAGTGGCAGGCAAACTGCGAACTCAACCACGGCAGCGCCGCGGCGTGATGCTCGTTTTGTTTTAATGTTTGGTGGTCGGTGGAACATGGTGTTTCCTGGAGAGGATCATCCATCGGGATGACGGGCAGTGGAATGCGCGATTTAGCTGTTAGGCTAGGATCGCGACGTGGCACCAGATTGCTTGAGAGCAGTCTTCAGACGCTCAATTTCGCGATCCTTGTCGTCCATTCGCTCAGCCACAACATTGAATTCTTCAGCCATCTCAGCCCAAAAGTCACCGCCACGGAACGAAAGCCGATCGGTGTTTCCGTCCTGACCAAGCTGACGAAGATACTTTCGCAGACGTCCGACAGGTCCAACGAATCGATTACTGAATCGAACCGTGTCGAGCAGGAACGCGGGGAAGATACAGATTAGTATCAGCCCGACCAGTGTGAACTCGCCCACCTCCTGCATCACTCGCTTGGACAGTGGCTGGCCGTCAGGTCCGCTAAGCATCGCCTGGAGCATCACGATCGCGAGGCCGGCGACTACGAAGTAGAGGAACCAATGCAGTACGATCCGTCGCAGCAATGCGCCTTGGACGGTTGAGTCGACAAAGTTTTGTTTTCTGACGTGTTTCATTTGCAATCTCATCGAAATTGATGTGTGTATGCGATGGCGTTTCTCACAACGCGCCGCCAGCAAAAGTACGATCTGAATTGTTCAGGGGCGCCCAAATCGTGATGTTTTCCGGACGAGAAAACTTTAACTCCGACAAATCCCCGGCACGATCGGAGCAACCGTCAAAACCATGCCAGCTAAAAGGTCTCGACCTCGGGCTGTAGCAATTGAAGGATCGGTGTTTCGAATAATCCAATGGTGTGAATGCTTATCGTGGACCCGACTATAGGCGTCTTGACGGCAGCATCCGGGCAGATTCAGCGCCGAGCACGATTGGTCGATACTTCAGTACGGTCGCTTGTTTCTGACCCCTCCTACTTTTCCGGACTGACCAATGAGTTTGAAATTTGGCATCTACCTGGTTGAACAAAGAATCGTCACTCCAGAGCAGTTTTGCGGTTTGGTTAAAATTCAGCAGGAGTCCACTCGTTCTCTGGCATCGCTTTCGATCGCGCAGAACTATATGACCATGAAACAGGTCAGCCGCGTTCTCGATGCCGTTGAGCAAGACGAGGAAAAGTTCATTGACTACGCAACGCAGAAGGGGTTGCTGGAACGATCTGATGCGAACCATCTGTCGAAGATGCAGGAGCAAAGCGGCGAGTCGATCAGGAGTCTGGCAGTGGAGTGTGGGTTGCTCACCGCTCGCCAGGCCGAAGTCTTGTTCAATCATTTCCAGCGATATGGCTCACGTTCGATTCACATGAAACGACGTCCGGTTTCCGAGCGCGCTTCCCGACCATCTCCCTCTGTTGGCACTCCGAAGGCGCCGACGAAACCGCAGCCGATTATTCAGCCAAAAAGCACTCCGTCCCCGAAGTTCAAGCAGCATCCGATTATCAAAGTCGAAGAAGCGCAAAAAGTTCAGCGGTAGTCGCGGCAGCCGATAATTCTGCCCGACCATGATCGAAAGCTGTTGGCCTGTTCGCATGAGCCCGTAAACGTTGGGCGATTGGGGCGGAATCGGTATTTTGCGGGAACTTTGCGACTGCTTCATCCGTCTTTCAGATAGAAAGTTTCTGTCTGGAGTTCGGGAGTTGCGATGAAAAGCATTGATGTCTTACTGTTGCTAAGCTTCCTGTTCTTCTCAATCGCCGCGGTCTGCTACTTCCGCCCATCTTTGCGGCAAAGCCCCTCTGTTTCGGTTTCCGATTCACCAACGATATCCGATTCACCAACGGATTCGGATTTCTCTGCCAGCCACAATCCGGAATGCCGGCAAGAGCCATCGCCCGCGACGAATTTGGTGCCCATCAACCGGGTTGTCCAACCGAGTCTCGATTTCGAAGCACACGCTGATGGGTTGCGAAAGACGTATGGCAATGAGTTTTCTGTCGTGGTCGAAAAACCGTTTGTGGTGATTGGCGACCAGCCGCAAGCCGAAGTCGAAAAATGGGCGACAGGTACGATTCGCTGGGCCGTGAAGCAGATCAAGGAATCCTATTTCGAACAGGATCCCGATCACATCATCAACATCTGGTTGTTCAAAGATAGCGAAAGCTACTATCGAAACGCGGAACGCTTGTTCGGTTCCAAGCCAACGACTCCTTACGGATACTATTCGCCATCAGACAAAGCTCTGGTCATGAACATCAGCACCGGCGGTGGCACGCTAGTTCATGAGATCGTACATCCGTTCATGGCGGCAAATTTCGAAGCTTGTCCGTCATGGTTCAATGAAGGGTTGGCGTCGTTGTACGAGCAAAGTTCTGAGCAGAATGGCAAGATCGTCGGGCTGACCAATTGGCGATTGCGCGGTTTGCAACTAGCGATTCACGACGGCTTGCTGGGTTCGTTCGAGAACATGATGTCGACAACGGATCGAGAGTTCTACGACGGCGCCTCGACCAATTACGCTCAGGCGAGATATCTTTGCTACTGGTTGCAACAGCAAGGAAAGTTGCGCGAATTCTATCGTCGTTTTTCAGAAAATGCAGCGAACGACCAGAGCGGCATCGATACGTTGAAAGAAATTCTCGGAACGAATGACCTGAAAGCATTCCAGGCCGGCTGGGAGAAGGAAGTTCTGAAGCTTCGGTTTCCGTGAGTCGAATCGCTCGATCCACTTGGACTTCAAGTCACTCCAAAACCCAATCTCCGTTCTGCTCGCCCAAGCCATCCAAGCCTGGCAGTTCAACAGTCCACGGCTTTTCACGTTCGCGGCTTTTCACTTTCGCGGATTGCAGCCGCCAATATGAAATGGGTCCGAACTAATCGTCGTAGACTTGGCGGTAACGTCGTCTGCGTCGTCGGTTTCTCAACGTAACCTGTTCCCCTTCGACGAACCAATAGCCGCCGAGAACTTTGTACATGAACAACAACACCAACGCTCCGGCCGAGCCAACCGAAAACCCAAGCAGGCTAACCGGTTTGACGGCTTCGGCTGTTGGCCCTTGGGTCCATTGAAGAAAAGCGCAACCGATCAGCGTTCCTGCGATCCCCATCATGACGGTGGCGATCGTACCGCCGGGGTCTCTGCCTGGCATGACTGCTTTTGCTGCGAGGCCGACAACAACACCAAAGCCAATCCAGGTTAATCCAAGATTCGCGTAGTGCGTCAGTTGCTCAATATCCAATTCCATGGCCGATACTTCCGTGTTTGCGCATTGCTCCGAAAGTTTTTATCAGACGTTTGGGCTTCGCTCCAATAGAAGTTTCGAGCAAAAAATCCGGATCAGTCGATTACATCAAGCTTGCGTTTACGTCGCAAACGCTCACTGACTCGCTGAAGCAGCATTTTCTCATCCGAAGTCAGACTCTCGATTCCGGACTGGTGCAATTTCTCCAGCACCTCATCCGCCAGTTCGATTTCCTGCTGCTCGTGCTGCATTTCGTCGCGAATGCGGGCTTCCTGTTTCTCAACCAACCACTTCGAATACTCAGGATCCTCGGTGTCGCCGAACATGAAAAACGACGGTGTATCAGAAAACGCATCCGACAATCCCAACGCCGTATGGGACTCATCCCACTCCTCAGAAATGTCGCAAGTTTCAACATCGAACGCATATCCTGCTGCAAAATAAAGCGAGATGCCTCCAACGAGCAACACAAACCAGATCGGCTCGATCGGACCTGTCTGATAGCCACGCAGAACCCATGCGAAACCAATCAGCGTGAACGCGACCGCAGTACCGCTGACTCGAATCGCGGACTCAATCCGATATTGCGGTACTTTGTCGTAAAAGAACGCAAAAACGGTTCGCAGAGCATTCGCTCCGTCAAACGGAAAGCACGGAATCAAGTTCGCGAGCAACAGCTGAAAATTGATCCAGGTTCCAATCAAAATCAGCGACGTCGGAACGTCACTGGTCAGGAAAATGTGTGGTCGGAACGGGTGGATGATCTCCTTGAACGAGACCTCTGTTGACTGCAGAAGCAGGATCGTCCCGAACATGAAAATCGCGAAATTGACAAACGGACCCGCAAGAATCGCGATCAGCTTTGCAGACTTTTGCTCGGGATACTGGAAAGTAGAATTTCCGCCCCAGGGCATGAACAGAACCGAAGACACCGATCCGCCGAGATTGTGAATGGCGAAAACGTGAGCCAGTTCGTGGACGATGATGCTGCCGATCAGAACCGCCGCGGTCACCATCGCCGTTGACAGAATCGCATTACCGGCCGATGTCGGCGAATTAAAGTCGACGCAAAATATTACTGCCAGAAACAGCAGCAGAAGCATGTGCACTCGAACGGGAACTCCGACCCATCTTCCAAGGCTAAAGCTCCAACTTGAATTGTGATCCATGGACGACCCTTGAATCCAAAATTGCCACCGAAATGCATCGAGACTCGCCGCGGTCACCGATGGGATGCGTTAGTTTACACGTTGAAATTCCCAACTTCAATCAATCAACTTCGGATTCGCCCAATTGAGGCGCATTTGTGCGGGTTTTAACGGACAATACCGAACTCTCGCCTCTCATCACACGTACAGTCGCGGTGGAACACCCCATCGGTGACCATTGGCAATGGACTGCTAGCAAATTTCTTATCACAATGCCTCGCTTTCGCGAACTGATCGCAACGCACGGCAACCGGCAACCCAAAATCGGGTCGCCAGATATTGGGAATTTTTATGGCAGACATCCAAGCCTTTCGAGGACTCCGATACGACCTCTCCAAAGTAGGTTCACTTTCCGACGTCGTCGCGCCGCCCTACGACGTCATCTCAGTCGAACAGCGATCTTCGCTCGAAGCTCGGAATCCGCACAACATCGTCCGGCTGATCCTTCCCGGCGATGAAGACCTCCGCGAAGGAGAGTCTGTCTACGGCTTGGCGGCCAACGAACTCAAGGCCTGGTGTCGCGACAGAATCTTGCGGCCTGATCCCGTCGCATCGGTCTACGTCTACCACCAGTGCTTCGAATTCGAAGGCCGGCAGTACGAGCGACGAGGCTTCCTGGCTCGCGTCAAGCTCGAGCCATTTGGGGAAGGCACGATCTATCCGCATGAGCAAACTCACTCGAAAGCGAAAGAAGATCGCTATCAACTGATGAGTCACTGCCGAGCGAATCTCAGTCCCATTTTTGGAATCTATCCTGACGCTGAAAATCGAGCTCAGGAGATTCTGGAATCCGCGATCGAAGACCGGACTCCGTTGGTCGCGACGGATGATGGAGTCGAACATCGGATGTGGAAAGTCACCGATGTGGATGCGATCTCAAGTGCCGCGACGGTTCTGGGAGGACTGCCCGTTTACATTGCTGATGGCCATCATCGCTATGAGACGTCTTGTCGGATCCGCGACGAATCACGCCGGGCTGGCGAATCAGGTTCAGCGGACTATGCCATGATGATGTTCATCAGCATGCACGACCCAGGGCTCGCCGTGCTGCCAACTCATCGGCTGTTCCGTGGGTTGAAAGCAATGACCTCGACGGAGCTAACCGAAAAGATCGACCGTGCGTTTGATGTCGAAGTGGTGGGCACCGGAGCCGAACTTTGCGAGGACGTTTGGCAATCGATTCAGATCGAGGATCAACAGACAACGTTGGGGCTGTATTGCGCCGCCGACGACACGTGGCTGCTAGCGAGGCTCTCGGTTGATGGGCTGGCGATGATGGAAAAACTGGCACCTGATCAAAGCGATCGTTGGCGCGGGCTGGGAGTTTCGTTGCTACATCGGTTGCTGGTTGAGGAGTTGATCGGCGAGAAAGATCTGCCGGCTCCCAAGTACGTCCATGCTATCGACGAAGTGTTGGATGGAATCAAAAACGGTGATTCGGCGGGACGCGATGCGACTGGGCAAACAGGAACCGGGGCCGCTTTCGAACTGGTCGCGTTGGTCATGCCCGCGAGCGTGGAGGACGTGAAGCAGATTTCCGAGCAGGGATTACGGATGCCGGCGAAGAGTACTTACTTCTTTCCGAAGCTGTTGAGCGGACTGGTGATTAACCCGTTGGATGATTAGGACGCCTACGAGTTCCACGTGAAACAGGTTCAGTTTGATGGGGGATCCAAATGTCATTTACGGTTTGCAGCAATCTCTTCGCCAACCGATCGGCACGGCTGGAAAGGTTGCCGAAGCGTTGTCCGTGAGGTCATGATTCGAGTTCGATTGCGATCCTGAAGTATCCGATTCAGACCGGTTGTCCCAAGTGTCTGACCGTTGGCTCGGACCGACCTCAGAGCATTCGGCGAGAGAGTTGTCAGAGTTCCGCTGGCCGTCAGTTTCCCGTGGAACATACGGTGGAGTTCGACAATTCGAATCGTGTCGTGCCATTCAGGATTAACAATAAGGCTCGCAAGTAAACGATTGCTGTGCGGTCGATTATCGAAAAGGAGGCGACGCAAAACTCGTTCGTTGTCGCTTCTGAAAATGCAACTCGCCGCGAGTTTCCGTAGTCGTTTCCACGGCTTCTCCCGTCGCCGCGTTGGGCTTCATGCACAACGGTTGGAATTTAGATTCGCAAAACCCGTCGTCGCGAAATGCTATTACGCACATATTCCCGTTTGAGCGTTTCGACGTTTCGGTTATTTTCTCATTCGCAAAACAACCGAACCCGAAAGGGTCGAATCATGTGCTAGCGACAGGGAAGATCGTGAGCAGGACACTGTGTATCGCCAATCAGAAAGGTGGAGTCGGGAAAACGACGACCTCCATCAACTTGGCGTCAGGTCTTGCCACCGCCGGGCACTCGGTCTTGCTCGTCGACATGGACCCGCAATGTAACGCCACGTCGGGCTTGGGCCTCGAACCAGCCAAACAGCATCCGTTGATCACCAACACGCCCATTCGCCACAGTGTGCTAGCAACCGATGTCGAAGGACTGGACGTGCTTCCTGGTAGCGGCTCATTTCGTGACGCCGATACGCTGGCTAACTCCGACCAGACGGCGACAGAGATCGTCGTGGAACATCTTCGCAGCGGAGCCCTGATCTACGACTACGTACTGATCGACTGTCCTCCTTCTTTGGGAACTCTGACCCGAGCCGCGCTTGCGGCCTCGAATGAAGTCGTGCTGCCAATCCAATGTGAGTACTTCGCGATGGAAGGCCTGACTCAAATGATTGGTGTCATCAAAGAAGTCATGCTTGAACGTCCCGGCGAGCTGACGTTCGGAGGCATCGTGCTGACCATGTACGACGAGTCCCTCGAGCTGACCGCTGAAGTGGATGCTGACCTGAGACAATTTTTTGGCGAAGTCGTTTTCGATACCGTCATCCCACGCGACGTGCATGTCGCCGAAGCACCCAGCCATGGTCTGAGTGTGTTGGACTATGCACCGCGATGTCGTGGGAGCCGAGCTTACACTGAACTCTGTATGGAGATACTGGAACGTGACTAGAAAGAAACGACTTGGACGCGGGCTCGAAGCATTGCTGAACTCGACCGAGCCTGATCATAGCGCCACGATTGCTGTGATGGATCCGGGAAACAACTTCATCGATCGGAACCACGACGGCATCCCGGATGGTGCTCAGCCGGAAATGTCAGGGGCAACAAACGCTCAGACAGACGTTGTCGCGGCGGATCGGTCGCGAACGCCGCAGCCTCAAATTGACTCCGTTCCGGAAAACAGTTTGACCAGTGACGTCGTGCACTTGAGCGTCTACGAGATCGAAGACAATCCCTTTCAGCCTCGCCGCGAGTTCAGCGAACCTGAAATCGTTTCGCTTTCGGAGAGCCTCAAAGAACACGATCTGATGCAGC
Source organism: Mariniblastus fucicola (assembly GCF_008087665.1). Classification (GTDB taxonomy): domain Bacteria; phylum Planctomycetota; class Planctomycetia; order Pirellulales; family Pirellulaceae; genus Mariniblastus; species Mariniblastus fucicola. The sequence continues at coordinate 2,219,202 of NZ_CP042912.1, forward strand.
CGATTTTGGTAAGGGTTGTTGACGACCGTTATCAACTTATTAGTGGCGAGCGTCGTTTACGGGCCGCAATAAAAGCCAACTGGCAAACGATCCCGGCTCGAATTCGAAACGCAGACGATCGCTTGGTGTCTGAGCTGGCGATCGTCGAAAACTTGCAGCGAAAGGACCTGAACGCGATCGAGAAAGCGTTGTCGTTCCGCCGCTACATCGATGAGCACCGTTGCACGCAAGAGGATCTGGCAAAGCGGTTGAAGATTGACCGTTCCACGATTGCGAACCTGATGCGATTGCTGGAATTGCCGACCAAAATTCAGACTTCTGTCCAGACCGGGCGGATTTCGGCTGGTCATGCCCGGGCGTTGCTTCCGCTGGGCGATGCTCAGATGCAGCAGGCCTGGTGCGACCGGATCGAGCGTGAGGGGTTAAGCGTTCGGGCGATCGAGAAACTGGTTGCAGAACAAATTGCTGACGAAGAAGTTCACGGCCGGGCCAACGCGGAGCGGGCCAGAAGAAGCCGCGATCGCCAAGTCGAGGCGTTGCAGCACGAACTTCGGATGGCGTTGGGAACAGCGGTGAAGATCAAGACAGGCGCTAAAAACCGTGGTCAGATCGTGATTTCGTTCAAAGACAACGACGAATTCGAGCGTCTGCGCGAACTTTTGCTCGACGGCGGTGCTCAGTAATTGAGCCGCAAAAAACGCCGGATCAACTATCGTTTTTTCACGTCAATAAACGTCTTGCGGCTATCGTGAGACGACATTATGATTTGGCCTCTGACGGGAAATCGTCAAGCTAAAAAAGCTCGGGGTGTAGCGCAGTCTGGCTAGCGCACCTGGTTTGGGACCAGGGGGTCGAAGGTTCGAATCCTTTCACCCCGACTTTTTTTTCTTTTATGGCACGTCTTCCCGCATTTCACACGGATGTCGTCGGAAGTACGGATGGATTCGCCACTCTTTTATGAAGACATAGCTGTCGGACAGAGCTGGACCAGTCCTCGGCGTACCGTCACCGAAGCGGATGTTGTGAACTTCGCGACGATGACCGGTGACTTCAATCCGCTGCACGTGGATTACGATTACGCCGCCAAGACTCCGTATCGCCAGCCGATTGCTCATGGGCTGCTGGGCCTTTCATGGGTCGCCGGACTCGGTAGCTATTTCCCCAACGTCAACACGGTCGCGTTCACGGCTGTTCGGAACTGGGAATTTGTCAGGCCACTGTTCTTTGGTGACACCGTGTTCGTCGAAACGACTTGCCTTGAGAAAACGCCCGCCGGTCGACGAAACGGAAAAGTCATCTGGCAGCGCCACTTGGTGAACCAGTCGCAGCACGTCGTTCAGCAAGGCAGTTTCGAGACACTTGTCTCGATGAAGAACGCTGTTCGCAAGCCCAAGTTTCACAGCGAGCAGGAATCTCGTCCGTCGATCTACGCCAACGAGCAGTCTGACGGATTCGGTCGCGAAGACCACGACCGCTAGCACTTCGCTGTAAAAGCCTGTCTCTGCCCGGATAATCCGCAAGGTTTCCTCAAGTGGGACAATCGGAGGCGTCGATGAGTGAAGACGATGGTGTCATTCTGTTTGTCGAGTGCGCCCGAGGTCTCATTCGCAAGAAAATTCGATGAGCGAAATCCCACAAACCAAAATGTTGTCAAAACTTGGCCGACGTCGAAGGCAGATGGCCTTTCTCGTGGTCGCCGCCGCTACGTTTTTCTGCCTCAGCCTGATTTGGCCGATGTCGACGAAATCGTGGCGCAGCGAAAGCGAAATCGCCTTGCAATTGACTGCGAGAAAAGACTCCGCAACTGAATTCAAAAAGCTGTTGGGAGAAGTCGTCAAACGGCACACCTCTCCGGAATCGATCGCTCGAACGCTTGAGCACAATGGCATCGCGATCGAAGGCAGCGACATCGCTGTTTCGGAGATTGCGAACAAAGTCCACCGACGGTTGAACGTTAGCCTGTTCGACAAGAACATGGATCCCGATCTGGTCAACATTCGAGTCGGACTCGAGGGCTATGCGACCGAAGAAGAAAACTACTTCGTTAACGTTCTTGCCACGACCATCGCCAAGGACTTTATGACGTCTCCTCTGGCCGGAATTCTTCCGACTGAATTGGCGCCTGTTGAGGACATCGAATCGCTGCAACAGCGACACGCAGAAATTGAGACTCGTGCCAACGCACTGCTCAGTCAGATTCAATCCAATCTGCAACAATCCGCGAATGAAATGGTTCAGTCGCAACAGGACGTTCCGCTGTTGGGTGACTCGACCGAAAGTTTGGCTGATTTGCAAAACCGGCTTCGTGAATTGGCTTTGCAACGCCAGCGAATTGAGTCGTCGGGCGGAAGCGTGATGCTGGAGTTGGCTGCGATCGATCAGCAGATCGACGATGTGCAGCGTCGAGTCAATGCTGCCGGCGAAGAGTCTTCCGGACCGTTTCACATGGCCAGCCACACTTTGAATCGCGTCGCGACGGGTGAAGGTTTACAGGTCAATTTCGATTCATTGCGAAGCACGATCAGCGATCTGGCGAATGTTACTGCTGAAGCGTGCACGGCTGCAGAGACTGCTGCCAGAACACGTCCAGCGTTCACGATTTCAAGTGTCCGCGGTCGAGCACCGGTTCCTGTCGGAGCCATCCCGTCGACTCGCGAGCTGCTTTTTTTGATGTTGGCTTCCACCGTTTTCGCAACTATTGTCTCGCTGGCTTACCAGCCGTTTTCCCAACGTGGGTTTGAGACAGTCGATCAAATCGGAAAGAAGCTGAAGTTGCCAGTGATCGCGACTTTGGAATCACGAAACGAATTCGAAGACATCACGGGACCAGGAATTCCTGTTGAGCCCGTGAAAGCAGAAGTGCCTGGTTCGAATCAGGTGGTCAACGTTTGCAAATGGATCCTGTTTTGCAGCTTGATGTTGACGATTGGCTTCTGCCTGGTGAACGCCGACATTCGGGATGCCTTCATGGTAAGCCCGTTTCACGGTTTCGCCGAGATCGTCTGGACGCTCAAAGGAAACTGAGTCCGCGAAGCATTTAGACCCAAACTCTACGCTCCCAACAAAAGAAACGACAGGAAGTCGTCATGTACGAACAGGCCTTTAACCTTACATCTCGCCCGTTCACGTCTACGCATTACGTGAAGCACTATTTTCCAGCCGCTGCGATCGATCAGTCGCTCCAGCAGTGCAAAATGATCGTCGAACGAGGCGCCGGTCCGGTCATCGTGGTTGGTGATCACGGAACCGGAAAGACGCTGCTGCTGGCGATGTTGGAAGACAATTTCAAATCACAGTATCGCGTCGTCAATATTTCCGCTTCGTTGATTCGTGGTCGGGAAGACTTGCTGCAAAACATCCTCTACCAGCTGCAGCTCAATTGCCGCGGACTCGGCGAGAACGAGATGCGTCTGGATCTAATTGAGTATCTCAAAGCCGATCAAAGCGGTGGCATTCTCTTGATGGTCGACGATGCTCAAAAGCTCGGCCGCGAGACGATCGAAGAGATGCAGCTGCTGACCGATTTCATTCGCGACGGACAACCTCGAGTTCGACTCGTCGTGGCCGGAACGCAAGCTCTGGAGGAGCGTTTGGCGGACACTCGACTGGTGTCTTTCAATCAACGCGTTGCCGGACGCTGTTTCCTGTGCTGCTTGAGCCGCGACGAAGTTGAAGCTTACGTTCGAGCTCATCTCGAACGCGCCGGTGGTCAACCGGATGAACTGTTCACGCCCGAATCGTATCGCGCGATCTACGAAGTCACCGAAGGCAAGCCGCGATACATCAATCAGGTTTGCGATCACGCCATGATTTTCTCTGCGACACGCGGAATCGTCCCAGTGACCGATTCTCTGGTTCGCGAAGCATGGTTTGATATTCAGAATTTGCCTGGCAGTGTTGCACCTGCAGGTTCCGGTGCTTCGATGAGCGATTCTGGCCTTGCGCAGAAGACAATCGAAACAGAAGACAATGAAGGCTGGACCGTTCTCGAATTCGGTGAGCTTTCTGATGCCGATTCGTTCGAAGACGGCGTTCCTGCAACGTCGGTTGAAGACGTTGCAAACGTCGAAGAGCCAATTGTTGAAACTGCTCCGGTAGAAGCACCAGCCGTCGAGCCAGTCGCTGAATTGCCTGCACAACCTGAAACGATTCCAGGGCCAAGCTTTTCAGTGGGGCCAATGGGCGAAGTTCAATCGCTTTCGCAAACACCGGCTGACGATGCCGCGCCGTCCATTCCAGTGCAAGTCGATGCATCTGAAGTTTCGCTGGAGTCAAATGACGATGCCGGAATCGATGTGCCAACCGCTGCTGGTGGCGCGGCGATTTTGGCGTCCGCGATGGCAGGATTTGGCTTGGCTCAGGGAGACGCTCAAAACGAATCAACAGAAGTTTCAGCTCCGGAGTCCATTGAGCCCGTAGCGGAACTTTCGTCTGCGGAAGAAGTTCAAGCTGCGGCTAATTTTGCGGTTCCGGCCGAGTCGCCGATGCCAGCTTCGACTTCGTTTGACGAAGCCCCTGCGGTTGAGCCGTACGAATCTCCGGTCGAAACCTCCGCTGTTCAGTCTGCTCCTGTTCAACCTGCTCCAATTCAATCCCTTCCCGTCGAGTCCGTCGTTCCTGAGCCTGTGATTCCGGAGCCCGTAGCAGAAGACCCATTCGCGACCGACGATTTTGAGAACGAAGAAGTGCTCACCGATGCGTACTCTCCGTTCGTTGCACAACAGAATCAAAAGTCACTCGACGTGACGACCGAACAGTTGCAGAACTTGAATCCACAAGACGTCTTTGTCACCAATGAAGCTCCGGCGGCAGAGGTTGATTCAGCGATCGACAACGAAGAGGAATCGTTCCCGACTTTCGACACCGCGATGCAAGCTCCGGAGCCTGTTCGAGAACCAATCAAGCCTCAACTTGATCCACGCGAAACGGAAGAAACGCGTCAGCTCAACGACGAGCTCGGACCGAATTCGCTCAGCGAAGAGTTTCTGCTCAATCGTCCGGCCGCTTTGATGGAGAACGATTCAGAAACGTTTGTGGGGCATCCGGAAGCCGCAAAAGTCTCTTCCGTGGACCTCGAACCTGTCGAAGCCGCAGTCGGTTCCGGCTTTGTCCCGCTTGATCCGGACGCGGAACCCGTTCCGCCGATTCAGCAAGCTGCACCAGAAATGGAAACTCCGGCAACTTCGCCCACCGCGCCGGTGCCTTTAATGCCTCCGCCTCAATTTTTGCCCGATACACGAATGCCGGAGCCGACGGGCGAGCAGGACGTTGTTCCGCCAGTCGCCGACGGTACGCCCTATCTGGTCGACTCGGCTCCGCTTGAGCCAGGTGCCGCTTTACCGGCGCCGATTGAGCCCGTGAATTCTTTGCCGGATCCCGTCAAGCCTGTTTCGCCAGAAGCCGCATCGCCTCAGCAAGCCGAGTCTGTTCCGGTCGTTCAGGAAAATGCCATCGCGTTTCAGCCCCCGCAGATCGTTGCTCCAACTGTATCCACGGCGCAGATTCCAACTCCGGAAATTGCCGCGTCCTCCGCGCCTTTATCGACGCAACAATCTGTTGCACCGAATATTCCGTCGGTTGCTGATCCGGCAGCGGAAACACCAGTTGCTGAACAACCTGTTGCAGCTGAACCCGAGAAGTTTCACGAACAGGCGCCGAGTCCAGATGATCCGGAGATTCGCCGGCAGGCTGAAGAAATTATTCGTTCGCTCGCAGCGGCATCGACGACTGAGGAGCCAGAAGTTTCACATGAAACACCTGCTGCACCGGTCGCGATTGAAGAAGAAACCAACGCGATCGAATCGACTATTCAACGTTCGATCGCCGCACGAGAAATTCCGGAAGAGCCGGCTCGCGTGTTGACTCCTCCTGTCGTTATGCCGGACCTCGGTCAGATCAAAGAGTCGCTTCGCCAGGCACAGGAAGGCCAAGGCTATGCCCAGGTTCCACCGACTCAATCTGTGCCAGAACCGACGCCCGTGCCGTCAACTGCGGCACCAGCATCCGGCGCTGGAAAGATTCCAGTTCACATGGCTGACGACGATGCAACCATGCCGGAACGTCGGATTCTGGAGGAAGTTCAAGAGCAAGTTTCGATGGTCACTCCACCGATTCCGATGTCGCTTGTTCAGGAGACCCCAGTCGACGGACAGGACGATCGGGACATTCTGGATATGAACAAGGAACAACCTCCGCTCAACGTAGCTGGCAAGCCTCCTGAGCCAACTCCTCTTCCAGCTTGGTCGAAGCAGGAACCGTCACAGGGCGAGGCGGCGCGGGTTGACTATCAGAAGCTGTTTGACCAATTGCGAAACGTTCAAAGCAATCAAAATAGTTGAGACTTTCGAAATGACACAAGACATCGCAGAACATTTAAGAAAGCTCACCAGCCGCAACGGGCGGTACTGGCTTCGTGACTCTCGCAACAACGTCGCAGCGGAAACGACCGCCAGCGAGGATTTGCCGTTTCGATCAGTCGCGACCGGTTCGAACCGCGTTTCGGAACGACCGTCGACTCACGAAAGTATCGTCGTCTCGATACCGAACGTGGCGGATGTGAGCCCGACGACTCCGGCGACACCGCAATCGCAAGCGGCACAAACTGCGACTGCGGCCGTTGAGCAATCAATTCAATCGACGGCTCAGTTGCCTTCGGCCGAATATCAGATGGGTACGCGGACTCGAGTTGTTGCGCCCCTACCGAACCTACACCCAGTGCAGCCTGCGGCCAACGCAGCAGCCAACGTTGCGGCCGCGCCGACTGTCATGCCAACGATCCCTCAGATCGATCAGCTGCAAACCGGACATGCCGGACCAGCAGCGTCGATGGTCGATTCGGTGACTGAGATGGCGGCGGCACAAGTCGCAGCCAAAGTTCAAGCGAAAGCCAACGCTCCGGCTTCTCTTGAATCGCAAACGCAAGAAGCGATCCAAACAGCGACGCAGCGGCCAACACCGACTTTGGTTTCAGCAGAAAAGGTGTTGAACCTTGATCTGCAAGAACTCGCACCGCCTGCCAAAGCTCCAGTTGCTCCGACGCCGTCTGCTGCACCATTCGATTTGGGAAAGCCGTCTCCCAAGGGGAAAATTGAGCGAACCGAAGGGCCTCATCGTGGCGAAACCGATGACGCTGTTGCGGCGGCTCGTGCGACACAAACGCAGGAAACCAAGGACTCGATTGCGAAGATCGCTGACGAAGTCATTGCTCGATTCCCTGTCGCGTCGAGTTCGATCGTGATGATCGCCGGCTCGCAAGCTTCATTACATTCTGACGAAACCTGTGCACGAGTGGCGGCTGAGTTGGCCAGCCGAGGCTTGGGTCGCGTGCTGTTGGTCGATTCTGACTTTAACGGACGTCGATTGACCAAAGCCAGCGGTATGAGTGCTCAGGGCGGACTGAGCGAAGTCATGAACATCGCCTATCCGTGGCGTGACGCCGTTTTAAAAAGCGGTTCGTCGAAACTTGATTTTATGGCGGCCGGAAGTTGTCCGCACAAGCGTTGGACGCCGAAGTCGCAGCTGCGCGAGGCCATCGCTGAAATCCGCAGCGAGTATCAGTTCGTGTGCGTGAGCGTCGGTGACGCGCACAGCTCGGCATCTTCGCTGTGGTCAGAAATGTCCGACGGCGCGTTCCTGGTTGTCAGCGCAACACAAAGCTGCGACGCGGTTGCCGAATCAGCGGTCAGCCAAATGCGCGACGACGGTGCCAGACTGGTCGGTTGCATCGTGGCCGACGTCGTCCCCGGCGTCCAATGATTTGATGTGCGTGCCCCGAGTTCTGTAAGGCGGGCCGTGTTGGTATAACTGGCTTATGCCAACCAATATCGAAATCAAATTTCGCGTCGACGATTTGGATCGTATCGAATCGAACGCCGCAGCAATTGCGGACCGCGGTCCCGAGCTGCTTGTCCAGGAGGACGTTTTTTTTAACGCCGACAGCGGGCGTTTGAAGCTGCGTAAGTTCGACGACGGATCAGCGGAACTGATCGCCTATCATCGCTCCGATTCCGACTCAATCCGTGAAAGCCGATGGTACGCGTATCGGACTGAGGATCCTGCTTCGTTGCAGGCCGCTCTCGCGATGACGGTTGGCCAGGGCGTCACCGTGTTCAAACGTCGGACTCTTTTTCTGGTCGGCCAAACGCGCGTTCATCTCGATCGTGTCGAATCGTTGGGCGAGTTTGTCGAACTCGAGGTCGTTTTGGGCGACAACGATTCTCAGGAACACGGGCTAACGATTGCCAACGAACTGGCCCAACGTTTGGGGTTGGAGTCTGCGGAGCGGATTTCCGTCGCGTACGCCGATTTACTTGCTGCGAACTCGTGAACCGCTCACCGCGTTGTCAGTTATACTGAAAACTCGTGACAACCATTGAGGCCGCGGATGAGCGACGACGAAATTCAGGAGATTGGCAACGGCGGCGACCGTCTGCACATTCCCGGTTTGGACTGGGAATCGCCCGCGGAGCTTTCTGCGTCGGCGTACCGACAAGCCGATGTGCGTTTTGAAGATCGTTTAAGCGTGTTGCCGAAACACGGTTTCTGTCTTTGGCCTGAAGATGGAGAAGACTGGATCCATCCGGGTGATCTGGAGGTGGCCCGGACTCTGATTCCGTCAAAACGTATTTTCCGCAAAGAGGATTGTTCCGACGAGATCCTTGGACGGATGGGCTACGTCGAGTATTCTTACGGAGACGTTGCCTTTCGCGGACTGCCGACGTTGTGGCACGAAGTCGCTTCGGAAGGCTACGAAATCGGCGACACGGTCGAGCTAAAGTCGGGCTATGGAAAACTGCGGCCGATCATTGCCGACATTGCCGGTATGTTTTGGAATCGACACGAGCAAGTCATCGAGTACGCTTTGATCAAGAATGGCGTACCACAGCCAAATCGTTATCAGTCGAGCCAGTTTCGTTTGTGCATGAAGATCGGTGTCGCTCCAACGCCGCGTCAAAAAGCGTTGCTGAATCGGGAAAATTCACTCAACGGATTGTAAGCCGATCAGGCTGTAGCAACGGGACAGGCAGGACTTCTTTGGACAAGCAAACGTTCGTGATCGCGATCGCCGGAGCATCAGGTTCCGGTAAATCATCGTTGGCTCATCGACTGGAACAGGAACTTCAGCCCTGGTTCTCGGTCTCTGTACTCAACGAAGATGCGTACTACCGGAAGCAGGATGGGCTGACGCTGTCGGAGCGAAAGCAGACCAACTACGACCACCCGAACGCGATCGAAGAATCGTTACTGGTGGAACAGTTGCAAGAATTGAAGGCCGGTAAGTCCGTCAGCGTTCCGGTATACGATTACACGACGCATGATCGCAGTGACGCCACCGTTGAAGTCGGTCCGTGCCAGATATTGATCGTGGAAGGGATTCTGTTGTTGCATCGCGAGGCCGTTCGCGAGATCGTGGATCTGGCCGTTTATATCGATGTGCCCGAATCGGTTTGTCTGGAACGACGCATCAAACGGGATGTCGCTCAGCGAGGCCGGACTCGCGAATCTGTGCTGGCCCAATATGAAAAAACGGTCGGTCCGATGTACCGGCAGTTCGTCGCACCATCGAAAATCTATGCAGATCTGGTGGTGGAAAACGATTCAAACAGGGAAACTGCGATTGAGCGATTGTTGGGTGAGTTGCGGAGTCGGATCGATATGGATCACGTCGACGTTGGCTGAGTTTGGTCTGCGAAGTTGAACGGGATTTTGCGTTTTGCTGTCGGGCGTGGTAACGTCAGAGGACCGATTCTGATCAAGTTCCCGATATTTATGGACGCATGACTCAATACAATCCGCACTCCAACGCCTTTGGCTCGCCTGCTCCCAAATCCGGGATGTCTGTTCTCAAGATTATTCTGATCATCGGCAGTATATTTGGGCTGCTGTTTGTCGCCGCAATCGCAGGTTTGGTCTACTTCGTGATGCAACTGGCGGTTGATAGCGACACGCTGGAAACAACCGTGGCCGACGATCAGGTGACCTCGCTGGAGCTGCCTTCGAACTGGACCGATTTGCGTGGGGCCGACAGGAATGTTGACGCGTCACTGCAGTACGGAAATCTGTTTGCTGAGACCTACGCGATGATTTTGACCGAGTCGAAGTCAGATTTTCTTCAGATGTTTGGCGCCGATGCGCAGTTTGGAATCGATGACTATTCCGAGTTGATTGTGGAAGGGATGGCGGATGCAAATTTCAAGCTTGGAGCGGCCGATCCCGTGACGGTCAATGGATTATCCGGCAGGCGAATTCGAATGACAACGGAGCTTGAGGGAATCCCGATCGTCTATCTGGTTACGCTGATCGATGGCAATAACCATTTTCATCAGGTGCACTGTTGGACCATGCAGTCCCGTGAAACGAAAAACATGCCAACGTTGAAGAAGATCGCCGACAGTTTTCGCGAACGGTAGCCTAAGAATCGCTGATATTTGTTTGCATCGACCGGCGTTCGATGATCGATCGATTGTCGGTTGCTTCCGTGGCTGATTCGATGAATTGAGCCGCTTTCTCGCTCCATAAGCCACCGTTCGTTCGGTCCGCGCATAAAAAAACACCCTCGGTAACTTTGGGTTCCAGGGGGGCAAGAACACCTCAGTTATCCGAGAGCGATTGGTCGGTTGCAAGGTCTCGGCTTCCGTGCCTCAACCTCCCATCCCATTGGCTGCTCTATCAGCATCCATGCTGAAAAAAAGCAGAAATGTTTTTTGTCACTAACCGTTTCCGATCAGTGACAGGGGGAGATTAGGGAAATCGAAATTTTGGGTCAAGACAGTTTTCAAATAAACCGAAGAGAATTCGTTTGCAAGCGAAAATGGGTTCGCCAAGTTATGCTGCTTAGCTGTTTTGAAGCAGAAGCTGCCTTGCGAGACGAACATTTCAAAGTCGAGCCGGCGCAGCAGCCCAGTAAACCATTCTGGATCGCCGTTTCCAATTGCTCTTTACGGGATTGCGACCTGTTCGCGTTCAGCGCTGCGAATGCAAGCCGAACATGTTTCCTTCGGAGTCGACCGCGAGGGTGATGAAACCGTACGGGCCGATGGAGAACTTCGATTTGTGAATCTTTCCACCGGCGGATTCGACTCGGCTTTCTTCGACGGCGCAGTCTTCGCAACTGAAGTACACCAACACGCTGTTGCCGCCAGAGCTTACGCCTTCGACTTTCACGATCGCCCCGGATGCTCCTTTTCGGTCCGGGTCCATCGGAAATGCCATCATCCGGATTTCGCCGCCGGGGGAATCCAGGTTCTGCAGCGTGGTGGCCAAAACAGATTCGTAGAACCTGGTGGCTCGATCCAGATCATCAACGTAAATTTCGAACCAGCCCACTGGATTGGCTAACATGACATAACTCCTGACTTGAAACGTTCAATTCAGGAGTATGTCACTGTGCGCACCCGAATGCAACGATCGGTCATTGTGGCCGTGTTTCGTCCGCTTGATTCCGACGTTGCCGTTGGCTGGAAACCGGGCAGGCCCTAGTCCAGCGACGGAATTTTTCGACCGCTGGTCCACGTAACACCGGCCTTGTCGAGAGTCTTTCGCATTTTCGGAACGTCCTTTTCGACGATCTTGCGGAAGTCGGATTCGATCTCCTTGTACTTCTCGACCGCGATCTCCAGTTGACGACGATGTGTGCCGGTCACGCCTTCGCTGCCCATCGATCCAAACATCGCCGTGTTGAGGCGACTGACGAGGCCAGGCAAAGCTGACTCATTGCGTTTCGACCGAGTCGGATCGCCATTGAAAGCTTCCGTCAGGTCCTTGAGTTTGGTTTCCAGGTCGCGGATATCGTTGACCAACGATTGGTCAGCCGTTCGAGACGCTTCGACCATTGAACGCATCGACGCAAGCTCATCGCTGGTTTCTCGCGCAACCGTCGTTGCTGCCCGGATCACAGCATAGACCCGACGAGCTTCGTTTGCGAAAGCCATTGACTCTTCGCGATCGGGTTCTTCAACGCCATCGATCTCCAGAGGAGCAATTTCGAACTCAGTCGGATCGACAAGCATTTTGGTTTCGCCGTCGACGGTTTGAGAAATCTCAACCGTGTACTTCCCGGGCAATGCGATCGGAGCTCGGCCCAAGCCGTCATTCCCCCAGTTCATGTTCCACGTTGCAACGTGAAGTCCCTTGGACGTCGAACCGTTGACTCGATTCACAAGTGTGCCGTCTGCGTCACGGATGGTCAGCGTGACCTTCGGAGCGACCTCGCGATCTTCGGCTTTGAGTTCATCCCAGGAAGGGTAGGGCACGTCCGCATTTTTCGACTTCAGCCCACGTTCTTTCGCAATTCGTTTTTGCTTCAGAGTTTTGAGTGAATCGGTCAAATGGTAAGTGAATTTGACTCCGTACGATGGATTGCTGGCCGTATAGAAAGCCGCACCCTGGAATGCTTTTCCGCCCATCGCCAACGGACTGCGACGCTCGAAAATTCGTCCGGTCTTGATCGGCAAGATCGTGTTCTTCTTCAAAAGCTCTTCATCGATGTGACGCAGCGTGTCGTAGTTATCCAGCACGTAGAATCCGCGACCGAACGAAGCCAACACAAGTGCGTTTTCTTCTGCCTGGATTTCAATGTCGCGAATCGCGACCGTTGGCAGACCACTACCGAGCTTGATCCACTTTTCGCCGCCATTGAGTGTCACATAGCAACCGAATTCGGTGCCGCAAAACAAAATGTCAGGGTTCACGTGATCCTGCTTGAGCGTGTAGACGCTGCCTCGTTCTGGCAGGTTGGCCGTGATGTCTTCCCAGGTATCACCGCGGTCTTCGCTGCGAACGATGTAGGGTTTGAAGTCGCCTCGTTTGTGATTGTTGATCGCAACGAACACGGTGTCTTCGTCATGCAGGCTGGCTTCGATATCGTTAATGTATCCAAACTCGGGAACATCCAGCGAACCGAACTTGCTAATTGCAGTCCACTCGTCGCCTCCGTCTTCGGTCACCTGAACCATTCCGTCGTCGGTGCCGACGTAAATCAATCCGCTGACCAGAGGAGACTCGCTCACGCTGACGATCGTTCCGTACATCGATGTTGACATGTTCTTGGCGACAGCATCGACGCTCCACACGCGGCCCATGACTTTCAGCTTGTTGCGATCAAGGTCGCGCGACAGGTCAGGACTGATGGCTTTCCAGTTGTCGCCGCGATCGTCAGACTGAAACAGAATCTGCGAACCGTAATAGATGCGTTTGCTGTTGTGTGGAGAAATCAGCAACGCCGAATCCCAGTTCCAACGAAGGGCTTCTCCGTCGGCTTCCGGTTGAGGTTTGATGTCGATGCGCTGACCTGTTTTGCGATTGAATCGAACCAGTCCACCGTATTGCCACTGCGAGTAAATCGTATCCGGGTCTTCCGGGTCGACTGCTGGGTCAAAGCCATCGCCAAACACGGTCACGAACCAGTCGCTGTTGGTGATGCCGTTGTTGCTGAGCGTTTGCGAAGGTCCGCCTTGCGTAGCGTTGTCCTGCGTTCCGCCGTAAACGTAGTAAAACGGTTTTTCGTTTGAGACAGCAACTTTGTAAAACTGAGTCAGCGGCAAGTTGGCTTTAAAATCGTAAGTTTTTCCGCGATCCCACGTTTCGTACAATCCACCGTCACAGCCGATCAGCAAGTGATCCGGATCGGCAGGATCAATCACCATCGCATGGTTATCCACGTGCTTGTTAGACTCGCCCAAACGGCTAAACGTCTTGCCGCCGTCTTCGGTGACTTTGTTGTACGTGTCGAGCGAGTAAACGCGATCGAACTTGTGCGGACATGCGACCAATTCCTGGTAGTACTGCGGGCTGCCGCTGACTTCGCCGCTCATTCGCGACCACGATTCACCGCGGTTGGCTGAACGATAAAAGCCACTTGAACTTCCCGTCGCTTCGACGATCGCGTAGATGACTTCTGGGTTGATCGGAGAGATCGCCATCCCGATACGACCTTTGTCGCCGCCAGGCAATCCCCGATTGATCTGTTTCCATGTCGCTCCACCGTCGGTTGACTTGTGGATGCCGGATTCCGGACCACCGTCGATCAAAACCCAGGTATGACGACGACGCTGGTACGAACTTGCATAGATGATGTCCGGATTTGACGGATCGAGGTGGACTTCATTGACGCCTGTGTTGGGCGAGATGTCGAGAATCTTCTTCCATGACTTTCCGCCGTCGGTCGTTTTGTACAGTCCGCGATCGCCGCCTTCGCTCCAAAGTGGTCCTTGAGCCGCGACGTACACGGTGTTCGAATCGTCAGGATGGACGACGATTTTTCCAATGTGCTCACTGTTGTCGAGCCCGACTTTTTTGAAAGAAGCTCCGCCGTCTGTTGATTTGTACAGCCCGTCACCATAGCCAACGCTGCGCTGCGAATTGTTCTCTCCGGTTCCGACCCAGATTGTAAATTGGTCGTTGGGATCAATCGCCAGGCAACCAATCGAATAGCTGCCGTATCCGTCAAAGATCGGTTTCCAGGTGACTCCGGCGTTGGTCGTCTTCCAAACCCCGCCGCTACAGGCCGCGATGTACCACGTGCTGCGATCGGTCGGGTCCACGACGATGTCGCCGATGCGTCCTGACATGAATGCCGGACCGAGGTTACGGAACTTCAGCGACGACAGAAGGCCGGAGTGAATTCCTGGCTGTGGATCTTCCGGTGTGTCGGAGTCCTGTGCGTTCGCCTGCATCGCGATCGAGAACACGATTGCGGCGGCGATTAGAAAGCGTCCAGCTGGTTTGGTGGCAAAAAACGAAGGTGCAAATTTCACGTTGGGGCCCATCAAGTATCGAATTCGTGAGTAAAGATCTGTCAATCATAGCTAACAAATTCGGGATTGAGCCGGGTTGTCCGAACAGACTATTTCTTTTTGCGACGTTTTTCGCCGTCGAAGTCAAAAAGCTGCCGCGCGAAATCGTACTTCAGTGAAGAATCCGACGCAACAAAATCGTGCTTCAGTGAAAAATCGGACGCAAAACAGACTTTGTCACGGTCGTCGTCACGTGACTTGAGCAGGCTGAAAGCGGTGTCGATCGTCGGCAACTGATCGTCCCTAAGTGCCGGTTTATTGTCGGGGAGCTTTTGCAAGCCGGCTCCGCCATTGTTGATCGGAGCCGTAATCAGATTCAAACCGAAGAAGCCGGAAAGGTTGTTTCGCACGATGCTGACGTCGCTCGCATTGACGCGACCGTCGCGGTTCATGTCGTAACGATTTTCAATTCCAACAGTGAAGAATCCGGAAAGGTTGTTTCGGACCAAGGAGACATCGTTTGCGTTGACCCGAGCGTTGGAATCTGAGTCGCCTGTGTCACCGATCGCATTTCCGAAGTAGAAAACGTCCGGTGCCGAGAGCCCTGTCGTTGAGTTGGCCAGCAGCACAACCTGAAGCCACGTGTTCTCGATTGCGTTGTCGGGCCACGAGAGCAAAATCTGGTCGACTCCCTCGATCTCGCCCGGCGACGTCGAAACGGTCGGTAGCGGAATGCTGCTGGTGCTGCTCAACAATTCCCAGGATGCGACGTCGTCATTGTTGCCGACTCGGAATTCAAAATCGTCTACATTCAGGGACGATTCAAGCCCCGCGAACTCAACGACGACTCGATTAATGCCGTGTTCGAAACTCGTGTAGTTTGCAAACGTTGCGGTTTCACCTGGAAGCAGCGGGACTTTGTCGCTGGCCAGTGTTTCTTCGCCAAAGCTTGACTCGCCGTAGCTCACGCCGCGAGAACGGACGTTGGCGACTGCGTTGATCGCAAACGTTGTTTCTGAAGCAGCGCCGGCGGAATCCGTTCCCGTGATCGTCACCGTGTCTGAGGTGTGGACTTGAGACGGCGTGTAAGTCCAGCTCCATGTTCCGTCATCGTTGAGCGTGACGTTGCCGATCGATGCAGTCAAACCAAGCGTTTGATGGTCGGGCTCGAACCATGTTCCGGTATTCGTCATCTCATCGGCGACATTGCCAGAGAGTGAATCGTTTTGCGTCGACAAAATCGGAGCGTAGTTCAAAGCTTCGACTGGCAAGTCGATCACAACGCTGGAGTTGCCGGTCGCGTCGACGGTGACTGTCGCCGAATACGTTTCACCATCGTATTGCACCAGCACATCGTAGTTGCCTCGGAACGCGTCGACCGACATTGCGCCATTGCGTGTCGACCCCTGAACGTCCGTCCACCAATCGCCGAACACGAGGTCTTCATAGGCCTGACCGTTGGGCTTGATCGAGAAATCTGAGCGATATAAAGCAGCGTCGGGAAGCCAATGAGAACTTTCCCAGAATCCCCAGTGGAGAAACTCGGTCACCGAAGACTGGCTGAACGCCATCGTCATATAGTCGCGCAAATAGTCGGCCTGAAGCTGCTCGTTGGTTGAATTAACGTCGAACTCCGTGATCGCGATCGGAACATCGAACTCCGAATGGTACTCGTCCAGCAGATCGGCAAAGACCGTGATGTCTGTCAGATTGGCGTCCGAATAATGGCTCTGTTCGCCAATCACGTCCAGCAAATTCTGATCAGCCAACAGACCAAGCCAGTATTCGAACACGTCGCGATGTTCGGTTCCGGAACCGTTGCCAGCGAAAATGCCAAAGTCATTGAGTGCCAGTTTGATGTCCGGATCAAAGTCGCGAACTTGCTGATACCAGTCAACGATCACGTTGTCGCCAACGATATCCATCACGTCGTGGTTGGACCACGGTTCGTTAACCACATCCCATTCCCGAATGTCGCCGTCGAAATCTGTCAGCACCGTATCGAAATGGTCTTCAATGGTCGTCGTCAGCCATGCGTTGGCCGATGTCTCACCATCGTCGACAACGCGAGCATCGTACTCCGACCAGACGCTGTCGGGCATGAATTGCCGGCTGGGCCAAATCAGATTGTGGCCTCTCAAATAGATGTCGTTGTCGATCGCAAAGTCGACGCCCTGTCGGGCTCGCGCAGGGTCCTGCAAATAGCCAGGCCACTTGTTTGAGTTCTCCATCACCGCGGCGTTAAACAGGCGTTTGATCTCGTTCTGGTACTTCAACGCCGTCGCGTTTCCGTTTGGATCCAGTTTGCCTCCGTAAGCATTGATGGCGCTGCCAAACAGGAATTCGTGCTGGTTCTGCCGCAGGCTGACGACGGCGCCGTCGACCGGTTGGCCATTGATATCATTGACCGTGATCGTGACGGTTGACTTGCGTTCGTCTTCGATGCGTTGATCGGCTGCATCGCGCCACGGATCAAGACCATCGCGGCCTTCGTAAGACGCAGAAGGGAAACGACTTGGGAGGTCTTCAAGATTGACCGCGTTGCTGAGATTCGACCATCGGAATCCTCCAATTTGGATCGTCTGCAAAGAATGGCCCACGTTGAAAACGGCTTGCAAGCCACCGGGCGAAAAATCTTCTCCAACGGTCAACTCATGCGAGAAAAATTGCCAACTGCCATCCGGTGAGATCGCGTCCGAGAACAGCGTCGCGTAGGTATCGGTTCGCTGAACAGCAAAACTGGCTGCCGGGTCCGCGCCTGCGGTGGCTCGAATCCAGAACTCAAAACGCATCGTGTCGCCGTCAATCACTGCGGCGTCGTTGATGTCGACCGTCTGAATTTTCCAGTTCATGTCCGGGACCGTCGAAGTCGTAACCTCGAACGCGGTTGAGAAATCCTGCCCCGTGACCGAAGCGGTTTGCGACGTTCCCCAGTTGCCACCGATGTTGTTCAGGTAGAACGAGTTTTCCGGCGAAATCAACTGAGGCGGGCCGTAGTTGAGCACGCTGAACTGAGCGAATCGCAAGACTTGAGATTTGTGACCCAAATGGAAGCCAAAACTGGCCTCTCCCGCGGCGTAAGATTCGGCCGCGTAAAACGGGATCTGGATTCGCTCCCACTCATCGGTTAGCGCGATGCCCTGCGACAAGGACTTCGTGTATGGAGACGACGTTTTTTCGAAGATCGCCGAAATCTCGCCAGGTCCGGCCAGCGATCGAGCGTAAAACTCGACCCATAGAATATCGCCTTCGTTGACCGGGCCGTTGATCGATTGCTTGAGTTGAGCATTCCACGCGTTGGCCAACTGCCCTGCAATGTCGGCTTGGATAACGTTTCCGAAAGTAGCGTCCGTTTCCGATGTGAAAGTTCCGCCAAAGCTCGTGAAATCGCCCAGCGTTTGGCCGTTCCACAGACTCGTTCCGCCCGCCGGAGCCGAAACGTCATCCTGCAAGTTCCCGTACGCAATCCGCTGGCTTTTGAAACCGACGGTGTATTCCGGGCCGGCCTGCAGTTCGACGTTCAACGATTCGCTGCCTTCGGTTTCGCTGTCTGAAATCGCGTTGATTTCGAGCGTCACCGAGCTTTGTCCAGCTGGGATGTCAATGGAGTCGCCGGGGCTCTCGAAATCCGAGCCTTCAACTGCGTCGCCGAACGTTTGCAAATAGACTCGCAGTGAGTTTGCTGTCGGACCAGAACGCGTGATCGTGAATTTGGCGGGTGACGCAGAGCCCTCTGCCACGTTCGGCGTGTCCGAAAAGATTGCGACTTCGGCGACTTGCGGAGAAAGATCTCCCGCGTCGATCACTTCGATCGTATCGCTGCCGGGCTTGATCCAGCCGACGGACAGATGATCATCGCCACCGGATTCTTTATGCAATGCTTCGATGAAATATTCCTGGCCGGCATTCAAATAGACAACAGCCGATCGCTGAGTTGGCGACGCATCCCACTCACGAATTCCAGTCGCCGAATCGACCGACGCGATCAGGAGTTTTTCTGACTCAGAGTTCGTGTTCGACAGCCATAACTCTGCCGATTCATCTGCTGAGACAAAGAAAGTGTAGGGCCCGGTTTCCGATGGATGCACGTATCCGTAGATTCTCCGCCCGTAGTCCGTCAGGCTCGAATCCGTTTCCTCAAAGTCGCCGATGAAAGAAGTCAGGTTTGGCGAATTGGGAAATTCCGCCAACGAAGTCAAATCGGAAACGTCGCTTCCTGCAATCCCGTTCCACCGGTCGAAGCTGATCTGGCCGCGCTGTGAAGGAAAGAGCTGACCTTGCGGAATGATCTCACGCGATTGGCTTGGGCTCTCCCACTCCAGATCGACAAACGCTTCTCCAGCGACGTCCACGTACTCCAACTGAATGTCGTAGCGACGCCCGGCGATCAGTTCGATCGAAGCCCTTTCATCGGCCAGCGAACCGCTTTCAAGTTGGTCAATCAAAAGTTCGCCGTTGACCCAGAGTCGGACGCCATCGTCGGCGTTGACGATCAAGTCATGTGTTTCCGTGAAACGAGATTCGACCTGGCCAGACCAGCGAACGGCAAAACCGTCGTCAGGAATTGAGGAGTTTGGCGAACCAAATCCCCAGTTGACGGAAACGTGTTCCTCGACCGTTGAATAGACCGGATTTGAGAGCGTCGTCGAATCATAGAACTGGGCTTGAAGGCCGATTCCTGCGGCCAGCATCGATCGCGATTCAAGTTTATCAAAACTGTTCAAAAAATTTTTACGGGAGCGCAACTGCAATCGGTTCCAAAGTGTCATGGAAGGCTCGTTTATGGTGGTGAGGTGGGTGTCCCATCTTAATCCAACCGAACCCCCAAATAAACAAGATCTTCTCGCGTTCACGGCGAGCATACTCACAGCTGCGACGAGTCGAGCGACAGAATTGTGGACAGTTGGTTGCTGCTAGCAGTGCTGGGAGTGCTTGCATTTATTGGTCAGTGGCGCAGACAAGTTTACCTGATTTGTGCATCATGCCGTCACAACAGGAAGCAGCTGATCGTCCAACTGCATGGACTTCAATTTTTCTGTTGAAAACGCCGAATAGAGGGAATGCACCTGTTTCTGTGTCACAGAACGGTAAACCCGACTTTCGATGTTCGTTTAGAAGTCGCTTTTTCGAAAACCGAACAACTCTCATCTTGAACTGAAAAAGACAATGATCAAAACATCCTTCCTTGCAGTAGTCGCATTGGTTGCACTGACGTGCAGCAGCGCATTCGGACAGGGGTACTTCGCCGTTGCTCCGTCTGACCTCGGTTTGCCTTCCGGCAGTGGCCCTATCAACGGCATCTTTGATATCAGCGGATTGCTGAGCGAATCTGCCAACACAGTGACCGTTCAAATCGCCAACGGCCATGTCAGTTCAATCACGGACTCATGGACGGTCGGCGAAGGCACAACGACTTCGTTCACGCTTGGTGGATCTTCGATGGCGGAAGCTTTCGTAAACCACGGAGCCAACCTCGGCTCGGAAGCGTTCCAGAACGGCAGTCTTTCTCGCGACGGAATCACGGCATCTGCTGGCGAAACCTGGACGCAGACATCGGATCTCGATAGCGACTACACCGCCGGACAAAGCGGATCAGATTACTTCATCGATTACTCAGGTCTTGAGACCAATCAGTTGGAGTCTAACAGCGTTGGTTTTCGCTGGGCATCCGATCAGCCTGTGTCGACTTTCAGCGTATTCTCGAGCAATACGACTGACCTGAACAACAACTACACCGTCGGATTCCGTACGGTATCGGCAGTGCCAGAGCCTGCAGCATCTGTTGTTCTGGCTTTCGCCGGATTGGCTTTCTTGCGTCGCAAGCGTAGCTAAAGCAGAACGGCTGAGACGGATTGGGATGAGCTGAGACAAATTGGGATGACATTCAGAAGCCCGCTCGTAATGGGCGGGCTTCTTTTGTTTGGTCGTGACGTGGCCTTTCGCAATTTCATAATTTCTCAGGTTGTCAGACCAAGGGCGACGCGGATCGTTCGGCAACCAAAATCCGTACTTCGCATGATCACGTGGTAGCCATGGATCATTGAGGATGCTACGTTTGCTTGTATCGTTTAACGGCAAGCCGCAGGCGACGGTGCCTCATTGCCAAAACCACGTGACACCGTCGCCTGCGGCTTGCCGTTAAACGATTTGAGCATTCCAAAGGTTTGGCCAACAACAATCGCGGCCTTTGCGCTACGACTAGGCCTGTTCTTCGGCCTGAAGCTCATGTTGCGCGATCAGTTGCTCTTCTCCCGGCGGACGCATCTTCAGCACGGCTTCTCTGGCTCGTGTCAGAAACTGCACCTTGTTCTCGTGCGACTCCAGAAAGATAGGCGCACCGATCGAGATACAGCTAAGCAACGGAACCGGCAGAAACTCTCCTTTGGGCATCACGCGGTTGAGATTGTCGATGTGGACCGGGACGAGTTCCAGATCCGGACGCTTTCTGGCCAAGTGATAAAGGCCGCTTTTAAAGGTCTGCATTTCGCCGGAAAGATTCCTGCCACCTTCGGGAAATACAATCAGCGAATACTGGTTTCCGATTTCGCGAATCATCATGTCCACTGGGCTGTTGTGGACTTTGATTTTTTTCCGGTCGATCAGCAGCGCGTTGAACACCGAAGCCATGTATCGGCGCACAGGCCCCTTGATCCAGTAATCTGCTGCCGCGACAGGCCGCGTGAGCGTGCGAATTCGCTTTGGTAGCGAAGCCCACAGTACGAGAGCATCGAGATGGCTGGTGTGATTGGCAAAGTAAACTCTCTGACACGTATCGGGTTCGCAATCGACCCATCGAACGGTAGCGCCGCTAAGCATTTTTGCAACGAACGCAAGAGTTGGAACCGTAATCTGTTTCATGAAGTGATGTGCGGTAGGCAAAATGATGCGACAAGTCTCGGTGTGTCGCTAGCAATCTAACACCAAAACACGTTGACAGTATATATGGCGTTCCCTAATCTCCGCCGCACCGGAATCATCCGGGTGTCAACTATCGTCCAAATGCCAGGTCAGCAAACTGCAATGAAACAGCCGCTCACTGTGCTCGTTCCCTGCAAAAACGAAGAGCTGAATCTGCGTGCATGCATCGAAAGCTTTTACGATCTTGCAGATGAAATCCTCATCGCAGACTCGGGCTCGACAGACTATACGCGTGAAATCGCCGGACAGTTCGACAAAACGCGACTGATTGAGCGCGAGTATCGAACCTCGGGCGATTTTAAGAACTGGGCCATCCCTCAGGCAAGGCATGAATGGGTGCTAATCGTCGACGCAGACGAACGAATCACGCCGGCGTTGGCTGAAGAAATGCAGTTGGAGCTGAGCCGTGGACCGTCTTGCGATGGTTACTGGATTTACCGCGACAACCACTTTATGGGACACCCGCTACGCTACGGCGACGCTCGCAGCGACAAAGTTTTGCGTTTGTTTCATCGCGACAAAGGCCGATATGAAGGGCCCAGCGATCACGGCGAAGTCAAAATCTCAACTGGAAAAGTAGGCAAGCTGAAGAATCGCATGCTGCACTTTTCGGTTTGGGAATACGATCAATTTTTCGACAAACTTCATCGCTACACTTCGCTGCAGGCGAAACAGTGGCAAGAGCAAGGTCGCGACACTTCATACTTCAAGCTTCTCGTGCGACCAGCATTTCGGTTCTTCCGCGAATACATTCTGCAAGGCGCGATCCTTGACGGAAAAGCAGGCGTGCAAACGGCTTGGCTGGCGGCGTTCTATTCATTCAGCAAACAGGCTCGTCTGTGGGAGATCAAGCACGGCCGCAGTCAGTCTGAATTCGAAGACTGCACGACAGGAATTGAGCTGGCTGAATTGCAGGCCGAGCGCGAAATGGAAGAACGACGTCGCGCTGCGTAGGTGAGTTTTCGTTTCGCGTTTGATCAGCGCAACCGTGGCGGATGTTGTCGCCTACGCATCGAGATTCTGTCCAGCAAAATCTGCGGCACGGTTTTGCTCAGTTGAGTGACTCGATTTTCCGTTCGTCAACACGAATCCCCGCTCCCGCATGATCACCAGCGGCAGCCACGTAAACAGCGAGCAACCGCACAGGAAAAACGCCAGCGGTCCGACGACCATGTTGGCTCCAATCGCGATCAAAGGAAGCAGCGTCACGAATCCGAACGTCGCGACGATGATCATTTGGATCGCAAAGCTGTGGTCGACCTCCTGAAACTTGAATGTCGTCGCCAAGGTCGGAATCCCGTAGATGAACGTGCCGATCAAGAGTATGCCGGCGATGACCATGCAGGCCAGAACACCTTCGCCGGCGAAAACGCTGGATCGAACTGCGGCCAGGTTCAACGCCGAGACAACGACGGACACATAAGCGGTGATTGCGAACAGGTCTTTCAGATTAAACACCGGTCCTCGTTCGGCTCCTTTTCTGTGAAACCTCCAGTCGCGGACAAAACGGAAAAATCCGTACGCAAGCTGTGGCATGACCGAAGCAGCGACCGCGAAGACAAGAGTCGTAAATGCAACGTCGGGATCCGGTTTGCCTTGCGAGCCAACAAAGGATCCGCCCAGCATTCCGAGAAAAACGACGACCAGACAGCCTTGAGAAATCGCCAGCCGCGTGAAATATCCGCCAGTTCCTAACGCGGCGAAAATACCGGAAAGCTGTGACTGGGCGAACATCGCCGAGAAGGAAAAGAACAGTAACCATTCTCCATTCCTGATTGCCAACAAGGCGGCAGCGACGAAAGTCAATATGCAATAGAACGCCGACGTTAAAACCAACGGCCTCCAGTAAGCCCACGCCGAAATGTCCTGGGTAATGTCGTGGTCTTCCGAAACATCGGCGGTCGCAGTCATTTCAGGCGTCTCATCCATTCACGCAGTTTAGCAGCATCTGATCCATTTGAAGAACGCGAGATTCGAAAGCAAGTCGCTCTCGTGTGTCGCGAACCAATTCTTCCAGTGCCGCGAAATTCCAGTTCCTGTCTCGATGTAACTCGCGAATTTTCGACGCCAACTGCTTGATGGTTTGCGGATAAGTAAACTCATGTTTTCGATTTGGCGCGGAGGCAATCTGCAACAACTCCGGATAAGCCAGTCGATGCGGGAGCAAAGGCCAAGCTCCGGCGGCAATCGATTCGGCGGCGCTAATGCCAAAGAACTCATGCGCCGACGTCGACAGGAAAACGTCGGCTGATTCCAGCACTGACCAGTACGATTCGCGGCTGTCCTGATAGCCCCAGTTTTCAATTTGCAAGGCAAACTTTTCATGAATCGTGTCGAAAGCCTTCGGTACTGAATCGGCTTGCTGTCCGATCACGCTCAGTCGAAACGGAACTCGTTGCTGAGCCAATAACTCCAGGCATTCCAACAACGCTGCCGGATCCTTGTCGTACTCCCAACGCGCCGCCCAAACCAGATGTAACGGTTCGCCCCCAAGCACACGTGACTTGCGATTCGCGATCATCGTTGCAACATCGCAGTCTGGAAAACTGATCGGCGGAGGCACAACTTTCGCATTGGCGTTGATCGAAGCAATCTCGGCGATGGGCGAGAAGTCAGGCCACATTTCGCGTTGCGAGTTCAAGCCACGGATCATCGAGTCGAGATTGAATTGTGAGTTGAACCAAACTTCGTTTGCAGCCAGCGCGGAAACGAAATTGGTGAACAGGAAGTGATGGTCGGGCTGATGTTTTCCACGAATCGGATAGGCAAACTGGTTCTCATGAAAGTACACGATCAGCGGAAGCTCTCGAATCGATGGCGCTAAAGATTGCAACTCGGCCGCGTTCATCATGTCTGTACAAATGACAACATTCCAGGACTCTCCCTTCGCAGTTCGTTGGCCAATCTGTTTGGCGAATTCGATCGAGGCATGCCGCATCCGCCATTTCCAGTTCCGATCGGGCAGCCCCAACGTCGTCCAGCGATGGATGCTTCTACCAGACCAACCGTCTGCAAATTGTCGATGACTGCCCCCGTACCAAGGCTGCAGCGAAAGAACGTTCAGCTGTTGATCGTTCATCGTTTTGCCTTCCAAAACAGCACAAACAACAACGGTACAGCAACGGAAATTCCCATCGCCAGAGGGAACCAGTTGGCTTTCGCCGAAAACGCGCCCAACCAGCAAAGTGCTGCTGCGATCCCGAGATTCGAAAGCAGCACTGCGGGCCAGAACGCGGTCCACGAAAGCTTCTTCATCCCCATCAGCAACACGCTGGCCTCGGCAATGATTGGAAGCGAGCGGCACAACACCAGACAAACAATGCTCGACCGTTTGTCGAAGGATTCCAGCCGCTTCAGTGTTTCTTCGTCGCTAAACTTGACCGCGATGGGACGCCCGTACGCTGCGCCGATCCAGTATCCGATTCCTGCTGACAGATTCAGACCGATCCAACAAGCGACCGTTCCGGTTGCTCCGCCAAGTTGCTTTCCCGCGAAAGTGCATACCGCTGATGAGGGGATTGGAAGCAGGATGTCGATCGCCAAAATGCCAACGACCGAGCCAAACGCGAGCGGTGGCGACGCGTCGATCGCCGTTCCTGCCAGCAACGTTTCCAGCCATGGCTCGAACCATGATCCCAGCAAAATGAAGGGTACGATTGGAATCAGCAGCACGCCGACAATCAGCAGTAGTAGTCTTTGGGTCGGCGATTTCATTGGCGATATGATAACATGATCGGCTTTGACCGAAGCGATCGTTGGCGTCCTCCCAAACATCATGCAGAAACTCAACGCGATCATTCTAGCCGGCCTGTGTATCGTTGCCGGTTGCGACCTGTCGTCCGCTCCGCCGATTCCGGCAATCATCGAAGGCGATTCGATGGCTCCGACGGTTTGCGGCGACCATCTGGCGGCGTCATGCGTCGAATGCCAGTTCGATTTCAAAACGGAACTGGTGCAGAAAGAAAATTTCCAGCTGACGTGCCCGAACTGTGGCTACGGCGGATTGAAAATCGAAGACGCGTCGCTGCAGCGTTCGACTGAGGTCACTCTACAGCCTTTCGCAAGGTTTCCGCGTCGTTGGCAGGTCGTCGGATTCAAGCTTCCCGAAAAAGCAGACAAAGAAACGGGCCTTAAACGAATCGTCGGGCTGCCTGGTGAGACGATCACGATTCGCGACGGGGACCTGTACTCCGGCGGAAACATTCTCCGCAAACCGTGGGCGTTGCAGAAGGAAGTTCGCATTTCGGTTTTCGACTCAAAGTTCAACGCGATCTCGCCTTTCGACAATTCGCATCGATTCCAGACGCCGGATGAATCGTCGGGCTGGAAAGTTGGTGGAAAAGACCTGCGGTTCAGCTCAAAGGTCGAGGCCGTTGATTGGCTGGAGTACGTGCACTGGCGAAACTTTCGCAAACCGGGCAAGCGGGACGAAGCGTTTCCGGTCGAAGACAGCTATGGCTTCAATCAACAGACAGTTCGTGAGCTCAACACGACGCGCGACCTGATGTTGAGTCTTGACGTTGAGTTCGAGAACGATTCGGCGATCCAGATTTCATTCGTGCGACAGGACGACGAGTTCATTTTCGATATCGCGAAGACCGAGAAAGAGCTGTTGCTTTCGTTTAGCGGATCGACGGACAGCGAACTTCGCAAGCCGCTGGTTTATAAATCTCGGCTGGAGGCGGAACTGCCGAGAGCCAGCATTGAGTTTTCCAGTTTCGACCGAACTTTGATGCTGCGAATCAATGGTACCGCCATGTTTGAATTGCGAGAGCAAAGTGCTGGCTTGCCGGAGGCCGGCGTCGACCTGAACGACGTGCCGAATCCAGCCGCCGATCAGAGCGATCCTGACGCCGAACAACCACTGGCATTCCGTATTGGCGGCCGCAAAGGGTTCTTCAAAGTCGAACGATTTCGGCTGTGGCGCGACCTGTACTATCTCACGGCACCCGCCGGATTCGAAACGGCCGAGGAATTGAAACTGACCGCCGGTCGGGAAGAGTACATCCTTTTGGGAGACAACTCTCCGAAGTCGCTGGACAGCCGAATCTGGGAAAAGCCCGGTATTTCCCGATCCAGCCTGATCGGAAGGCTTGTGCTGCCGCTCGATAGTCCTTGATTCGCGTGGTGGCAATTCGGGGAAACGGGTAGAATTTGGAATCAAGCTCCGGAACAACGAAACGACTCTAAGACTCATCATGGCCAAGAAGAAAAAGCGACGCGCTTTTCCAGTTCAAGACTCACCTGCGCCGCGCAGGGAAAGCATCGCTGAAACTCAGGTGATCGACGCCGACGAGCCCGGATTTGGAGTGTTCGGCTATTTTCGAAACCCCGGCGTGCGGGAAACGATTGAGTCGATCGTGATCGCGATCTTGCTGGCTTTCATGTTCAAAACTTACGAAGCCGAAGCGTTCGTGATTCCGACCGGTTCGATGGCTCCAAGTTTGCAAGGCCAACACCTGGATCTCGACTGTGCCCAATGCGGCTATCGGTACCTGACGGGAGCCAGCAGAAAGAAAGCGATTGAGAAAACGATCTGCCCGATCTGCAACTATCGGACGGAGATGCGTTCCACCGATCCGGAGCACAAACGTAACAGCGGCGATCGAATTCTGGTCAACAAGTTCATCTACGACTTCCACGAACCGGAACGTTACGATGTTATCGTTTTCAAATATCCGAACAACGCAAAACAAAACTACATCAAGCGTCTGATCGGTTTGCCGGGTGACAATATCCTGATCGAAAACGGCGACATCTATTTGATGAACGGCAGCGATGAACAGGGCTGGAGTCGCGAGATTTCGCGTAAGCCGTCACGCAAAGTGAAACAGGTGCTCATCGACGTCGACGATACGAAATATGTTAGCGGCAAGTTGAAACTGTTGGATTGGCCAAGCCGCTGGGCTCAGTGGAGAGGCGGTTCCGCCTGGAGCCGAGACGAGAACTCGAACAGTTTTGCGGCGTCAGCGACAGACAGTGAACAATGGATTCGTTATCGAAACTTCATTCCGCCGTGGAGCAGAATTCTCAGTGGCGGACTTCCTGAAGAGTACGCCAAACCGTTAAACGAGCTTCCGCCGGGCACGCTCATTAGTGACAACATGGCCTACAACAATGCGTCGTTTTCCGGTGAACCCGTGGCGACTGGTTACGGCAACCATTGGGTTGGAGACATCGGCGTTGAGGTTTGGACTGAAATCGAAACGTCCAGCGGCGAGTTGTTGCTGGACCTTGTCGAAGGCGGCGTGCACTTTACGTGTCGCTTTGACGTGGCCACCGGAAAGGCAACGATCGAGTGCGATGATCCGCGAGTCGAGTTTTACAATGACTCCGGTGTTGTTTCCAAACCAGTCGCAGAAACGTCCCTTTCGTCTGGCAGCAATCAGATGTTGATGGTCAACGCCGACGACGAGATTCATCTTTGGGTTAACGGATCACTGGTCCAGTTCGATGCGTCGACTTACCGACGTGACGGAATGCCGATCCCAAAGTATTCGAAACAGGAACCGGGTGACGCTGAACCTGCCGGCATCGGAGCCAAAAATCTGTCGATGACGGTTAGCCGTATCAAAGTCGTTCGAGACATTTACTACTCGTCGGTGACGCTGGAGCAAGACGGTCAGTCGAACGGCAACGAATCGCATCTGTCACCATCGATCATCCATGGCATCATGGCGGATCCGGAATCGTGGTCCGAGCAACACGCTTTGGACTATTTCGATGCGAAGAAAGGCCAGACGGAACCGATGTTCAAACTGGAATTCGGCCCGGGCAGCGATCGGGATAAAGATCAGTTCTTCCCGATGGGCGACAATAGTACTCAAAGTTTGGATGCGCGAGTCTGGGACAGTCCAAATCGATATGTCGAGCGCGACATGTTGATCGGTCGAGCCATTTATGTTTACTGGCCTCACACACTAAACGAGCCTGTTCCTTTCTTTCCGAACTTCGGCAAGATGAAATTTATTCGCTAGTTGAGTTGCAAACCTGCAGGCCGGTTTCGAACCCTGAACCGGCTGCAAGAACATCCGACAAATTTGATTCACGGAAGAGTCACATGACAGAAGACAGAGAGCCAATCCTGGTCGCCGAAGGGCTTGTGAAGTCCTACGGTCGTCGCCGCGTCGTCGACGGCGTTGTGCTTGACGTGATGCCTGGCGAAATCGTCGGGTTGCTTGGACCCAACGGCGCCGGCAAAACCACGACGTTTCGGATGATCTGCGGTCAAGTCAAACCGGATCGCGGTCGTGTTTTTCTCGGTTCCAGCGAAGTGACGCGTTGGCCCATGTACTTGCGGGCGCGGAAGGGCGGAATGGGGTACCTGCCGCAAAAATCCAGCGTGTTCGCCAAGCTGACTTGTGAGCAGAACCTGCGTGGCATGATGCAACTGATGGGGTTTTCACGGCGGCAACAAAAAGAACGCTCGCAGGAATTGCTTGAGCGTTTTGAGATCACGCACATCCGGAAATCAAAGGCAGGAAACCTTTCCGGTGGCGAGCGACGTCGTCTGGAGATCGCCCGCTGTCTTGTTGCTGATCCAAAAATTATCATGCTCGACGAACCCTTCGCCGGTATCGACCCGGTCACTGTTCAAAGCATTCAGGTGGTGATCCGCGAGCTTGCCGAAGACGGCATTTCGATTTTGATCACCGACCATGCGGCGCGCGAGATTCTTCAGATTACGGACCGAACTTACGTTGTCAGCGCTGGGCAGATTTTGTGCAGCGGATCGGCCGATGATATTGTGCGTCACGAAGTGGTGCGAGAAAAATATCTCGGCGAGATCGATATCGACTCGATCGGAGCCAGCAAACGCGAACCCGTTGCCGCGGCGTCGACCATCCGCATCGATGAACCGGTTGCGACGGGAGTCAGTGGCTCAAAGATCGTGTTCTCCAAACCGCGAACCAAGAAACTGAATCGCGTTCCGTCGCCGTTCAAGTCCGACGACCTGTCCTGACGGCAGCGATAAGCACTGGCTATGCGACCAGTCGATTTGTTTTGACTCTTTTGACGCTTGATGGAACTTTATTCAGCCCCGACTCGTATTGGTTCTGGGGAAGAGGGATTCCCGCGACGACCGTGCGACCTCTCCTTGCTCGAACTCATTCCAGGGAGCTGTTATGCGTGCTTTTTCTTTCGTGCTGTTGTTGGGATTGTCCTCTGTCGCGTTGGTCTTGATCGGGTGTGACGGCGAGGTCCGTGAAGCGGCCAGGCGACCGACGTCTGATCATAGCTATGCTGCTCCGATGTCAATCGTTGCGAATCATGACGGGATTGTCGCAAATGAAGGGTTCAACACGGAATCCTACGACATCATCGACGAAAACGAATTCGTCGACTCAATGACCAACCCCAAATCGACGTTTTCGATTGATGTCGATACAGCGTCCTACAGCAACGTCCGTCGTATGATCAGCGAGGGCAGCATGCCGCCAAAAGGCGCCGTTCGGATCGAAGAACTTGTCAACTATTTCGACTACAACTACCAGGGCCCGAAGCAGGGCGATCATCCGTTCTCGGTTCACACCGACATTGGCAAGTGTCCGTGGAACGAAGAAAATCAACTGGTCCGAATTGCCTTAAAAGGGAAAACGTATCCGCAAAGCAAACGTCCGGATTGCAACCTGGTCTTTCTGTTGGACGTTTCCGGATCGATGAACTCTCCACGGAAACTTCCGTTGGTGAAATCGGCAATGCGAATGCTGGTTGAAAACCTCGATCGCCGCGACCAGATCGCGATCGTCGTGTACGCCGGATCATCAGGCGTCGTACTGCCGTCGACTCCTGCATCGAGTGCCAAAGAAATTCTTGAAGCGATGGAAAGACTCGAAGCGGGAGGCTCAACCAACGGTGGCGAAGGTATTAATTTGGCTTACATGATCGCAGCCGAAAGCTTCATCGAAGACGGTGTCAATCGCGTCATCCTGTGCACCGACGGAGACTTCAACGTGGGCACGACGAATCGCAGTTCACTGGTCAGTCTGATTGAAGACAAAGCCCGTTCCGGGATTTCGTTAAGCGTGCTTGGGTTTGGGACCGGGAATCTGAAAGACGACACGATGGAATCGCTTGCCGATCGTGGAAATGGAAACTACGCCTACATCGATTCGCAACTTGAGGCTCGCAAGGCGCTCGTTGAACAGATCAATGGAACGCTGATCACGATCGCCAAGGACGTCAAAATTCAGGTGGATTTCAATCCCGCCAGAGTCAGCAACTATCGTTTGATCGGATACGAAAACCGGATGTTGGAAAACGAAGACTTTGCCGACGACAAGAAAGACGCCGGAGAGATTGGTGCCGGCCACACCGTGACCGCGCTGTACGAAATCGTGCCTCCGGGCGGAAAATCTTTGGCTCGCAAGGATGCGGAATCCGAGTTCGTGGAATCTTCGCTAAAGCCCGATGCTGCCAATTCGGATACTGTTTTGAAAGTGAACTTGCGATACAAACTTCCGGACGAGTCCGAGAGTCAGACGTTTAGTGTCGCTCTGGATCGAAGCGTTTCTGAGCCCGTCGCCATCCCCAGCGGAGACTTTCAGTTTGCGGCAAGCGTCGCGGCCTATGGGATGCTGTTGCGTGACTCAAAATTCAAGGGCGACGTCGACTGGGAATGGGTGGTCAACGCCGCGAACGAAAGCCTGGGCGAAGATCGCAACGGGTATCGCAGCGAATTCGTAAAACTGGCGCGACAGGCTTCCGTGTTAGAATGACGCTACGGGAATAACGCTACGATTTCTTGCGGTTCGTCGTGATTTTGACTTCTGGCATCAGCTCACCTGGAGCATGTTCCAGGCGTCCTTCTTCACGGGCCGCAACAATGCTCATCCGGATCCGGTTGTTGGGGTTTTCGACCAGACGAACCAGTTTTACTTCTTTGAAGCCCAGCCAATTCAGCAGCGCCTGAATGCACTCGGGACCATTGGGAAACCATGACATCTCGTAAACGCCCGACATGACTCGGGTCGTGCTTTCGCGCGACATCGACATGCCAGTCGGATTCTCAGGAACGTTCACTCCAGCCGTACTGACAAAAATGACATCCTTCGTCAGGTCGGCAGCAATCTTCAGCCCGGTTATCGGATCGGGCAAATGATAAAAAATGCCGCTGAAGTACGTGAAGTCGAACTTGGGCAAGTTCTGTTTTGGCGTATCGTACAGGTCCATCACATCGAAACGAATGTTGTCGACCGGAGCAGTTTTGCGATGCTCCTGAGCAAACTTCGCCTGCTTGATCCAGTGCTCCCGAACGTCGAACCCAACGACCTGGTTCGCACCAAACTCACGCGCGAGAAAACAGTACGCTCCACCGTTGCAGGCACAATCCAGAAACGACTTTCCTTCCAGCATTGAATCCGGATAGCAGCCTTTGACCAGGTTCGTAAACTGAACGCGCGGCGAAATCAGCGTCACGCCATCGTTGTCCTGTTTCGGAAGCGTTCCCGTCGGAGAAAAAACTTTCCCCGTGTGGACTTCGTCATTTAGCTCGATGTCATGATGCCAAGGTGCCAGTTCACGGATTTTTTCGATGAGTGCCTGATTGTCCAAGAGTTCACTTCCTGATTAGTTTTGACGGTCGCCGACGCAATTCTGTGTGCTATAGAATAATCGTGATGAGCGAAACTGCCTACAACCCGAAATCGAACCGTGATCCCAAGCCCAGCTTTCGGAATCGGCTGATGAAAGCCCTGAAAAAGTTTCTGATGACGGTCAGTATTGCCTATCTGATCATCGTGGTCGCGCTGGTTCTGATGGAAAACCAGATGATCTATCCGGCTCCGAAATTTCCAGCCGGAAACTGGCAGCCCGATTTTGCTCACGAAGATATCGAATTTAGCTCTGCTGACGGCGTCAAAATTCATGCGTGGCTGATGCAGCCGACAGAAGATCGAGAGATTCCGCGACACGTGCTCTACTGCCATGGCAACGGCGAGAATTTATCACACGCCTGTGGTCATCATGGTCTTGAGGTCATACATAACCTCGGTGGCAACGTGATGGTGTTCGACTATCGCGGCTATGGAAAAAGCGAAGGCTCGCCCAATGAAGCCGGCATCAAGCTCGACGCTGAACGCGCATTGGATGTTTTCTGCGATCGTTTCCAGATCAAGCCCTCGGAAGTGATCCTGATCGGGCAGTCGCTTGGAGGAGCCGTCGCCACGCATCTCGCTTCGACACGAGGTTGCAAAGCGCTGATCCTGCAACGGACGTTTAGCTCGTTGCCCGATGTCGCCGCGTCCAAGTATTTCTGGATTCCAGTTCGCTGGCTGATGCAGAACGATTTCAATTCTGCAGCCGCGATCGAACACTACACCGGACCGCTGTTTCAGTCTCATGGCGAAGCTGACACAATCGTGCCCATTCGCTTCGGCGAAAAGATCCATGAGAAAACTTCCCATGAACTCAGCAGATTCGTCCGGCTACCCGGCATCGGGCACAACGACGGATTTCCGCAAGGCTACTGGCAGCGAATCGACAACTGGCTCACGGAAGTCGAATCCGCGTCAGAGTAATCCCACCAACAAAATCAACTAAACATCCCATTCCTGGACAACTGCATACGATGAAAAATATTCTTGTCACTGGCGGCGCCGGCTACATCGGAAGTCACACTTGTCTGGAACTTCTTGAGGCCGGTTTCGCAGTCACTGCGATCGACAACCTGTGTAACAGCTCGGAAGAATCGCTGCAGCGTGTGCAGAAGCTAACCGGCAAGACGCTGGACTTTCAGAAAGTAGACCTGCTGGATATCGACGGATTGCGGAAAGTCGTGGCGTCGAAGAAGTTCGATGCCGTGATACACTTCGCTGCACTGAAAGCTGTCGGCGAAAGTGTTGCCAAACCATTGCTGTACTATCGCAACAACATCACTGGCACGACGAATCTGCTGGAGGCGATCGGTGAAGCCGGGATCAAGAATTTCGTTTTCAGTTCCAGCGCCACGGTTTATGGCATTCCGAAATCGTTGCCTCTGACCGAGGACTCGGACACGCCGATCCATGAAGTCACCAATCCGTACGGGCGTAGCAAGCTGATGATGGAGTACGTGCTGCGTGACTGGCAGGCTGCGAATCCGAAAGTCAACGTCGCGTTGCTGCGGTACTTCAACCCGGTCGGTGCTCATGCTTCCGGTGAGATTGGCGAAGATCCGAACGGGATTCCAAACAACTTGCTGCCTTTCGTTTCGCAAGTCGCGGTCGGCAAGCGAGATGAGCTGAGCGTCTTTGGTGGCGACTATGAAACCAAAGACGGTACCGGCGTTCGCGACTACATTCACGTCGTCGATCTGGCCAAAGGTCACTTGAAAGCGATCGACGTGCTGGAGAAAGATCCGGGCGTGGTGGTGTTCAATCTGGGAACCGGAAATGGATACAGCGTTCTTGAGATTGTGAAGGCTTTCGAGAAAGCGGCTGGCAAACCGATTCCTTACAAAGTTGTCGATCGTCGACCCGGCGATATCGCAGCATGTTATGCCGATCCTGCAAAGGCCGAGTCAGAGCTTGGGTGGAAAGCTGAGAATGGGATTGAAGAAATGTGTGCCGATGGGTGGAAGTGGCAGTCTCAGAATCCTGACGGGTACAAGTAGGGCAGCGGTGGCGTTGACGAGGCCAGAGGTGGCATAAGCTTCCAGCCTGTGATTGTATTGCACCGTATCGGCAACCTCGTTCCCGCTTGGCATCTGTTCGTGGTTGCGGCTTCCAGCCGCAGCAATCGATTTCGTCCACCATGTCCACAGGCTGGAAGCCTATGCCACCTTTCACCGTTCGACGGTGGTCTCCAGCCTTCGCCGGTCCAATGCCAACGCGAGCTTCAAAACGCCATAGCCAATCGCGCCACCGATGAAATACGGTGGAAAATCACCCCAGACAAAAGTCGAGCCCAGCAAAGCTGCTCCGAACTTCGTTCGCCTAAACGCCGCCAGCGGTTCCGGGTTCCACAGCTGTAGAACTTCCAGCCCGCAAGTCGCCAAGACGACGATCGCGCAAATGCGAACTATCCATTTTGGGTTCGGGAAGATCGTGTAGGCAAGGAAGATGAAAAACAGCACGTACGGGATGCCTCCGCCGTGCGAGCTCCACCACTGCGGAAGGTTGGAGCGTGTTGCTGCATAGAGAAAGCAAGCGGCAACAGAAACGGCGCAGAGCAATGCTGGGACGATTCGCTGGTTTAGAGCCGGTGGCATAGGCTTCCAGCCTGTGATTGCATGTCGTCTCGTACTTGCATTGCATCGTCCTCGTCGTTGCGGCTTCCAGTCGCATTGGTGTATTGCTCAGCGCGTCCACAGGCTGGAAGCCTATGCCACCATCAACTACCCGATCTTCTCGCGTCCGCCCATGAAGGGCCGCAGCACTTCAGGAATCGTCACGCTCTTGTCAGCGTTTTGGTGATTCTCCAAAATCGAAATCAAAGCCCGACTCAATGCAAACGCGGTCCCGTTGAGCGTATGCACAAACTTCGTGCCTTTCACATCCTTCTTCTTGTAGCGAATGTTGAGCCGACGTGACTGATAGTCCGTACAGTTTGAAGTCGAAGTCACCTCTCCGTACTCACCCGCCTCACCGCGGCCAGGCATCCACGCCTCAAGGTCGTACTTTCGATACGCCGGTCCGCCAAGGTCACCCGTTGCCGTGTCGACGACTCGATAGGGAACCTCAATCGCATCGAACAAATCGCATTCGATCTGGCGAAGGTCCTCATGAAAGGCATCGCTTTCTTCCGGCAGCGTGAACGCGAACATTTCGATTTTTGTAAACTGATGCACGCGATAAAGGCCGCGTGAGGCTCGGCCAGCAGCACCCGCTTCGGTGCGGTAGCAATGACTGATGCCACAAAGTTTGATAGGCAAATCTTCTTCCGCGATTGTGACGCCCGAGTAAAGTCCGCCAAGCGTGATCTCGGAGGTTCCGATCAGCGACACGTCCATCCCGTCGATGCTGTAGATCTGCGTTTCCGGGCCGCGAGGGTTGAAGCCGATCCCCTCAAGCACGCTGTCTCGCGCAAGGTCAGGCGTGACCGTTGGCGTGAAGCCACGTTTGACCAACTCGTTGACCGCGAACTGCTGCAGCGCCAAATCGAGCAAAACCAGATCGCCCTTGAGAAAGTAAAACCCTGCTCCGGTCGTTCGTGCTCCGCCTTCGAAATCAATCCAGTCATGATGCTGGCCCAAATCCAAATGGTCCATGACGTCGAAATCAAACTCACGAGGCACCGTCTTGCCATCGGAGATCTTCAGGTTGGCTTTGTCGTCTTTCCCAATCGGCGCGTCCGGATGCGCCATGTTGGGCACAAACTTCTGGATCTCCAGCACTTCCGCGTCGAGCCGATCGTGCTCTTCCTGAGCCGTGTGCTTTTGTTCGCGAAGCGTGCGGGCTTCTTCCTTGAGCGACTCCCGCTCGGCATCGTCCTTGGCTTTGCCGATCAGTTTCGACGCATCGTTCGACTTCTTGTTCAGCTCTTCAGCTTCCTGCAATTTCGCTCGTCGACTCGTTTCCAGTTCGACGAATGAGTCCAGATTGATGTCGAGGTTTCGGTTGACGCAGTTTTCTTTGACAGCGTCGATGTTTTCGAAAATGAATTTGCGGTCGAGCATTGATCGTCGAGAGGTAAAGAAAGCATTTTGGCGTGAAAATCGACCGGTATGGTAACAAAACCCATGCAGAATCGATACGCCACGATCTGGCCATGCGTTGTCCGACAGACCAATGTCTCGCCGCGATGCTTCCGGAATCGCCGATTGTGCGTGGATTGCTCAGGCGAGGTTTCGGCGGCGATAGCCTGGAGCACAAACGAGCAAACCGAGGCAAGCAATCAAAGCAGAACCTGGCTCAGGCACGGCAGTGATCGTTAGCTGAATCGGTTCCGCCAAAGTCGAAAACGATGCGTTCGCAGTCAGGTCGCTTCCGTTGCCGCTAACCAGTTCGACGTCCGAAACGATGCCGTCCACAAACTCAAATCCGCCAGCCCGGAACGTGATCGTCGCCGAGGACACGCCTTCGTCCAGCTCAACAGATACTGGAACCGTATTGGTGCCAAATTGGCCGAACGTTGCCCGGCCTCCAGAACCTCCGGCTCGAACCGTTTGCCCGCTGGGAGTCGCTCCCGACGCATACTCCCACGTCAGGTTGAACTCTGTCCCGATATTTCCGCTTTCACCAGAAGCAACCGGTCCGGTAAACGTTGGGATCTCGTTAAACACGTCATCAAGATCAAACGAGCTCAAAGTAAACGAGTGAACTGCGTCGCCGCTGCTAGTGGCTTCGAAAACCGTCCAGTCGCCAAAGAAACGATTGCCAAGCGTCTGAAAATCCAGCCCGTCGAGGCCGCGGTTAAACAGAGTGAACTCCGTTCCATCGGGAGATTCAACGCTTCCCATGTTGCCGGCAAATCCGAAAAAGATGCCGGTGCTCTGAATATCCACCCCATAGCTGACGTTCCCATCGCCCAAAGACTGCTGGAAAAAATTGACGCTAACGTCTGCGGGCTGAGCCGAGGCGGTTGAATTAAAGACACTGAACACGCAAACGAGCAGCATCATCCCGGCAGCGATTGGCGGGCGGCAGTTGAGCATCCAATGATCTCCGAGGCGAATGGTGGGTTCGATCTTGAAAGTGGTATCTCCGATCTTAAGTGCAACTCACTCGCATATCAACTTTTATGACACGGCATCCAACCGGAAAATGGCGACAATTCTGACCAATCCGCCACTGGTCGCCATTTGAATCGAAATGTAGACTTCGACTGCGATAAAGCTGAAAAAGGAAAAAGTTGATCCATGTTTGATTCACTACAAGACAACCTCAAAGGTGCCTTCAAAACCCTCCGCGGCAAAGGCAAGCTGACCGAAGCCAATATGCGCGAAGGCCTGAAAATGGTCGAACAGTCGCTGCTGGAGGCCGATGTCAGCTACGACGTCGTCAAAGAGTTCATGCACGGCATCACCAAGGAAGCGCTTGGTGAAAAAGTCATGTTGGCTCTCGAGCCATCCGAACAATTCATCGGGCTGGTCAACCAGGAACTGATCAACCTGCTGGGCCCGGTCGAAGACGGGCTCAACCTCAGCAAAGACATCAACATCATCATGATGTGCGGCCTTCAAGGTGCCGGTAAAACAACGACGTGTGGAAAACTGGCCAAGCTGCTGATGCGGCAGAAAGTCAAACCGATGCTTGTCGCGGCTGACTTGCAACGTCCCGCGGCGATCGACCAGCTACACGTGATTGGCGAGCAGGTTGGCGTCGAAGTCTATTCCGATCGCGACAACAAAGATCCCGTTCAGGTCTGCCGGGACGCCGTTGCGAAAGCGAAAGCTGATGGCTGTCAGGTCGTAATTCTCGATACCGCCGGCCGCTTGGCGATCGACGAAGAGCTGATGGAGCAGCTGAAAACGATCGACCGCGATGTGCAGCCAGACCACGTTTTCCTCGTCGTCGACGGTATGACCGGTCAGGATGCGGTTCGCAGTGCAGGTGCTTTCCATGAAGCCCTCGAACTCAACGGTGTCGTGATGACGAAGCTCGACGGTGACACCCGCGGTGGTGCTTTGCTGTCGGTCAAACATGTCACGGGCGTGCCGATCCGCTTCATCGGTGTTGGCGAGCACCTCGATGATCTGGAGTTCTTTCGTCCTGAAGGCATGGCCGGCCGAATTCTGGGGCAGGGTGATGTCGTCGGCTTGTTCGAGGAAGCCAGCAAGCTGGTCGACGAAGACGAACAGAAGCGGATGCAGGAGTCGCTGGAGAAGGGCCAGTTCACGATGGACGACTTCCGCAACCACATGCAGAAGATCGCCAAACCTGGCTTGATGATGAAAATGATGGGCATGCTGCCAGGCATGGGCCAGATGAAAGACATGATGGCTCAGGTCAATCAGGAGGAACAAGCCGGCCAGATCAAGAAAATGGTCGGGATCATCGACAGCATGACTGCGGCGGAGCGAAAAGATCCTTCGATCGTCGATGCTCGGCGACGCCAGCGGATTGCGTCGGGTGCCGGATCAGGGGCTCAGCAAGTCAACGAGCTTCTCAAGCAATACGACATGATGAAGGGCATGATGACCGGAATGGCGGGCATGGGCGCCGGGGACCGAATGCAGAAGATGCAGGAAGTTCAGCAGGCCATGATGGACCCTGCACAGCGTCGGCTTCCGGGCAGCAAGAAAAGCACGGGTTCGAGGTTGAGTCCAAAACAGCAAAAGAAACGGAAGAAAGAGCTTGAGAAACTTCGCAAGCAGATGAAGCGGGACAAGAAGAATAAGAAGAAAAAGCCCGGAGAAGATGCGGTTTAGCGCTTCTCGAATGCCGAATATATCGTTACGATACGTGGCTTAAATTGGCCGAATTTGGGGCTGGAATTCATTTCGCCCCGCAAAAACCGGGCTTTCTGTACCGGTCGCGTTAAGAGTGCAAACTGGCTCGATCCAAGTGCATTTGGCTGATGCCGCTGAAATAGCGGCCAAAACGATTCAAATACACATTTTTGCTGATTTTCAGCGCCAAGACATCGAAGGAAACCGAAAGTGGCAGTCAAAATCCGCCTGAAAAAGATGGGACGCTCGCATCGTCCGTTTTTCCGTGTCTGTGCCATGGATGTTCGTTCTCCCCGTGACGGTCGCGTCATCGAAGAACTTGGAACGTACGATCCAATGGTTCCGGAAACGGATGCCCGTGCCATTCTCAATGGCGAGCGAATCTCGTATTGGCTTGGCGTTGGAGCGCAACCGTCTCCCAAGGTCGGCACGCTGATCAAGAAATACGGTGCCGAAGGCTCACACCTTGAAGCTCAAGCCGAAGCGATTGGTCGTCTTGGCGATCGTCGTGCGTCTGCGATTGAGTCGGCTCGTGCGGCTGCGTCCAGCGTCAAAATGCCTGACGTAACCAAGCCATCAGAAGATCCGGCACCGGCGGAAGGCGAAGCAACTGCTGACGCTCCGAAGGCAGAAGGCGAAGAGGCCAAAACAGACGACGCTGCTCCAGCGGCTGAAGAAGCCAAAGCAGAAGCTCCAGCGGCTGAGGATAAACCAGCCGAGGCAGCTACTGAAGAGAAGAAGGCCGAATAGTACATGCGTTTCGATGTTCTGACTTTATTTCCCGAGATGTTTTCGGGCTACATGAGTCAAAGCATTTTGAGCAAAGCCATCGAACGCGAGCAGGTCTCCGTCCACGTTCACAATATTCGTGACTGGACAAAAGATCGTCACCACAAAGTTGACGATCGACCTTTCGGTGGCGGGCCGGGAATGATCTTGATGGTCGAACCGGTGGTTAACTGCGTTCGCGACGTTCAGGCAATGTCAGAGGAACCCGGATTGGTGATCCTGACGACTCCGCAAGGAAAACGCCTGAATCAGCCGCTGTGTGAAGACCTTGCGTCGGACCACAAACGGTTCATCGTCCTTTGCGGGCGATACGAAGGATTCGATCAAAGGGTGATCGACATTCTTCAGCCAATGGAAATTTCCATCGGTGACTACGTGCTTAACGGCGGCGAAGTTGCTTCGATGGTTTTGGTTGACTCGCTTGTTCGACTTGTTCCCGGAGTTCTGGGAGACGACTTGAGCAGTTGGGATGATTCCTTTTCCCGCGGCAACCGGATCCTTGAGTATCCGCAATACACGCGACCTCGAACGTTTGAAGGGCATGATGTCCCTGAGGTCCTGTTAAGCGGCGATCATGGAGCCATCGAGGCGTGGCGGAAAGCCAAGAGCCTTGAGAATACAAAACAGAAGCGAAGCGATTTGCTTGAGTAGAACATTTCGGCGACCAGTGTCGTCATTACGAAACATCATTACAACATTTTAACGACCGCCGGTCGAACCGATTTCGAGGACAATACGATGACTCACAAAATCATGGAACTTGTTGACAAGCAGAGCATGAAGGAGAATCCTCCTGAGTTCGAAATCGGCGACACCGTTGACGTCCACTGCCTGATTCTTGAAGGCGAGAAAAAGCGTACTCAGGTTTTCACCGGCACCGTTATCGGCCGTAGTGGTTCTGGCGTTAACGAGATGTTCATCGTTCGCCGCATTGTCGCCGGACAGGGCGTTGAGCGTAAGTTCCCGGTCCACTCGCCTCGCATCGAAAAAGTCGAAGTCAAGCGTTCGTCGGTTACTCGTCGTGCG
The DNA here is from genome assembly GCF_008087665.1 of Mariniblastus fucicola. Taxonomy (GTDB): domain Bacteria; phylum Planctomycetota; class Planctomycetia; order Pirellulales; family Pirellulaceae; genus Mariniblastus; species Mariniblastus fucicola. Next base: position 2,259,978 of record NZ_CP042912.1, read on the forward strand.
AAATTGTACTTCCTCCGCGATCGTATCGGTAAGGCTGTTCGCCTGAAAGAGCGTCGTAAATAAACGAAGTCGAAATCAGAATGAAGCTGGATTGCCGTTAGGCTGTCCGGCTTTTTTCATGCGCTGGTGAAATCTTGTACGATGAGTTTATGGACGAGCCAGCAAGCGAATTGGAATCAAAGAACGAGCAACGCACGGAAGCCGGCCCATTGGTTCCGTCGTTTACCGATGCGGTTCCCGGTGTGATTGCTGATGCGCACGGACCGTTTTGGATGGCGTTCTTTTCGTTGATTGTTTTGACACTTTTTGTCCCTGTCTTCCCACTTTACATGCACACGGGGGAAATGATGTGGCTTGTTCCTGTTTGGGCAGTCTACGTTTTGGGCTGGGTCGTGCCGCTTCTTGCAACTCCAATTATCGTCTTGCATATCACGATCTGTTTTTACGTCGCAAGATTCACTTTTCCGTACGGTGATCACACGCGATCGATTTCCTTGCTTTCAATGATGGTCATTGTCTCAATCGTTACCGTGTTCGTCGCAATGACGGTTCGATTTTACGACGTTGGATTCGTTGCCACTTTCATTGTTTTTGCTGTCAGTATTTCATCCGCAAACCTCTTCGCAGACAGCAGACTCTGCGGCGTTATCTATCCACGACTGAGCGTCAGTGTTGCTCGAATCATCTTTTGGTTGAGTTGTATCATGACTGTTTTTGGTTTGTTCTCGATAGGTTCTCGCTGGTGAAAATGCAGCGCGAGGTAGGAGTTTTATGGAGCCAAGGTCGCAATCTGTTTGATCGGTTAGCGCAAAAAAGAACCCCCGACTTCATACCCGAAAGTCGGGGGCGGTTTGCACTGGCGCTAAGGCGACTCGTTTACTTTTTCCGTTTAAACCAGACATCAATCTAAGCCTGAGCGCTCTGCCATTAAGCCATCCCCGCAAAAAATGGTGACTCTTCTGCAAGAGCGGGGAACGGGAGTCGAACCCGTACTTCATCAGTTATCGTGTCTGGTCTTTGATTCAACGAGTGACGGTGCGAAGTCAATCTGGAGCAATAATCTGAACTTGATGCGATGCCTCTGCCAATTGGGCTATCCCGACATGGTTCAATGTTGAAAAGTGTCGGGAGCAGGACTCGAACCTGCACTGTGTCGCGGGTTTAGTTTAAGACTAAAGCTAAGACTGGGCTCCAAACACAAAGTCAAAGACCTTGTTTCCAATTGTGACGCTGTCCACTTCCATCGAGTTTGCTTCTTCGCGAGCGAACTTGACGCCTTCCTGAAGCCGACGAAGGCGTTCAGTGATTTCGTTCTTCTCCTGTGCCGCGAGAGCACTGGAAAACTTTACGGTTCGCCATTCGCCAACCTTCACGTCCTCGTGATACATCTCGACCTGAGCCGGGTGTTTTTCAGTCGCTTCGTACAGGATGTGGCTGCGCGGAACTTTCTTCGTTCGGTTACTCACCGTCGGTTCTGTCGCGTAGCAGTCCGCGTTTTCGTCCCACGTCCACGAATCTGCCGGATCGAGCACCGGGATTTCTTTGACAAATGCGTGCAGATCCGTCAGCTGTTTTTCCAGAAACAACAGCCACGTTACTGGAACCTGTTTCAGAATCACCGCGTCGTCCACTTTGACATCAGCCTTCGCCTGGCAGTTTCCCCAATCTTGTGTCGCGGTCACGTCGAACAGGTCGTTCAAAGCAGAGCGTGCATCGGCCAGAGCCTGCCGTGATTTGTACTGAACGTTTTTCTTTTCGGTAGGCTGCGTTTCACCGTCTTCGTCGCTTGGCGTGTATCGGCGCGAGATGCCTTCGAAGAGAGCTGACTTTTGCAGCAGCTTGTAAACTTCCGTGATCGCTTTCTGCGCCTGTGTTTTCTTGCCGCTGACAACCGCGACAATCTGATTTAGCTTCGCCATCTTTTTCTACTCAATGCTTGTTCTATTTTCTTGTAGCTATTGATGACGGGGCAAACGCACCTTCGGTTCGCAAAAAACCTGGATTCCCGGCCAATTCGCGGCACCAATTGTCCAGTGAGAATTCGATTTAACGATGGTCAATTGCTCGTGTTTTCACGCACAGAAGGTTCCTTTGCCGGGACCGCAGCAGTCAAAGTAACGCACAGCTGTCCGAGCGATGCGACAATCGCCAATGCGACGCGAACGGAGGCATCCTTCTCTGGCTGGCCAATGAAACAGGAAAGATAAAACGTCAACGCGATTCCTGAAGCCACGAGGGTCACGATGGTCGCCATCCAACGACGTTGCGCCCGAAACAAAAATCCGCCGACGACTGAAAGTAACCCAACGACCAGGCAAAAGTAGAACGCATTCGGCTTGAAAGCCTGAGCTTCGATGCTGCGAAGCAAACCCGTCCAGATCATGAACAGGCCGTAAAGGATGGTTAAAATAAATCGCCAGTTCATGAGTACTTTCTAACCACCGATTTGATACATGGCCCGATCCGGACGCTCGAACTCACTCGAGTCGATGCCGTGGCCGGCTTTCTTGGCCGCGACGCATTCTCGCACCAGCGAATCGATCTCGTCGTCGGTCTTGCCGCTGCGAATTGCGTTGCGAACATCCCATTCAATCGTCGAAAACAGGCAATTCCTGAGCTTCCCTTCTGCGGTCAGTCGCAAACGATCGCAGCTGCTGCAGAAGGGACTGGATACAGGGTCAATGAATCCGATGCTTCCTTGGCCATCAACGTAGTCCCAATTGATCGCCGGCTGCGCTTGATAGTTCCGCGTCGCAGGCCTGATCGAGGCGACTTCCGATTCAATCGTAGCGCGAATGTCTTCCCCTTTCAGCACTTTACCGGTCTGCCAATTCTGATCTCCATCGAGTGGCATGAACTCGATGAACCGCAGCTCAAGATCATGCTGGCGACAGAACCTCGCCAACGGCACGATCTCCTGTTCTGTGATTCCGGCCATGGAAACGGCGTTGATGCGAGTGTTCTCAAATCCCGCGTCTTTCGCTGCGGCAATTCCAGCCAGCGCCCGATCCAGTTCATCACGGCGGGTCAGCGATTTGAACTGTTCGCGATCAAGCGTGTCGAGGCTGATGTTGAGCCGATCCAGCCCCGCACGTTTCAAATCCGCGGCGTGTTTCTCCAGCAAGATGCCGTTGGTGGTCATCGCGATGTCGTCCAGCCCATCGATGGACTTGAGCGACTCAACCAGCCGCCACAGTTCACGCCTAACAAGCGGTTCGCCTCCCGTGAGTCTGACTCGATTGATTCCCATTTGAACCATCAGTCGCACCACACGTTCGATTTCTTCAAACGAAAGAATCTCGCTCGACGGCAGAAACGTGACCTCTTCGGGCATGCAATAGACGCAGCGAATGTTGCAGCGGTCCGTCACACTGATCCGCAAATTGCGATGTGTGCGGTCAAAGTTGTCGACGATAGGTAATCGCATGGTCATGCTCCAATTTTCGTGTGGAGCGTCCATTTCGACAAGTGACTCATTCCAGTGAATCCAGAATCATCTGTTTCATCATCTGCATTTCTCGAAGCGCGAGTTGCTGACCCACCTGCGAAACCAGCCACAGTCCAACGGCAATCAGAATCCACACGGGAATCAGGTAGTACCCGAACGGGCGCTCGCCTGCGAGCTGTTGAGACCAACCGACAATGGCGGAGAAGAACGTAAGAACTCCGACGGCGAGGTAGGAAAACATGATCGCCGTCCAGATGCTGGGGTGTGGGCTGAAGCGACCAAACAGATGGTTTTGGTCATCAATTTCCCTCAGCTCCAGATTCAACCAGGGCGACCAAAAGTGGCGTTTCGAATCGACAATCGAAATCGAGGCATGTCCGTCTTTGAATTGCCCGCTGACGTCGTCATGGTCCGCAACGGCTGAGCGTAAACGCTGTTCCAGTTCGCCGCGTTGCCGTTCGCTGACGAGGTTGAAAGTTGGGCGAAATCGAATAGTGGTCACTTCATTCTCCCGAGCACCGGTTTAACGCGGGATAGTCCGCGCCGTGATTGCACTCATTCTATCGCATAAAAAAAGCCCGCTGCAGGGTTGCTGCAACGGGCTTTGATGTTCTCGGAAGAAGCTTACTTCTTCGAGTTCCACCACCAGCGATCCGCCGTCGCGACTTTGGCGACAGTGGCTACTTGGGTGATGTCATCTTTGATGATTGTGTTCTGGGCGATTCCCCAAGAGTTCAACAGGACGCCGCCAGAAACCTGAACCGCGTACGAATTCGCAACGCTGACTTGCGAAGGAATCTTTTCCGGAACCGGGTAGGTCGGAGTTTTCAGTTCGCCACCGATCATCGGGATGGTCAAACCTACTTTTGATGCCAGATCTTCGTTGCGAATGATCGCAGCGATTACTGACATGTCCATCACATTTCGCAAGTCACGAAAGACAGGAACTTCCGCCGACAACGCATCGTAGTGCTTGGTCATCGTGTCGGCCCAGTCCTCGGCAACCTTGAATTTCTTGCCGCTTGAGCGACGGTTGCCCATCGAATCAGCCAGTTCGTTTTCGGTTTTGACGCGGACTCCTTTGCCAGAGATGTGCCAGATGTTGTCATCGCTTGATTTGGCGACAGGCTCGTAGTCGCACTCGATCCACATCCGCGGAGCAGCGTGCTTGAGATTGATTCGCTTGCGAGCAATGATCGACATCATCGAAGGAAGCTGTCGCAGAGGAGATTCATCCAATCCCATCGCCAGACGCTTCATCTTGTAATCTGCGGTTAGCAATACGCGAGAGAAGTGGCTGTTGCGAGGAACGCCAGTCAATGTGACTTGCTGGTCGCCGTAAGCCTGTTCGATTTCGTTAGCCAAAGCTTTGCTAACGTGTTGGACTCGCTGCTGATTCATACGAGCGTAAACTTGGCTAACGCGTTGGACGCCTTCCGCGGTTGGATCGATGGAAACCGAAACGCCCTGACCCTGTCGAGCAGCGTCAACGCTTCGCATCGCAACCATGAAGTCTTGCAAGTGAAGCACAGGCATCCGTGAAGTCACGCCGACGACGTTTCCGTCTTCGTTAACTTCAAAGCCTTCGCCGGGACCAGCGAGGATCAGGTCGTTGTTCTCTGTGTCGGCAACGATGTATTCGATACGCTGCAGACCGGCCATGTATTGAACATCAGCAGGAAGCTTGGTTCCCGATTCGATCGAAGAGGCGATGGCTTTTTCCAGGCCACGCAACGAGATCATGCGAAGTTCGGTTGAATCGTTGATGTCGGATTCGACGCCAGCGAGTGCTTTTTGGATCCGAGCACGCTCTGCGGTCGGGAGCGATTTTTGCTCTCCACGGACAACGCCAGCAGCGTCAACCATCACACCGCCGACAACACCGAATGAAACGGTCGTGTTGTTGTTTGTGTCGCCGCCATCGCCGCCGCCGCCATTATTATCCTGGCCGAATGACGACGAAGGAACGATCAGCAATGCCGCGATGGCCATGCAGATGAAACTGAAAGTTTGTTTGGCATAACTTGACGCCATGGCATACTCCTAAAAGGTGATCCTGCCCCGGATATTGTAAAATGTGGCTACGAAATCCCCACCGAATTTATATCGATCGAATACGGTCCCAATACCATAAATCGCCGAATGTTTCCGGTCACACTGGAAATGAACATACCCCAACGGGTACGATATACGTGGACGGGGAAGACTCGACCGCGAGGGTGTTTTATCAGGCGCGGGCGAACCGCCGCACCATAAGGCAACACTAACTGCCGTTTGGCGTAAAATCAAGAAAATCAGGCAATATCCGGGCAAAATGTTGCTCGCGGACGGCTTGAGGAAAAATCCTTCTTTTCAGGCCTCCATGGGCAAATCTACGAAAAAGAACAAGTCTGACGGTCCGTTTGCCTATCTGGTCATTCGAGACGGTAAAAAATGGTCTGATGTTTTCAGGCTGATACCCGGTAGGACCGTCACAATCGGGCGCTCGCCGACGAATCAGATCGTCATCAAGGAGGATCAGGCCAGCCGCCAACACGCCGAAATCTTCTTTTCCGACGGTGCCTGGACGGTCCGTGATCTTAACAGCCGCAATGGTACGGCCATCGGAGAAGAACCGCTTTCCGGAGATCGAAAGCTGAATGTCGGTGACGTTGTTTGGATCGCTGGCACCCAAATGTCTTTCGTAGAAGATCTTTCTGCAGCTTATGGGAAAAAAGATCAGCAAAAAGTTTTCTCGCGAGTCGAAATCGGCGGAGAAACGATTGTTGGCCTTGAGGTCAGCGACAGCGACGAAGAGGTGACGCAGACAAACGTTGCAGCAGAAGTCACCGAACCGCAAACGATTACACACCGGCGACAGAAGACCAAGTTCCTCGACCACGACAACGAGGACCTCGAAGAGCTGAAAGATCCGATTCCCAAATTTGGCATCGCGGCAACAAGGCTATGTCGTCTGGCGTTTGACCTGGCGAAAGAAACGACGGCTCGAGGCGTTGCCAGAATGGCGATGGACAACCTGATGGATATGTCGGGTGTTGATTCCGGAGCGGTAATGTTGGTGCCACGCGCTCGCCGGACAACGACCGATCCGGAACACCTCGAAATTCTGGCTTGGTCCAGTACCAATCGTCCCGAATATCAACGCGTGTCCAAGTTTCTGACTGAAACCGTTTTGCGAAACGGCGAAGCGGTATTGGCTCGTGATGTCCAAGACGACAGCGCACTTGGATTGCGGGACTCGTCAGGCAAGATTCACGCGACCAGTGTGATTTGTGCTCCGATTCGAATGAACGCTCGCACGGTCGGGCTGATTCATCTCTATTCGACCATCCCGGCAAAAGTTCTCGACCCGGACGATCTGGAGTTTACGTTGGCCGTGGCGGAGACCGTTGGGCTGGCGTTGAAAACTCGATATCGCGAACAGAAACTTGTCGACGACCTGTCGCGAACTCGCAGCGAAATCGATCAACTGCGAAATCAGCTGAATGTCGAAAGCGAGATCGTTGGCTCGAGTCCGGCGATGTTAAAAGTCCACCAGCAGATTCACCGCGCGGCGCCAAGCAAAGCGACGGTTTTGGTCCGCGGCGAAAGCGGCGTCGGCAAAGAGCTTGTCGCGCGAGCGGTTCACTTTTCCAGCGACCGTCGGAACGGGCCGTTTGTTTGTTTGAACTGTGCGGCATTGACCGAGTCGCTGCTTGAGAGCGAACTTTTCGGGCACGAGAAAGGTGCCTTCACCGGAGCCACGGAACGTAAGGCGGGTAAGTTCGAAGCGGCCGACAAAGGCACGTTGATGCTGGACGAGATCGGCGAGATGAGCCCTTCGATTCAGGCCAAATTCTTGCGTGTCCTCGAGGGGCATCCGTTTGAGCGAGTCGGCGGTTCCAAAGCTATTCGAGTCAACGTTCGCGTGATCGCGGCGACGAATCGTGATCTTGAGGAGGAAGTTCGAAACGGCAAGTTCCGCAAAGACCTGTTCTTTCGTTTGCACGTCGTCCAAATCGATGTTCCGCCGCTACGGCATCGCCCCGAAGACATCCAGGTGTTGGCGGACTTCTTCCTGCAAAAGTACAATGGAGAGACGGGACGGAAAATCAAAGGTTACTCGCCGCATGTTCGTCACCAATTGCAACGATACCGCTGGCCGGGCAACGTGCGCGAGCTGAAGAACGTGGTCGAGCGGGCGGTTGTTTTGGCTCAGGGGGAAACCATTGAGATGGAAGACCTGACGCTGACAAAACTCTCGACGGCGAGTGAATCGCAGTTCGATTTGGGGACTTTGGTTGATGAGTATCGGCCGATGTCGCTGGAGGAAGTCGAGTGTCGCCACATTGAGCAGACTCTGGCGTCGACCGCGTGGAACAAAAGTAAAGCAGCGGCGATCCTTGGTGTGGAGCGTTCCACACTGGACCGGAAAATCAAGAAGTACGGACTCAAAAAAACGGTTTGATCCATGGCGAAGCCGGCGAAGAAAATCTGGTGTCCGAAGTGTCACAAACGACATCGACTTCCAGCAGACGCCGGCGGAATGACGCTCCGATGTCGTGGCTGCAGGTTCGCGTTCCGCGTTCAGGATGGTTTGACTGAGGAACCCGGATCGTCAGCCGAATTGATGCCAGAAGAAGCTCTGGTTGCTCCGGCCAGAAACGTCGAGCCCGCACACTACGCGTCGACAGAAGTCCTCCCGTTCAATGAATCGTCCGGTGGAGCATTCCCCGCGACGCCGTCGAACCCGGATCGGCGACCGGAAAACGAGCCTGTTGGTTTGGGTGACGATCCTGTCGACCTCGACGACGACTACGACGATATTCTGAACGTGCTGGAAACGCCCAGCACCGATCCGCTTGCGCCGCCGCGAGCCCACGCTGGTAAAAAGAATAAAGCGTCGGCGAAATCTTTGGTTCAGCGTGACGATGGAAGCCTGCCGGATTCCGCGACTCCCGGTGATGATTCGAATTCGAACGTCACGGCGGTGCGTGAGCCCGTGACGCGGCAACAGCTTCGGGCGCATCGGAACGCTCGGCAGTTTTGGATGCTGGTTAGCCTGTTGATCGCCTGTGTGCTGGCTGGAGTTTCGTGGTTTTCGTTGAATCTTTTCATTGCTCCCAAACTCGGACATTGGGAGCGAAAAATGCTCTACGCGATGGGCGTGCCGGCCCGTTGGCTTCCGCTTCAGAATGACGGAGGCGAAATTTTGCTTCCGCCAAACCATGTCAAACTGCGCGGAGACCATGTTGAGTTGGCGGATCGCGACGATTTCTTTCGAGACGAGTTTCCGACAGCCGATCGAGTGGGAATGCCCGAGCCCGAAGACATGGCCGTCAATGGAGGCCGCGATCGCGAACCGGATCGACGAGGGGATCGGCGAGGCGGATTGCAACCGATTGGGGGCGCAAGGATTGCTCCAGGAAACAACCCGAACGCCAACAAGGGTGCTGCCAATCGCGCTGATCGTCGCAACTTTGGCCGCCGAGCCAACCGTCGGAATCAGCCAGCGGTGGATGCGTGGCAGCCACCTTCGATTTCGAACTCGGATATCCAGATGGTCGCCACGCGCGGCATCGACCCGAAGTTGACTCAGATGTTTGCTATCGACACGAATTCCGACCTGAACGTCGCTCTGGTTCGAGACCACGTTTTCTCCATCAGTCGCGGCAATCGACTTTCTGTGTTCTCGATTCAATCCAATTCCGTGCTGGTCAGCCGCAAGCTCGATCGCGACGTCGCAGCGGTTTGTGCGGCGGCAGAGGATCGAATTTCAGATCGGCCCGCGATGTGGATTCTTTACGAAAGTGGAAAGCTGGAAAAGTGGGAGTTGCTCGCCGGTCAGCTCAATCGATTGATCGAAACTTCGGTGAGTCCTGTGTTCAAGGAAAAACACCGTAACGTTGCCGCGGGCAAGCGAACCATCGCTTACAACCATGAAGGCAAAATTGTCATCGCCAATGTCCTTGAAGCCGCCTCCAGAATCGGAAGCTCGACCAGCGTCCCGGTTGACGGCGAGGTCTTTGCATTGCGATTCTCGAAAGACAGCTCTCAAGTTCTCGCGGTCGTCGAAGACAGTGCGGTCTTGATCGATGCCGCCAACGGAAAAATTGTCTCTACAACGCGGTTGCCGGATTTGTCGGGCAAGCCGCCGCTGCAGAGTTCCGGAGTTAGCGTTTCGGCTGATTTATCAACCGTTTTCCTGTGTCAGCGTGGTGTGATCGATGCGATTTCGATCGCTGATCGGGCTGTCGCCGGACAGTATTGGGGAAGCCTGCCAATTCCAATTCGTGGCGTTTCGGGGAACGGTAACAGCCTGCTCGGGCTAACGGACGGCTCGCCATCGCAAGCTTCCCTGTTCACCGTTTCTGAGATGTTACAACGTTCGGGTTCGAGTCGTTCAGGGGATTCGGATCGAACAGAACCGATGGCGAAGGATGGACCGGAGGCAGGAAAGTCGCCGACACTGTTGCGTGACGACGATGCATCAAACGTCGCAGCCAAAGTTCCTTTCGAGATCGATCGCTCTCCGGCTTTCAGTGCTCCGATCAAGTCGATTCAAACGTTGCCTCGCAACAGAATCGCAGTCCTGACTTCCGGGCGAGAGACCAACTCAATCCTGATCGCGACGCGAAACGACGGTTGGAAAACAACTGCTTTAAAGTTGGATCCGGGATTCAAAATACAGGGCGTTGCGGTTGCTGAAGATCTTTCCCGGTTCGCGATCCATTCCGACAATGTGGTCCAGTCCTGGAAGATCCTTGACCTGGACGCGGGCACAACAGAATTCGTTTCCGAGTCGCCAGTCAATGATTCAAAGATTACAAAACTGATGCTGACTGGAGACGGCGAACGAGTTGTCTCGGGGGACGCATCGGGCAAAGTGTATGCGTCCAGTTTTGAAACCGGAAAACAAACGGGAAGTCTGCTCGGATTTCGCAGCGGGATTGTGGAAATCACTTCGCGTGGCAATGAAGGGTTTGTCGCGATGGACCGCAGCGGCATTGCGACCGGCAGCGGCAATACAAACCGCGACAGGATCACCTCGTTTGGAACCAGTATCCGTGGTGCATCTGCACTCTCGGAGAACGGAGGACGAATCGCATATGGCTACAGCGGGAAAATTCGTGTTGCCGATGTGAGCAGTCAGAAAGTTCGGTCGGAGTTCAGCTCTCAAGTTCGACCGGAATCGATCAAGTTCTCAAACAGCCAAAAGTATTTGTTGTTGCAGGGACGTGATGCAGTCGCCATTTGGGATTGGCGAAAGAAAGAATTGGTGCGGACGTATCGTTTTGGTTCGCGGTCTGTACCGGTTACTGTCGATTTGGGCATCGGAGGTGACGATCAAACTGTTGCCGTCGTGACAGGCAGGGAGCTGAATCAAATTTCGATTTTTGAAATGCCGCAACCGAACGAATAGTCGAGCCTTTTTCGCGTTCTGGCGACGCTTTTCTAAATCGCGATGCTGTCGTCGCGTAAGTCTATTGCTTTCTGGGGCGAGGAACTTTCGAGGCCTTTCGGCGACCCTTCTTTTTGCGACCTTTCGTCGATGACTCTACGCTGTCGAGCGGCTTGCCGATGTTCTCTTGCAGTTGTGAAATTCGGTCCCGCAGCGAACCCGCGCGTTCGAACTCCAGATCCTCCGCCGCCTGCAACATCTCGGTCCGCAATTCGTTCACGTATTCTTCCGTAATGTACGTTGTATTTTCGGCGGTCGCCTTCGCCGTCGCGTCAGCCCGGTTCTTCAAATCCGCCTGGATGCCATCCTTGATTTCCTTTTTCACCGTGTGTGGCGTGATATTGTTTGCCGTGTTGTAGTCCTCCTGGATTTTGCGACGCCGCGCCGTTTCTTCGATCGCATTCTTCATCGCCTTGGTGATTTTGTCGCCGTAAAGGATGACTCGGGCGTTTACGTTTCGAGCCGAACGACCGATCGTCTGGATCAGCGACGTTTCACTTCGTAGAAAGCCTTCCTTGTCTGCGTCCAGAATTCCGACGAGCGAAACTTCAGGCAAATCGAGTCCTTCACGCAGCAAGTTCACACCGATCAGGCAGTCGTAAACGCCAAGCCGTAAGTCACGTAACAGCTCGACGCGTTCAAACGCATCCAGTTCGCTGTGCAGCCACTTTGCGGACACTCCGTTGTCACAAAAGAACGTTGCGAGGTCTTCTGCCAGCCGTTTTGTCAACGCCGTGACCAGGACGCGATCTCCCGCCGCAATCCGTTCCTTGGCCTCTCCGAGTAGATGGTTTACTTGTCCGCTGGCCGGAAGAACTTCCACGATTGGATCAAGCAAACCAGTCGGCCGAATGATTTGTTCGACAACTTCGCCCTCGGTTTTTTCCATCTCGTAGTCGTTCGGCGTCGCCGAGACGTAAACGACTTTATTGATCCTGTTTTCCCATTCTTCAAACTGCAACGGACGATTGTCACGTGCACTTGGCAGCCGAAAACCGTGGTCGATCAGCGTGTTTTTTCGGCTCTGGTCGCCCGCATACATGGCTCGAACCTGAGACACCGTGACGTGAGACTCATCGATGAACAGCAGAAAATCCTTTGGGAAAAAGTTGTACAGAGTTTCCGGTTCCTGACCTTCCTCTCGACCGGCGATGTGGCGACTGTAGTTCTCGATGCCAGGGCAATGGCCGACTTGCTCCATCATCTCCAAATCAAACCGGGTACGTGCGTTGAGCCGCTGGGCTTCGAGCAGTTTGCCCGCGTTCTGAAAAAACTCCAACCGCTCTTTTAGTTCAAGACGAATCCGTTTGACCGCCTGCTGGATCCGATCCTCCGAACTTACAAAGTGCTTGGCCGGATAAATGTAGATGCTGTCCACTTTCTCGAACGACTCACCCGTCAGCGGATTGATGACCGAAATCTTTTCGATCTCATCGCCCCAGAACTCAACGCGATAGGCAAACTCCTCATACGAAGGCCAGATCTCGACACTATCGCCGCGGACGCGAAATCGAGAACGCTCGAACGCAATGTCGTTGCGCTGGTACTGAATCTCGATCAGTTTGCCAAGCATTTTGTCCCGGTCGATCGATTCGCCGACTTTGATCGCCACCATCATGTTCTTGTAGTCTTCCGGCGAACCGAGTCCGTAAATACTCGAAACGCTGGCGATGATGATCACGTCCTTGCGGCTGACCAGAGAACTGGTGGTTGCCAGGCGAAGTCGATCGATATCCTCATTGATCGAAGCGTCTTTCTCGATGTAGATGTCCCGTTGAGGGATGTAAGCTTCTGGCTGGTAGTAATCGTAATAGCTGACGAAATAATGGACCGCGTTGTGCGGAAAAAACTCTTTGAATTCGCTGTACAGCTGAGCCGCCAATGTTTTGTTGTGCGAGATCACCAACGTTGGCTTCTGAATTTTCTGGATCACGTTGGCCATCGTGAACGTCTTTCCCGAACCGGTGACACCCATCAGAACCTGGTGCTTTTGGCCGTTTTTGATTCCGGCCACCAGACTGTCGATGGCTTGAGGTTGATCGCCGCCAGGTTTGAAGGGGGATTCGAGTTTGAACATAGTTCCGTTTTGATGGTGCAAAGAATCGAGCCCCATATTTTACGGCATAGGCTCAACATTGCCAAAGCCATTGCGGAGGGTTCTAATTGGGGGAACGCGTGTCAATTGACGTTTAATGGCAAGCCGTACGCGATTGTGTTGGAGAACACGCCATCAAAATCGGCTGGGACTTGTCGGTGAGTGGCTCGAAGCGTGTCGATGGACAAAATTGAATTTAACCTGAAAAACCATCACTGATCCAAATGATCAATCTCAAGCCCGGCGGAAGACGGGAATCTCAAACCCAACTGCTGAGCTATCCGGCTTGGGGGTATCAGCTTGAATCCGGAAATTGGCGGCTGAACCTGTCCGGTGTCGCATGGCTTTCGCCCGTTGTGTTCACACGACGGCAGAAGATGATGATCCGGATGCTGGGTAACGTCATGAAGGTCGCCCCTGAGGAAATGGAGCGTGATGTTTTTCTCAACCGCATCAATCCGTTCATGGCCGAAGCCGACAAACGCCGCAGGGTCGTCGCCACGGTCGGTGGGCAAGGTTTTTCATTGCGGAAGAAAACGCGAGGCAACGGTCATTTTCGCAATTGGCTGATTGTGCCCAGCGAACTGGTTGACGCAGCCTGCGACGGATCGTCCGAAGGCAGCCAGGTGCTTCCGATCAAGCTCACGATTGATGGCGATGAAGCCACGGACAGTGTGAACGCTCGGCTGCTGCCCCACCGCGGTCTGAGCATCGTGTCGGACATCGACGACACGGTGAAAGATTCCGTTGTCGGCGACCGTCGCGAGTTGCTGAACAACACCTTCATTCGCGATTTTCGTTGCGTTGATGGGATGGCAGAAACCTATCAGGCCTGGGAGAAGTTAGGCGCCGAGTTTCACTACGTTTCGTCGAGTCCGTGGCAGTTGTTCGAGCCGTTGGTTGAGTTGCAAGAGAATTTTGGGCTGCCGATCGGGACGATGCATTTGCGGAATTTTCGCTTGCGAGATCAGCTGTTTAAAAAGCTGATCATCCGCCGACAGGGCAAGCGGCTTGCGATCACCAAGCTGCTGAAGTGCTTTCCGAACCGGGATTTCGTGCTTGTTGGTGACTCGGGTGAGAAAGACCCTGAAATTTATTTGAAAGTCTGCAAACGTTTCCCGGGCCGCATCAAGGGGCTGTTCATTCGCGACCTTGAACATCGACCGATGGACGATGAATTGTTCGATGCCATTCAATCAGCGATGGGACCAAATCTGTGTTCCCGGTTTACCGATGGCGAAGACCTGTTCAACAAAGCATCTTCCGTTTTTGCGGAGTATTGAACCGAGGATTGGCAACTGACCCGATCCGGCGGCCAGGAATCTCGAGAAGCACCCGTCCCTAAAGCTGGACATCAAAGACGACGATGTCCGTGTCTCGGTCGGCGCCCGTGGCGATCGTGTTTCCTTCTGCATCGACGGCATAGCTTTGACCGCCGTAGACCATGCCCAGCCACGGGCCGTGCGCGATGGAGCCGACCAGATTGGTTCCGATCACCGGGCAGTCCAGTTTCTTTGCCGCCGCACTGACCGTACTCTCCAGCGTCAAACCATGCTGTGGCCAGGCTCCTGCTTTGTTGGCCCAGCCGTAGGGGACCAGCATTAAATTGGGTTTGCGAGGAACCATTTTGTCCAAAGCATCCTGATCAAATGTGTCAGCGCAAATTAGCATGCCAATTTTTCCGAACCGGGTATCAGCAACGGAAACCGTTTCTCCCGGAGTGTAGCTGGGCTTCATCAGGTCGCTCAGGATGTTGATCTTTCGATGCTTCAGGATGACCTCGCCGCGATCGTCGATCAGGATTGCCGAGTCATACAGTTTGTCGCCTTCTTTCTCCGCGAGGCCAATCGAAACGTGGATCTCATACTTGCGGGCAAGCTCGCAAAGCACGTCGGAGTCCTTGCCCGGAATGGTGGAAGCGAATTCGTGAGCTTCGGGATTCACCCAGCCACGCAATGCCATCTCCGGGAGGCAGACAATGTCCGCCTGTTGGTCTTTGGCTTGCTTGATCGCATGTTCGATCCGTGTCAGGTTGCCGGAAATGTCGTCGTCGATGCACATGATTTGCCCGATGGCGATGCGGCAAGTCGATTCTTTGTTGCTGATGGTCTTCTCCGGCTTTCGGGAGCTCAAAATGTCTTCGAATGTCTGGTTGCCGATACGATACTTCTTCCAGTCTTTATAGTCGAAGTGCCACCACTCAAATTCATAGACGGAAAAGCCTTCGGCCTCCATCGTTTGCCGCAACAGATGGCGATACCAACGCTGACTCGCGGTGCCTCCGGGATACATCGGAAATGATCGGGCTGAGAATTCGTCATAGCCCGCCACCATCTGGATCGGCTTGCCGGTTTCAAGATCGTAAAGCGTGATGTCAACCGCACAGCCACGATTGTGCCGCGAACCGAGAGCCGGATTTGCGACGAAGTCTTTCATCTCTCCGGGAGTCGCGTCCCAAAACATTTTCGTCACGAACCATGGACGATAGGCATCATGGACCAACAGGCCCAGCCCGCGTTTCTTGAGCTTGGCATTGGCTCGCACGACTGCTTCAGCCGCCGGACGTTGCATGAATGCCTTGGGCTGTTTGTAGAAAACGGCTCCCATGAAGTTGTTGGTCGTGGCGTAGCGGATATCCATTTTGATCGTCGGATCAAGCGACGCCAAATCTACCAGGTCGGAATTCCGAAACTTACCATGTTCCTCCGGAGGGCTGCCCGCCAGAGCCGTCGTTCGCAATTCTTCGATCGGTTTGATAGGGTCAATTTTGAACGTTTCGCCGTCCTTGGTGCCGATCTCGCGTCGAACAAATTTGACTTCCGCCGCAACGACTTCGGTGGCGGTTCCGTCTGTAGCACGTGTGAACTTGAGTCCCTCACCGTGATACAGGCCGTAATCCGGAAACAGAAACTCGTTTTCATTGACTTCCTTCAACGGATAGTAGTAGAACCATTCGATCAACGCATAAAGCTGACCTTCGCGCTCAAGAATGTACAGCGTGTTGTGGTCCCAACCGTATTCGCCAATCAGCCCTTTCCAACGGTCGGGAACTTTCGCCGGTGGTTTATTTGCAATGGGAGCAAATGTCGTCCCATTGATTTCGAGCATGTCCGAGTTCTTCTGTGTTACGGTCATGCCAAAGCCAAGTACGTCATCTGTTACCATCGCACCATCTGAATCGTTGGCGCGAATTTCGTGTCGAAAGGTGCCTCGCTCCAAAAACGTTCGACCGCCAAGTTCAATGATGCTTGCCGTGCGATCGCCGTCAACTTCCCTGTACCTCCCGACCAGTTGTTTGGCTCGTTGAACGGCAACCGGTGAAGTGCGTTGGTAATCCGGAAGAGGTTTGCCATCCTGATTCGCGATCATCAACCGCAACGCGTAATGGCTCAACCGCGTTGCAACGCCGTTGCTGCCGTCGAGTGCTGACGCTGCCGCGACGCCAATCTTTCGTGAAGGGATGGCTTCGAGTTGCGTCGAGAAGCCGTAGACCGCGCCGCCGTGACCGATGACTTTTTCACCGTCCAGATCGCCAATGTGGAATCCGATCCCGAATCGTTGAGCTTTCCCGTCCGGTCCGATTTGTGGCGAGGTCATCATCTTCAGCGTCGCCGGTTTGATGACCTGGCCGTTCTTTGTTCTGCCTTCGTTGAAGATAAACGACGTGAACTTGCAAAGGTCGAGCACGCTGGAGTAGAGGTTTCCTGCCGGGCCGGTTCCCAACAAAAACTTGGGTGCTTCGAAACGTCGATCGTCGTAAGTCCACATGTAGGCCGTCGCCAACTTTTTCTCGATCTCGGGCGTCAAGTCGAAGCTGCTGCTGTCCATCTGCAGCGGCTCGAAAATCTCACGCTTTACCAGGTCGGCATGGCGGCCTTTGAGTTTCGATTCCAGGACGGCGCCCACCACGGCGATCGCCGCGTTTGAATATTTGGTCCGGGAGCCTGGCGGGTAGATGATCGGCGTGCCGTTGAGGCTGGCAACGGTCGCGGCCAGCGAAGGTCCGTCGGGGTCAAAATAGTTCCCCACGGGCGATTCGCGTACCAAACCCGAACGATGGGTCATCAACATTCGCAATGTAATCGGTGTGCCCGAAGTGTTGTTCGGTTTGAAGTCAGGCAAGTAAGTCGTAACCGGTTCGTCCAGGTCCAGTTCGCCGGATTCCACCAGCTTCATCACGCTGATGTCCGTCAACAGCTTGGAAATTGAGCCAACGCGATAGACGGTTTGATCGGTCGCCGGAGTTTCCTGTTCCGCATCCTGGAACCCGAAACCTTTCGACCAAACGACATCGTTGCCTTCGACGATTGCGATCGAGAAAGCGGGCAGATCCTTATGCTCGACTTCGTACGCAACCGCCGCCGAGATTTTTTGAATCGCCTCATCGTTGGCTTTTTGTGCGTAACTTTCACTGGTCAGCTGCAAAAGCATACAGGCCAATGCCGCGACAAATACGAGACACTGGTATCGAGGATGTCGGTTCACCATGCAGTTCAATCGTTCTGAATTTCCAGTCATTGCAATCTCTAAATCTGTCGTCGGGCTAAATTTGGCACTACGAACTTCGATTTGGAAGCGTGGCGCCCGCTGGTTTGTAGTCGTGAAGTTTCTCAAAGTCGATCGACGATCCGCACCCGGGGGATTGGGGCATTGAGACGACGCCGTTGCGGATCTGCAGTCCGGTTGCCGGTTCGTCTCGCAATAAAATCGCACCGTCGAGATCGGCGAAGTCAAGCAATGGTAGCAGCTGAGCCGCCCCGCTGATGCCAACGGAACTTTCGATCATGCAGCCGACCATGGTTTTCATTCCAAGGCTTCTGGCTTGCCGCAACATCGAGAGCGCTGGCGTTAAACCACCGCACTTGCAGATCTTTACGTTGACGCCATGGTACAGGCCGTGGCACTTTTCGATGTCCGACATGATCTGACAGTCCTCATCCGCCAGAATCGGAAGCGCGGACTGTTCGAAAAGGTTAAGCTTGTCTTCCCGCGCCGCTTCCACCGGCAGCGGCTGCTCGATGAACTCAACATCCAGTTCGGCCAACTCTTTCGAGTTTTCAATGGCTTGAGCGGAAGTCCACCCACAGTTGGCATCGACGCGAAATTTCGCTTGGGTGTGTTGCCGCAGTCGCCGGACGATTTCAAGATCGTTCTCAGTCCCCAGCTTGATTTTGTAGACCGGCCAGTCGGGTTGTTCCTGAAGTTTGGCGACCATTTTTTCGATTGAGGAAATTCCGATCGTGTAGCTTGATGGCACCACGTCTTTCCAATCCAACCCCCAGTTCTGCCAAGTCGGGGTGCCGGACCGTTTTCCTTTTAAATCGTGAGCCGCGATGTCCAAAGCTGAAAGCGCGAACATGTCGCCGTCGACGATCGTCAGCATTTCATGCCAGACTTCCAGCGGATCGCCATCGACGTATTTTTCCAGGTGCGGCCGAGCTTTTTCCAGTGAGGCCGAAATGGAATCGAAGGTGTGACCGTAATAAGTGTTTTCGGTGACTTCGCCAAATCCGACAACGCCATCGTGTTCCAGTTCGACGTAGAGTGCTGGCTGTGTCGTCAGCGTTCCGCGAGAAATGGTAAACGGATGCTTTAGCGGCAAGTGGACTGGATGTAGTTTCATCTTCATTGGGCAATTCCTTTGTCCTGTTTCAGGGCGATGCAGGCGTCGACCAGTTTGTCAGCGCCATCCCGATAAACATCGCAGGCTGGCAATCCGAATTCCTGTTCGATGCGAGCGACTTCCGCTTTGGCATCGTCTGGCGTTAGCATTCGCGTGTTGACGGCAACGCCGATAAAGCGACTTTCGTTCAGCAGGTTTGCCATGGTCTCAAGAGCATTCATCTGGCTGGCAATCGAAGGCAAATCAAGGTCGTTCAAGCCTTTGATTTGCTGCCGACCGGCCTCATAGCAGAAGATCATTCCATCCGGCCGGCAACCGTGCAGCAAACCCAGCGTGACGGCAGAGAAAGCCGGATGCGAAATGCTGCCTTGGCCTTCCACCAGAACGAAATCATGCTGATCATTGCGGCGAACAAGGTCTTCCACGGCTCCGTTGGCGAAATCGGCAGCCACGCAATCGACGGGAACTCCTGTGCCGGTGATCATGATTCCCGTTTGACCGGAGGCAAGAAACTGTGAATCGAAACCACGCTCGACAAGCCCGCGATTGACTTCGAGCGTGGCAACCATCTTTCCGACGCTGCAATCCTGACCCACTGACAGAATGCGAAGACAGTCAGGTCGAAAGGGCTGGCCGGTGGCGATTTCAGTGATTTGGTTTTGGCGAACGTCGATCAGCTGCACGTCATTGGCTTCCGCAAGCGCCACGAATTCGGGGTCGGCACTAAGGAAGTCATGAAGCCCCGAAACGATATCCATTTTCATACGGATCGCATTGAGAACGACAGGCCGCCACTCAGAAGGCAGCTTGCCTCCTGGAGGTGCGATCCCGATGTACAGGGCGTCGGAATCCTTTGGTATTTCCTTGGCGACTGGAATCTGGCCAAACTCGCCCGACACCTGAAATAGCTCGGCCGCGTTGGTCTCGTCGACTTGGTCGTCCAAGATCGCCACGATGTCGGCGCCGCGATAACGCAGCATCGAAATCGCGGTCTTGGCGACAAAAAGATTGGAGAAACCTTGGGTTAACAGGGTGATTGCCCGGTGTGATCGGAGCGATTGCTCAACGGAGTAAGGTTGGAGTTCAAGCATTTTGGTTTTCGGTGTGTGGTGTGTGGTGAGGTAATGGGCTTCGCGCACCGCTGATGATCTAAATTGACGCGTGCCATGTTTACGCACAGCGTAAGCATGCTCATGCTTCGCGTGAGCATGGCATCCGTTGAAACTGTTCAGTTCAGCTTTGACGCACCGCTAGGTCAGAATCTCGTTGATGACTTTACCGGCGACATCGGTTAATCGATAGCTGCGTCCGTTGTGCATGTACGTTAGCCGCTCATGATCGAGGCCCAGCAATTGCAGGATGGTGGCGTGGAGGTCGTTCACGCTGACAGGGTTTTCGACAGCTTCATAACCTATCTCGTCGGTCGCCCCGTAGCTGGTGCCGCCCTTGATTCCACCGCCGGCCATCCACTGCAGGAAGCCTTTGGGATTGTGGTCACGGCCTTTTCCGTTCTGCGAAATCGGCATGCGTCCGAACTCGCCGCCCCAGATCACAAGCGTCGAATCAAGCAACCCTCGCTGTTCCAGATCCGTCAACAAGCCAGCCACCGGAACATCTGTCGCCGCGCAGTGGTGAGTGTGATTTTCTTCAAGGTTGTCATGAGCGTCCCATTCGCCGTCGCTGTAAACTTGCACAAAACGGACGCCGCTCTCCACGAGACGCCGAGCCATCAGGCATTTGGATCCGTAGGACTTTGAGCGAGGATTATCGATTCCGTAGAGCTTGTGCGTCGCTTCGGATTCTCTGCCGAGGTCCACAACTTCGGTGGCTTCCTTCTGCATTCGAAACGCCAACTCAAAGGATGACATTCGGTTGGCGAATTCGGCATCGCGTGTGTGACGCTTCATGTGTTCGTCATTGAGCTTTGCCATCAGGTCCAGCTGAGCACGCTGGTCCTGTTTGGTGATCGCTGGCTGGCGGTTAAGGTTAAGAACCGGAGTGCCTGTGGAGCGGAAAAGCGTTCCCTGAAAAGTCGATGGCAGAAAACCCGCACCCCAATTGTGCGGGCCACCCTTGGCACCTTTGGTATTGCCCAGCACCACGTACCCTGGCAAGTTCTGATTCTCGCTGCCCAGCCCGTAAGTCACCCAGGCTCCAGCGGTTGGGAATCCGGGACGCGGCAGTCCGCTGTTGATTTGATAGATCGCAGGAACGTGGTCGTTCGATTCGCTGTGCAACGATTTGATGAACGCCATTTTGTCGACATGTTTTGCGACGTTCGAATACCTGTCGCACACCCACTGACCGCTTTCGCCGTACTGTTTGAAAGAAAACGGCGACTTCATCAGCGGTCCCGGGTTGCCGAAAAAAGCTTGGATGTCTGTCGTGGCTCCATCGCGTTTATCGAGTTCGGGTTTGGGGTCAAAGATATCGACCGCGCTGGGTGCTCCTTCCATGAACAGCCAGATCACCGATTTGACCTGCGGAGCAAAATGGCTTTGCCGCGGGGAGAGGCTCGTGACCGGCCTCGAGGAGTCCGTTGACTTTCGTGCCAACAAATTCTCATCGGCCAGCAACCCGGCAAGCCCAACCATTCCGGCACCGGCGCCGGCGCGGCATAACCATTCACGGCGGCTCAATATATTGGCGACACGCCCGCAGGGGAAAATTCCGTTTTGCGATTTTTTGGTCACGATGGCTACCTTCAATCGACGTAAATAAATTCGTTCAAGCCAAACAATGTCTGGCAATAGTCAGCCAACGCCTCGACCTGCGGTTGCTCTTCGGATCGCCCGGTTCTGGATCCGGCTTGAGATCGAATGAACGCGATCGAGGCCTCGATTTCCGCGTCGGTAGGCGCACGGGCAAACGATGTCTCAAATGCCAGTTCAACGATCTGTTTGAGGTCAAGATTCGCGGGCTCCGACACGCCACCGCTACGCTTGATCAGCAGGCGGGCAAAATCCTTAGCCACCGAACGGACAAAGCGATCATTTAGAATGACCATCGCCTGAGGAGCCACCGTGGTCGTTTGCCGACGCGCACAAATGGTCATCAGGTCGGGGCGATCGAAAGCTTGAAACATGGGATAGGGAATCAGACGCTTATGAAACATGTAGACGCTACGCCGGCGCGTGCTGGCGTCGTCAGTAGCATCATTGGGGTAGCTCTCGCCCTGGATATTTCTGGCAAGGTTGGCTTCGGGCGCGATGTACGGTTTAAAGCCAGGACCGCTGGCTTGAGGATTCAGCGTTTCACTCACCGCCAACATGGCATCGCGAAGGATTTCGGCTTCCAGGCGTTGTGGGGTTCTTCGCCAAAGTAATTCATTCGATGGATCGCTCTCAAATCCACGCGGATCCCAGCTTTCCTTCGTGCTGGCCTGTCGCCAAACCGCACTGGTCAGGATCTTTCGATGCAATGACTTGATATCCCAGCCGTCGGCAACGAAGTCGGATGTCAAACGTTCCAACAACTGCGGATGAGTCGGAGCATCCCCGCGGACGCCAAAGTCTTCCGTTGTCCGAACCAGTCCGCGGCCGAAATGATGATGCCAAACGCGGTTGACGATGACTCTGGCCAACAACGCCCCGCCCCCCTGTTCGGTGTCGGTGATCCATTCGGCGAAAGCACGTCGTTGGAGTGTGCTTTTGGGGGCCCCGATTTTGCGAAAGTCTTGCCTGGCTTTCGCCCAGTACTCCGCGGCGTCTGGGCCGTTCGACAAAATTGCCGGGAAGCCAATTTCCAGTTCAATCTCTCGATCGTAAAAATCGCTGCGGCGAAACAGCCACGTCGTCCGTCGTTGGGTGTCGAAATCGCGGAAAAAGAAACCGTCTTCTCCACCAGGCAATTTGTCCGTTACCCGATCGCCGCTGTGAAAGACGCCAAGCAGTTGGTAGTAGTCTTTTGCCGAAAACGCGTCGTATTTGTGATCGTGGCAGCGGGCGCAGGCCACGGTGATGCCCAGCATTCCCGAACCGAGCGTGGAAATCACGTCGTCCAATTCGTTGTAACGATTCGACAAACGCTCGCTTTCAAGAAACGTGTCCGGCAGTTTAAAGCTTGGACCCGCCGTTAAAAATCCGGTCGCCGAAACCGCCGCATCATTGTCGGGCTCATACTCATCCCCCGCTATTTGCCAACGCACAAACTGGTCGTAAGGCATATTGTCATTGAGAGCCTCAATCACGAAATCGCGATAGTGGTAAGCGTGAGGGCGGTCCATGTCCGCTTCCTGCCCATCGCTGTCCGCATAGCGTGCGACATCCAGCCAGTGCCTGCCCCATCGCTCACCGTAATGCGGCGAATCGAGCAACTGGTCAACAAGATTCTTGATCGCGTCGTCAGCGTTTGAGGAATGTGCCTCAACGAACTGGATGGTTTGTTCGGCAGTTGGTGGCAATCCCGCCAGATCAAAATATAGGCGGCGTACCAGCGTTCTTGCATCGGCCGGTCGGGAAGGCCGAAGACCTGCGGCTTGCATGCGTTTGAAAATAAATCGATCGATTTCACCTTTCGACCATCCGTTGTTGGATTCGTTTGTGCCCGGCGACGGAACAGCGGGTTGCGTCAGTCGTTGAAACGCCCAGTGCCTTTTTGCCAGATCCATTTTTGGGTCGACAACATCGGCGGACTCCGGCCAGTTCGCGCCCTGGTCGATCCAGGCTTTGAGAAGCATGATCTGCTTTTCCGAAAGCGGCTCGTTTCCCTCCGGAGGCATCGAGCGATCTTCTCCTGAAACCACGTCAAGGATCAAGCTTTCTCTAGCGTTCCCGGCATGAATGACTTTCCCGCTATCGCCTCCTTCGATGGCTTTGGTCCCAACGCCCAGATTCAAACCGCCTTCTTCGGTGGTGCCTGCATGACACTCATAGCAGTGAACACGAAAAATCGGCTGAAGGTCGCGGACAAAATCGATGGTCGGGCTTGCATCGCCAACGGACGACTGCGATTCCTGCGCAAAGGTGAGACTGCTCATCAGCCCAGGAAAGACTGCCAGCAAGGCAACGCGTTGTATAAACGGAAACGCCATTGGGGTGCCACATTTAAGTTTGCTTAGTCACTGCTAGGGCACATTGTACCGAATAAATCTGGTGCAGTTCCATTCGCTACAGGCTAAGGCAACCCACTTTCGTAGCAATACGCAAATGCGCAAATCAATTTCGTTTTTTTACCGTCGCCATTTTCGCCGCGACCGGTGAGCCTTAATTTTCAGGCTCGCGATAGTTTAGCTTCAAGGTCCAGTCGCCGATGATGCTCCAGAAATAGGTGCGATTTCGGCTGGGCACGCTGTGGGCCAGTTTTGCATCGTTGGCCTCGACATCAAAATACGTTTTCAGAATATCGCCGAAGTTGCCTCGATCGACTCCGAAGGCGTTATCGAATCCGCGCGGAATATCGAAGTAAACTTTCGCCCGGCCGATGAGTGCCAGCCCGTTTCCGTAGAACAACAGGCTTTCGGCGATCTGGTTATGGCCGCCGTATTTTGGCGAGTTGAAAGGTTGGCTTGAGGCTCGGTAGGGACTGATGGCTTCGCAACCGCCATGCACGTAAAACGCCGGCCCGGCTTGCTGCAGTTTTTCGTTCTCCCAAAGCGTTCGCAGCAATGAAAAGTGAATTCGATCGCGGACCGAAGGGTGATTGTAAGTCGGGACATACTGGTCGCCGATCGCTCTCCAAAACCAGAAATTGCCACCTGTCTCCTGAACCAGATCCTTTTGATCATAGCCCTTCATTAACTCAGAGCAGCCAGGGTTGGAGTGGGCGCTGATGCCTTTGAGGATCGCGGGCGTCTTCATGAACTTGACGAAATCGACCGCGTCGGCTTTGGCAAAGGATTCGATCCCGCCCAGTTCTCCGGAAACTTTTGAAAAGTATCTTTTGGAGGGCGTTTGCAAGTCGGTCCACATCGTCGCCACGCGTTGTCCATCGGCAGAAGTATTGCCTTTGCGGTGCGCGATATTTCGCTCAATGTATTCGATCAGCAGACGTCGTTCGATATCCTCGTCACGAGCAAACTGCTTGTTCGGGTCAGGGTCTGCTTTGGCGACCGGTATCGGCTTGCCGTCGGGATTCAGGTTCCCGGTCGGCTGGACGACACCCACGTGCCGCGCGTTAATTCTGGAAACCATGATGTCAGGCTTCGCCAGCGGGTTGGGCGAATCCAGTTCGGACTCGCCGACTTCCGGTCGTCGCATTTCGTAGCTGCAGCGGAGGGTAAGCGTCGAATCGGATCGTTCGAGAATCTCGAAGTTTGTATCGTCGATGAAAAAGAAGTCTTCGAAAGACTTTTCCCGGATCGAGAATTTGTCAGTGACGATCGTCTGGTCCAGTCTCGGCCAATCAGACTCGCTGGTCACCTCTTCGTTTGGAATAAACTTGATCGAATCGATGGACGTTTTCGGTTGGACGTAGATCTTTTCCCAGTTTCCATCGAGATCACACAGCACGACATCGCTTCGGTGCGAAATTAGTTCGGGGTCCATCGCAACGAACGTTGTCTTCGGCCCTTTTCCATCGTTGTAGGTGACTCCCTTGAAAGTCGCGGAACGACCGGCGTGCTTCCAGACCCATCGTCGAACCAGCATGCTTTCCGGAAACGAACCAACCAGCACAGCACCCGCGAAACCCTCATGGGATTTTTTAATGGCCTGAAACAGGCGTCGAATGGCCAACACCGTTCGTCCGTCCTGATGGACGTTTCCGTCGTAAACCGACGTGATCAGAAAAATCGGCTTCCAACCATCGGCGGCAAGGCAATCCGAATACTCATGAAGCGTTTGAGTCAGCGACGAATTGCCCTGATCGGTGTCATTGCCGATCAAGCGACTTTCTACCATGACGACAAGGACTCGGTCGCGATCCCCAATCGACTTCGCCGAAAGGCTCTCCGAGAATTCAACTTGAACGAGTTCATCAGTCCCGTCCGAATTCAGATCAAACTGGCTGAACTGTTCCGCCAATTCGCGAATGTTCGAATCCGAAGCAACCAGAAGGTTCGCGGTCACGAAAACGGTGATGACGGCCAATAGCAATGAACGCATGGGTTGAATTTCCTTTTACATTGAACGTTCCCAAAATTTTAAGCTGGCAACGATCGCTTGTCTTTAAAAGATGAGTCTTTGGCGGATAAGAGCCGCAGCATTATTGACGTTGCCATACACCATACAGCTAATTCGAGCGGTTGGTTGCCCGGTAATCGCTGGGGGTGACGCCAAAGTGCTGACGAAAGGCCTGCGACAACGAAGCGCTGGTCGCGAAACCTGCTCTGGCCGCAACGCTTGAGATTGGCAAATCCAAATCGAGCAGTAACCGGGCGACGTAAGCCATGCGGATGCGTCGGATCTCCTGAGCCGGGCTGCGATTGATTTCGGCGCGAAATCGCTGCTCGAGTCTTCGCCGCGAGACGGGAAACTGCCGCAGCAAGTCGGCCACCGTAATCCCTGTCGGCGCCCGGTCACGAATGAACCGCAGGACTTCCGCGATTTCGTCATCGTCCATCGCCAGGATGTCAGTCGAATGGCGGCCCCGCACTCGCAACGGAGGCAATAGTTTTTCCCGCTTTGGCGTCGCGCCGCCGTTCATCATCCGAGCCAACATTTTGGCTGCCGTTTCTCCAATCTGATGGCTTGCCAATTCGACCGCTGATATTTGGGGCCAGGCGACGTTACAAAGAAGCTCATCGTCATCCCCTGACAGGACCGCGACTTCATCCGGAATGTGAATGGACTCCATCGAACAGATTTCGACCAGTTGCCGCGCCGGGTAAGGATCCGCAGCAAAAATTCCCAAAGGGCGTGGCAGCGTTGCCAGCCAGCGCCGCACATTCGAGTAATTTGTTAGCCACCCCGCCGCGTCGTCGCCCGAAGGTTCATAGCTTGCACAGGAATAGCCCGCATCCGAGACCGCGTTGGCGAAAGCCGCGGATCGCGAATCCGAATAGCGGCCAATGGGCGGAGCGTAGCAGGCGAAACTGGTTAGTCCACGATCGCGCAAGTGCTCAAACGCCATTTCCCCGCGGGCCGCGTCATCGGTCGCTACCCGTGCCAGCCAGTCATACTTTGGGACCATGATGCCAACATCGACAACCGGCAACTGCAGGCTTTTGACGTGCCGCACAGAAGGTGAATTGCGTAGCGAAGCGATAACGCCATCCCCGTTCCAGATTGTGGGCAGTCGCAAACGCCCCTGGGAATCGCGAGGCGAGATCAGAACCGCCCAGGCATTGGACTGAGCAAACTTGCAGACCGCTTCGACGATATTCCTGCCCCATGAATCGTCCGTTTCGACCAGAATGCCGACGTGTCGCGGCCGTTTGTTTTTTGTCACCGAGCGGACTCAACTGATGTGATACAGAACTCAACCTGCGCATTGTAGCAAATCAAATTCGTATCTGCGCAGGTGTTAACCAAGCGACGTTCGAGCTGTCGGACTGGCGGACAGGGACGTGAGAGCTAAAAGTCAGTTTTCATCGTTGTCGAGAATGTTGACTGGCCTGGTTTCGAATCGGTTTCCTCGCAACTGAATCACTCGCAGGTTGGCTACGTTATCATCAACCAAAACGTCTCCTTCGGCGGTGATGCATTGATCCCACGCTCCGGTCAGCTTTCCTTCTTCGCGTGGGCTGGTCGTCACCCACGTCTTTAGAATGTTCATCTTAAGGTCTCTTTTCTCCATCCGCCGGCTGCCAACGAGCAACCAACCGTCTTCGGTGGGGATGATTGCTTTATACCACCTACCTTGTTCGGTCTTTACAAGTTCATCTTGATCAGCATTCCAATAGACCAACCTGTAGTCGTCTAGCCAAGCGACGATTGGCGAGTTTGGATGCCACGCTATTTCTAACTGAAGGTCTTTGTCGCTTCGACTGAAAGTGTGAACAGGGCGAAACGAATCCTTTTCCGAGTCAAGTTTCCATATCTCGATGCCCTGTCCCGATAAAAATGCGACCAGAGGTCTGGTCGGAGAAACGTACGGAATCCCAGGCTTCAGTACGTCACCCGTTCGCCTGCTGCGAACTCGAGAATCCGGGTTAAGGTTGCTGTAAAGCAAACCGTATTGAGGATTCGTGCCATAAAAAAGATTTCCTTTGTTTCTGTCAAGCACGATGAAGGAGTCAACATTGGATCTGTCAAATTCAGATCTGGCTCCGATCATGATCATCTGGTCGGTGACTTCCAGACGGGTCCCTTCGAAAGCATGTTTCAACTCAACGACTTCAAGCAACTTTCCAGTTTTGATGTCGAAAAAACCAAGCCGGTCATTAGGTTTCACTTGCTCACGTTTGCCATCGATTGTGCGGTGAGTCGTCGTGTGGCTGCCATTTCCATAAGTCGATGTGTCGAAAAGTGGAAGCACAATCTGGTCTTTGTAGAAAGCGGGAGCGGCGATTTGCCAGTCTGATGATCCTCGTTGGAAGCAAAACTTGACGTCGCTTTTTGATCCCGGCAGCGTAGGCGACAGTACAATTTGTTCGTCGTCGCTGAGGCTGATGATCTTTGTTTCCAACTCGCCGCGGCGAGCACGGGACGACCCGCGGTTATTGCGCGCTTCGAAGGCGGCGGCGTAGGCTTTGTACTCGTCAACGGTAACGAACCCATCCTTGTCCTTGTCCACTCTCATCAGATTAGAATTCGACATTTCTTTGGAATCCAGCTTGCCATCGTTATTTTTGTCCGACCTCCCAATGACCTCGCGATACAGCTTGTTTCTGCGAGCTTCCGCCTCCTTCTCGGCTTCCTCTTTCGTCTGATACCTGAGTACGGATACCACAAGTCGATCTGAATCTGGAGTCCACGAAAGTGACTGTGGCCTGCCTGTCTCGAAGGTCCGGACGACCTCGGCAGTTTCAACGGAGCAAACACGAACCTTGCTGACATCCTTGCTCCATTGCTTGCTCAGGCCTCCACTATCAGACGGCGAGTCAGAGCCTACGATCGCAAGGTACTTCCCGTTCGGGCTGATACGATAACTGGCTCCCGTTTCGAACATCTTGATTTTCGAATCAGGCAAGCTCTTGTTGGACTTGAGATCGAAAATGGAAACTGGCTCTGGTTCTTCCGGGTTCGCATAGGATCTGTTCAGCCAGGCAATCCTTCCATTGTTCGAATAGTCTGCCATCGGAAGCTCACTAGACGAACGATAAGAAAAAGACACAAATCGTCTTTCAAATTCACCAACACGCGTAATGTCAGCAAGCCCCTCAAGCGCTCCATCTCCGGAAGCCTCCGAGATTAACGTTCCATCCCCAAACAATGAAAACACAATTCCATTGCTATCTGCCGCCCAGTGAACCCTTCTTAGCTTCAAGACAAGTTTTCGTATGCTGGAGTCGCTCTTAATCGTTTCACCAGAGATGGCATCTTTGACAACAATGACGTTTCCCTTGGTCAAACCAAGTTGCTTTTTAAAATCTGGTGAACACCACGTTTGCTTCCAGTTTGATTCAAGCATCAATAAACGTTTTCGCTCAAACGTTCCAAGGTCCCAAACTTCCCAGCCAAGTTTGGCCTCGACCGCGAGCATGTTATCCTCAGGCAGGAACTTTGCTTCTGACTTTTTCGCAAACACGTGCACAACGCGCTGATCTTCAAGATCCCAAACCCCCACTTCGTCTTCGAGACTGGCCGCAAAATAGCGTCCGTTGTTGGACCAGGGGCGATCCGAAATTGATCCTTCTATCCCAAGATTCGGTTGCGTGAAAACGCCTCCTTTTTTGGCGAGATTCACGAATGTGATTTCGTTGGAATCTGCGGACTTGAGCGCCAATTTCAGGCCATCCCACGACCAGCCAATTTTCTCGCAGTCACACGGAATCACATCGATAACCTCCACGTGATCAGGTGACAGCTTCCAAACAACGACTCGCTTTTGCATATCGCCGTTTACTATGACCGCGATAACACTGGGGTCAGGCGACCATGAAACTTCCGCGATGGAATCGCCAGCAGGAATCAGATGTAACAACTTTCCGCTTCGGTCCCGGATCGCAGTTTGCTGGCTACTTCGGGCTGAAAATGCAATTAGTGACCCATCTGCGTTGAGCTGGGTAGAACTCGGTCCGAAACAACTTTCGACGCTCCACGAAGTAACGCCTTTTTTTGGCGAAGGATTCGACACATTCGCAGCCGGGAAAAGTCGCTTACCGGCAACGAAACCCAACTTTCGATTTAGTTCAGAGGCATCCAAGGTCGGCAAAGCGCTCAGTGAAAGGTTCGGCACCGACGCCGTTGCCACCGCGTCGACAACGTTTGCTTTGACCTCGCCATCCTTGACCTTATTCTCCTTGGCAACGTCGGCCGCTGCTACGCCTGGTTCAGCAGGCTTGAGCTCCACGCGAACGATCTGCTTTTCACCTCGGCGAATGGTGATGATGTTCGAGGAAAGCGTGTAGCCGGATTCGTCGGCCAACTGCAGCTGGTAAACGCCGGATGGAAGTGGATTCTCTCCAATCGTGACTTTGAAGTTCTTTCCAGTTTGCGGATCCTCAATCGAAACTTCTTCGTTTGCGATACTAACGTTGATTGACGGATCAGCCTCAACAACTAACGTCCCCTTGTCATTCAGCTGAAACAACAGGACCGCCAGGGCCAACAAGCAGGCTCCAGCGAATGCGCCCAATAATCCAGCAAGGCTCGGGCTCATGGCCGATTTGTTTAGCTTCGGTTGCAAGGACGGCATCTTGCCATCTACATTCTTCAACGCGGAAATCAACTGATCAGCTGACCCAATTCGATCCTCAGGCGATTTCTGCAAGAGCGATTCCACAATCAACCTGAGCTCATCAGGAATCGTTGTCGATTTCGTGTCTTCGGGGAAAGTCAGCGTGTCATTCGCCACCGACATCATCGTCGAAAACAGGTTCGACTTTCCGAAAGGCGATTCGCCAGTCAGCATCTCGAACAGGACCGTTCCGACGCTGAAAAGGTCGCTCTTGGCATCCAGGTCTTTGCCTTGAACCTGCTCCGGCGACATATAGTTCGGCGTCCCGAGAATCGTGCCCGAATGAGTCAGGTTGTCTGACTCTTCGATCGCCCGAGCCAGACCGAAATCAAGAAGTTTGACATCGCCTTCGGGTGTCACCCAAATGTTCTCGGGTTTGATATCGCGGTGAAGAAAGCCACGTTGATGCGCGTAGCGTAAGCCCTCCGCGATTTGGATCGTGATTTTCCTGGCAGTCGCGGGCGAGAGCTTTCCTGCTACGTTCAGCTTATCGCGAAGCGACTGTCCCTCCAGCAACTCCATCACAAGATACGGCAGCTCTCGATGTTCTCCGAACTCCAACACCGTCGTGATGCGAGTATTTCTCAGCTTCGCCGCAGACTTGGCCTCTCGCGAAAACCTGGCGACCGCGTCGCGATTGTTTTCAAGCGACGGGTTAAGAACTTTGATGCAAACGAGCCGATTCAGTTTTGTGTCTTCGGCTTTGAACACCAGCCCCATTCCGCCGCCGGCGATAAATTCAATAACGCGATAGTGAGCGATTCTTCCCAGCTCGTCACTGTTTTCCGCCGGGCTAAGAATGCGATCGAAGTCTTCCGGTGCCGTTTGGCGATTTGCCACAAGTGACTGAATCTGTTCCAGCAGTTCCCTCGATTCGCCGGATGCGGGCGGGGCAGTATCCGTTTCATTGCCAAGACTACGCAAGGTTTCGACGAGTGAGTCATCGTTTGACGATAAGCCCAATTCGCCGATCAGCTCTTCAACGCTGCCTGATTCTTTCAACCACTGCTCGCACTGCAGCGACTCGTCGGCATTGGCGTCACCAGCAAGGTATTTCGATAGAAGCGAAGAATCTTTCATGCAATTATGCCGCGGGTTGGAGCGTAGGTTCAGGGTTCAGTTTCAATTACGAAGCCCGCTGCCGAACCCTGTCCCGAAAAATTGAAATGTTTTTCTCGAATCCGAACGGCACCACGATCGGCACCACGAAAACTACTCCCAAAGCCCGGCCAACTCCTGTTTTAAACGTTGAAGCACGCGTCCCCGCGCAAGGTAAACCGCGTTCGGCGAAATTCCCAACTCCGCAGCCACCTCCGGAGCCGGCCTTCCCTTGGCCACGTGTTCCCAGCAAGCCCGCCAAGTCGTTTCGGAAAAGTGTTTCTTCATCAGCGACAGCGCGTTGGCGGCCAAATGGCTTCGATACTCCTGCTGCGTCAGCAATTGCGTGTCGTCGGCTTCCGCCAGTTCAAGATGTGCCACGAAGGTAGGCTCAGACAGACGATTTTGCTTTCTCAGAAAGTCACGGCATTTGTTGATCGTGACCGTGCGGAGCCATCCGCGAAAACTCAGTTTGGCGTCATATTGGAAAGTTGAGATCTTTCCCAGCAAGACAATGAAGACTTCCTGAACGACGTCGTTTCGTTGCGGCGTCGGGACTCGCAGATCGGCGACCCATTGGCAGATCAGCGGCGTGTAAAGATGCACGAACTTCGACCAGGCTCGCGAATCCTGTTTACATCGCAGTTGCTGCAGCAAGCTTACTCGTGTTGTTTCCGCCATGGTCGAAATCGGATAAAGAATCGATTGCCAGCAGTCATAATGGCACAGGCTGTGGTCACAATCTACCTGACGCTTCTTCGGTCAGCTGACCGGATGATTGGGCCATCCGGTCGTCCATCGTAGATGTCGGAATTGAGTGATACAGCGAAATCGGACTCTTTCGACTGCAATCGACGGTCAACGCTGCCGATAAGAGCCCAAAGATGGTCTGATAATTCCGTTTTTCCGTTGTGAAAGCGGAATGACTCTGATAGCCTATCGCGTCCCGTCAAGGTGTTATTTGCCCGGCAATGTTGCCCGGCCGCCAAGACTCGTCACTGACGTGTTCCGACACGCAACCCCCTCGATGCACTCTGCATGCAAGCAGCGAATTCTTCACGCTGACGATCGCCCGTCTGATACCCGGCATTGCCAGATCCGTGAACCGCTGATTTCGTAGAGACGCTCGAAAGGTAATTCTCTCACAATGGTTAATCAAAACCTCATTCACTCTCTTGAAGACGAAGACATCGAACGCCAGTTAGGCTCGGCGTTCTCTGAATACGAAGACATCGATCTTGGCGACATCCTTTTCCCGCCAGAAGCTCAGTCTCAAAACTATTCAATCGACTCGATGGTCAAGGGTACCATCGTCCGCATCGACAACGACCACGTCATCGTCGACGTTGGCTTCAAGAGTGAAGCAACCATTCCAAGCAACGAATGGACTGAGGAAGATCCACCAGAAGTTGGCCAGGTTATCGATGTTCTGATCGAAGATCTCGAAGACGCTCAGGGCCGCGCCGACGATCCTTCTGGCTTGATCGCTGTTTCCAAGAAGCGTGCTGACCAGCGTAAGATCTGGGACGACGTTATCTCCAAGATCACCGAAGGCGACATCGTTACTGGTAAATGCCAGCGTAAAATCAAAGGCGGCCTTCTCGTCGACATCGGCGTTTCGGTTTTCCTGCCGGCATCGCAAGTTGACATTCGCCGTCCTGGCGACATCGGTGACTACATCGATCGCGTCGTTCAGTGTGAAGTCCTGAAGATCGACGACGTTCGCAAAAACATCGTTGTCAGCCGTCGTTCGCTGATCGAAAAAGAGCGTACTTACGCTCAACAGAAACTCATGGCCGACCTCGAAAAAGGTCAGGTCCGCAAAGGTGTGGTCAAGAACATCGCCGACTTTGGTGCGTTTGTTGACCTCGGCGGAATCGACGGTCTGTTGCACATCACGGATATGTCGCACACACGTATTTCCAAGCCATCTGAGATGGTGAAGATGGATCAGGAAATCGATGTAATGATCCTGAACGTGGATCGCGAGAAAGTGAAGATCGCTCTTGGTCTGAAGCAGCTTCTCCCGAACCCATGGGATCACGTCGAAGAAAAGTACCCGGTTGGCAGCGTGCAAAACGGCGAAGTCGTCAACGTGCTTCCTTACGGTGCGTTCGTCAAGCTCGAGCCTGGAATCGAAGGTCTGGTTCACATCTCCGAGATGTCCTGGGTCAAGCGTGTTAACCATCCAAACGAGTTGGTTCAAACAGGCGACGAGATCAAGGTTTCGGTCCTCAAGATCGATCGTCAGGGCGAGCAAATGTCTCTCGGCATGAAGCAGACTCAGGACAATCCTTGGGACAAAGTCGAAGAGAACTACCCGATCGGTCGCGAGATCAACGGTCGCGTTCGCAACCTGACGAACTACGGTGCTTTCATCGAACTCGAAGAAGGCATCGATGGCCTGCTTCACGTTTCGGACATGTCGTGGACTCGCAAGATCAGCCATCCAAACGAAGTTTTGGAAAAAGGCCAGGAGCTTTCCTGCAAAATTCTTGCTGTCGACATCGAGCGTCACCGAATCGCACTTGGTCTGAAGCAAATGAACGACGATCCATGGTCGACGGACATTCCGGATCGCTACCAGCCTGGTCAGCTGATCAAAGGCAAGATCACGAAGATCACCAACTTCGGTGTATTCGTTGGTCTCGAAGACGGTCTCGAAGGTTTGCTCCACATCTCTGAGCTTTCCGACGACAAGGTCGAGAATCCGGAAGAGTTGGTGAAGGTCGGCGAAGAAGTCGAAGTCAAAGTCCTTCGCGTCGATACCGACGAGCGAAAGATTGGTCTCTCGAAGCGTCGCGTTGGCTGGTCTGCTGAGCAGGAAGCCGCTGCGATGAAGGAAGAGGGAATCGTTACCGGTACGTCCAGTAGCGGTGGGCAGAACGTTCCTGCTTCTGAGCTCAAAGGTGGACTTGGCGACAGCGGTCCTCTGATCAAGCCAGCTGCTCCTGCGGAAGACTCTGAGTAGTCCTGTCCGGCAGTGATGCCGTCGACGACAGATGCGAAACTTCAATGCTTCGCAAATTAAAACAAAGGCGGCCTGTGAGAAATCGCAGGCCGTTTTTTTGTTGTTCAGGCTTCGTTGGCCTCGCCGCGCCGCAATTTCAAGTCGGCCTCTCGGACTGCTTCGATGAAAAGCTTACGATGGAGTCCACAATCGTCCGTCTTCCGTGGCTCCCATCATGTCTCACCCTCGCGTGAGCATACAATTGCCGCTTCGAACTTCAACAACGAGAGAGTCCGTTGTCTACACAACCCAAATTCATCGATCGGCTCAATCCTAACGCCAACCTGCTGTTGGAGCAGTCCCGTCCGTCGTTTGACGTTCTCGGAATTGAGACCCACACGCTATCCAACGGTGCTGAAGTTTTCGACTTTGGTTCCAACCGATGTGGTGCATCTGCTGCCGGTACCTTGCTCGCGAAAATCTGCATGGCGGACCTCGCCGACGTCAGCCTGTCGACCAACGGTCAGTCAGCTTTTCCAATGTGGGTGGACGTTAAAACGGACTATCCACTTCAAAGCTGCATGGCGGCTCAATACGCCGGTTGGCCGCTTTCGCTCGAAAAATACTTTGCCATGTGCAGCGGACCGGCTCGTTCAGCAAGAGGCAAAGAAGAAGTCCTCGACGAATACTCGTTGGTGGCGTCCTCCAAGATCGTGGTCGCCGTCCTCGAAACCAAAAACCTTCCCGACGAATCAGTTGCCGCCGCCGTCGCCAGCGAGTGCCGAGTCTCGCCCGACCACGTGCAGCTTTGCGTCGCGCGAACCGCCAGCTTGCCGGGGACGATTCAGGTGGTTGCTCGCAGCGTTGAAACAGCACTGCACAAGCTTCACGAGCTCAAGTTCGATCTTGGCTGCATCAAAAACGCGTTCGGAACCGCACCACTGCCGCCGATCGCCAAGGATGACCTCACAGCGTTAGGCTGGACAAATGATGCTGTGCTCTATGGAGCCGTCGTGCAGTTGATCGTCGATTGTGAAGACAGTCAAATCGAAGAAATTGGAATCCGTGTTCCCAGCAGTTCGTCCGCGGACTTTGGAAAACCGTTCCTCGAGATTTTCGAGAGCTTTGATCGCGACTTTTACAAGATCGACAAAATGCTGTTCAGTCCCGCCAAAGTCATCTTCAACAATTTGCGCAGCGGCAATACGTTTTCGTACGGCGAACAGAAATTCGATGTGCTGCATCAGTCCTGGGGAACCAATTCGTGAGCCTGCGGGTTGGAGTACTCGCACCGGAATCCAGTTGGCATTTTCGTGACTTGCAACGATCCAATTCGATGGCTGCCAACGGACAGAAAGTCGAGCTCGTCGCTGTCGATTTTGCGACTCTCGCCGCTTCGGTCGGGATCGAAGAGATTGCTCCGTTTTCGGATTTCGCCAACTCTGTCCAGGCGATGGATGCGGTTATCGTGCGGACGATGCCCAAAGGTTCATTGCAACAGATCGTTTTCCGCATGGATTTGCTGCACCGTTTGGAATCAGCAGGAATCCGAATCGTCAACTCGCCGCGTAGCGTTGAAATCGCGATCGACAAATACCTGTCGCTGGCTTTGATGGCCGACAACGGGATTTCGATTCCGGCATTCGCAGTTTGCCAGACCGTCGAGCAGGGCCTCGACACGTTTGAGAGAATGGGACGTGATGCCA
Organism: Mariniblastus fucicola; assembly: GCF_008087665.1. GTDB lineage: Bacteria > Planctomycetota > Planctomycetia > Pirellulales > Pirellulaceae > Mariniblastus > Mariniblastus fucicola. Next base: position 2,296,060 of record NZ_CP042912.1, read on the forward strand.
TCCTCAAACCAATCTTTGGCAGCATGGGCAAGCACGTCTATCGGCTGAGCGAAATCTCCGAAGCTCGGAGCTTGATGCAACGCTTCGTCGATCAGGGCGAAGTCATCTATCTTCAAAAATTTGTCCGCCATGGAGGCAGCGACATTCGGATTCTGGTCGTGGGCGAAGAAATTTTCTCGATGCGCCGGATCGGACCAGCTGGTAGTTGGTTGACCAACATCGCTCGCGGAAGCACCGCCGAACGTTACCGTCCGAATGCAAAAGAGGTCGAATTGGCGAGGAAAGCTGCAAAAATTAACCGTTGCGAGATCGCTGGAATCGATATTGCATACGACAACGGGTCGGACGATCCGTTGGTTCTGGAGGTCAACGCCTCGCCCGGCTGGGAAGCCATCCAAAATGTTTGTGAATCCGATGTCGCGAATTCGGTTCTAAAAGCAGTCACCACCAATTTGGGGTAGTGGCACACACGTCGCTTCCGCGGCACGAACTCAGAACAACGGACAAGTTAATGAAAATAGCGGTCATTGGAGCAGGAGTATCCGGACTGGTCGCGGCAGAGCGACTTCGGCAAACACATGACGTGACGGTTTTCGAAGCCGGTAGCTACATCGGCGGGCACACCAACACGATCGACGTCGAATCACCAGACGGGCCGCTCTCGATTGACACGGGATTCATCGTCTTCAACGACCGGACGTATCCAAATTTCATTAAGCTGCTTGATCGTCTGAACGTCCCGTCTCAGGACACGATCATGAGCTTCAGCGTCAAATGCGAGCGTACCGGGTTGGAGTATCGCGGCGCGGATCCTGACGGACTTTTTGCACAACGCCGAAATCTGTTCAATCCAAAATTCTATCGACTGCTCTACGACTTGATGAAATTCTTTCGGCTTGGTGAGGCCATGTTGGATGCCGATTCGGACGCAGACGAAAACGAAACCGTCGGCTCATTTTTGAATCGCAACAATTTTTCATCCCAGTTCGTCGAGCAATACTTCTTGCCAATGGGGGCAGCGATCTGGTCGGCTTCGTATGACTCGTTCCGCGACTTTCCGATTCGCTTCATCGCCGAGTTCTACAAGAACCATGGTTTGCTCGGCGTCAAAGATCGTCCCCAATGGAAAGTCGTCCAGGGCGGCTCAAAACAGTACGTCAAGGCGCTGACGCATGGCTGGACAGATCAGATCAAGCTAAACAGCCCGGTCCAGAAAGTCGTCCGGAATTTTACGCTCGGAGATCGCGAGCCATCTTCGGTGACGGTCACAACGAACGGCCAATCCCACGAGTTTGATCACGTCGTCTTCGCCTGTCACAGTGACCAAGCCTTGCGAATGCTTGGTGGGAACGCGACGGAATCGGAAACCGGGATCCTTTCTGCGTTTCCGTATCAAAAGAACGTTGCGTTGCTTCATACTCAATCAGACGTTCTACCCAAACAGCGTCGCGCGTGGGCCAGTTGGAACTACTTCAACCCGATTGAAGAATCCGATGCCGCGACAGTGACTTACAACATGAACATCCTTCAGTCGCTGAACACAGAAACCGTCTGGTGTGTCACGCTCAACGGAGAAGATCTGATCCGTGACGAAAATATCGTCGCGTCCATCGACTACGCTCATCCGACTTTCAGCATCGGCCGCAAAGCAATGCAAGCCAGACATGCGGAACTTTGCGACGCGAATGCGACTTCGTTTTGTGGCGCGTATTGGGGCAACGGATTCCACGAAGACGGCGTCGTCAGCGGACTGCGTGTCGTGGAGGCTCTGCAGCAACGAGCCAATACCTCTCAGCCTTCACCGGTGGCTGCCCAATGAGTGCACTGGAAAGTTGTATCTATCGCGGAACGATTCGCCATCGACGCCAAACTCCGGTCAAGAATGCGTTCAAGTTCCCGGCCTACATGATGTACGTCGACCTTGCCGAACTCGACACGCTGTTTCGGAAACGCCTGTTTTGGTCAGTTCGCCGCGCCGCACCGGTTCGATTCCGTCGTTCCGATCATATGAAAGTTCAGCCGCAAGAACTGTCGCTGCGAGAGGCCGCGATCGCGACGCTGCGAGAGCACTCCTTCGATAAAGACATCGGGCCAATCCGTTTGCTGACACAGTTTCGCCATTTCGGCTTTGCGATGAATCCAGTCAGCTTCTACTACTGCTTTGACCGCGACGACAATCGTGTCGAAGCCATTATCGCTGAAGTCAACAACACGCCTTGGGGCGAGCAACACATCTACGTCGTGCCGGCTCGCGGGGACGGCAGTGAAGAACAAAAACGCGTCGTCATTGAACGGCTGAAGAAAAATTTTCACGTGTCGCCGTTCATGCCAATGGATATGGAGTATCGCATGCTGTTCACCATCCCTGGCGATCAGCTGGGGGTGAAGATGCAGAACTTTCAGCAGGGCGAACGCAAATTCGATGTCTCGATGTTGATGGAACGCGTTCCGATCACCGCGTGGTCGCTGAACTGGATACTGCTGCGATACCCGATGATGACGGCTCAAATCTTCGCCGGCATCTATTGGCAGGCTCTGAAGCTGTACCTTAAAGGTTGCCCATATATTCCACATTCAAAAAGCGATGAAAGTCGTGAAGTTGCCCCCGTTATTGCGGGAAATATCGAACCAGATCCGCTAACTTGGAACCATCGAGCTGAAGCCACGGCTCGCAATACTTTGAAAGATCCAGCCTGAACCATGAGCCACGTATCTCCCCAGCTAAGTCAGTCCATTTCGCGTTCGCGGTCTGCCGATTCAATCCAGCCTCATTTCCCCGCCGGCGATTGGGAAGTCGGCCCTTTGAATGCGGGCTCCGACGATGCTCAGGCTTCCAGGTTTCAGGAACGACTGCTCGAACGGTTCTCACGGCTCAAGCACGGTTCGATCAACCTGTTCCAGGGCGGACAGCGTTTCCAGTTGGGCGATGCACCAAGCGAGCTTTCGGCGAATATTCTTGTTTCCGATTCTGCGTTCTATCGCCGGATTCTGATGGGCGGCACGATTGGTAGTGCGGAAACTTACATGGACGGGCTGTGGTCCTGTTCGGATTTGACGTCACTGATCCGAATCATGATTCGCAACATCGATCAGGTATCGTCGCTGAACAAAGCCGTCTCTCGAATTCGTACGATGATTTGGAGGCTCAAACATGCGGCGCGGAAGAACTCGGTCCAGGGTAGCAAGCGAAACATTGTCGAACACTACGATCTTGGCAACGATTTCTACAAACTGTTTCTTGATCCGACGATGAACTATTCCAGCGGAATTTTCGACCAGAAAGCTGCCGCGGGTAAATTTTCAACGGCCGAAGACGCATTACACGCCGCGTCGTTGACGAAAATGGACCGCATCTGTCAAAAGTTGAACCTTCAACCGGGCGACGAAGTTCTTGAGATCGGCACCGGTTGGGGAGCCATGGCGGTTCACATGGCATCGCACTACGGATGTCACGTGACGACGACGACTATTTCGGAAGAGCAGTATCGTTTGGCGTGTGAGCGAGTCGAAGTCGCCGAGATGCAACACCGAGTCACCGTGCTGAAGCAGGACTATCGAACGCTGACGGGACAGTACGATAAAATTGTGTCGATCGAGATGGTGGAAGCCGTCGGACACGAGTTCATGAATGGCTTTTTCGCAAAGTGCAGTTCTCTGCTACGCGATGACGGAGCCATGTGTCTGCAGGCGATCACGATGAGCCCGCAGAACTGGAAAGAGTATCTTCGCAGCGTCGACTTCATTCGGGCCTACGTCTTTCCAGGCGGTTGCTTGCCGACGGTCGGTTCGCTTCACGCTGCTGCGGCTGACGCGACGAATATGCGAATGTTGCACACCGAAGACATGACGCCGCACTACGCAACGACGCTGAACCATTGGAAACGACGTTTTCTTTCGCGTCTGGAAGCAGTCCGCTCACTGGGCTATGACGAAAATTTGATCCGGATGTGGAATTTCTATCTTTCGTACTGCGAAGCTGGCTTTGAAGAGCGACGGGTGCACTGCGTACAGACAATGTTTGGCAAACCGGGAAGCAAAATCGACGTTAGCACTTCCATGTCAGGAGCCTGATACGGACGCGAATTTGCGAACTGAAATTTGCTACAATCTCCAGCGACATTCGCTTCCGGAGATGAACCATGACAGCCTATCAGGCCATGCCGCTAATCGGTTTGGTGATCGCACAAATCGCTTTCCTCGTCATCTGGCTGTTGCAGAGACGGCTCAACGACGCCGGAATCGTGGACGTGTTCTGGAGCCTGATGGTTGCCTCTTTGGGGCTGTTCTACTGCGTCGTCGGTTTCGGAAATGTTTCCCGTCGGCTTGTCGCCGGAGTTTTCGTCTCGGCTTGGGCTCTGCGGTTGAGTCACTATTTGCTGTCTCGCTGGCTGCGTTCGCCCGAAGATCGGCGCTACACTGAATTGAAAGCCGAATGGGGAAAGACGGCTCAAGTTCGGCTGTTTCGCTTTTACCAGATTCAGGCGATTGGTTGCGTTCTGTTTTCGATTCCAATCTTCTTCGCCGCAAACAATGAAAGCCCATTGAATTGGCTGGACTTCGTCGGAGTAATGATCTTTCTGGTTTCCATGGTCGGAGAATGGACCGCCGATCGACAGCTCGATCAGTTCAAACGCAACGCTGACAATCATGGAAAGGTTTGCAAATCGGGGCTGTGGAGCTACAGTCGCCACCCGAATTACTTTTTCGAATGGACGCACTGGTTTAGCTATGTCTTCCTCGCGATCACGACGCCGTGGGGATGGGTGTCGATCATTGCACCAATCGCGATGTACTATTTCCTGACGCAGAAAACAGGCATTCCAGCGACGGAAAAGCAGGCGTTGGAATCGAAAGGCGACGCTTACCGCGAATACCAGCGAACGACCAACGCGTTCTTCCCATGGCCTTCGAACTCCTGAGTTGTACAACGGCTCCAGAATCTCCGGCGTCGCCGGTAGCATGGTTACGGGTTGGCCTCACAACGCCCTCAAGGTCGCCTCATCCAACGAAAGCTTCCTGACTCTCGCTCCAACAAGGATCAAGCTTCGATGCCTCAAGCGGAAATCGGCGGACGGAAAATAGATCTTGGGTAAAGCTGCCAAGCGATTCCGGTTGGCTGAAGATGTCGCAGGAAGTGGTTTGAAAGCTTTGCCGAAATTGGACGGTTCCGAGCGGGCTTTCCCAACAGGCGGGTAAGCGGAATTCGCATGTCGAAAGTGTCCATTGTGCCGATCCTTTGGAATGAATAACGGTTCTTTCGATTGATCCAATTGCCATGAACATACTGACAACAGAAAAGAATTATCTCGCTGTGGCGATTGCCTTCGTCGCATTCTCCACGCTTGGCATTTTAAGTCACGCCATGCCACAAATGCATGTTGCTGGTGCACCGCAACTGACATCGGTGGTCGAGCAGTCGGTTCCTCCTCGAGGGCAATGGCAGTATCCAAATCGACAGCAACAATTCGTTGGCGATTTCGGCGTGAGTACGAATCTGCCGACACCTCAACAGGTGCCCCAGTCATTCGCCAGCGTTCAACCAATTCACTCACAATTCGAAACGGTTCCTTACGGTTGCCAGCCAACAGCAACGGCAGCATGTAGTTGCGGTCACGGATGTGCGGCCGCATCCTGTTCTCGGGACGCAAAGTCTCGACGACGCAACGGTCCGAAGCTTACGATTTGGGATCGACTTCGCGGAAACCGTATTCCACGTGATCGCGACGGACGCGTAGTCGGTAGAACTTGCAATGATGGTTGCAATCCCGCTTGTCCGGGCACGTCAGTTACGTGTGGTTGCAATGTTGATGGATATTCGCTCGATGGATATTCTCAACCGGCGATGACGACTGCGATGGCTGGAGATCGACCCGAATCCCGGACGTTCAGCTTCAAACGAAAGCTCGAGGAAATCTTCGATCGAACTGCCTATACGGCTCCTCTGCTACCTGCTCCAGGCACGATGGCTTCGGTCAATCAAGCTCCATTGTGGAATGGGATGCCCGGGCCGATGGCTCAGCAGGCATCGATGTTCCAGTCGAACGCTCAGAACGCTCAGAACGCTCAGAACGCTCAGAACGCTCAGAACGCTCGGACTTGGATGCAAATGGCCGGACGCGAAGGAATTCCGGAAGTCGAACGTCAGCTTTATCCATCGACTGGAGCGAAAGGCTTCGCTGAAACCGTAGAAACAGTTCCTGAACTGACTCCTTGGGGCGATGTCACGCCTCGCGAGTCATTCGCATCCCGTCCTCAACCGAACCCAACGGGTGTGCCGGGTGGCGTTTGGAAAGCCCCAGTGACGACACCGCCTGGAATCCATGAACGGATCGCAGACGGAAGGCATCAACAGGCCTGGCAGGCAGGCTTTCAGCAGACCGGCGATTTCAGGTGAAGTGACTCGAGGTCGTTGCTGCTTCTTCCAGATTTCAAATCTCAAAAAGCAGAGCTGCTCTTCATCATCCGCTGCTCTTCATCATCCATTGACGCGGTTCTGTCGCTGTCGTCGCTTGTGGATCGGAGGCACGATGTCCCACGCAAGCCCGACCATCGCCCAGGATTTGATGATGTAGTAGTTCAAATCGAACTCCCACCATTTGTGCTGAACCGTGCAAGCCGACTGGTCAGCATGGTGATTGTTATGCCAGCCTTCGCCGGATGAAATGATTGCCACGAACCAGTTGTTGCGGCTGTGATCGTCCGTATCGTAATTGCGATAGCCGAACATGTGACTGAGCGAATTGACCGACCAGGTCACGTGCCACATCACGACCACGCGAGCGATGACGCCCCACACGAACACGCTGCACGCAAGCTGGAACGCTTCCATACCGAATCCCATGACCAATCCGGCGATCAGCCATGCGGCCAGAAAAATAACAACGCCGTGCGCCGCAAAAATCGCAACTCCTGCGTACGTACGTTTCTCAAGCCACATGTAAAATGGATCGTTGAGAATGTCTTTGGCGTACTTTTTGTAAATGCTGAACTTGCTCGTGTTTCCGTTTTCGTAGATTAGCCATTGGAAATGCGACCACAGAAAGTTCACCAATGGGCTGTGTGGATCTTCCTGGTGATCCGATTCATGGTGGTGCAGACGGTGCCACGCGACCCAGCGAGCAGGCGTTTCCTGACCATTGCATAGCGAGATCACGACGAGAAATCGCTCAAACCATTTCGGCGTTTTGAAACTACGGTGCGTCAACAAACGATGGTACGTAATTGGAATTCCAACGGCACCAAACAGGTAAGACCCAATCACGAGCGACGCGAACCCAGTCCAACTGAAGAACCACGGAATGAAGCACAGCAAGGCCAGCGAGTGAAACACAATGAAGCTGATCAGATAGCTGTAGTAGATCCGTTTTTGATTGACTTCGGCTGGCAATGGAATCGAAGTCGCATCGCGTCCACCGGGGCCAGAATGCTTCTTCCGCGACTGCTTGACTTCCGTCTTGAAATCTGGAGCTGCAGTGTTGCCGAATGCTTCGGGCGCTGAAGTTGAGTTTTCGCCTGCGGGAGTTTGGGTGCTCATGAGTGCTTCCTTGAGAGCGGTCGCCAAGTGAAAGATTACGGATATCGAGTGGCAAGAGTTGGGCAAGATTTTAACGCGAGTTGCGGCGAACCCGAGGCTTAAACCCATGCGATTTGTAATTTAAAAGTGTCCACTGCTAGTTCACGCGAGTAACCAGGACAAATTGACCAATCGATAAACTGAAAGGTCCCACTGGTCCGACATTTCTTGCGTGACGCGCTCAATCAGCCCTCGGCCCGCACGGCCAAATCGCCAAGAATCTGTTTTGCGGCCAGCTTTCCGGGCCCTCCGGTGACACATCCACCCGGATGAGTGCCCGATCCGCACTGATAGTACCCGCGAACCGGCGTCCGATACTGATTCCAGCCCGGGGCAGGGCGGTTCATGAACATTTGGGGCATAAACAGTTCGCCTGCAAAGATGTTGCCTTCGGTCAGTCCGACAACTCGCTCAATATCCAACGGAGTCACGATCTCGCGATGAATCACCAGTTCGCGAAAGCCCGGAAAGAACTCTTCAAGCGTCTCTTCGACCGCGTCGCCAAGATGCTCTCGCTGCGAGTCCCAATCCGAATCGGCCAACGCGTAAGGGGTATACATCGTAAAACATGAAAGCACATGTTTTCCTGGCGGGCTCATGTCCGGATCCACGGTGGATTGCAAACAGCAATCGATAAACGGCCTACGGCTGAAACGTCCGGCTTGGCAATCTTCCCAGGCGGCATCGAGATACTCGATCGACGGGCCGACGTTGGTGAATCCCTGAAAGATGTCCGTCCGGCCTTCGAGACCCGGAAAAGTCGGAGCGTCGCTGAGTGCAAAGTTGACTTTTGAGGCAGAGCCCTGGAATTTGTAGTTCGAAATCGCTTCGATCAAGTCGCCAGGCATGTCGTTGGAATCGACAAGTTGCGTAAAGGTACGTTTCGGATCCAGCGCACTGACCACGACGCTTGCGGGAATCTCAGTTCCATCAAAGAGCCTGACGCCTGAGACGCCGCCCGAGGTATCGTCGCTGTCATAGAGTACTGTTTCGACGGCCGAGTTCAGACGAATCGTGCCACCCAATGATTCGAAAGCTCTTGCCATTACTTGGGTCAGACCGCCGTTGCCGTTCTTGTGGAAACCCCAGTCGCCAGATACGCCGTCGTATTCCCCAAGCTTGTGGAACAGCCACACCAGCCCTGACTTCGGATCTCGCGGGCTGATTTGACTGCCGATGATTCCGCTCGATGCGATCATCGCTTTGACAATGTTGCTTTCGATGAACTGCTCAAGGATTTCGACCGCGCTGCAGTTCAGAAACGAGTCCAGCATCGAACGCACATCGTCATCGAGCCCTTCCTTGCAGTTTTCAAGTTCGGCAATTCTCGCCTGATCTTCTGGATCGTCACTGATCGAATTCGGCGGGATGCTGTCCATCAACGGCTTGAGCGCAAAGCAGACGCGATCGATCAAATGCCCAAGCTCTCGATAGCCTTCGGCGTCTTCGATCGAATGTCGTGCGATCTCGTGATAGTTCGCATTTTTGTCGGCGCCCAACAGCAAGTACTCGCCGTCGTAGCCTGGTTGAAACGTGTTGGGCATCGGCAAAATCATCAAACCGTGCTTCGCAAGATCCAGGTCTTCGACAATGTCGGGGCGTAGCAGGCTGACGGCGTACGAGAACGTCGTGAACTGAAATCCTTCGAGCAACTCTTCGGTGATCGTCGCACCACCGACAAGATGCCGTTTCTCAAGCAACAACGTCTTCAAGCCAGCCTTGGCCAAGTAGCACGCATTCACCAGACCGTTGTGCCCGCCGCCAATCACGATCGCATCGTAGTTCTCTGCCATCATGCATCTCCTTGGCGTGTCTTGGGAAACATTGCCGTTTTGCGATCGGGATTAAAAAATGGCATGTCGGTGACTCGAGCCAAAACATTGACTGGTTTCTTGATCACTGAAAGTTCAAGGTCGACTTCCGTCCCCGGAGTTGCCAGATCGATCGGCAGTTTGGCAATCGCAATTGGCTTTTTCAGCAATGAGGAAAACAGAAAGCTTGACGCATATCCGGCGTAGTCCCACTCTGCTTCGCCCCGACGATAGAGGCTCATCGTTTCCTCGCGATAAAGTTCGTACTTGGGCGGCGAGATTCCCGCTTTAAAATGCACACGTTCGTAGTCGTGCCAGTCGATAGCCAGCCCAACCGTTGTCCAGCGGTTTGTTTGTCGCGAGATTTCTACTTCTATTGCCTCGCGTCCAATGAAGTCCCGTTTGTCATCCTGCAGATTGCGGAACATCCATCCAAATCCAAGCTCGATCGGAGTCTCTCGTTGAGCATCCACCCAGGCGAACCGTGACGATTCGAAGTCGACATCCATCAGCAACAACCCGGCTTCAACACGAGCCATTTTCAAAGCCGTTGTTCCAACCGGCGTCAAATTGTAGTCGGCTCCCGCTTCGGTAATCGCATCCCAAACCGCGATCGCGTCCTCACTGCGAATCCAGATCTCGTAGCCGAGGTCTCCGGTGTATCCCGTGCGTGAAATCGTGACAGGACGATTTTGAAGCTCCGTTTGAGCGATCTGAAAATAACCCAGCGGTGTCGCGGCGTCGGTAAGTTTCGAGATCACGTTGTGAGTGTGTGGTCCCTGAAGAGCCAGGATTCCATAGGCCTCCGAGACGTCCTGGACGGTGGACGCGTTCAGTCCTTTGGTCCTTGCGATCTGGCGAAAGTAACGCAAAGCCGGTTCGGCAGCAGTTAGCAGGAACTCATTTTCATCGACCCGCATGATGACTCCGTCCTGAACGACGAATCCCTTTTCATCGCACCATACGTTGTATTGGGCGTGTCCGATTTTGCATTTGCCGACGTCACGCGCGAGGGCGTGTCGGAGAAGGGCGACGGAATCTGATCCGGAAAATCGATATTTGAAAAGTGGAGACGTGTCGAGCAGCGACACAGAATTTCGAATCGAATAGTACTCGGTGGAGATCGAATACTGATACTGCGGCGCTACCAAGTAGCCAGACCAGTTTTTCCAGATCCGCGTTTGGTTGAGTGCGTCAGTGCGTTGGTGAAAGGGTGTGGTTTTGGGCATGACGGTAGGTCAGTAGCCAAGTCTGTCTCAGACCTGTGATGAAGATGAGAACGCAAAGTAGCCAAGTCTGTCCCAGACTTGAAAATAAAGATAAGTAGATAAGTAGCCAAGTCTGTCCCAGACGTTTCCTTAACGAATGCAATGTATCAGTCTGTCCCAGACTGACCTACTTGGCAGGGTACAAAAAAAGCCGTCATCGCTGACGGCTTTGGACTTGTGAATTTACCAACGGCGAGCCAACTTTGCCTATGCCGCTTTCGAAAAATCTTCCGTGAACAGCGACAAAGCTGGTTCCGCTTGCGGCTCTTCCCAGCTCTCTTCGAACATCGACGAAGCAGACTCAGGCTTGTCTTCCACCGATGGCGTTGCAGGAGCGGGCGTCGTGGAACTCTGAGGAGGTCGCACCTGCGCCCGTTCTGCCATTTGCTGCAAAATTTCCAGATCGACAAAGCCCTCAAGCTTCTTGCTGCGGACAGGATTCTGCAACTTGCGAACCGCTTTGGCCTCAATCTGGCGAACACGTTCACGCGTCACTTTGAAAATTCGGCCGACTTCTTCGAGCGTGTATGTGTAGCCGTCGCCCAAACCGTAACGCAACCGAATGATTTCACGTTCACGATAAGTCAACGTCTTCAACAGTCCATCGATGCGATCGCGGAGAATCACGTTCGACGCCGAGCGTGCCGGACTATCGGTAGCCGAATCCTCAATGAACTCGCCAAAGCTGCAATCGTCCCCTTCGCCAACGGGACGATCAAGGCTCACCGGGTGACGTCCGATGTCCATCACACGGCGGACTTCTTCGACGTCGATCTGAGCCACCTTTGCGATCTCAGCCATCGTTGGCTGGCGTTTTGTTTCCTGCAAAAGCATTTTCTGAATGTTTCGCAGTTTCGAAAGCACATCGATCATATGAACCGGAATGCGAATAGTGCGAGCCTGATCCGCGATCGCTCGCGTGATCGCCTGGCGAATCCACCACGTCGCGTAAGTCGAAAACTTGAATCCGCGACGATATTCGTACTTGTCGACTGCTCGCATCAAGCCTGTGTTTCCTTCCTGAATCAGGTCCAGGAAACTCATTCCGCGATTGCGATACTTTTTGGCGATCGAAACGACCAAGCGAAGATTGCAACTGGAAAGATGACGTTTTGCGTTTTCAAATTCTTCGAAATGCTTCTCACAAGCATCAACGCGATTCTGAAGACTCGTCGGACTTTCCTGGCACAGTCGAACCAGACGAATGTATTCGCTGCGAAAACGACGACGTTCGACCGAAGAAACTTCATCGCTGGTCAATTGCGTACGAAGCCAGTTGACTCGATCGGAGAACTTTCGCATTTCGCGAATCAGCGGACTGATGCGACGCGATCGAAGGCTAAGCTCTTCAACCAGGATCACCAGCTTTTGACGCCGACTGAGGAAGCGAGTTCTGGCTTCGCCACGTTCGGTGTTCGATTTGTTTTTGTTGATCACGATGCTGAAGTCTTTTTCGTTTTCACGAATCAGGTGATTCATCGTGCGAAAGTTATGCGGCATCCGCTGCTGGATCTGCTCTTTGGTCAGGTTTTCCGTCAGAGAAACCTTGATCGTGCGATCGAACGGAAGTTCACCAGCGTGGACACGTTTCAGTGTTTCCAGTGTCGCCGACAGGGCGTAGTGGCAACCCAAAACGCTGCGGCGGTAACGGGTCCGCGTGATTTCAATACGTTTCGCCAGAGCAACCTCTTCGTCGCGATTGAGCAGCGGAATGACAGCCATCTGGCTGAGGTACATGCGGATCGGATCGTCGCTGGGACGGGGAAGTTTTCCTGAGAACTTGAGGGCTTCGGCGGCTGCAGCGTCGGCTTCGGCGCGGAGCAATTCGGCAGGAGATGGTTCGTCGGTTTCCGGAGCGGATTCAACCAGTTCGATGCCCGATTTTTCGAGGGCGGCGATAAGCCCGTCCAGTTTCTCAGAACTGGTTGATTCGTCGGGGAGATAATTTCCGACTTCGGCGTAAGTCAGGTATCCCTGTTTTCTACCTTTGTCGATCAGGGTCTGAAGTTCATCTTCAACAAATTGCATGATAGTTCCTTTGCGAAATCCTTCTCGCGATCCCACTTGCAACAGCCCTGCAATAAGGCCAGTGTTGCGATGCGTTGGCGTTGTTCAGTCGCCATTGCAAAAGTGGTTTGATGATGTCCAAAACTGAAGGGGTAACTCGCTTCATCCAATGCGGGGTGCTCAAAAATGCGAGCATTGGTCAAAGTTCGATCGCCGTCTGCGATGCGAAGTTTACTTTCAGGGTTCGTTCATCAATCGACCTGGCTGCAGCCCTTCCGTGGGCAAGCTAAAGACCATGTCGTTGTTTGGTCTGGTTAAGCAACTCTTCCAGAGCTGCCAGTTCCTCCTCTTTGTCGAGAGCCTTTTGTTGTAACTGGGAAACCTTCGCTCGATGGTCGTTTGCAATGACCTCGTCCTCGAACGCGGCTAAAACAGAATCAAATTGCTGATTCATATCAAGAGCAAAACTGGTGCTGTCTCCGGACTCCAATTCGTTCTTCGAAGCGGCCTCGTCGTAGAGCCTCGCGATCACGTTTCGCAGCACAGGATCCTGGACTTCCAGCATTAGCGAATCGTGATCCACTTCACGCTCATCGTGAAAAAAATCGTCCATAATCTGATAGATGGCTTTTAGCGGACCAGCTACAAACTGATCCGGAGAGACTTTCTCAACAGCCGTGTCCAGCAACGCAGGCTGCAGGATAAGAAGCTGTAAAAGCTCACGTTCCTTGCCAACAAAGGAACTGAAGTCCACCGTTTGAATTTTTGCCGGCACCATGTTTTTGCTGTCGGCATCAGCGTCGTAATTGCGAGGACGCAAGCTGTTTCGGATCTCGTTCAGCCGCCGACTGATGTGTTCCGAATCGATTTGGAACTGCCGCGACAGCCTGCCAATCAGCTGCTGTTGACGCAGCTGCTTTGCGGCGGAGGCAGCGATCTCGGATGCCGGAATTCCCGCTAGCGTTTTCAAAATGTTGTTCAACGCCTTCGTCGCAGCATGAGTCTGATTCAACAAGTCGACGCCTTTGGTTTCCGTTCGAATGCGATGAGAAATTGCATCCGGAGCACCTTCGATCATCTTTTGAAACGCTTCCCCGCCCTGTTTCATGCACAGATCAAAGGGGTCCATGCCTTCAGGAAGCGTCAAAATCCTCAGGTCGACATCGCTGGTCACGAACAGGTCGAGAACTTCACTGGTTCGCCGCTGTCCTGCATCATCACCGTCGAGAACCAGCGTTATCGAATCCGCAAATCGCTTGATCAGCCGAATGTGTCGCTCGTTGAGTGCGGTTCCCAGTGCCGCAACGACGTTGGTAACGCCGGCTTGATGAGCCGCGATGACGTCGGTGTAGCCTTCGACAATTGTCAGCGACTTGTCATCCGCTTTTCGAAGTCCCTCGAGAGCAATATTCAGCCCGTACAGGTTGTCGCTTTTCGTGAACAGTCGCGTTTCGGTCGAGTTGTAGTACTTGCCCTTCGGCTCATCTTCGGTTCCGTAGATTCCTGGCACGACACGTCCGCCAAGAGCAATCGGGCGGTCTTGAGTATCACGAATCGGAAACAGAACTCGGCCGCGAAACCGTTCGTACCACGTTCCGCGGTTGTTCATCAGAATCAGTCCGCAGGCTTCGAGAATCTTCGGAGTGAATCTCGTGCTGCGGCACCGATCCACCAACCACGACCAGGCCAGCGGTGCAAATCCAACGCGAAACTTGTCGATGCTTTCCTGCGTGATTCCGCGGTCTTGCAGGTACTCGCGAACGGGAATGGCTTCGTTTGAGTGCAGCAAGCACTGGTGATACTGCTCTTCGACCCATTTCATAGCTTCGAACAGCGTCGGTTTGTGATCCGGATTCCCGGGTTCTGTTTTAGGCCCATGCTGCTTCAGTACAATTCCCGCGGCCTGCGCCAGAATCTCAAGAGCCCCACGAAAGTCGACGCTTTCCATTTTCATCGTGAAATCGAAAACGTCGCCGTGTAGATCGCAGACAAAGCAGCTGAATCGCTGTCGAACAGGATTTACCGTAAAGCTGGGCCTTTTGTCATCGTGCCATGGGCAAAGTCCCACATAGTTCGGGCCTTGGCGGCGCAAATTGATCGTGCGGCTGACCAGGTCAACGATGCTGGTGGCTTGTTTGACGCGATCTTTGGCGTCGAAGTCGGGACCGATGGGCATTGAGAACGACGAGCACTACGATTGGGAAATGGAGCTGAATGAGCGCGTCATTGTTGCTGATTCCGATATTTTTTCCAGCGAAACAGGATCAGGCGCTTGGTTTACATTTTTTGCCCATGAAAACCGGAACTTTGGATCGTCACCGACTGTTTTTGCGAAGCCATGAATTTGGAATCACACGAAAAAAGCCGCAGAGCAACTACTCTGCGGCTTTTTAAATAACTTGGACGCTGGCTTTCGCCAACACTGGTTTAGATAACCATGTCCTTGAGCCCCTTGAGAGCGCGAATCTTGACAACTTTGCGAGCTGGCTTTGGCTTCGCCCAAACCATTTCGCCAGTACCAGGATTGCGAACTTCGCGCTTTGGCATAGCTGGTTTGTGCTGGCAGACGATTTTGCAAAGGCCTGGGATAGTGAACTGGCCACTACCACCACGTTTGCCGATCTGTGCTTCAATCTGAGCTGCAAGAGCATCGAAGACTCCCGCAATCTCTTTCTTACTCAAGCCAGTAGCCTCAGCCATGTTGTTCATGATTTCAGACTTTGTAGGTGGCTTGGGGCCGGCGGCTTTCTTTGCCATAGGAGATCCTCCAAAAATTTGTAGGGACTTTAAATAAGTCGTAAATACCGTTGAATTCGTGTGATCCGTCCCTTGTGAGGACGCGAAAATTAGACCGCGTAGGTCCAATAATTCAAGATAGTGTGCTTCAAAAACCCGGGGCAAACGGGCATTTTCAGTCAAAAAGATGGATTTTCCCCGGTAATTGCCGTGTTTTACAGCCATTTCGTCCGCATTTCATGGCTCCGTGGGCCAATTTTCGCCGGTTTGCGAACTGTTGGAATCGCCGCACCAAACGCCAAATCCCTCAAATTGCGGTCGTTCAATGCGTCATACGAGAGCTAAACTGTACATAGCCCCGAATTTGGAGTTTGGTTTCCCGAGTGAAAATGATTTCGAGCACACTTATATGTATTCGTGATGGCCTGATCTGGGCCGGTTGCGTGACTCTTGCATGTTGCTTATCAGCCATGAATCCGGCTCCGGCGACCGCGCAGGAAACTGCGGATTCACTTCGCGACGTGCAGCGTGAATTTAACGAGACCATTCGCCCGATGTTGGAAACCCATTGCGGTGACTGCCATTGGGGGGACAACACCGACGCCGATCTGAATCTTGAGCAATACGAGACGTTGGATCAGCTGCTGTCCGGGCGCAAGAAGTGGAAGAAAGTCCTGATTCGCGTGGCGGCCAAAGAGATGCCCCCGGAAGACTGCGATCCGATACCCGATGACGAACACGCGAAACTGCTGGCTTGGGTCGATCAGTTGCTCAACAGCGTCGACTGTACCAATATCAATCCGGGCCGAGTCACCATTCGTCGGCTCAATCGGACGGAGTACAAAAACACGATTCGCGATTTGACGGGCGTCGACTATGAGACCGATGGAAACTTTCCGGTCGACGACGTGGGCTATGGGTTCGACAACATTGCAGACGTGCTTTCGCTTTCGCCAATCCTGATGGAAAAGTACCTCAAAGCTGCCGAAGCAATCACGCTCAACGCGGTCAAGGATCCTGCTCGTTCCAAAAAAGTTCAGCGTTTTGTTGCCAAGGACTTTACCCGGCCTCGCGGTGTCAACATTCACAACAATGTAATGACGTTTCCGGCTCAGGCTACGGCGACTGCCAAATTCGGTGTCATCAAACGCGGCACCTATCGCGCGGTCCTGGTCGCGACCGGAAATCAGGCTGGAAACGAGCCTGTAAAAATGAAGCTGGATGTCAACGGCAAGCAACGTCAGTTCTTTAACGTCACCAAAGAGCAGGGGGATACGCCGCAAACGTTCGAAACGGAACTCCGATTCACGCAAACCGGTGAGCAAGAGATCAATGTTTCGTTCACCAATGATTTTTACCAAGAAGCGAAACGAGGCGAAAAACCGCAGGATCGAAATCTGCACTTTAACCACCTGACGATCGAAGGCCCAATTGGGGCTCAACGCGGGCAGTATGGAAAACTGGTTTTGGGCGAACCAGGCGAATCGAAACAGCAGCAGCGGAAGGTCGCTCGCAAATCGATTCAGGTGTTCGCTTCCCGAGCCTATCGTCGGCCTGTCAAATCGGATGAAGTCGACCGTTTGATGAAGCTTTACGATTCGGCCGTCGCTTCCGGTGACTCGATCGAGAAAGCGTTGAGATATCCGATGCAGGCCGTTTTGGTTTCGCCGCATTTCCTATACAAGATCGAACAACCGGTGCCGGTCAACGAGATCCGCGAGCTTAACGATTTCGAACTGGCGACCAGTCTGTCGTATTTTCTGTGGAGCTCGATGCCGGACGCAGTGCTTTTCAAGCTGGCGGCGAAAGGAAAATTGAAAGACAAAGAGGTCTTTCGAAAGCAGGTCGAGCGGATGCTCAAGGATAAACGAGCCAAAGCCGTTGTGCAGAATTTCGCGACTCAGTGGTTGCAGCTACGATCTTTGGCCAGAATGCAACCCGATCCTGATATGTTCCCGGGCGTCGATGCTCAATTGCGAAACGATATGGAAACCGAGACCAAACTTTTGGTCTATGACTTGATCCGTCGTGACGCGCAAGTCACCGATTTGTTGAAAGCGGACTACACGTTCCTCAACGAGCGGCTGGCGAAACACTACGGCGTTGAAGGCGTTAAGGGAAACAAGTTCCAGAAAGTTTCCTCGGAGAAGACTGATCGGCAGGGCATTCTGACTCACGCCAGCATTCTGACGCTGACTTCGAATCCGAATCGAACGTCGCCGGTGAAACGTGGCAAGTGGATCATGGAGAACCTGTTGGGCGAGGAACCGCCTCCGCCAGATCCGGATGCGATGCAGTTGGAAGACCAACCACAACTTGCCGGAACGCTACGGCAGCGAATGGAACAACATCGCGCGGATCCTTCCTGTGCGGTTTGTCACAAGGTGATGGATGAGCTTGGGTTCGCGCTGGAAAACTACGACGCGGTTGGGAAGTGGCGAGTCGAAGACGAAGTTGGAGGCATCGATCCGCGAGGCGAGCTTCCAGATGGGACGACGTTCCAGGGCTCGAAAGAACTTCAGGTGATGATTCGAACTGGAATGCGAGCCCAGTTCGTGAGATGCGTCGCCGAGAAGATGTTGATCTACGCTTTGGGCCGCGGGCTGGAATATTATGACGAGTGCACTTTGGACAAAATTGTGTTTGAGTTGAAAGATAGCGACTATCGATTTTCGGCGTTGGTGATTGCGATCACCGAAAGCGATCCGTTTCGGAAGCGATTCGGCGAGGGAGCAAGTCCGGGGGATACTGAATAGACTTTGTTTGTTGAACGGCTTGCCGTAAAACAACTTTGATCGTGACAGGAAAAGGGAAAACAATGAGCCACAAGAATATTTCACGACGAACGATGCTCCGCGGCGCCTGCGGTGCTGCGATGGCGTTGCCGTGGTTGGAAGCGATGGGGACGGCTGCTCCCATGATCACTTCAGCCAATTCAACGATTGCCCGCAAAGCTGCAGCCGGTCCGCCCGTTCGAATGGCGTTCCTCTACGTTCCCAACGGCATGCACATGCAAGACTGGACGCCGAGCGGAAACAGCGAGACCAAGTTTGAGTTGCAAAAGATCATGCAGCCTATCGCTGACTTTCGCGATCAGATGAACGTCTTCACAGGGCTGACTCTCGACGGCGCTTTTGCTCACGGAGACGGCGGCGGTGACCACGCACGTTCGGTGGCTTCATTCCTGACCGGTTCGCATCCCAAGAAAACCAATGGCAACGACATTCGCAACGGTCAGTCTGTTGATCAGGTGGCGGCCGAACGGATTGGTCATCTGACGCGTTTGAAATCGCTTGAGCTGGGCACGCAAGACAGTGCTCAGGCCGGACAATGCGATTCCGGTTACAGCTGTCTGTATACCTCAAATATTTCCTGGCGAACCGAACGATCGCCGCTGGCCAAAGAAATCAATCCGGCGTCAGTGTTTGATCGCCTGTTTGGTGACGACGACGGCCCGCAGTTGGATCCCCGGTCGATGGCACGACGCGAGCGGGATCGGAAAAGCGTGTTGGACTTTGTGCAACAGGAAGCCAAAATCCTCAGCAACAATTTGGGCGTCGAGGACAAGCGTAAGCTGGAAGAGTACATGTACGCCGTTCGCGACATCGAACGAAGGTTGGCTTCTACGGAAAAGCTCGATGAAAACGAACGCGATGTGCCAGATGCTCCGCGACCGGTTGGCGTTCCAGCGGAATATGGCGAGCACGTAAAACTGCTGTTCGACATGATGACGTTGGCGTTTCAGACGGATTCGACGCGAATCATCTCGTTCATGTACTCCAATGCGGGTAGCAATCGTCCGTACAAAAACCTGTCGATCAAAGACGGCCATCACAATATTTCGCACCACGGCGGTTCACGCGAAAAACAGGCAAAGATCAGCACGATCAATCATTACCACGTCACGTTGCTGCGACATTTGTTGACTCGGATGTCGAACGTGCGCGAAGGCGGTGGTTCGCTGTTGGATAACTGCATGGTTGTTTACGGCAGCGGGATTGCGGACGGCAACAGCCACACCCACAAGGACTTGCCGATTTGCATGTTCGGCGGCGGTGGCGGTACCGTGAAAACCGGACGGCACTTGCGTTTGAAAAGCGGCACGCCGTTGACGAACCTCTATCGTTCCATGTTGGAGCGTGTTGGTGCTCCCGTTGATAAGTTTTCCGATTCCAACGGTATCGTGAATCTGAGTTAGATTTTGGCCGTTTTGCGAAGACCAGACGTGCCATCGAAGAAAAACGAAAGCGCAGTCGCCTGCGGCTTGCCGTTAAACGATGAATTGGAGACGGCGTCGCTATTCAATCATTGACGCAGGATCGCCCGAACGCATGTGAGGGTCATAGTCGTCGATGTTGGAAACGTCCAACTCTTCCTTGAACTGTGAGCCCGGCGCGATCACCAGTTCACCGTAAAGGTCGTCCTGCTGCGTCACGACTCCGTGATGTCTGGCGAGTTCCAGCACCGCAAGGAAGATCGAAACCATCGATGACTTGTGCATCCCCAGTTCAAACAATTCGCTAAACGAAGCACGCCGATTCTGCACGATCTTTGCGTGAATCCGTTCCATGTAAACATGAATAGGAGTTTCGTCGTAAACGATGTTCGCGTTCTCGACAGGCTGATTGTCCCGAAGCACGCGTCCGAAAGCACTGACCAAATCCCACAGTTCGATTTCGCGGATCGGTTGATCAGAAATGTTGTGTTGCTTGGCCGGCAAGTCGTCGGCAATTCGCGAAAATCGATTTTGCCACTCGCTGGCTCGGTCCTCCAGCAATGAACTTGCGTCGCGAAACTTCTTGTACAACAACAAGCGGTTCACCAGATCTCGACGTGGGTCCGCATGCTCGGCACCTTCTTCGTCTTCTTCCTCGAACTCGTTGCGAGGCAAAAGAGCTTTGGCTTTAATCTCGACCAAATGGCTGGCGACATCCAAAAAGTCACCGACAAGGTCGATCGAAATCTCCTTCAGGACATCAATATGCTCCAGATACTCCTGAGTCACTTTGGACAGTGCAATTTCAGTCACCTCGACTTCATGCCGGCGCACCAGATAGAGCAACAGGTCGATCGGACCGCGAAACAGATCGTTGTTAACCTGAAAACTCAAAGTGAATTGCTTTCTGAATTGGTGTGACGTTCGCGCATCAATGATCGTCGTAGCATAATAGATTCTAAAACGAACACGCGCCTAATGAACCAGTTGCAATTATGCAAAACGTTCCAACGCAACAGGTTAGCCTGATCAGTGGTCCGCGGGAAAGCCAGAATCGGTGCGCTTTGTTTCTCTCGGAACGGTCAAGCCATCCTGCTACGCATGTTTTAACTGACCCGATTATGTTGGTTGTTTTTCAAAACTTGCCTGCTCAAAAAAACCTTCGTAAATTAACCAGACTTTCAATGCAAGCACTTTGGAGGGCTGCCGATATTTCCCATGTTGCCTGATCGGAATTCGACGGGGGCCTGGAACGAACTTGAGAACGTCCGCAACGGCAACTGGACTTACAACATGATTGACCAAAGATTCACCCCACGGAGTATCTCACAGGATGCATTTGGGAGACTTGGGCGGTGCCTTTGCAGCACCCCATATCGAGCAACTCAGGAAACTCGTTTCGAAGGTTCTTTGTACTCAGAGTGATTTTGAAGAAGGCATTTTCAGAATAAGCGAGCGGATGCTCAAACGCGGCCAGGGAATGTGTGGCATTTTCTTTTGCCTCCACGGGCCACGAAGCGTCAAGCTAACCGCAGTCTGGGAATGCGAACAAAACTCAATTCGCTTTTACGGATCCAACGGCGAGAAATTCAAAACCATAACTCTTGATAGCAGCAACGATTCACAAATCGCTGCTGCGTGACTGGCCGCCAACCAGTCGAATCACTTCACACATAAATAACGATAAGGATAGCCACTATGTTAGTTCTTTCCAGGAAGGAAAGCGAGAAAGTTCTGTTGGGGGACGACATCGTTTTGACGATCGTCCGTCTCTCCGGTGACCGGGTGCGATTGGGTATCGAAGCCCCATCCAACATGTTGATTCTTCGAGAGGAACTCGACGAAAGCGACATCGACAAAAAACCGCAGGATCACCGGGGAGGGAAGCGACGAGCAGCATGAGTCTTGGTCGACGTGACATTTCGCGAACCGGTCTGCGTCGGCTATCATGGTTTGCTGTTCCGAATGTTTCACGAGACCCAACGTGCACCCTTTGCTGATTACAATTCTGTTCCTGCATTGCGCCCTGACGTCGTCGCACCTCGTGGCGCAACAGCAGGCGGTGAATTTTACTCAGCTATTTGACGGTATCGAACTTCGACCGCCGGAGTCCGCGTTCATTGCGCCGCCGAGAGAAGTCATCCGCCCCTTGCTTCGGTGCAAGAAGTTGATGGCTGCCGGCAAAGTGGACGAAGCCGTTGAAATCCTGGGAGAAGTCCTCGCTGATGAGTCGGTCGAGGATTTCCTGATCCCCCGTGGATCGCAATCATTCTCCAGCCTTCGATCGCGAACCGAACAGATCCTCGGTTCGATCGACGCCCGCTTCCTTGAGCCGTATCAGATTCGATATGGAATTCGAGCCCGGAAGCTGCTGGAACGTGGCGTCGCGGAAAACGATCTGTCGCTGCTGAAGAAAGCTTCGAATCAGTTCTTCTTCACCGATTCAGGGGCTGAAGCCGCGATGTTGTTGGGGCATCTCGAACTTTCCAACGGACAACCCTCAGCGGCTCAATCGTGGTTCGCGAAGATCGTTCGGTTTCGGTCCACTGCCGCTAAACACGATCCCGAAGCTTCCATTTTGTTGGCCACCTGCCAGATGCTCAGCAACAACCGCGACGCGGCGGAAGAGACTTTGGTTTCGCTGAAACAACGGATGCCGAATTCGACGATTCAGTTGATGGGCGAGAACTACACTCTATTTAATCGCAATCCCGAAGCGATTCCGTGGCTGACCAGGCTGATCGGCGACAGCCCGTTGGCTTCCAATCGAACACTTTCCAGGTGGTTGATGTTTCAGGGGAATCCGGCGCGGACTGGAAAAGTCGGCACGGGAATGCCGTTGATGGCGCCACGTTGGGAGCACGCAACTGCCAGCTCGATTGCGCTCAAAGAACGTTCGACGGAATACCTGAAGGAGCTGGTTCAGGAGAAAACCGTTCCTGCGCCTGCAGTCCAGCCGTTGGTCGTCGGAGACACGATCGTGTTTCGGGACGTCGATCATATGTACGGCGTCGATTTTGAGTCCGGTTTGCGAAAATGGGCCTGGCCACCTCGGTTCGCGTGGAACGATACTCCTTCCGAGAAAGTTTCTGTTGCGGCAGCGCTGAAGATGAATCAGAGATTGGTGATGGATTCGATCTACGGACGCGCCAGTAGCGACGGTCGGCTGATCTTCTTCGTGCCTCAACCGGGAAGTTCCAGTCAATACGATCACGACAACGTTTTCGCCAATGCAGACGATAGCGCCCCCGAAGACCTGCGGACTCACAACGAACTGGTCGCCATCGATTCGGAAAATTCCGGAATGCTGCGGTGGCGTGTCGGTGGTCCGAAGGGTTTCGACGAACCGAAATTGGCGAAAGCGTTCTTTATGGGAGAGCCGTTGCCGCTCGAAGGCGTGCTGTATTGCTGTTGTGTTCTGGACAACGCGGTTCAGCTGGTTGCGTTGGATTCAAAGACGGGAAAGCTGCGCTGGATTCAGGCGATCGCCGCGTTCGACCATGAGAGCTTCGACGCCAATCACAACCGTCGACTGGCGGGAGTCAGCCCGTCTTACGCCAACGGAAAAATCGTGTGTTTGACGGGAACCGGTGCTGTGGTTGCGTTGGAGGTTTCCACGCGGACGTTGCTGTGGGGCTATGAGTATCGTTTGCCGCGGAACACGCGAATCATTTCGGATTCGAACAACTATCCGAACATGCTCAACGACGCGTGGCGAGACTCACAGGTCACGATTGCGAACGGGATGGTGTATCTGACGCCAGTGCTGTCTCGCGAGTTGATCTGTCTGGATTTGGATAATGGCGAAGGCGTCTGGTACGAAGAAGACGGTTTTTTGCCTCGGAAAGTCGAACGTGAATCGTCGCTGTACTTGGCCGGCATCAACCAGGGCCAGCTGATTCTTGTTGGATCGCGAAACGTGCGAGCCATCGATTCGTTTTCCGGCGTCGAAACGTGGCGACTGCCATTGGCTGCGGATGATCTTCCTTCCGGTCGCGGCTATATCGGAGTTGATTCGTTGTTTCTGCCAACAACCAGTCGCAAAATTTTGCGGATCGATTTGGCGGACGGCAAGATTGCCGAGTCCGTGGGAACCGGGCGGATTTTGGGGAACTTGTCACGAGTTCAAGGCGATGTCGTTTCACATGGTGTCGACCATGTCGCCAGCTATCCGGAGTTCGGTGCCAGTCGCGAAGCGATCGACCGCTTGCCAGTCGCGACGCTCAACGAACAACAGCAGTTTGCGAAATCGCAGATTCTGATTCAGCAAGGAGAACTCGAATCCGGTTTGGACTTGTTGATTTCGCTCGCCGAACAAAACTCCGATCCGAAGTATTCTTCATTGCTCGACGCGTGTGCGAACAATTTTCAGATGGATAGCCCCTCGCTTTCGTTGCGAGCACTGGACGCACTCAAACGTCTGTATCCACGGTTCGATGTTGATGAACTTGAACGAATGAGATTGCTTTCCAAGCTTCGGACTGGCGAGTTTGCCGAATCGATTGATTTGGGACTGACGCAGATTGAGGGATCGTTTGCGCGAATTCCCGACGGCGTGATCGTTGAATCGTCCGATTCGATCGTGGAAAGCGTCAACGCAACGCTGCTTGATCGGCCGATCGAGTGGGAGGCTGATCCGGGCGACGTTCCGGGTGTCGAAGTGGTTGATTTCGAGAACCGATATGACACCATTCAGTACTCTGAAGTCGGATGGCATCGCGCGAAACTGCAGATGGCAATCGAAGGCTTGCGAGAATACGATCCAGACGCCGCGGCACAGGTTTACTCTCGCACTGCCGATCTTGTTTCCAACGCGCTCGACGGAACGGATGATGAAGTCCAATGGCTGCTGGATCGATTGCCTGAAAGCGTGATGGATTTGCCAACTTTGGAACTGATCGCGAATCATCGATTGGAGCAAAAGAAGTATCTGATCGCCCTGTTCTACGCCAACACGGCGATCGGGCGTGGCGGTGACGGCGTCGAAGAGTTCAAGCTGCTCAAAGCCAGAATTCTGCTGGCCGGAAGGGATCTGAACGCGGCCAAGAAAGTGCTGGACTCTGTTGACTTCGCCGTTCTGGATGATACCAATCGCCAGGAACTGGAAAGCCTGAACCAACAAGTCACCGTCCAGGTCGCTGCCGACTCCGGGATGTTCAATTCGTCCGCTGCCGGTTCTGACGCGGACTGGCCAGGCTTTGAAACGGGCTACATTCGCAAAACTCAGTCGAAAAAGCAGACTCCGATCCGGTATCGACTTCCTTTTGTTTTCGATCCGGCGACCGATGCTGACTATCGAAAAACCAGACTGTTTCTGTCCCCTTGGGGCGATCACAGGCGCGAGTTCGAAGTTCGCAACAGTCGCGGAAACGTCGTGCGAGAGCTGCAGCTTCGCGACGAGAACCTGTCGGGATCGTTCGGATACTCACAACGGTGCCAGATCGATATTCAGAATCACGTCGCCGAGTTGACGCTGAATAAAATCACGCTGATCGTCGACTGGTTCAACGTTATTTCTGGCGATGGCGGCAACCTTTGGGAGTTACCACACGAACAGGTCAGCCCCGTTCGCACCGCGTTTTCAGGAATGCGTGAATTGGTCGTGGCCGAACAGAATATGCTGCACTGCTACGAAACGCATACCGGGAAAGTGCTGTGGAAGCGAAAGATGGCAAAGCCGGTTAACCGAATCGTGACTCACGGATCGTTGCTGACGGCGTGGAGCGAAGAAGGGCGGCAATTCAATACGATCGAAACTGCGACAGGTCGATTGGTTCGAACCGTGAAGTCAAAACGCTTCATCGTGTCCCGTAGTTTGATCGACAAATTCGTGATGTGGCATCCGATTCGCAAAGGCGAACTGCCGGCCGATCAGGAAAATGCTCTGGCGGGTCCAGATGGTCCCGCCAACCCCGCCAAAGTCGCGATTCGAATGGCTGTTTTCGACGCCGGTCTCGGCCGACTGGCTTGGCAACGCGTCAATGACAACAGGGCGCGGTCCTACTATCGGGTTTCCGAAGTCTGTACGCTCGATCCGCATGGAACGCTGGCTTTTGTCGATCTCGGCAGCGGTGAAACGTTGAGCCAAACCGAATTGCCGTTGACCGATTCGGAGAAACGTTCGCTGCAGGGTATCAATCTTCGCCGGCATCGAGCTGGCTGGGTCTTGCACGTGAAATTGAAAGATCGTGCGGATCCATTTTCGCGAGGGAAATCAACGTATCGGTTCAATCAGCTGCACTATTCGCTTGGCTCCGGTCCCGTGTTTTTGCTGGGTGATGCGAGCAAGCAATTGGTCTGGAAAGATCGTGTTTATCTTGAGCGGATGGAGTACATGAACAACCAGCCGTTTGATTCGCCGGTCATCATGTTTGGGCGGCACATTGCGCGACATCATTCTTCGGACGGAGAAATGCACTATTTGCAGTCGACAATTTTGGACGCGAAAACTGGACGTTTGATTGGCAGCGATGTGGTGAAGACTCTCGAAAGCTACAACGGGCACGCGATCGAATGGAAGCCCGGTGCGTCCGGAGCTTCAGCGCACACGCTGGCAATTTCTACGCCCACACAGGTGCAGAGCTTGACGTTTGGAAGTGATGTCGAACTGCCTCCGGTTCCGCAAACGCATCTGACATTCAACGCGTTAGATTTCTTCGACGACACCAACCTCGAGCGACCTCAAGCAGTCGTGGCTGACGTTCGCGTCGGCGAATTCAGGGCGCGAGCTTTGGAAGCCAGCAAGGTTCGTAAAGCTCGACTTCCTCAAGCCGCGGCTGAATTGAAAAAACGTCTGCGTGTTGGATCTCAGTGACGATTTCCCATCGAGCTGAGTCATCGACTCATTCGTTTTAGCCGATCTTTCTCGATCTCAGCTCGGCGTTTCGTGATTGTCTCGAACGCGTTTTCGGCTGCTTCTCCATTGTCACGCATTTTTTCGAACTCACGGTATGCGATTTCAAAAACATCGTCGGACGCGTATTGAAAGAATGTAAAAGCGTTGCCTTTTTCCGCGTATTTTTCTGAGAGAGCGATACGCACAAATGCGGCGACAGATTCCCTGCGGTTTTTTTTGTCAAAGTTTTTAATAATGCCGTACCAATCGTAATGGAACCGATCGGGATGCGAGGCGACAGCCTTTGAGAACGCACGGCTCAAGCCATCTGCTCTGCTGTCGAAACTGGCAACCGCGAATAGCATCGAGGACACCATCTTGTTTTCATGAGCATGCTCAAGCATTGGTTTGACTATCCGAGTTTTCGTCGCGTCAGATACATCTTCATTCTGAATCAGGTCGCAAAGTATTCTTGCCGCGTTGGACGATGTTTGAGATTCGTCCAGTGCTGCAATCGAAATGGAAGCAAGCTCCGATTCGATAGGAGCAAGACGTTCCCATGACCGTTGCGGTGACATTACCGATCGACGAGCGAAGTTCCAGTGGGTACTGTCTGTCCCGGAGATCAGTTTAATTGCAAGCTGCTGCAGTTGTTCGTCTGTCAACCAGTTGAGGAAACTGAGTGCAACACTGCTGTTGTAGTCTACCTTTCTGATGCGGAAAACTGCCTCCAGCATCGGGTCGATCAGTTCCGGGTGCGACGCCGCGTCTTTCAGTTCAATCATTCCAAGGACCGGTTTCTCGAGTTTCTCACCATCGCGTTCAAACTTGATCGCGTTGAGACATTGCTCAAAAGTCATCCCGTTGTAGACCGGTTCCGCGAGGGTTTGAGAGTTCAGATTTCCGTGATAGATCTTCGCAACTTTGACGCTGACGTAGGAGGATTCTTTTTTGAGTATCTTTCCGATGTAGCGTTCGCGAACCAGTGTTTCGATGTCCAACGCAGTCAGGCCAACGACCTTGATCGGCTCAGTCAGCGGCAAGCTCAATGTTCCATCAATTCGCACTGGAAAAGGGTGCTCTGTCAATTCGCCAAACTCTGCCGTTATGTTGGTGATGTGGATATTGAGAATGTCACCTGGCCCGACCTTGTGAAACGGGTCAACAGCTATACCTGACGACAAGTCACCGCCAACGGGCTGTTCTTGGTTCGTCGATGCATCTGACGGCGTATCGCTTGTAATCCGATTTCCTTGTCTCTGGCCTGAAAGATTTCCAGGCATTGGCTTGGGTGTTTCTGATTGGGCGAAGTCTTCAATCCGAGTCACTTTTACAATTTCCGTTTCGCCACGGGAGAGAGTCAGTTTGGCGTTGTCGATCGTAACCGAGTTGTCGTCGCCGACCGCGCGGATTTGATAGCTGCCAGACCGAATTTGAAGCTCCTGTTTCGTTTTCAAGTCAACGATTTCGATTTGCTCGCCGCCTTGCAGAACTTCAATTTGAACGTCCGGATCGTCGGTCTCGATCACAATCAGACCCTCGTTCGAAGCGACGCGGATGATCTGCGGTCCAAAAAGAAACCCCGCCCATCCCAAGGCTGCGATCGCCAGAACCCCAGCGACGGTCTTCCACAATGAAAATGGACGATCGTTGAAACTGCCGTTCGTTTGCGTTCGGCTGACGTGCTTCGAATCAATTTGTGAATCAGGTTGCGGACTGCACTCAAACGGCCAATCGGATCGGTTGGCTTCCAGAGCAATCGCAAGGTCCCGCGAAGTTTTCGGGCGACGAGTCGCTGATTTCTCCAACAACATCATGACCAGATCGGACAGATCTGAATCGACAGTCGGCTCAAGACTTGCCGGAGACTCTGGTTGTAAACGCTGAATCGCCTGCAGCGTTGCCAGCGCGTTCGACGAAACGAACGGAAGCTTCCCGCACAAACACTGATACAGCACGCAGCCCAGGCTAAACAAATCGCTGCGGGCATCCAGTTCGTCGCCCCGAGACTGTTCCGGCGACATGAAACATGGCGTCCCGGCAATCATGCCGGTACAGGTCAGCTGAGGACTTTCGTCCATCATCCGAACCAAACCAAAATCCAGAATCTTGATTTGATCCTCTTCCGTGATCCACAGGTTCGCAGGTTTGATGTCGCGATGAACCAGCCCTTTCTGGTGAGCCGCCGAAAGTCCCAGGGCGATCTGGGTTCCAAGCTTTCTGACTGTGTCGGAAGGCAAAACCGATTGTCGACTTAATCGATCTTCCAGTGTCTCTCCCGGAAGCCATTGCATGACGATAAAAGCAAGCGGTCCGCTGTCGCCAACATGGAAAATCGTGACGATGTTCGGATGGTTCAGCTTCGCAGTGGCTTTAGCTTCTTCGACGAATCTCTGTCTGGCCGCATCGCCCAACGTTGGGCGAAGCACTTTGATCGCGACCGGTCGATCAAGATTTTCGTCGACCGCTCGAAACACAACACCAGTGCTGCCGCATCCGAGAACTTCTTCGATCCGATAGTGTTCGATTTGGCCGATCGAATCGTGCCCACTTGGCGAATCAAGCATCCCGAGCACATCCGCAGCACGTTGGTTCGGAGTCGAAACTGCGGCACCGGATTGAGATTTTGCTCCCGCATCGATCAGGCGATGAATCAGATTGCTTACGACGCTTTCGTCGCTGTCGGTAACGGATTCAGGATCTTCAGCCGAAGTGCCAACGACCAGCGAGTGGAACGTGTCGTCGATCTGCAGTCCGTTGATTGTTTCAACACAGGGCTCGCAATCCGCGAGATGGCTTTCACATTCGAGCGACGTTTTCGGATCGAGCTTTCCGAGCAAGAACTGTGAAAGCGTTTCTGGCTGGGGGCATTCAGGTGTGCTGGGGGCGTTCATCGTTGCCTCATGGAACAGGTTTTGAAACTGGAGCCCGATTCCGTGCTGACGAAATCACTCCAATAGAGGCTATGCGCGGTTGCGGCCGAATTTGTATGCTACCTTGAGAAAAAACTACAGCAAACCATCAAGCGTCTCACGTAATCGCGACATTAACCTTGATTTTGCCGCGTAGACCGTCCACACGCTCAGCCCATTTTCTTTCGCCGCGATTGCTGCGGGTTGGCCTTCGAATACGTACTGCTGCAACGCCTGCCACGTCGACGCCTGGAACTCATGCCGCAACAGTTCCTTCGCCCGGGACACGAGGGCTTGCTGGTAGTTCAGGTCCCAGGTCGATTCTGCGTCTCCGGGCTGAGCGATCGACGCCAGAACACTTTGAGTCGCCGGAGTTGCTCCGATGGACTTCTTGCGTAGCTTCTCCCGATACCGGTTGAGCGTCACGGTTCGCA
Source organism: Mariniblastus fucicola (assembly GCF_008087665.1). Taxonomy (GTDB): domain Bacteria; phylum Planctomycetota; class Planctomycetia; order Pirellulales; family Pirellulaceae; genus Mariniblastus; species Mariniblastus fucicola. The sequence goes on from NZ_CP042912.1 coordinate 2,325,852, forward strand.
GCCAGCCACGAAAACTTTTGCCGGCGTCATATTTGAACGCGGGCAGCTTTTGAAACGTCAGCGTCAACACGTCCTGAACCAGATCGGCCGCGTCGTTGGTTTGCAGCCCGGTTTTCCGAGCCCAATAAAAGATCAGCGGCGTGTAGAGTTCGACAAACGTCGACCAGGCTCGCTGGTCGCTGCCAGAACGCAATCGCAAAAGCAGACTTTCTGATGTACTGTCCATCGATACAGTTTATTCGATTCGATGGAGCAATGTTGCCGCGTGTTGGATCACATTTTGGACGCCGGTCGCTTGATCGCACCAGTTGCTCGCGCAAGCGAATGGCTCTGCGGGGTTGGAAACCAGGGGTGTAGATTTTCCAACCGCCGCAGAGCGTTCGCAAATAGAATCGATGTCGGCTAAGGCAGCGATGAAGATTTCAGCGGCCTACTTCTGCATCCGTTTCAGCTTCGCAGGACTGATCCGCTGGAGCAGTTGCTCGATGTGCTGCTGCGGATTCAACCCTGCCTCTCGGTATCGTTTGACCAGCGAAACCGGAACGCGAGTGTGGATCAAATCTTCCAGTTTTGAAACGTCGAATCCGGCGTCACGATAGGCCGCGACAGAGCTTGCCGGGACACGACCGTGGGCGAACGAGCCGTACTCTTTCAAGTTCAAATCTGCGTCACGATACGACTTGAGCAATTCGACCGGGACTCTGCTTTCGATGAACACGCGGACATCCTTGATGTCAAAGTTGTTTGCGTACTCCTTGAAATCATCCGGATCAATATTCAACGCGATGTAATCCAAATTCGCATCGACATCCAGACCGGCGTTTCTCCACGACACGACGTTAACTGCGTCGACGCCCGAAAGCATCAATCGGTCAACCGTGCCTTCTTTGAGCTCCAGTTTGGCGAACGTTTTCAGCTTGCCTATCAACTCGGTTTCGTCCTCCGGCGACAGGAAAAGCTGAAGCAACAATGCGTCCGAAGCTGATTTGATTCCGTCCGATTCGAGCTTTTGGCGAAACGAATCGCTGGCAATGAATTCAAAATCTCCACTGCCGACAGAACCATCGAACGAGCCGTCGAAAACAAGTTTTCCGAACCGTTTGCTCAATTCAAAACCTTCCGGTTTGTCTTTGAGAGCGGGAGCAAAGTCATTCGAAGCGAACTGGTGCGAGTACACCCACGTCCATGTCGAGTCGTCGTGTTCGGAAATGATTTGCAAATCGAAACTCTCGTCAAAAAGTTCTCCTTTCCATTCGCCCTCGATCTCTTCGTTCCATTCTTCGCTGTCGAGATCGATCGTGAAGCGGGACGACGAAACCTTGATCGATCCATCGGTCAGGAAAAACCTTGAGTCTTCGCTTTTGCATTCTTCCAACGTGAATCGCTTGATAAATTCCTTGAACCGATCATCGTCGCGAAGACTTTTCAGGTCAGAGTCTTCTTTGATATGGCTCATGCTCAGACTTTCGGCCAGTCCGCTGTCGAGAGCCGAGTTGAGCGATTTGAATGCTGCATCCGAATTGTCGCGAAGGGCGAACACACAAGCCATGTTGTAGTTGCCAAGAGCAACGTGGTCTTTGCCGTTGGCAGATTTTTGATGCCACTCCATCGCCTCGTCGTACTTGCCCTGCATGTGCAACGCATAGCCGAGATTCAACCAGGCTTTTTCATTTTCGCCATCAATCTCCATCACTTCACGGATCATCGTGACAGCCTGTTCGTATTTCTCCTGCCCGACCATGACCATTGCTTTGTCCAACAATTCTCGCGACTGTTGGATCTCTTTCAGTTCCGCCAGGATATCCTTGAAGCGATCTGTTTCACGCAACGCTGCAAGGTCCGAGTCGTCTTTGAATTTTTCGTATCGGTCGTAGCCCGCGTCGATGGCGAGTTCCAGTTCATCCATCGCCTTTTCGGGTTCTTCAGTCAACGCATAGGCACAACCGAGGTTGTAGCGCGACATGCCGCGAAAGTGATCGTCGTCCGTTGAGATTTTGTAGTAGGCAATCGCCTGTTTGTAATTCCCTTCGTGGAAGTTCGCGTTGCCCTTTTCAAAAGCCTGTTGGCCGCTGAGTTCGTCGTCTTCCTGTGGTTCGATCACGACCAAGCCAACCTGCCCGTGTTCCTCCGACGTCACGTCGACCTGAAGCCAGTCTCGATCTGCGTCATCAACGCTCATCGGCGAAACGCTTTGCGCCAATTGTCCCTGTGCCGTGGGTGTTGCTTGATCGAAAGACTCTGCGGTGGCCCAAACTTGAGCAATCATTTCGTTGTCTTCATTCGCCGCCGTGTCAGATTGTTCCGCAGGTGGCATCAATCCGTATCCCGCCGCACCGAGCAGCAGTGCTCCGGCGAGCAACCCGCCCCAATACGTTCGGCGTCGCGGAGTTGCCGAAGCGAGCTTTTTCTTGACGACGGGCGGATGCGAAACGTCGGGCTGATGGAGGAAAAACATCTGCTTTGAAAGGACTTCATGCAGTTCCGCAGCCGACTGGAAACGATCCTCCGGTTCTTTCTCCAACAACACGTCGATGATGTCGGCGAGCGTTTTCGACGTGTTGCGATTCACTTGCCGAACCGGTGTCGGGTGGTCCTCCTGAATCCGTCGCAAAACTCCCAGCGGCGATTCGCTGCGGAACGGAAGCCGACCGGTAGCCAAAAAGTAAATCAGGCTGCCGAGCGAAAACAGATCGCTTCGATGGTCCAGTCGCTCGCCACGCGTTTGTTCCGGCGACATGTAGTTCGGCGTTCCTGTCAGCCAACCGGTTCGAGTCAGCGACGCGTCGTCTTCGGCGCGGGCCAAACCAAAGTCCGTGATCATCACCCGGTTACCGCCATCGGCGACCAGAATGTTGGCGGGTTTGATGTCGCGATGAACCAGACCTTGCGAATGAGCGGCGGTCAAGCCAGCCGAAATCTGCAACGTCATTCGCACGATTTCTTCTTCGGGAAGCGGCCCACGCTGCTCAACCAGCGTTTGCATCGATGGTCCAGCAATATAAGGCATCACGATATATGGATTCTTTCCGCTGTTTTCAACTCGGTGCACTGCGATAACATTTGGATGAATGACTCCCGCCGCAGCGCGTGCCTCATGCGCGAAACGTTGTCGTGCTGTGCCGTGGCTGGCCAGATGCGGAGCCAGCACTTTGATCGCCAGCGGACGATTGAGTTCCGCTTCATGGGCCTTGAGCACGATTCCCATTCCACCGCGACCAATTTCACGCTCAATGTCATAGTCGCCGATTCGCCCCAGCATTTCCGGATGCCTGGGAGCGTCCAGCAGCGAGTCAATAGGCCAGGACCACTGAGCCTGGTCGGAATCTTTGTCGACGTCGGAAGGCAGATCCGTCGTCTCAATACCGTTCGATCCGAGGTTGCCTTGCAATGGAACGTTCGACTTCAAAAGCTCCGGTGCCTTGTTCCAAATCGCGGACTTGGCCGCAAGTTCGTCCAGCTTGTCGCGACAGCTGCTGCACTGGTGGACGTGTTCTCCGATACGATTGGTGTGCGGAGACTCGTGCTCACCGCCCAGCATTTCCAAAAGCTCGTCCCGGCTGACGTGTTTGTCTTCAGTCATTGGATCCTTGATCTTTCTCGCAAAGCGAAAGGTTGGTTTCGTTGAGTCGCTGTTGAATCAGCTTTGACATGCGAGCCATGATGCGGGAACGTGCCACGTAAACTGCTCCGCAGTGGATTTCCAGTTGCTCGGCGACTTGCTCCACAGGAACTCCTTCGATCGTCGAAAGCCAGAACGCCTGCCAGTTGACGGGTTTGAAGGAGGACTTGAGACGCTCGGCCGCCCACTGAAAAAGTTGTCGTTCGTACTCCGCCTGAAACTCCATTGAATCAACTTTGCCAGGATCAGCGATTTGACTTACTGCCGGATCCGCGATCGGAATTCGGTGCTGTTCGTTTTGCTTTCGGCGAAGAAAATCAATGGTCAGATTTCGCGTGATGCGGTACAGCCAACCTCGAAAGGAAGACTTATCGTGATCCGGATCCCAGGATTCGATGGACCGGGCAACCCGGCTCAACACTTCCTGGGTCACTTCTGCCGCATCCGCGTACTGAAGACGATGTTTCTGAATGAAACGTTCCACCAGTGGCTGATAGATTTGCACGAACTCCGCCCAGGCTTCGTTATCGTCCCGGTCATGCATTCGCACGATAAGACTGTTTCGAGTGTCCGGGTTGGAATCCATGGTCTACTTCTGTGCCACACACCGTGGTCACATGCCTTTCTATAGGGATCTACGTGTCCAGTTGGGGAATCTTGCGCGCTTCGTTTGAAATGACTCCAAATTCCAAAATTGCCGGGTTTCCGTGCAGATAATCATAGCTTGTGGGTAGTGATGCGTCGTTTTCATCGCTTTGCAGCGCCATGGGTTGAAGTCCGCGTATTTGCGGCGAAAACACAAGCAGAACTCAATTCGTGTTGATTTATGTAGTCCAATATTCGAAAATGAAGATCTTGGCTTGGCACCGCGGAGGTGGCGAGTCGATTTTTTTTTGCCTGTTCAAAACTCAGAATCACCAATCAGGAGAGCTGCCGTGGAACGCGTCCCCATGACTCAGGAAGCTTACAACGAAAAGCAAAAAGAAGTCGAGCACCTTGAGAATGTCGTCATGCCGGAGATCGCTTCCGCTATCGCATTGGCCCGAGAAGAAGGCGACCTCAAGGAGAACGCCGAGTATCACGCCCAGCGTGAAAAGCAGGGAATGATGCAGGCGCGAATCAATCAGTTCAGAGACCGGTTGGCTCGGGCTCAGATCGTTGATCCTGCGGACGTTCCTCATGACATCGTTGCGTTCGGAGCGAAAGTCACCGTTCTCGATGTCGATATCGACGATGAGGAAATCATCACTCTCGTCGGTGACGGCGATGAAGACTACGACCAGGGAAGGTACTTGATTACGTCTCCGATCGGGCGAGGCTTGCTGGGCAAAAAAGTCGGCGAACTTGCGGAGATCGATGTTCCCAAAGGAAACTTGACCTTCAAGGTGCTTAAAATCGAATATGAGATGTAAGCCGCATTTTTTGAGGGATTTGTTATCGCAAGTTCCGATCCTGATTCGCTCAAACAACGGTCGTTCATAGCCCGAACGGGCTACTATTCCAGTCTCCAACGACTTGACTGATTCTCTTTGCCTGCTGCGCGGCGTTGCTTAACGCTTCGCATTGCCGAACCATTGTCCACAAGCCCAACACTGGACGCTTCGGGATTCGAGGAACCGTTTTCAATCTGATACGATGAACACCTGTCGATAGGGAGATTGAGGCAGTATGTGAGTAAACAGGATGATGAGATCACGGATGGAATGGTTCCATAAAGGCACGAAGCGGAAAGTGCGTCGAAAACACAAGGCAAGGCCCGGGTTTCAACGATTGGAGCCGCGACAGTTGCTCACCGTCAGTCTGCCCATCGAAGTCGCCGACTTTCGCGACGACTTTCCACGCAGAGCTGCCGCGCCGACCGAAGGTTGGGCTTATCTTTGGAACGCGCCCGCGGGCTGGAGCAATTCGAACCCGGGAAATCTGAACTCGGCCGCGATCGACAATCCCGAAACGATCTACCAACCCTTGCAACCAGCCGGTTCGCTCCTGACGCCCGATGGAGACTTGAAATTCAATGACAGTCATCCGTCGTCCGCACTCTATTTTTCTGCCACAGGCGGTCATGCCGGATCCGTGAAACAGTTGAGCTCAGGTGCTCGATACAACGGACAGGATCGCTACGCCATCGCCGCATTTACCGTGCAGGAGGCTGGCGTCTATGAGCTAACCGATAGTTTCATTCAGCTGGATGACTTGCGATCCAGTGGTCTTGAAGTTCGTGTTTTCGTGAACCGGAACAAGCCGCTGATTCTGCAGACGGTTGAAGCCAAACAACGAATCGGTTTCGATGCAAGACTCGGTTATTTGAGAGCTGGAGACACTGTCCATGTGGCGATTGGTGCGGGTGTGAACATCGCTTGGGATCATTTTCTCGTCGATTTCTCGATCGTTCGACACACCAGTCGAGTCGAGTCACTGGCCAGATTCGGCCGTGATGTGATTAGCCACAATTCTCGCTCGCCGTGGACCTACATGTGGAACGCGCCGACCGGATGGGTGGAGGGCGGACAACGCGGAAACCTGAACACGTCACCGATTGGCGCGACCAGCTCCTATCAGCCGCTTTTCGAATCTGGCGATGTGTGGGTTCCTGATCGCTCCAGCGATTCGCGTTCTCCCACTTTCAGCATGCAACTGGATTCCGACGGAGGAGCCCCCGGCGCTGCGTGGCAACAGAGTTCGTCGTTTCAGGATCGCTATCTGATCGTGAGATACACCATTCCGACCAGCGGAAATTTCGTTGTTTCCAACAGCTATTTGCGAGTCAATGATTCGCGGAGCGACGGAGTTGAAGTGGTGGTTCACAGGGAAGATGGAACGCGTGTGACAGGCGATTCGATTGTCGCCAAAGCTGGCAGCAGCAAGTCGTTTGATCTGCTGTTGGGAGATCTTTCGGCGGGCGAGCACATTTACTTTGCGTTCGGAGGTGTCAACAACGCCAACTATGACCGCTTCGAGATGGATTTCAGTATCGACCGCGTCTATCCCAGAGAGCTCCCGTTGCGCGAATTGGTACCGACCAAAGTTCTCCACGTGACGGAATTCGGAGCAACTCCAAACGATGGCTTGAATGATTGGCATGCGATCGAAGCCGCTCTGCAACAGGTCGCGAAGAACAACCAGGCAGTCGAAATTCGTCTCACGCCAGGAACCTGGGATCTGTACCCATCGAACACGCTTGAGAGCGACGAGTACTTTTTCGATTTGCTGCGATATCAGAATCTGACCTTCAACGGCATGGGCGCCGAAGTGCTGATTCACGACGACAAACGGGGTTTGTTTCGAGTGCTCGACAGCAAAAATGTTATCTTGCGAAACCTCGTCATCGACTACGCCGACAAAATTGGCGACCGGTATCGGCCTCGAACATTCACTCAGGGAATCATTCGGTCACTTGATCCGGCCGCTCGCAGCTTTGAGCTGGAAATTGATTTGGTTGGATTCATCGCTCCCGATGCGTCGTTCACCTCTGCCGCTACAGGTTCGTGGGGATACGCGGTCGATCCAAACGTCGCCGGACGGCTCAAGTTCAACAGCTGGCTCAACTATCCGACCTACGAAGTGCAAAAAGTCTCAGGAAATCGTTTTCGGATACGGACTGAATTTACCGAAGGTCTTGCCGTCGGAGATCGTTACGTGCTCCAACGACGTTACGACCATCCTTTGTTCAACGTGGCGGCCTATTCGCAACAGGTTAGTCTGATCGGAGTGCGTGCCTACACCGCGTCCAGTGTTTTCGTCAGCTCGAATTTGAGCGAAGCTCTCAATGTGATTCGCAGCAGCGTCACCATCCGACCCGACTCCGGACGTTGGAAAAGTGGCAACGCCGACGGAGTTCACGCTCAATCGAATCGGGTTGGTCCGTGGATCGAGGACAGCCGCTTTCAAGGGCTCGGCGACGACGTGATGAACTTTTATACGTTGCCCTACACGATTACCAAACGGAATAGCCTTAGAACGCTAACGCTGGCCACCATCAACCACGACACGCTGGGCAACGTCGGAAGCCGATCGTTGCGGATCGGCGATTCTTTCAAATTCGTCAATCCGCTCACAGGGGCCGTGATCCAAACTGCGCGGTTGACGGACGTCGCCGACACTCGGCAATCAGTCATCATTCAGGGGCGAACTGAAATGAGAGACATGGTTATGGTGACCTTTGATCAGGATATCAACGGAGTGGTCGTCGGAAATTCTCCAGCGGGCGAAAGCGACGGTTTTCGTAACGAAACCACGGTCTTCAATGAAGGGCTCAGCCGCGATTTTCTGGTCGAGCGAAACTATATCGCCGATTCGCGACGCTTCGGAAACTATCTAATGGCCGATAATGGCGAGCTCAACCACAACATTTACGTCGGGCTCAGCGATCAGGCGATTCTGGGGCGCAATGAGTCCGGATGGCCGTTGGGGGCGTGGCCTTCGAATGTCTCAATCCGGTCGAACTCGTTTTATGCAAATGGTTTAAGTGCGAGGTATTTGCGACAACCCCAAGTCTACGGAACGGTCGACTTTCACATGAATCGACTGCCCAACGTTTCGGTTAACCGTGATGTTAGAGAAATTCGACGATTGAAGATCGTGGACAACCACTTTCAGTATTGGCGGAAGGCGGCTGTTTCTGTGCGCAACGCGGAAGCCGTGACGATTTTGGACAATACGTTCTCCGATCCGCTGGGTAACTTCGGAAGCCCGGTGAAAGTGAAGTTCTCAACCTTCCTCTAGCGGTTTAGCTCTGGGTTGTAGGGCTTGTGCTTCGATGTTCCGCGTTGCAAAAACCTGGTGTTACACGGAGCCTGGGATTTGACCTCGCGCATGAAAAAAGCCGCCTCTTGCGAAGCGGCTTGAACGTTTCGTTCAACGCTCGAACTTATTGGCAGGGCGTGCCTTGCTCAACGATTGGAGCAGCACCTGTCGTGCCGTAAGCCGGCATGTTGATGACAGGGCTCATCATGGTTGATCCGCTGCATCCGCCGCAAGCACTCGTGAGCGATCCGGCAACGCTGCTTTGAATTCCCGCAGTGCCGTACTCGTGGCCGACCGCGTAGTTGAAATACTGGCCGCTGTTGCCACAGCCGCACTGGTCGATCGCAACGGTCGTCACAGGATAGCTAACGATCGCAGCACATTTGGACTTGCCCTTGAGCTTGCTGAACAGATTGCATCCGCCACCGCTCTTGAGTTTGTCAAACAGTCCGAATCCGCCACCAAGACCACAGCTGCTTCCGCATCCGCCGCCACAGGCGCTTCCGCATCCAGTGTTGAGGCCGAATCCGCTGAATCCGCCAAGGCCACAGCTATTGCCGCCGCCGAATCCGCAACCCTTGGAAAGGCCACATCCGCCAGCACCAGCTTTGAGTTTGCTGAACAGTTTGCATCCGCCGCCCAGTCCGCTCGCAGTTCCGCATCCGCCGCTGAAGCTGCTTCCACAGCCGCCAGTTGGATAGCCGAAGCAACCCTGGCTGCATCCGCCGCCACCGCAGCCGCCGGTTTTGCCGCAACCGCTGAACAGGCCGCATCGCTTCTTGCCCGTCACGCATGTTTCGGTGCAATAGCCTGCCCACAACGAGGCCGCTTGCTGATTCGAAATTGCACGACCGCAATTGTTGAGGCCGGTCGCTCCGACGTTGCCGTACGATGAGTATCCACCGTAGCCGCCGAAATCGACTGCGCTGTAGTTGCTGCCACAACCGCAGTCTTGGGCGTTGGCGTTGGTTGAAAGTACAAGTGCGAAGACCGCACAGGCAACCGTTAGAGTTGTTTTGATCATGTTTCTTCCTCCTGGAAAACTTCGAATTCCTGGTACCGCCCTGAATCAGGTTTATCCGTAGTTCGAATCAAGGCAGCAAAACGCTGTTTCTGATTCTGGCTCTCGGTCGGTGCCCGTATGGTTGATTCCATTCGCGCAAGTCCGTCGCACGAATTCGTGTGCTTGGAAGATCGGCGACCAAGACAACGCCTCGCAGGTTTATTCATTCCATTTGATCGAACGGCGAGAATACCAAGCCTGTTTTGTCGGACGCGGAATCGATGGCTCTCAGGGGAAGTTCTCCAGTCGTTCGGTCTGATCCCTGCCAGAACCGTCATGTCGAACGTAGCGATTCTGGCTCGCGAAAAACTGTTTCAGTTGTCACAACTGGATGCTGCAGCCCGTTTACATCAGCAACTTTCAGCCATGAACCTGTTAGGCAGCGCACTGTGCGACCGCTGCGGTTGTTCCGGCACCGGTTTTCGCGTCGATCGCAACAGGCATCATGGTCACGATCGATACAACGCGTGCCAGACGCTACGGAATGTTCCTGCGACAACGGTTGTGGGCGAGCTGAAAGTTTTTGGAAGCTTTGTCGGTCGTGACTCCGATAACGAAGGATAACTTTCGTTTTCTGTTCTGGCCTGATGGACGCAGGTCGCGCGAAAGTCGCTGATGGATTGGCGGTCACTCCACAAGGAGCCACACCGTGCGCCAGACACTGATAACACGAATCCTGATAGTCGATGCCGACGAGTTGTCGCTCGCGCTGATCCGCGCGTCGCTGGAAACTCAGGACTATCTCGCATTGTCCGCATTCGATTGCGGCAAGGCATTGGATTACGCCGCCAGTGAATCACTCGACCTTGTGATTTGCGATTGTGACATGCTGACCGACACAGGCGTGCATGTGCAGGCTCTGATTCACAGCATCCCCAGAAACGCCGACGTGCCATTTCTGTTTACCTCTTCATCGCAAAAGCCGGATGTCATCAGCCGCCGACGCGACGATCGTAACGTATTCTTTATCCGGAAACCGTTCGAACACGAAGCGTTTTTGGAGCTGGTCGAATACGCGATGTGGATGCCAAACCTGATCCGGTCTCACATCGAAAAAATGCACCTGCAACAAGGGCTAAAACGGCCGCACGTCGCGGCGTTGGCCGAGAAAAGCGTGTCCGGCGGCGGTGTCCCATTCCCATCAGTGTCCGTGCCGATGCCGGGGTTGCTGCCGAACTCCTTCCAGTGATCATCGATTCGTTCAGGTCGTGAAGTACGAAAAGTAGCTTCGCCGTTGAGTCAGTTCTGTTGCCGTCACCAAAAAGTATCTGCACACCTGTCGATACGCCCAAGCCAACTCCACCCAGTCCGCGTTTAAAAAAGCAGCACGTCACCAACGTTCAGAAACCATGTCCAGCAACCTACAACCGAATAGTGCGACTCCGACGCGAAAGCGGATTCTGGAGTTGGATGCCATTCGTGCAATCTCGTGCTTGAACTTGCTGCTGTTCCATTTCACTTGGGTCTACGCACACAAATACGGATTCACCTCACCGCTGGCGTACATGTTTCCGTACGGCAAATACGGAGTCCAATTGTTTTTTATGCTGAGCGGATTCGTCAACGTGATGACCCTGATCGGAAAGCGCACAACATCTGACTTTCTGGTCGCCCGCTGTATTCGAATTTTCCCCTCCTACTGGTTCTGCATTCTGCTGAACGTCTTGCTGTTTTCATTCATTCCATTTTTTGGGCAAGACGTCACCCTCGCAGCAACCGCCGCCAACCTTTCCACTATGCCGAAACTGTTTGGGTTCGAGAATATGGAGCCCGTCACATGGACGCTTCAGGTGGAGATGTTGTTTTACACGTTTCTGGTTTTGATGACCGCGTTTGGCGGTTGGAAGAACACGTTGCGCAACTTGATGGTCGGAACCGTCGTTTGTTTGACAGGCTGCGGTGCGATCCACTGGTTGAAAACTTCCTGGCCCGAGTCTGGATTGGGAGGAACATTGAGCGTCGTCGAACAGCTTTTCATCTTGCGTAATTTTCCGCTGTTCGTGATGGGCATGTTGCTCAACGAGATCCACAAAAATCGTGGCAATCGATGGCACAACGTCCTTGGCATTGTGTTCGCTGCGATTGTGTTTCATGTCGTCGATGTTCGCGGACACAACCCTGTCGCAACAGCGATGCTGTTCGGGATGCTGGCGTTCGCGGCGTGGGGCAAGATTCCTCCGCTGCGTTGGCGGCCGTTAGTCTACATCAGCTCAATCTCATACACGTTGTACCTGTTCCACAACAATATTGGATCGTGCTGCATCAATCAGCTGCAGGTATTTGGCTTTGGGCCTCACGTCAGCATCGTCATTGCCACCGGGCTGATGATCGCACTTGGAGCCGCGACGACGATGTGGTTCGAAGCACCGATCACGCGTTTTCTGCGAGCCAGGTACAGGGCTTTCAAGTCTGGTGCCGCGACGAATTCTGGTACCGCAACAGCCGGCTCAAAGGCAGGAGCGTAACGAAATGAAAGCTTTCGAATTGCCAACGCCGATCGTTGACTCAACTGAAACGACATCGCTCAATCCATGGGTAAAGTTCTCCATGGCAGTCGCCTGTTTGTTGGGAATCCTTGCCGTTGCCGCGTCCAACACGATCATTGATCTTGATCTGTTTCATCAGGTGTCGCTGTTTCGTGAATTCCTGGCCAACGGGGCAATGCCGATGACCGATTCGTTTGCGTACACGCCGACGCGGGAGATTGTCGTGCACCACGAATGGGGCATGGGTGCGATCCAATACTACGCCATGGAAGGCAGCGGGCTGGGCAACGCCGGATTGATGATCCTCAAATATGGTTTGGCATTTTCGATCTGCCTGGTTTGTTACGTCGTCGCACGAAAGAACGGAGCACCCTTTGCCCTGATCGTGCTGCTGTCTCCGATCGCCCTCTCGGTTGGCGGTTACATTGGTTTCACAAACGTGCGGGCTCAGGTCGTCACGCTGTTGTTTCTGGCCATCGAGTTCTGGATGTTTTCCAGCGACCGTGCCGGCAAGCGGCTTTGGTGCCTGGCCTGGATCCCGTTGATGATCGCCTGGACCAATATCCACGGCGGCGTGGTAGCGGGAGCAGCCATTTTCGCGTTTTGGGTCGGATGCCGATTCGTGGAAGCGTTGCTCGAATCGAACTTTATGGGAGCCGTTCGCGAAGGAGCCCATCGAATTGGATTGGCGTTGATCCTGCCGGTGTTGATGTGCGTGAACCCCTACGGAGCCGCCTACGTGCCGTACTTGATTCGCGCGGTCCAAATGAAACGCCCCATGATCGGAGAATGGAGCTCCATTTGGGGCAGCGGTGACACGGCGATGCTGCTGATGTTCGGACTGGCTTTGTTCGTCGCGGTGGTGGCAGCTGTAGCGATCTACAAACGCGGTTCCGGCGCGAAGAGCATTGTCAGGTTCCTGTTTCCTGTTTCGGTGATCGTTTTGACCTGGATCATGGCGTCGAAGAACATGCGTCACGTGTCCATTTTTGCCGTTGCGTGGATTTGTTACGCTCCGATGCTGCTGTCGCAAACTGAGTTTCATAAATGGGTTTTGCAGAGCGTATCCAGAAATCAGCAGGCGATCAAAAAAGCGAGTCTGGCGTTCGCGATGGTCGCATTGGCCATTTCGCTCAACGCGCGATTCTGGGCGGTCAACGTTCCCGCATTCGCCGACGATGCTCCTGTCGGATCGCCGATCTACCCCGTTCACGCGATGAATTTTCTGGAACAGGAAAATATTGGCGGGAACATGATGGTCTGGTTCAATGACGGAGCCTACGTTTCGTGGCGGATGTTCCCGCAGATCAAAGTCAGCCTCGACAGTCGCTACGAAGTGGCGTATCCCCACGGAGCCGTCGAAGAATCCGTAGCGTTTTACAATGCGGAGGACTCGTGGCGTGAAACGCTGGAGAAGTATCCGACGGACATGGTGCTGGCTCCGACGGCGACGGCGATTTGCGAAACGATGGATGAAGCGATCGCGACAGGTGAGCTTTCGTGGAAAGTGATCTACCGGGATGAGAGTTTCGTGTTGTTTCGTAAATCCGAAGCGCTGGCTGTCCAATAGAGGGCAATCGGAAATTTCGAACTCCGGCAAATTCCGAACTCCGCTTCGCTACTGAGCCAGCGATTCGAGGAACCGTTGCATCTTTTTCGGCCACGGCGTTTTGAAATTCATCGGCTTTTCGGTCGCCGGATGCTTGAACGACAGTTGCGTCGCGTGCAATGCCATGCGATGAATGCCGCTATTGTCGACGATCGGGTCGGAGCCAAACGGTCCGCGATACTTGATGTCGCCGCAGATTGGATGTCCCAGTTCTGCGAGATGAATTCGGATCTGATTCGTTCGACCTGTTTCCAAAGAGCATTCGAGTTCGCTGAAGGTCTGTTTTCCGTTGGCGTCGCTGCGTTCGAATTTTTGCAACAGCTTGAAGTGGGTCGTCGCGTGTTCGCCGATCGACGTGTCCGTTGTACTGCCTCGCAAACCGTCGCCGCGATCACGGATGAATTGTGAAGTGATCGTCTGATCCTCGATCGTGCCGGGGACCAGGGTCAGGTACTTTCGAACGGCCGCGTGCTGGGCGAACTGGTGAATGATTTTGGTTTGCGATTCCTTGTTGCGAGCGAAAACCAACAGACCGCTGGAATCGCGATCGATGCGGTGGACGGGAAACATCCTTGGCAAGTGAAGATTGTTCTTTTCAGTTTTGCGTTTTGCCGCCGCGTGCTCGCCAATCAACCGCGGGACGCATTCGTCGAGTGTCGGCTGGCGATTCTTCTTGTCCCACGACCAGTTCAGATCCGAGCTTCTTCGCAAAGTCACCATGCCGGAAGGTTTTTCGACGATGATGACTTCCGCATCGACGTGGTGAATCTTTACGTCCTGATCGGTCGGCGGAGCAGGAAAAGGTTGCTCGTGGACCGTAATGACTTCGCCGCGAGCCAGTTTTCTGGCTTCATCGATACACAGCACGCCTCCGACCGCGATGCGTCGACTGTAGAGGATTCGTTTCGCGGTGGACCAGGACGGTTTGTCCGGCAAATGTTGTCGCAGTGCTTTGACGACCGAATCGCGATCGTCGTTGGCAATGGTGATGGTTTGTTGGATGGTCATAGATGGATGTTGAATTTGGTGGATTGTTCGTGCTGAAGTTTTGATGTTGGGGAAAGTGGGAGGCTCGATGCTGATGGGCGGGCTTGCTCCTCAAATGCTCACTCACTGACTGGCGCTTCGGGTTTGCGTTTTGGCTTCGTGCCTTGTACGTGCTTCGACGGAACGAGCTTAATTCAGCCTCGCGATTAGCCCCAAAAGTTTTGGCACAAAAGACCGATTCGCTCTCGCCCGATGACTCAGGACTGACTTGACTTCATCTCCAAGTTCAGCAAACGTCAAACCGTACTCCGGGATTTCAAACAGAGGATCGTATCCGAATCCGGCCTCACCGCGTTCCTCGGTAAGAATCCTGCCGTGGCACTGGGACTCACAATCGATCAATACGTTTCCATCTGGATCCGAAAGAGTCATGTGGCACGTGTACCACGCTCCACGTTTTTCCGTTGGAACGCCAGACAGCTCCTCAATCAATTTCACTTTATTCGAATCGTCGGTCGCGTCCTCGCCAGAGTATCGAGCCGAGTAGACACCTGGCCGTCCGTCGAGCGCAGCAACCGAAAGTCCGCTGTCTTCTCCTAGCACGTATTGCGACAAGTGCACAGCCTGTTCGGTTGCTTTCAACGCAGCGTTTTCCGCGAACGTCGTGCCCGTTTCTTCGACTTCGATCGCGTCAGGAAAGTCATCCAGTGACTTGAGTTGGACCTGCGGATAGCGCGACAACAAGTATTCCAACTCGCGTCGTTTCTTGGTGTTTCGAGTGCCCAGTACGAGCACAAACTGCGAATCGGCCACCTTGGTGTTCTCTATCTTGATCGGAATGGGAAATCGATTTTGAGGATTCTGGCATCCGCCTCGGCCAAAATCGACTGGGTATACACGAAGTATAGCCTTTTTCCGTTATCGCAGACGAATTGGCACGGTTCGAATCGTGTTGACCGTGAAACTTTTTTTGATACCGAAATGTCTGAAACACCCATCCGCATTGAGCGACATCCCACCGAAGGATTTGTACTGACGACCGAGCTGGTAATTGATCGCTCTGTGAGTGAGGTTTTTGATTTCTTTTCCCGCGCTGAGAATCTGGAAAAGATTACTCCTCCGTGGCTGCATTTCAACATCGTAACGCCGACGCCGATCGACATGAAAAAAGGTGCGTTGATCGACTATCGTCTCAAGCTGCATGGCGTTCCAATCAAGTGGCGAACCGAGATCGAATCTTGGGCGCCGCCGTTTCGATTTGTGGACCAACAGCTTCGCGGTCCGTACAAACGCTGGTTCCACGAGCATACCTTTGAGGTCATTTCGCCAACGATGACTCTGGCCCGCGACCGAGTCCACTACATTCCACGTTTTGGGGCGTTGGTGCACAAATATTTCGTCAAACCCGATCTGCTCAAGATTTTCGCTTACCGTCAGAAACAGCTCGCCAGCCACTTCGCAACGGCTACGACTCCTCCCGTGAGCATGCCAATGTCGTCGGTGTCGCAAATCTCGGTCAGCTAGGAGTGGACGGTTCGGAAGCATCGACTAGCATTGGGGTTTTTACTCTCCGATACGCGACGCCGTGCACTCCATCCTCAAAAAGATCGTCGATCAAAAGCTTCTTGAAATTGAAGCCTCGTACCGGAACAAGTCTCTCGACGACATCGCCAAGGAAGCTTGGGCTGTGCCACCAGCCCGTGACTTTCTGGAACCGCTGCAACGTGCTGGCGAGATGGGCCTGATCGCGGAAGTCAAGAAAGCGAGTCCCTCGAAGGGCGTGATCCGGGAAGACTTCAACCCGGTCGAAATCGCGAAGGCTTACGCGTCGGCAGGAGCCAGCTGTCTGAGCGTTCTGACCGATGAGCATTTTTTTCAGGGCCACCGCGACTTTCTGGTCGACGTCAGCAATTCTGTCGATCTGCCGGTGCTGAGAAAAGACTTTGTGATCGATACCTGGCAAGTTTACGACGCACGTGCTGCCGGTGCCGATGCGGTTCTGCTGATCGCTGAATGCCTGGATGCGTCCCGTCTGTTCGATTTACATGCTCTGATCGAAGGGCTCGGGATGACTGCCCTGGTCGAGCTTTACGATCGAGCCAACATCGACAAAGTGCTTGCCTGCAATCCTTCGCTGGTCGGCGTCAACAATCGCGATTTGAATACTTTCGAGGTCAATCTGGAACATTCCATCGAGATCCGAAAAAGCTTGCCGGACGATATTACGTTTGTCAGCGAGAGCGGAATTTCTACTCACTCGGAGGTAGCTCGCTTAATGCAAGCAAATGTGGACGCCATCCTGGTTGGCGAATCCCTGATGCGGTCGGACGATATTGCCGCCGCAACGAAGCGTTTGCTGGGGACGGATTGACCGCTCTGCCGCTTCAGCCCGACAAAGTGGCTTACACGGGGCACTTTCGGAATACACGGAAAATCTTTGGGCAAATCAAAAGTCTTTGCCTCAAAAGCCGAAGGGAAATATAACTATCGCGGTCCGCCTTCCTGCTTTCGGATCCTCAAGATTTTCCCTGGAGCTGCAATGCCGCAAAATAATGATCGCCGTCCACCAACGCTAATGGAGAACGTCCATACCGTTAACAGCGCTGTCAGGACGGTCCTGATGATGGCAGTCGCTGGCGTGGTCGGCTTTGGCGGCTGGATGGGATACAGCGAATATATCGTTCCCGGTATCGAGGGAAAGCAAGCCAAGCAGGATCTGGCTGCGTTGCGTCTCAAGTTCGACCAGCAGGAACTGGATTTGAAAGAAGCCACGATCGAGAACGACAAGCTCAAGGTCTCGATGGATCTGTTAAAGATCGACCGCCGCGTGGCACAATTGACGGTGAACAAAAAAGGCGTCGATGAGAATGGCCAGAAGTTCCTTGAAGTCACCTTTAGCGAAGTCGACAAAAACGGCAACGTGATTGGCTCCAGTCGCGAGTTCACGTTGCTGGGCGACACGTTTTTCGTTGACTGTTGGGTGGCTCAATTCGAAGATCAATACGTCGAGCAAGCTGATCCGCTGCGGTCTGCTTCGATTTTTACCTTCAAGCGAATCTACGGCGATGACATGAAGCCGTCCGAAGGTTTTTCGCTCGACGATTTCAGCAAGCCTTCTGGCATTTATGCTCAGTCGGAAGCGTCCGAGTTCGCGAAACAGATTTGGGAAGATTTTGGCAACGTCTGCAACGACCTGAATCGGCAATCCGAGTTGGGGATTCGTGCGGCTCACGGTCAAGCCAACCATTTGCCACCGCGAGAAGGCCAAACGTATGAGATCACGATCCGCTCGAGCGGAGCGGTCAGTTTGGTTCCGCTACGGGAAAAGGATTCGCTGTAAAAGTTTGCAAGCACGCTCAAACCGAACGTCACCGGCGTCCGTCAGCGATCTCTTTCGCCTTCGCCAACAGAGCCGAGAAAACTTCTGCGGGAACTTCCAGCCTCTCAGAAAGACATTTCAGAATCGCGGTCTCTTTGTCGTCGATAACGCCATCGGCCATCGCGACGTCCAGCAAAATCGCCATCGCCTCGGTCGGTTCCGCCTTGAGCACGCGAAACTGCTCCTTGCAGAAATTCTCGTCAGTGCAAGCACGAGAAATCATGGCTTCCAGAGACGCCAGCCCAACGCCGGTTTCTGTTGCCAAACGATCGAGCAACACTCGCTCCGCATCCGTAGACTCGCCGTCGCCGCCCGCGACACAACACGCGGCTCGCAAGACTTCGAC
The DNA here is from genome assembly GCF_008087665.1 of Mariniblastus fucicola. GTDB lineage: Bacteria > Planctomycetota > Planctomycetia > Pirellulales > Pirellulaceae > Mariniblastus > Mariniblastus fucicola. Next base: position 2,344,084 of record NZ_CP042912.1, read on the forward strand.
TTTCACCATCCCGCTCATTCTTCATCCTCAAAATCGATTGCGTATTGATCAAGCAGATCCGGAACACGGTCATACACCCGCGTCCGTGCGTTCTTCATCCATTCGAGAATGCGATCGTCGATTTTCTCCAGCCCAATTCTCGTCAGGACCCGGTTGATTCGATACAGCGTCTTCGAATCGTCCGTATAGTCAAAAAGATAGCGTTCCTTGATCACGCCGCGGATTGCCGGAGCAAGCTTGTCCGTTTGTTTGGTCGCGAAAAGGTTAACAACGTCCTGTACCTTTTCCGGATCGATTGATTCCAGCTGCTGGTAGTAAAACTCAAGCTTGCCCGGAAACTTTTCATGCAGCCACGCATCAAGAAAAAGTTCAATCAGTACGTGACCCAAAAAACCGGTTCGCATTCCACGCTCGCCATCCAGCAACTCACGAAGCTCAACCGCGAATTTGATGTTCATCTGTTGAAACGTCTGATTCGTGTGAAACCAGTAATCGTCTTTGTGATGGTTCACGATTCCCTTGGCCACCGCAGCGACGATTGGATCATCGTGATCAACGAACGGCGTCGCCTTCTTTTCCCGGACCCGGCACTTGCGATCCGCGGCACTCAACCAGTCCGGAATGCAACATCCGGTCGCTACGTAGGCGTTGTCGAGAGAGGGCAGCGCGTGAGAAAAACAGTTCATCTAAATCCAGGGCGAACAGGCAGGAACGACTGCCTGAGCTTACCATTTTGAGTCAATTCGGGAAATCGCCAACGAAGCCACACCGACGCCGACGCCGATCAGCAAACCAATCGTCACGTTCTGGGGCAACCACTACGTCACCAAAGCGGCTTCGCGGTGGATCTGGTCGACCAATTCCGGAGCCAGTTCCAGCTTCGAAGCGAGTTCCGCCAGATAGGCTTTCTCCGCCGCGTTCTGCTGTCCAGTGACCAGCAACGACGCCAGATAAATCTCGACGCTCATGTTGACCGACTGAGCCAGTTTCGCGATTCGATCCGCATCGGCGGGGCGACCCATCTCCTGCAGCAACACAGACGCCGCTGCCGTTTCGATGCCGGCGGCTTTCATCTGCCCAGTGATCACCGCGTGTTCCTGATCGTCGATGTGACCGTCGGCTTTGGAGGCTCCGACCATCGCTCGCATGATCGCCAGGCTTCTTTCCTGAGCAGCCTCTCCGTCTAGCTTTCCGATCTCCAAACCTTCGACACCGGATTCCGGATTGCCGTTCTCTTCCTGCCAATTCTGATACGCCTTGTAGCCCAACGCACCAAGCGCCGCGAGCGATCCGACTTTGATCACCGGCGACAGCGTCTTGCGTCCCTTTTCGGTGCCCAACAGCAGCGCCAGCAAACCCGTCGCCGCAACGCCTGCTCCAACTTTCGCCATCATCGCATCGCGTTCAGGACCGGCTTCGGGGATCTCGATATACTTCGCAGCATAATCTGCTCCGTCGTCGGCAAGTTCTTTGCCTTTGGCAGCAAGTTCTTTTCCGGAAGCCAAAAGTTGGTCAAGCAGTTCCTGGGCGTTCATGGTGGGCCTTGTGTGTAAATAGAATCGGACAGCAAACAGATTCTAACGTCTCGCGGTTGGAAGTGTAGTAAACGCGAAAGTTGGAAGAAATGTGGAACGGTGGTCTCTACCGTTTGCAAGCCATTGTTGAGCGCGTCCGCTTCGGACGGCTGACCCCACGCGTCCACAGGCTGGAAGCCTATGCCACCCCCGTGTCGCCACTAGAACGTGGAACTGTGGTCTCCACTGTGCCACGATTTCGCCATTCAAGCCCAATCTGGACGCGGCGCCTCGAACTCCATCCGCTCACCCGAAATCGGATGATCAATGCTCAGCTTCCACGCATGCAGACACATCGGCGGCGAATCAAGATCCAACGTTTGCGTTGCGATGCGATCTTCCTCGCGACCGTATGCCGGATCGCCCACGATTGGCAAACCGAGATGCGAAAGATGAATGCGAATCTGATTCGTGCGACCGGTTTTTGGTCGACAAAGCAGCAAGCACTGGCCGTCGCGGCGATCCAGCACTTCAAAATCAGTCAACGCATCATCGCCATCCGCATCCACCAATCGCGTGCCGGCGCGATCGGGCGTTTTTCCAATCGAAGCATCGCACGAGAAAGTATCCTCTTTCGGTTCTCCCGACACCAACGCCAAATAGGCCTTCTCCACGGTGCCGTTTTTGAACTGAGGCAAAATCGAATTCGCTATCGAACGCTTCTTGGCATACACAACGACACCCGTCGTGTTCGCATCAAGCCGATGGGTGATCCGCATCTGACAGTCTTCGTACATCAAATCCAGAAAGTGATTCAACGTGTTGCGATTGAATCGCCCGCCCGGATGCATCGGCAGCGGAGCCGGTTTGTTCAGCACCGCAATCGCGTCGTCCTCGTACAAAAACTCGACCTCGGTTGAAACCGCTGGCTCAGTCGTCTGCGGCAACAGGTGCTCCACGCGAAAACCCGAACGGACCACGTCGTCCGGCGACATCGGCTGACCCTTATAGACGATCCGCCCAAGCTCGAACTCTTTCTCCCAATAGCCGTCTTCCACATGCCCGTGCAGTTCCAGAAACATGTCCAGGCATTTTCGATGATCGAACTTCAACGACACGTTGACCGGGCGGACATTGTTGTAGGGCTCCGACCCTGGCAATGGATTGGTCACCGCACGCAATTGGTCGTTTCTTTGAGCCAACGTCGCGCGCAGTTTTTCATCCGGCGGCACGTAACATTTCGCGCAGCTGTTCGGCGGATCGTAGAGCGGAGATTTTTGGTCCTCGCCGGTCAGCACGGCCTGGCACGCGTAGCATTGAGTCGTTTCTGTTTCGGTTAAGTCAGGAGCAACCGCGACGCGTTGGTCAAACACAAAACACTCGCCGTCCCAATGCTCGCCGCCGACCTCTTCGAAGTACCGCAGGATTCCGCCGTCGAGCTGATAGACTTCCTCGAAGCCCTCCTGCTCCATCAGCGGTCCGGCTTTCTCGCAGCGGATGCCGCCCGTGCAAAACATCACGATCGGTTTCTTCTTTACGGATTCGTCCAGTTCCTTCGTTGCGTCGGGGAACTGGCGAAAGTGATCGATGCCGATCGGATGAGCTCCCTTGAACGTGCCGATCTCAACCTCATAGTCGTTTCGCGTATCGAGCAACGTTAGCTCTTTGCCTTCGTCCAACCACTGTTTCAGTTTCGCGGCCGAGATCTTGGGACTGGTTTTCGAAGACGGCACAATCGTCGGCACGCCCATCGAAATGATCTCCTTCTTCAACCGGATCAGCATTCGATTGAACGGCTGGTAGTCGCTGTAGCTTTTCTTGATCGGCAGGTCGCTGAACCGATCGTCAGACGCCAGTTCGTCCAGAAGCTGATCCATCGCGTCTTCGCCGCCCGCGATAAACATGTTGATGCCTTCGTCCGAAAGCAGGATCGTGCCCTTGAGGCCCAGCGATTTGCATAGCGGCAGCCATTTCGCACGCAGCTCTGGAGGGTTCTCGATCGGCACGAATTTGTACGCTGACACGTTGACAAAGGCAGTGCTGTCAGGTGACGTGTCGTTTTTTGGACTGGTTTGCTGAGACATTGTTGCCAACGGGGACCCAACTGAAACGTATGTGGTTAAGATGTAGGCACATAAGTATAGATATCCGTGCGAAAGCGGAAAGTCGAAACAGGACAGCCGAAACGGGAAAGCCGAAACTCAAACTGCGGCAAGCTACGATCGAGGGGCCTCATGGCAAAACAATTTAATCCGTTTCACCATTGGTTGGGTTTTAGCGAAAACGTGTACCATCCAAACCACTTCCAGCTCTTTGGCGTGAAACCGAACATGGGCGATCCGATCGGATTCGGCAAACAGGTCCATTCTCGGGCCAAAGCGATGCTCAAACAGCTTGAGCAGATGTCGGATGAGGAAATCGGCGACCGACGCAAGCTGCACACGAAACTCCGCCGCCTGATCGTAAGGGCCCATGAAGTCCTCCTTGATGACAAGCTCAGGGCAAGTTACGTAAAAGGCCTGCGCGAAAAAGCCCGCGACGAAAATGGAGTGTCCGAGCCGCTTGACTACCCTTCGCCATACAGAATGAGATCAGTTCAGAATGACGATCCGTCGGCATCGCAAACCAGCAAGCACCCAAGCCTGACGATGAAGTTGTCGTCGATGCAGACGATCAAGCAACGGTCTGACGTCGAACTGCCTGATCCTGCGTCGTCCAAGTCCACCGTTCCGATGGCGATCCCGCTGGCCAAACCCGTTCCAGGCGATGTGCGGGAGTATCCGAACCGCAATGCTGATAGCGGACCGGCGACGGATCAGATCGTTGTCCGTCCGCGGCGTACCAAACGAACAGGATCGTGGTTGATCCCAATCTTTTTCATCGTGATGACCGTGCTGGGCATCGCAGGACTCGCGGCGCTACTTTCCAACTTTGGAAATCGATTCGAGTTGCGGCCTTTTCCGAAAATGAACACTCCCATAGATCAAACCGTCAACGATCCGACGCCGCAGAATATTGTTCCGCCGAACGAACGGGATGATGACGACGCTGAACGTGATACGGACGACGCTGAACGTGATACGGACGACGATGACGACGTTGGCGCGAATTCGGAAGCAAGCCATTCGCCATCAGGCTCACTTCGCACTCAATGGATAGAACAGAAGGAACTGTCATGATTTCAATTGGATTTGTCGGAGCCGGTCAAATGGCTCAGGCACTCGCCGGAGGCATCGCAGCGAGTGACGCGGACGTTGCGTTCATCGTCGCCGATCCTTCCAGCGACGCGATCGAAGCCTTCAGCGCAAAAACAAATTCGCGCTCGGTGGAGAAAGCCGATTCCAATGCAGACGTCTTTGCCAGCGCCGACATCGTGTTCCTGGCCGTCAAGCCACAGTACTTTGTCGCCGCGACCGAAACCGAGTCGATCAAGTCCGCGATTGCGGGCCGAGAGAATCCTCCGCTGGTCGTTTCGATCATGGCCGGTGTCGACATCAAATCCATCCAATCGCGCACCGCGATCGAAACCGTGATCCGGGTCATGCCCAACACTCCCTGCCTGGTCGGCGCCGGTGCCTGCGGCATGTCCTGTAGCGACCAGGTCGCGGAGGCCGATCGAGATCGAATCAAAGCGTTTATGGAAACGACCGGGATCGTGATTCCAGTCGCCGAAAACTTGCTGGACGCGGTAACCGGGCTTTCTGGTTCCGGCCCGGCATATATATTCGAGCTGATCGACGCGTTGGCGCTCGGCGGAGTCAAATGTGGCCTGCCGCGAAACGTCTCCGACCAGCTTGCGGCTCAAACCGTCTTCGGCGCTGCCAAGCTCGCGATCGAGAGCGGCGACCATCCTTCCGTTTTGCGAGATCGCGTCACCAGCCCCGGCGGAACGACGATCGCTGGCCTGAAGGCGCTGTTCGACAACGGCTTTCAACAGTCCATAATCTCCGCCGTCGAAGCCGCAACCGAACGTTCGAAGGAACTCGGCTAAGCCCGGCAACAGGTGGCATAGGCTTCCAGCCTGTGGACGCTTCCATCCGTCCCCGCCAGTGCATAGGCTTCCAGCCTGTGGATTGCAAATCCCTCCCTGCCGCCGCAGCACCAGCCCTTTTTAAATCCTGCATCCTGCCCAGTTTCGAAACCTCGTTAACGTCCTGTGAAATCGCCGCCTGATGCGGAAGTTTTCTGCTATAAACGTGGAACAACGACCCTGTGAGGAATGCGATGTCACTGTTTGAGAACGACCAATACGAATACACCGACACGTTTTTCGTGTTCTTTAAACGCGAGAACCTGCCGACGCCGGCAGCCGTGAAAACCGCGATTGCGGAACTGGGCGACCGCTATGACTTCGGTGAAATCTCGTTCCGCGAAGACCAATTCGAATCGATGGCTGTTTTCTCTCCGCAGGATTTCTCTGCGATGGACATCGTGCTGGATCTCAACACCGAAGTCACGACTCAGATCGAAGAGATGGTCGGCGAGTTCCGTGCCTTGACGCTTACCGGTGACGAACGGGAAAAGCTACAGACCTTCAAGGAATGCGATTCGCGTTTCGACCTGTTCCACTTTGAAAAGAAAGTGAAGGGCAACGACGACCCGGACGCTTTCATCGATCCCGGCGGGTTGCTGATCGTGCTGGAGAAGCTTCGCGAGCTTTCCGATGGCGTCGGAATCGATCCACAAAGCCAAATGCTTCTGTAGAGTTGAGCCAGCAGGACAGGATCGCTCAGACGATTCTGGCAAATCCACGCGGCCGCAGAAAGACACGCGGGGAACGATGCCGCGGTGTTCGGTTTGTTTGCCACAGAGCTCACCGAGGACACAGAGCCCAGTGTTTCTGCGTCGCCGAACCAGGCACTGTGTGGTAGAAGTGAGCGGCAGGGCGCTAGCCGCCGTTAAATATGAGCGGCAAGGCGCTAGCCGGCGTTAAAAACGCAACGGACCGGCGGCAGTACTTAGCCTATCGCACGAACCAACCGCCTGCTCGCCCCAACTCAGTTTTCCTCAGTGCCCTTTGTGATCTCTGTGGCCAGGAAACATCCGCATCCTTCGTGGCGCTTCCCTCGTCCCCATTTGATCGGGACGTTGTTCAAACGGTTTGGCAGAATCACAATTCCCCTGCGGTCAGGGGAGAGTCACACCTGGGGAAGCGATTGATGTTTCAACCGCGAATGAACGCCAATGGACGCGAATAGTGTTTGCCAAGACAACCAATTTGGCTCCTGACAACCTTTGCCGTGCCTTTGACAACTTTTGCCGTGCCTTATTGTTATCTGCGCTGTCGAATTGCCTGATACGACGGGACGGCCTTCGTGTTTGTCCTTGGATCTTTGTCATACCTATCGACAGCAAGTTCAATCTTAAGCTTGTTGTTTTCTAGTTTCAAATTCCAGTAAGTCGGCGAGTTCGTTTTGTCGTGGGCGATCCCAGTTCGAAGATCCAAAGTTAGCCCATTTTTGCTCTGTAGAACTGTCGCAACTGCAAGAACAGAAGATCCGTCATCCTTTACCTGAATAACGCGATTGCCGATGATCAATAACTCGATTGGATTTGATTCTGCAAATCCAGTGTCATCTGATGTCGACCGAATACCATCCTCATCGACAGCAGCGACAATTTTCCAAACACCTTGATAATTGTCGGGCACTTGGGTTTCATCAGCTATGGGTGCCAATGGTAACGAAATGACAGTGAGCATCAAAAGCATGAACATCACAAGAGTCCTTTCAGGTCGACAGATTAGCGAAATCGCAGCACAAGATTACCAGTTTCGCCGTTTAACTCGAATGCCAATCAGTGGCAGCCATCTCGGAGCAGGTAACGGCGAGGATCACCGAGCCGTCGCAAAGGTTTGAAGTTGTGCGATCCCATGTAAGGTCCGCGGTACCTTTTTTCCGTCTACAACGCTTTGTTATCCGCGATTGCCGTCCTTGGCGCACCTTAATTCTAGCGACCTGCCGCGGCGAAGTCGAGCACGTCGTCCGCATGGTTCGAGCATGTTAATTGCACGTCAGAGCGAGTTTGCGGATGAATGACGCCTTCGGTCGGATTGACTTTGCCTATGCGTGCTGCCTTTACGCCTGCATTCGCCCAGCTCTCGAATGCGTCCGCGCAAAGGCCGCATGTCATCACGCTGCCAACCGCATTCTCTCGCATGTCACGAGCCTGTCGACGCAAGATAGTTCCGCTGGATAACGCCCGCGTTAACCGAGCGGACCGAAAAGTTTAAATTGGTGAAAATTGAGTCGGATACAATGGGAGCCTGCGACCATCCGGCGAGTGGCCAACCACAAAAGCCTCTCCGCTTCGGTTCAACGCTTTGTTATCCAACATGCCGATTGGCCCGTTCTCGATATCCTAGCAATTTGGCCCACCGAAGTCGAGCATTGGTTAGAGATTCGTATTAATGATCAATTTTTGATTCGCATCGCGGGCAGATCAAAGACGTGATTGCGTTTTTTCGGCCGCATTTTTCACATGCTGAAACCCCGGGTCCATATTTGCGATTTAGAAAGGGGGTCACAGCAATGCAATTAAGGTAAATAAATGCTCCTAGAATCCCTCCAGCAACAGCAAGGAGTGTCGCCGCATGTTCAGGAACTTCTTGTCCCATCGAAACCCGATTTGCTGCATTGATGATTAGCGGAAACACCAGCATGCCGATCGCGATATGGGAGACAAGACCAAATAGTTGCCAAACAGAAAAATTCATATTTGCCAATTCTTTAAGCGGCGTCTCAACACAAACTGGCGTCCGCCTACTCCAGCCGTTGTTGGATAACGTCCGCGTTAACCGAGCGGACCAAGTAATGTGAATTAGTGAAAATGGAGTCGGATATAATGGGAGCTTGCGACCATCCGGCGACAAGCCAACCACGAAGCCCTCTCCGCTTCGGTTCAACGCTTTGTTATCCAACATTCCGAGTGAATCGTTCTTTGAATTTTAGTGTCCCAACCAATCGACGTCGAGCATGTTCGGAACAACTTCACTTCGCCTGTCTCCTCATGGATTGTCGAAGCCAGTGCGTTCGTATTGCCAAACAAGAAGCCAACAAGCAATGGCACAATGCAAGCACGATCAACAGCACAAAGCAGTTCATTAACATTCCTGCCGGACGGTTGATTCTCGGTCTGTTTACATTCAGGAAGTCTTCCTGCCATTTTGTTCGATCGGTTTCCGTAAGCTGTCCGTGATATTCACGAATCGATTCTTCTTGTTGGTAAACTCTTGGCCAGCCTCTCTGCATGGTTTGCACAAAGAGACCAGTGTTGAATACGTAAGACTCAGTAAAATTTGTCCGTGCACTGAGGTTTGTAATGAGGAATCCAGCGCAGATCGGCGTAAAAAGGAGAAGTTCAAGGAGGGTGAAGTTTCTGAGTCGATTCATTCAGCTCAAACAGCCCAAGTTGGATAACGTCCGCGTTAACCGAGCGGACCAAGAAATGTAAATTAGTGAAAACTGTTGTCGGATATAATGGGAGGCACGACCATCCGGCGACAAACCAACCACGAAGCCATCTCCGCTTCGGTTCAACGCATTGTTATCCGCGTGTCCGGCACAAGCGTTCTTTAATTCTAGCGACCTGCCCCGGCGAAGTCGAGCACGTCGTCCGCATGATTCGAGCATGCCAATTGCACGTCAGAGCGAGGTTGCGGATCAATGACGCCTTCGATCAGATTGACTTTGCCAATGCGCACTGCTTTTACGCCTGCATTCGCATAATTGTCGAATACGTCCGCGCAAGGGTTGCATGTCGTCACGCTACCAACTGCATTGTCCTGCATGTGACAAGCCTGTCGACGCAAGATAGTTCCGCTGGATAACGGCTACGATCACCGAGCCGGAACGGAAGTCATTGCTTCAATTTGCACGCACAAGTCCGGCTTCGCGTGCATCGTTTTGTTATCCCGCGATTGTTTGTGCGGAATCGACCACACCTGCAAGTTTTTGCATTGAAAGTTCACCTCGCCCATCGTAATGGTTGTCATGACTAGTCACGGCAAGAAACGCATCGTCGGCGAATCGGACGCCGAATAGCTTGGCAAGTATGACAATCAATTCTAGAACATCCAATTCGTCGGCATCAATCTGTTCAAGGGTAGTTGATGGTGTGATGCTCGATTGTTCAATTGCGAACCATTCGGAAACGATCCCAATAACACGCTCGAGTGTGGGCAATTTGGGATCGTCTGCCTGAAAGGCTGCAGTATCTGCAGGGAGATCAGCTTCGGTTAAGCAAACCTGTGATTCATTCCTGTTATGAATGGAGTTCAGCAATGCCTCAGCAACCCTGCTCCTTAATTCGCCATCTTCAACGTAACCATACGAATATTTTTCCCAAGTTGAGCAAGGCGTCTCTTGAAGTACGGTTGAAACCAGATCGCGACAGTCACTCGGCAGGGAGAAATATACTTTGATGGCGTCGCTCTCGATAAGTGAGAGGAGCGCAAGTATGAATTCGGTTTCGGAAAGGAAGTCGAACCTGACTCGATTCCATGCCCGGAGAAATTCTGCCTGTTTATCGTCTGTCATGTCACCTAGCGGGATAACGCCCGCGTTAACCGAGCGACGATTTAAAGTTTGAATTTGTGAGTGGAGTGGATGATTACAATTGGCGATAGCCAATCATCCACGGAACGATCTGGCAAAGCGCCCCAATGTCGCTTCGGTTCAACGCTTTGTTATACCGCGCTGTTCAGGCCGCTCAAACCATTATTCAAACGTTCCCAGTGCGTTCAATCCTTCATCTATTGTAACAGTCAGTTTTCGAGTTGGCTTATTCTTGAAGTTGATTTCTCGTTGAAACGATTCGCCATCCAGATTCTCAAATTGCATCGTCATGGTGAGGGGAAATGTTCCACCAAAAGTGCGTTCAGCAGTCATGTACCCCTTCTCGCCACCGTCAATCAGTACTCCGAATGTGAAACTCTTTCCGTTCGCCAATGCTGATACATTCTCCAACGTCTGTCCTGAATTGTTTTTGGCAGTTATTTCTGTATCGCTTGAACCACAGCCAATTGTGAACAGCAGCAACGCGAATGGCAGCAGTTGGCCGAGCGATTGTCTGCGTAAACCGCTAAGTTGTGTCGTTCTCATGCAGTCTCGATTCAAGCGGGATAACGGCCGCGTTAACCGAGACGCGGGTGAAAGGTAAGTAGTGAGTGGAGCGGATGATAAAATTGGCGTCAGCCAATCATCCGCGAAACGATGTTCGCACAGTGGAAAACGCGGCTTCGGTTCAACGCTTTGTTATCCAGACATGACGTCATATGGACCATCCCGGTGGTGGACCCATCCCCATATCCATTCCCATGTCAAAATCGGAGGTGTAGGTGGTTAGTCCCTTGAATGTACATTGGTGTTTCGCCTCTTGTTTCGCAATCCATTCTTTAGTCGCAGATTCAGCTAAAGCAAAATTCGAATGCTCGTCTTCGCAGCAGTCAGTAAATACGATGAAGTTGTCTGTGAATTGATTGTCGTTCCAGCCTTGATTGTTCAAATTTAGGCAAGCCTTTGCAGTAGCACGACCAATGTCGTCCAAAACATCCTGATCACCCTCGAGATCGTCTGCATATTCATACCATTTGACAAGGTTGCGGTTTAGTTTGTCTGAATCGATCCGAATTGGGCCGCGTTCGACATGTTCCGACCATTGAAAAAGGTTCCAAAACGCCTTTTTGGGAGCAGGTTCGGCGTTCTGAATTCGAGTTGCCGTCTCAGTGTCTACGGTCCAGATATCCATAGCCATTTCAGCTCGGTCTTCGAGTTCGAAGCACCAGCCAAGATAAGGGACGATTGCGGCAGCCAAGATTCGTTCAGACTCTACTTTCGCTAGAGCCCTTGGGACAGCGTTGACTAGTTCTTGCTCAATTTCAGCCAGCAAGCTTGCTTTCTAAGTGCGATTCATATGGTTGAGTCTGGATAACGTCCGCGTTAACCGAGCGGACCTGAAAATGTGAATTAGTAAAAATGGAGCCGGATACCATGGGAGGCACGACCATCCGGCGATTTGCCAACCAGGACGGCCTCTCCGCTTCGGTTCAACGCATTGTTATCCGCGATTGCCGCCCCAGCGTTCCCTAATTCTAGCGACCTGCCGCGGCGAAGTCGAGCACATCGTCCGCATGGTTCGAGCATGTCAATTGCACGTCAGAGCGAGTTTGCGGATGAATGACGCCTTCGGTCGAATTGACTTTGCCAATGCGTGCTGCCTTTGTGCCTGCATTCGCCCAGTTCTCGAATACGCCCGCGCAAAGGCCGCATGTCACCGCTGCAAACTGCATTCTCTCGCATGTCACAAGCCTGTCGACGCAAGATAGTTCCGCTGGATAACGCCCGCGTTAACCGAGCGGACCTGAAAATGTAATTTAGTGAAACTGGAGCCGGATACAATGGGAGCCTGCGACCATCCGGCGACAAGCCAACCACGAAGACCTCTCCGCTTCGGTTCAACGCATTGTTATCCAGGCAGCGGAGTGAATCGCATCCTACTATTTTACAAGTTTAACGTGGTTTGTTGAACTGTCTGCGCGCAATCTTCGTTTGCCAAATTTTACGCAAGTGAAGTTTGGATGCGTTGGCAGCGAACACGGTAGCGCCCGGCAGCAGGCCCAAAAGAAACCCAGACAAAGAAAGAATCGATATCAATACGGTTGTTTTTAACGCAAAACCGACTGGGCCATCTTCATCATACAGTTGGCCTTGAACGGTTTCGTTTGTAAATACGATTGCGGCGGCATTAAGCAAAATCGCTATCACAGGCCAAGTCGCCCCTGCGCAAGCGGCCCAAACCACCGGTCGCCGATCCTTGGCCAAACCAATGCAACTCCAATACAAACTAAAGAGCAGCCACATATAGACGAAGTTGCCCGTAGTTGGCGAAGTAAACAAGCATGCGATCAACGCGATATTCAGCGTCAATCCAAACAGCCATTTGAGGCTAACATTCTTCACTGTGACCTCAGTCTGGATAACGCCCGCGTTAACCGAGACGCGACGAAAAGGTAAGTAGTGAGTGGAGCGGATGATACAATGCGAGGAACGAGCATCATCCGCGGAACAGTGTTCGCACAGCGGAAAACGCGGCTTCGGTTCAACGCTTTGTTATCCAACGCCGGGCGGTTGGTACGGGTTTACGTCTGATTCCGGGTACCTCACGACTGGAGGTGTCATTTCATCATCGTTCGATTTTTGGCCAAACATTTTGGTGATCCATTCGGCCAAATACAAAATGGAAAAACACACAAAAACCCAGATCGCAGTGTAGGGCAATCCAATGACGGGAGCGAGGGCACGTCCTGTGTCATCGGTTAGTTCCTGCATCGCCCGTTCAGCAGCTGGCGTCATTTCGGCGTCACTGAACCACCCATCTCCATTCTTGTCGAATCTGTCTAATTTCGAACTCAGATCGGCGTCAACAGCCCAGACTGCTGCAAGAAGTAGGAAGTACCCAGCCAAGACAGTCGTGAAAAACAATATCAGTCCATTGAGCCGATTGGTTCGACACCGGTTTCCTATGTAGACGACGAGAGGAAGGAGTAGCCAAAAAACCGGAAGTGCTATATGCATTTAGTGATGTTGGATAACGCCCGCGTTAACCGAGACGCGGGGTAAAGGTATGTAGTGAGTGGAGCGGATGATAAAATTGGCGTCAGCCAATCATCCGCGGAACGATGTTCGCACAGCGGAAAACGCGGCTTCGGTTCAACGCTTTGTTATCCCGCGTCTTCGGCACTAAACGAGCGGCATCATTCTACCGAAACATCTCGCAATTCCAAACATGGTGATTGGCAGCCAAATCGCGACGATTTGTGCAATTCGTAGTTCAATATTCGCTCTGCTTCCCGATTGGTGCTTTATTAGCTGCAGCATTGCAAGGACAGCCGGCATCAAAAAGAGCGTAATCAGTATGTTGAATGGGATCCTCCACCAGCCATATTCATACACGATGCCCGGAACCAATAGGACTGACAAAAGAGCCCCGATCCCAACGTGATAACGGGTCTTTAGAATACCCGGACAGACATCAGAATTGTAAACGCACGGTATCAAGAAAAGCAACGGCAACACCAAGATCGGAATTACCGATCGCCCCATTTCGCCAAACGGAATCAAGGCCGCGATCAATGATGCATAAGCGGTGGCAGCCAAGAGATGGATTATGCGAAATTGAATCATTCGAGCGGGATAACGCCCGCGTTAACCGAGACGCGGGTGAAAGGTATGTAGTGAGTGGAGCGGATGATAAAATTGGCGTCAGCCAATCATCCGCGAAACGATGTTCGCACAGCGGAAAACGCGGCTTCGGTTCAACGCTTTGTTATCCAGCGTGCCGCGTTCGGGCTTATATTTTATCTCGAAAGTCGACGAGAGGGCAAGTCTAAGCGAACGCGGACACGACGTCGACGCGCTGGCGGCGGCGTGAGGTTGCTGAATATTCATTGCCGAATGAGCACTCGTGTCGTTGTATTGCTGATGTCATCGAAAATGAGTATCGAATCGTCATGGATGGGCTGGGGCGCAAGCATTAGCCATGGACGCCATATCGCAGAATTGTGCAACGAAGCTGCCTGTCGATGTCGTTTTCCAACAGCAGAAATTGCGAAGACGGTTGACGGGCTGTCGCCCCATTTCATGGCGCTGAATGCCGATTTCTGGCAGGCGACGCATGCAGCTTGATGTCCCTCAATTGCAGCCATAAACCGCGAGCGACGATGATTCAATGCTAAGGCAAACGCGAATAGAGCGACTAGCACTAATAAATGACGAGTCGTCCAAGTCATGCAATACTTCGCCATTCCGTCCTCATGCAACCATTGGGATTTGAGCGGGATAACGCCCGCGTTAACCGAGCGGACCTGAAAACGTAAATTAGTGAAAATGGAGTCGGATACAATGGGAGCCTGCGACCATCCGGCGACTTGCCAACCACGAAGCCAACTCCGCTTCGGTTCAACGCATTGTTATCCAGCGGCGGATTTCACAGCCAACGAAATGTTTTCAATTAACTTTCTGTCAAAACTGCTGTCCATAATGATAGCAGCAGATATCAGTGGCACGACAATAAACCACAAAGCGAGAAAGGTCAGTGAGATAATCATGGATCGATGCAATCCATACGACAGTGTTGAATCTTGCGGCGACTCAGGATTGTACCTGACTGCGACAATCGTTGATTCCTGTAAAATATTGACGATGGCCGCGTGAGTTTCTCGATTCTTTGTGGATTCAAAACCATGAGCAATGGTGTAGCCATTAAAGCTCCGTCCAGCTACCGAATACGTGTAGTCTACTGTTGCCATGTAAGTCGGAGTTCCTTTGGATGTTGACGATTCAAGCACATCGGAACTGTTGACAACGCCCACGGCCGTTGGCCAGTCAGCGGCCTGCCAACAGGCCACCAAATTTGGGTATAGCTGGGAAAAAAGCGAGAGACCAGCCAACAAGAAAAGTGCCGCGACAGCTACGACAATCCACTGAAACATTCTACGCCTTGTTTGTGAAGCTGGATAACGTCCGCGTTAACCGAGCGGACCTAGAAATGTAAATTGGTGTAATCGGAGTCGGATATAATGGGAGCCTGCGACCATCCGGCGACAAACCAACCACGAAGCCCTCTCCGCTTCGGTTCAACGCATTGTTATCCAACGAAGCCATTCACCATATCCTAGCAACTTGACCAATCGACGTCGAGCATGCCCCAAGCATCCTACGGGATGATTCGCGAGCCACTAATGACTATCGAACCATCTGCTGATTCCGGCACATTGAAGTCAATATCCGCGTAGCTTGGAGAAGAGATTTTGTCGCGTCCTTGAAGCTCAATCTGTTCTGTTAGCTCCTGGATTTTGCGATTCCGCGTTGCCTCACGAGAAGCAAAGAATAGGACAGTGCAAGCGATCGCAGTAACCCAGAGCAGAGTGGAAATTCGGAATCGGATCATAATTTATGCGTCCGTGTGGTTTCATTGTTGCGGGCACTGATTGGGCCCGTTCGATCATGTCGTCCGCGCACTCCAGCCATAGTTGGATAACGTCCGCGTTAACCGAGCGGACCGAGAAATGTAAATTAGTGAAACTGGAGCCGGATACAATGGGAGCCTGCGACCATCCGGCGACTGGCCAACCACGAACCCATCTCCGCTTCGGTTCAACGCTTTGTTATCCGCGTGTCCGGTCCTGGCGTTCTTTAATTCTAGCGACCTGTCGCGGCGAAGTCGAGCACGTCGTCCGCATGATTCGAGCCTGCCAATTGCACGTCAGAGCGAGGTTGCGGATGAATGACGCCTTAAATCAAATTGACTTTGCCAATGCGTGCTGCCTTTACGCCTGCATTCGTTTAGTTGTCGAATACGTCCGCGCAAGGGCTGCATGCCATCACGCTGCCAACTGAATTTTCCTGCATGTCACAAGCCTGTCGACGCAAGATAGTTCCGCAGGATAACGCCCGCGTTAACCGAGGCGTCGAATGGGTTTGAATTAGTGAAAATTGTCGTCGGATATAATGGGAGGTACGACCATCCGACGACTTGGCCAACCCTAGCGATTTGGACGCTTCGGTTCAACGCTTTGTTATCCAACGTTGCCCACTAGCGAGTCACCTCAAGTATGTACGTGGTCTTCCGTCTCATTTTATTGTATGTGTACAGGTCTGTCACGCCAATACGTTTCGCGGTCACGATGAATTCACTGGCCCTTTTGAATTCTGCAGCGACAATGTCCGGATTTTCTATCACGAGTTCGGGCATTCCGGATTGATTTGAAATTGCGCGAGATTCGCCGAGCGGAATTGTCATGGGTATCGTTTTGCCGCGTGTATTTCGGTCCACATCATTCCAAAACATCCCGCATAGAAAAGCAGCGCAAGTCGGAGTGCACCAAAGAAGCGTTGAAATCGATATTCTTAGTAAGCGATTTGTACGTGGTTTCGGCATCCGTTGCCTTCGCAGGTATATGGGAACTGACGTTTTGATTGAGTTGGATAACGTCCGCGTTAACCGAGACGCGGCAGAAAGGTGTGCAGTGAGTGGAGCGGATGATACAATGCGAGGTACGAGCATCATCCGCGGAACGACGTTTTGACCAGCGCCAAACGCGGCTTCGGTTCAACGCTTTGTTATCCTGCGAATAGCGTCCCGAGCTCGGTTTCGATCGAGTACGCATTGCCGGTGAGTTTGCATTATTGCTCGCCATCGAAGGAAATGCAAACACAGCATTTGCACGTCGGCGCGACGATCATTGAATCGTTTTGAGCGTTCAGTTTCTCAGGCAGTGAAACGGCAAAATGCACGTCGTAGCGCGTTGCCGCATGTCGACGCAACGATCGTTGAACTGGTTTGAGTTGCCAATCCGTTTTGTCCAAGCCATACAGAATGCACGTCGGCACGCGTTCGGGTTTGATGAACCACCAAGACGCTTTCGATCGAGTGCGACTTCGAACGTGCAAGATCTACACTCAAGCCACCATCTGCGAAGCCAATTCGATAAAGCTTTCGCTGGATAACGACCAAGATCACCGAGCCGGGACAAGTGATCATCTATTCCAAGCAGCACGCAAGACCCGGCTTCGCGTGCATCGTATTGTTATCCGGCATTTGCGAGTGTACCTACTTCGCGGCGGATTGAATTATAAATATTTTTTTCACGTCATCTACGCACATGGCATTCTCATAGCTGCCATTGACACTCTTCTTAAACGTCCCGTCATCGTTGACAGAGTCAAATTCATATTTCCTATTTGCGTCCCGCAAGGGGAACCACGAAATATTCGCGCGTTCATCAAACAGTCCGGCGAAACTTAAGTCAGACACGCCATCTGGATCAGCCTCAAGGTGAAACGTTCGTATGATCTCATTCAGTTCGTCTTCCGTAGTGTAACTAGCCTTCACCATGTAAAAGGCATCCATCCCGGTAGTGTCGCTAAAGGTTTCGAGTATTGCGACGTTGCTGGGCAATTTGCCAGCGAGAGAGTACTTGGGACTGGGCGTGAAACTGCAGGCGGCACCAGCCAGCGACAGGCATGCCAGAAGACAGCAAAACACGCGCACGGTTCTCATTGGTGAGTTTGCCCTCGGTTGGGTTGAGCGGGATAACGCCCGCGTTAACCGAGCGGACCTAGAAGTGTTAGTTTGCCGGAAAATGTCGTCGGATACAATGGGAGGTCACGACCATCCGACGACGGAATGGCCGAGCAATATACGCCGCTTCGGTTCAACGCATTGTTATCCTGCGGATTCTCCATTTGCGATCGACGAGGAGTACGCCTCCTTTGCACTCCAGTATTCCATAGTCGCTACACCGATTGGAGGCATTGCGCTGCACCACAATCTAACAAGTTTGTCTTCGCGAAAGTAGAGATAACCTTCTGTCGCCACAGTCCAGTTTTTGCCATCTCCGTAATTGTCGCACATGAATTTGAGATCTGGCGCAGGGAAGGATTTCTCAGGAAAATAGACGATGCAGTGGATTTGACCTCGCCATTCCCACGCGACACATCCATGGAACGGTGAGACATCAAATGTGTATTCAGTCGATTCTGGTAAGCTGTCACTCTTGCAAACTTCGAATGGGTCACCGTAGAGAGCAATGGCGTCGCTCAATGAACTGCCAAGCGGGAGTGCGTCGTGTCTATCGAGTCGTTCGGCACCGAACAGTTTTAGCACGAGCAATAGTAAGTATGACAATAAAGTTCGCATGAGAACGTTTTGAGCAGGATAACGCCCGCGTTAACCGAGACGCGGCGAAAAGGTAAGTAGTGAGTGGAGCGGATGATAAAATGCGAGGAACGAGCATCATCCGCGGAACAATGTTCGCACAGCGGAAAACGCGGCTTCGGTTCAACGCTTTGTTATCCACCGTCAAGCAGTACGAAACGCTTGCCATCCCATTGAAACACGAGTTCACAATGCACGAAGCGTTCAGGGTAGCTCAAGCGTTGATTGATTTCAACAATCATTTGTTTTTCGGTTGTATCCAAGCGATAGTTAACCAGGCAACTCGAGTCGGTATTGCCGCCACCGTTTAGTCGACCTGAGACGTAGTACTCTCCCCACGAATCATTGAAGTTCGCGTCCACACTAAAATTGTATTTGAATGAACTATTTCCAAATCTGTCATCAAAATTTACCGAGAGTAGTTTTTGATCGATGTAGGTTTCGAATTGGCCCGGCCGTCCAGTCGGGACGTTTTGTAAAACGACAGGACGACAATTGACGCCTGAGAGTCGATCAAACTGAGGTCGAGATTGCCAATCGGGGGAATACTCGCGGTCACATACAAGAAACGATTCACTGGATGCATCGGTTCGATAACCGTAATCTAGCCACGCGAGAGCACCAAGACCGGCGGCCAAGACGGCCGTCCAGTAGAAGATGCTCCGCGTCGTGAACTTCGGCATGGCGAGGTGGATAACGTCCGCGTTAACCGAGCGGACCTGAAAATGTGAATTGGTGAAACTGGAGTCGGATACAATGGGAGCCTGCGACCATCCGGCGACAAAACGACCGAGAAGGCCTCTCCGCTTCGGTTCAACGCATTGTTATCCAGACAGCGGATTGAATCGTTTGCCCTAATCTTAACAGCTCCCTAAGCACTGGTCGAGCATGACATCAATTTGGATGATCGTTCTCGGGTGATTGTTTTCGTATCGCACGCTGGATTTCGTGCATCTGGTATGAGAATAACCAGCACGTCGCAGTCATTGCCAAACTCGAAAATCCGACAAGCAGCAGAACTGCGTGGCCGGTTGCGTATCCCAATACCACCAATGATGTCATCGTGAAGATCCAGAACGCCTGTGCCAGAGAGTATTGGCGATTGGGTGCTGGTGTCGCTGGAATGCACTGGTCAGCGTGGCGGAAGTCTTCTGTCATCGTCCCGTCTATTTTTGTCCCACAATTCCAGCAAGCATCAAACTGCTGTTCGACATGAATTTCACATTGCTGGCACGTCCACATTGGTCAGTCTGGATAACGTCCGCGTTAACCGAGCGGACCGAGAAATGTAAATTAGTGAAACTGGAGCCGGATACAATGGGAGGAACGACCATCCGGCGACGAGCCAATCACGAAGGCCTCTCCGCTTCGGTTCAACGCATTGTTATCCGACGGGCCCGGTTGAGGGGTTGTCAATAATCTAGCGACTAAGCCGATCGGCGTCGAGCATATCGAAGGGTGCAATTATGATCGCACAAACAGGTTAGTCGTGCCATTGAAGGCCAGCCAGAGTCCGTATCCGCCCATTAAGATTTGCCATATTGCAACCGGAGTGAATCGCCAAAAATATTCTGTCCCCACGAAATCGAATGCTGTTTGGATGGAAGTTAGAATCGCCAAAACTCCAATTAGCCCGGAAAGGAACCGGTAGACAGGACGCATTTCGGCCCGAGGCTCGTCAACATGAATCTCGTCGCCTGTTAGCTTGCCGGCGGGCGATTTGTAAGGGTTTTGTTCTTCTCCCATCTTTGCCTCTGTGTAAGATTCTAATTGAACCCAATTATTTTGACTGTGCCAGTGTGCGCTCCACTGCGTTGGATAACGGTTGCGTTAACCGAGACGCATGAGAAAGGTATGAAGTGAGTGTAGCGGATGATAAAATGCGAGGGACGAGCATCATCCGCGTAACGACGTTGGCCGAGCGTAAAATGCGGCTTCGGTTCAACGCTTTGTTATCCGGCGGTTAGCGTTACGATCCCGGTTTCGATCGAGTACGCGTCGCCGATTCATTTGCATTATTGCCCGTCATTGAATCGAATGCAAACCCGGAATCTGCACGTCGGCGCGACGATCATTCAATCGGTTTGAGTTTTGGCTTCTGAGTTTAACCAATCCTGCAGAATGCACGTCGGTGCGCGTTGCCGCATGTCGACGCAACGATCGTTGAATCTGTTTGAACTTTGGCTCGAGCCAAGCGTCAACCATCGAATGCACGTCGGCGCGCGTTCAATTGTGAAGAAGCGCCAAGTCGTCTCCGATCGAGTGCGACTTCAGGCGTTTTGTGTCTTCCCGCAAGCCACCATCTGCGAAGCCAAATCGATACAGCCTCCGCAGGATAACGTCCGTGATCACCGAGCCGGAACCAGCGATCATCCATTTTCTAAACCACGCGCAAGTCCGGCTTATGGTCATTGCGTATCGTGATTGGTTGTCTGCCTCGGGAGCCAGAATGTAGCTCGGAGCAGGCAGACAACAGCTTATTGTTGATACGGCGAAATTGCAAATTCTGTAATTAGTCTGTGGATAACTCAAACGCCTGTCGGGACGCTGACGAATCGTCCGGCCGTCGCCTAAACGACTTACCGAAGACCTTCGCAGCGTCCCGTTTCAATCACGCAAAACGAATACTCAGATGATGACTCCTTACATAAAAGACCATCCATAAGCACTTCGCGCCGTGATCGAACAAGCACTCGAAATCCCACTCTTGAAAGCAGGAATCCATGAACAGTTTAACTCAAAAAACCGTCCTCGTTGGCATCGACTGGGCCGATCAAACCCACGCGTGGCACGTGCAAGACGGGCAAGCTCAAACCGCAGGACTTCTCCAGCAAGACGCGACCGCCATCCAGGACTGGATCCAACAGCTGCGAAAGCAATATCCCGACAGCCAGTTCGCCGTGGCTATCGAAACCACCAAAGGAGCACTCATCTCGGCGCTGCTGGGGCACGATGATCTCACCCTCTATCCAATCAATCCCGCTGCGATGGCGTCTTATCGGAAAGCCTTCGCTCACGGTGGCGGCAAGAACGATCCTGGTGACGCAATGCTGCTGTGTCAGTATCTGAAACACTACATCGCAAAGCTTCGACCTCTGCGGACGGAGTCGCCGTTAACCCGAAAGCTCGCTGCGATGGCCGCAGATCGCCGCCGGCTTGTCGATCAACGCACGGCACATTGCAATGGGCTCAAAGCAGTTCTCAAGACGTATTTCCCCGAGGTTCTCAAGCTTGGAGCCGCCAGGATTTACGCGGATTTTATCATTGCGTTTCTGCTTAAGTATCCGAATCTTGCGGTCGCTCAGAAAGCCGGAGCCACCAGACTGCGAAAACTGTTCTACGGCATCGGGTCTCGAGCCAAAGCCGAACAGCGCGTCCAGTTGTTGCTCGACGCGACTGCTTTGAGTGACGATTCGACTCTGATCGAAACCAATTCGATGCGAGTCGTGGCATTGGTGTCTTTGATCCAAACTTACAACGCACAGATCCGAATCTATGCCGCACAGATCGCTGAAGCGGTGGTTGAGCATGAAGACTACGCGATCTTCAAATCGTTGCCGGGAGCCTCGGACCTGACTCACAGTCGGATGATCGCTGCGATGGGCGACGACCGGACTCGCTACGAAGATGCCGGTTCACTTCAGGCAGCCACAGGCATCGCGCCACTAACGACTCAAAGCGGCAAGCAGCGATTCGTGTCGGCGCGTTGGGCTTGCACGAAGTTCCTCAGGCAAACGTTCCAAGAGTTCGCTGGGCTCTCGATCGCAAAAAGCAAGTGGGCTGCCGCCTATTACAAGTTTCAGTTGGACAAAGGCAAGTCACCTCAGATGGCCAAGCGTGCGTTGGCCTATAAATGGCAGCGAATTATCTTCCGCTGTTGGCAGGACAGAGTCCCTTACGACGAAGCTAAATATATCGAGCGGCTGAAGAAAACCGGCTCACCGATCTATCAATTAATCAAGGCATGACAGGGGAGAAACCGTCAACAATCGATTCGAACAAAACGTTCAAAACTCCACCCGAGACTTGACACGATGCCACAGATGTCTTCGCGTGCATCACATTGTTATCCGACGATTACGCTAACCTCTAGGTGTTGCAGTAGGGGGCAAGATTTTCAAGCGTCATTTTTGCATAGTCAGCGATTTCTTCGTTTGGGTGTTGGACCAACTCGCGAAAACGTTCCAATTTCTGAATTAGTATTTTCCGAATGTCGCATGTCCAATTGTAGTCGTCTGGGTAATTGAAAGAGCGCCTCGCAAGTGCCCAGTCCGAATCATTCCATTGAGACGTGTCAATTGGTGAAAGGTAGTGCGAAAACGAATATACCACAACCATCAGTTCCTCCAGGACTGGAGAAGGCGATCCCTGCTCAATTCGTTCAATCAAAAATGGCAATGCCGGTACAGAAATTGAACCCGCATTTCCTTGATGCGCGATCATGTGCGAGAGTTTGTTTATGGCTGCTTGCGCTACTGATTCAGTTGAATCGAAAAGTGACAGCAGTAAACCGGGAACCTGCTCAAGGTGCGAACTAGGGTAGCAAGGGTGCGAGAAGGAGTCCCAGTCAACAGATTGAATCCGTTTTTGCAGATCGGTCATGAGCAATTTTAGTCGGATAACGCCCGCGTTAACCGAGGCGTCGAAAAGGTTTGAATTAGTGAAACTGGAGCCGGATACAATGGGAGGTACGACCATCCGGCGACAAGCCAACCGAGACGGCATCTCCGCTTCGGTTCAACGCTTTGTTATCCAACGAGCCGAGTGATCCGCTTCCCACATCCTAGCAACTCGGCCCATCGAAGTCGAGCATGTCCAAGCGTGACAGCTACTCAACCAATTTCAGAACAAGCAATCGTGGAGAAAAATGAAATCCCGTATCCGGCCATCCACCAATCCCCTCTGGCAAGTTGTCAGGAGTCCCAACATAGCCACCTGTCTCATAGCACCATAGTTTAACAACCGTTCCTACATAGTCCTTCTTCTTTTCAATTCGCTCCCTCTTTGTTAGCGGCTGCGTATTGATTTCATCCAACAGTTTGTTAAATCCGCTATGGGTAGAAGCCAACGGCATTTTTTGGAAATCAAAAGAGAGCGGAAAGACGCCAAAACGCATATCTCGAGTTCGTTCGAGTTTTTGTCCGTCGACATGAGTCACACGAAGTAAATAAGTAGAAACGGTCGACTTTTTTCGAAGAGTATTGCCGTCGATAATCTGCGCTTCTATCGCGATTGATGTACCCAGCGGAACTCCGAGTTTTCCCATTACGCCACGCTCTGAAATTTCGTCTAGCGGAATCGGCAGTTTTGGGTCTTCCGTCTCACTCTCTTGAAGCAACACCGTCAATAAAAGACAAGCAACCAAAAGTGCATACTTCATGGCGATAACTCACGTTGGATAACGTCCGCGTTAACCGAGCGGACCAGAGAATGTGAATTAGTGAAAATGGAGTCGGATACAATGGGAGCCAGCGACCATCCGGCGACAAGCCAACCGGGAAGACCTCTCCGCTTCGGTTCAACGCTTTGTTATCCGCGAGTGCAGCCCCAGCGTTGCTTAATTCTAGCGACCTGATCCAGCGAAGTCGAGCACGTCGTCCGCATGGTTCGAGCATGCTAATTGCATGTCAGAGCAAGTTTACGGATGAATGACGTCCGTGATTAGCTTGGTTTTGCAAATGCTTGCTACCTTTATGCCAACATTCGATCAGTTGTCGAGTGCGTTCGCGCAAAGGCCGCATGTCATCACGCTGCCAACCGCATTTTCTTGCATGTCACGATCATGTCGACGCAAGATAGTTCCGCTGGATAACGCCCGCGTTAACCGAGACGCGGGTGAAAGGTGTATAGTGAGTGGAGCGGATGATGCAATGCGAGGAACGAGCATCATCCGCGGAACAATGTTCGCACAGCGGAAAACGCGGCTTCGGTTCAACGCTTTGTTATCCGGCGAATAGCGCTCCGAGCTCGGTTTCGATCGAGTACGCGTGGCCGATTGTGCATTATTGCCGGTCATTGAAGCAAATGCAAACCCAGCATTTGCACGTCGGCGCGACGATCATTCATTCGTGTTGAGCATTGAGTTTCGCTAACGATGAACACGACAAAATGGACGTCGTAGCGTGTAGCCGCATGTCGACGCAACGACCGTTGAATTGGTTTGCGTTGCCAACCCGTTTTGCCCAAGCCCAACAGAATGCACGTCGGCGCGCGTTCGAGCATGAAGAACTGCCAAAACGTGTCCGGTCGAGTGCGACTTCGAGCGTGCAGAGTCTCGTCAAAAGCCACCATCTGCGAAGCCAACTCGATACAGCTTTCGCAGGATAACGCCCGCGTTAACCGAGACGCGGCGAAAAGGTATGTAGTGAGTGTAGCGGATGATACAATGCGAGGCACGAGCATCATCCGCGGAACGATGTTGGTACAGCGGGAAACGCGGCTTCGGTTCAACGCTTTGTTATCCCGCGTAATGAGCAACCAACGGTTTCGCCATTCTTAGGCGTCGTCTTGCATGTCTTTATGGAGCAAGATGAATTGATCACGCTCACTTATGATTGTATTGGAGGCGCCCGCAAAATCAATGTCGGTCAACGCGCCATCAATGTAGGCGCGAAACACGGCGAATTCAGACGCAGAGCCCGTAAACCGCTTGTACAGTTCTCGCGATATGCCGTTGTGAAAAACATGGATACGATGGTTCATCTCGATAGCGGAGATTTCACCATTCTCGACAGATTCTATGCCAGCCCGAAGCTTGGAAAGTTCTCCCAGCAAAAGACGCTCATGGGCAGTGTCAGCAAGCTTGCGTATCCGCTTTCTGTCTAGTTTTGAATACATGTGCCTGTACATTCACAGGAGTGGGATAACGCCCGCGGTAACCGAGCGGACCTGAAAATTTAAATTAGTGAAACTGGAGTCGGATATAATGGGAGCCTGCGACCATCCGGCGACATGCCCACCACGAAGCCATCTCCGCTTCGGTTCAACGCATTGTTATCCGGCCTGGATCGCTGAACAACGCACTTCTGGCGACAAGCTTGAGGCATGCATGTGTCCGCGCACCCGGTTCCTATCGCAATTATTCAACAACGCGGACAAGGAATCAAGTCAATCCTGATGCACCTAGTCATGAGGGCAGGTTGTCTTCGTTCAGTTCAGCCACCAAGTCATATGCAACATTGAATACGAAGTACATTGATTCAAACGCAAATGGGAGTATCGCGAACGCGGCACGATACCCGACCGTTGAAATTGGTAACATGAGAATGCCAATTGTGGCGAGTGCAGATGGCACGAATGAAAGACCGCTGGCGAACTGGCCTGTCCTGATGCGGCGAACGGCCATCATTAAAAGCGAAATTATCATCACCGAATAAAGTGAAAGGCAAGTTAGCCCAAGAATCCAGCGTAGTGCGATCATGGCATGCAAGACCGGGTAACGTCCGCGTTAACCGAGCGGACCTAAAAATGTAAATTAGTGAAAATGGAGCCGGATACAATGGGAGGAACGACCATCCGGCGACTGGCCAACCACAAAGCCCTCTCCGCTTCGGTTCAACGCTTTGTTATCCGCGTGTCCGGCCCCAGCGTTCTTTAATTCTACCGACCTGACCTGGCGAAGTCGAGCACGTCGTCCGCATGATTCGAGCATGTCAATTGCACGTCGGAGCGAGTCTGCGGATGAGTCACGCCGTCGATCGGATTGACTTTGCCAATGCGTGCTGTCTTTGTGCCTGCATTCGCCCAGTTGTCGAATACGTCAACGCAAAGGCTGCATGTCGTCACGCTGCCAACCGGATTTCATTGCATGTCACGATCATGTCGACGCAAGATAGTTCCGCTGGATAACGTCCGCGTTAACCGAGCGGACCAAGAAATGTAAATTAGTGAAAATGGAGCCGGATACAATGGGAGGTACGACCATCCGGCGACTGGCCAATTGCGAAGGCCTCTCCGCTTCGGTTCAACGCTTTGTTATCCAGCGACCGGGTGATTTACACTTAAATTTTATATTCTCGAATTATCGAAGTCGAGCATTTCGTCACCATCCATCTCGCCGATTCTTGAACGCCCTTTTTACTTGGCGATCATTGAGTGAGATAAGTGCCCAGATTCCAAACGGAATTGAAATGAAAGTGCCGGTGCAGCAAGGGGCACAAGCGAGCACTGCCCCGATTGTACATACACCTTCGCGACGCATCTGAATCAGTGAGATTCCACCGAAAAGCACCATTGCATTGCCGGCAATCGCCCCAAAACCAACGTATTGGAAAACTTCGTCAACCTTCTTGATCCACGGATCTGCAAATCTGCCGCGGTGTTCCTTTTTGCCGCCGTAGAGCATGTCACCACATAAAAGCAAAATGATCATGATCAATGAAACCATTAGTAGGCCTGTGCCGGGCCCTTTCGTTTTCATTTCATGCATGAAACACCAAGCTGGATAGCGTCCGCGTTAACCGAGCGGACCTGAAAATGTGAATTGGTGAAACTGGAGTCGGATAAAATGGGAGCCTGCGACCATCCGGCGACAAAACGACCGAGAAGGCCTCTCCGCTTCGGTTCAACGCATTGTTATCCACGCGTGCGGCCCCAGTGTTTTCAATTCTAGCAACCTGCCCCGGCGAAGTCGAGCACGTCGTCCGCATGATTCGAGTACGCTAATTGCACTTCAGAGCGATCCTGCGGATGAGTAACGCCGTCGATTGGATTGGCTTTGCCAATGCGTGCTGCTTTTACGCCTGCATCGCCCAGTTGTCGAATGACTCGGCGTAAGGGTTGCATATCATCACGCTGCCAACCGCATTTTCTTGCATGTCACGAGCCTGTCGACGCAAGATAGTTCCGCTGGATAACGTCCGCGTTAACCGAGCGGACCAGGAAATGTGAATTAGTGACAATGGAGTCGGATACAATGGGAGCCTGCGACCATCCGGCGACAAACCAACCACGACGCCATCTCCGCTTCGGTTCAACGCATTGTTATCCGGCCTGGATCGCTGAACAACGCACTTCTGGCGACAAGCTTGAGGCATGCATGTGTCCGCGCGCCCGGTTCCTATCGCAATTATTCAACAACGCGGACAAGGAATCAAGTCAATTCTGATGCACCTAGTCATGAGGGCAGGTTGTCTTCGTTCAGTTCAGCCACCAAGTCGTATGCAATATTGAACACGAAGTACATTGATTCAAACGCAAATGGGAGTATCGCGAACGCGGCACGATACCCGACCGTTGAAATTGGTAAAATGAGGATGCCAATTGTGGCGAGTGCAGATGGCACGAATGAAAGACCGCTGGCGAACTGGCCTGTTCTGATGCGGCGAACGGCCATCATCAAAAGCGAGACTATCATGACTGAATAAAGTGAAAGGCAAGTTAGCCCAAGAATCCAGCGTAGTGCGATCATGGCATGCAAGGCCGGATAACGCCCGCGTTAACCGAGGCGTCGAAAAGGTTTGAAGTTGTGTAAACAGGAGTCGGATACAATGGGAGCCTGCGACCATCCGGCGACAGATCGGCCGGGAATCGCAGGACGCTTCGGTTCAACGCTTTGTTATCCAGACATCCGGGCAATTCGTTAACCAAGTCTAGCGGTTTGAACTGACGACGTCGAGCATGGTCAAGTTAGTTGCCTATCGATTCGTCAAGCAATGCCTGGCATTCTTCCACCGTCATCGAAGTGCATTGAGTCAGCGCGTTGAGACATTGTTCGTGGGTGGCGCCTTGAGATGTTAGCACTCGCAACGCAATTTTCGACGTGCTGCCCGAATCAAGCATTTCTTTCAGCATGCGGTGAAAATCTTGGCCATGCGGAGGTTGTTTATCCACCCAGTAATGTTGATGGTGTCCGCGACCGATGTACATTGCCGCCAAATGATCAGCCTTCTCCTTACTCAAACCCTTCTCAACGAGAAACTCGTTGGCGTTGTAGTCAAGTCTGTAGACTGCCCAATCGTTCATTCGTTAGTCTGGATAACGCCCGCGTTAACCGAGCGGATCAAGAAATGTAAATCAGTGAAAACGGAGTCGGATAAAATGGGAGCCTGCGACCATCCGACGACAAACCAACCACGAAGACCTCTCCGCTTCGGTTCAACGCATTGTTATCCGGCGATTCAGGCCTACGGATTAACTAATCGAAATGATTCTCCGGTTTTCCGCACCCTTGATATGGTTTCGGCAGTTTCTTGATCTACAAGCAATCCTACGATATCGGAATCGGGCACCGAATGAAATATCTGAATGGGTGATGTCTCCAGAACAGTTTCGGCTCCGTCAACATTTGCTGAAAGGCCTACACCGTCCCCTCGCATGAGTAAGTGCATAATGAGCGGATCTGTGTTTGGTCGAATCCTAACATTGACGACTTTATATCCGGGTGGAAACGCAAAACTGTACATCGTCCTGTCGGAAAAGTTTGCCGCAAGAACCATTTCGCTATTTTGAATGGGTACCGAAAGCGATTTTCCGTCGGCATAGGCAAGGGTCCTGACAGCACTTGCTGGAATGTTCCTGCTGAGACGATACTCCAATCGAAAATCGCCGTCTTGAACGATGTGCCTTCTGGGTAGGTCACGGGTTGCAATCAGAACGGATTCCATTGTCGCAGTTCGTCCAGCAAAGAATGCAGCAACGACAGCGGTGGCCCAAAACAACGTGCTTGTTTTCCATTTGAAACGGCTAGGCATGTGAAATTCAGCGGCTCAAGCTGGATAACGTCCGCGTTAACCGAGCGGACCGAGAACTGTGAAATAGTAAAACTGGAGTCGGATACAATGGGAGCCTGCGACCATCCGGCGACAAGCCAACCACGAGGATTTCTCCGCTTCGGTTCAACGCATTGTTATCCTGCGCTTTCGCTGCAGGTCCCACCCTTTCGCATCCGCTCAGTTTCAGCCCTGCTTAGCCAGATTATGGCAAACGACGCAGAGAATGCAATTGTGGAGCCAAGTGCATAGCCAATGAACCATAGAGAGAAGCTTCCCTGTTCTTTTGGTGCCACAAAGGAAAACACGACGGAAGTCAGTAAAACGGTAAAAAGCCAGGCTTGGATAATTGAAAATCGGTTTCGCTTCACAACCTGCCATTGGATCGCAACAATTGCAAATTCCGGAAGCAGAAGAAACCATCCAAAAAATGCAAGCAACGGGGCAGCAAGTATCGTCAGTGGACCGCCGGTAACGCCGGCAAGTACCGCGCTGCCGATTAAATGAGCGATCAACGTGACGACGGCAATTGATCCAATGTCTTGAATTCGTTTCATAAAGAGGCTCAGAAGCGTTCGCCTTAAGCTGGATAACGCCCGCGTTAACCGAGGCGTCGAAAAGGTTTGAATTGGTGGAAACAGTCGTCGGATATAATGGGAGGTACGACCATCCGACGACTGGCCAGCCCTGACGCATTGAACGCTTCGGTTCAACGCTTTGTTATCCTGCGCCTAGTCTGAGGGAGTAGCCTCCCATGCCCCCGAGCACTCAGTATAGTTCGTTAAAATATACCATTTGCCGGCCAGCCTCATCTCGATTGCGTCAAAGTCGCCAAAGTATTGAATCGGCGGGTGCCTTGTGGAGGTTTTTGATGAGGTGCCGTCTGGATTCAATATTGTCCCAACGGGCATGTATTTGGTGAATTCAATAGTTGTCTTGCGAACACGGCCCTTGATTGTACCAATTTCTTGCATGTCAGATTCTGGGCCGTCCTGCACAGCACCGGTAAACCGACCAAACCAGTTAAATTCCCACCACATTGAGAACGAAACTGGAAGAAGCTCCACGTCAATGCTCTCATGCAGATCATACGCGTACCACCCGTCCCATGACGTAGGAATTGAAGCTGGAGAACTTGGCGAAGCGAATGGATTCTTGAACATGTCACGCGGCATCATAAGCCAAGCTGGATAACGTCCGTGATCACCGAGCCGGGAAGGTTGGTCATCCATTTTCAAAAGACGCGCAAGACCGGCTTCGCGTGCATCACATTGTTATCCAGCACATTGCGCCTTGAAATTACTTAAAAATCTCTTTGATGTCGAGGTTCGGCGTTTGCGTTGCAAGGTCATCAAGTTGTGATTTCGAATAGGTGCAGTTTATCAAATCAAGCTGACGCAACGATCCCGATCCCGTTATTGGCGAAAACGACAATACGTCAATTCCACGGAGTTCCAGGGATTCGAGCCGTCGAAATTTCTTGAGAAACGAGAGATCGTGGGTAATCCTCGGGCTGTCATATTCCGACCCAAGCAAGGAAAGTTCTCGAAGTGTAGAGATTTCACCAATTCGCATGTAAATATCCGGGTTGCGACTCTCAAGCGTTAACTGTTGCAGCCCAAAAAGATTTTGTAACTCGCTAAGCTCATTTGAAGTTGGCTGAACGACCGTTGCCCAACAGACGGTTTGGAACCAATCAACACCAAGAAGGTCTATCATGAACTTGGGGGCACCCGGCTCATGAGAGCCTAACAAATCACTCTGAAACATCGCTTTTTGATAGTCGTATACGATCAAGTGCCGGCCTAGCGAACTTACTGCCATTTTCTGTTTTGCACTTCGGTGCGACCATAACGCGAGCAGTACACAACAGCCTGCCATAATGACCAGTGCCCATCGAATAGTGTACGTTCTCCAGTTTGCCCTCATTAGTTGATCCGTGCTGGATAACGCCCGCGTTAACCGAGCGGACCTAGAAATGTAAATTAGTGAAACTGGAGCCGGATACAATGGGAGGGACGACCATCCGGCGACAAACCGACCACGAAAGCTTCTCCGCTTCGGTTCAACGCATTGTTATCCAACTCGCCGCATGAGCTTCTTTCCATTTTATCGGCCAGACCGATCGAAGTCGAGCATGTCATGATTCATGTTGGTTCGTAAATCAAACAGCGCCCGGAGGGTGTCGACCTGCAAACTCGTGATGGCTATCGCAATATTTGCATTTGTACAAGCGAATCCTGCCCTGCTTGTCAGTTTGGCGTTTGGAAATGAATTTCAATGCCAACTTCCTATTGCAGTTCGGGCACACACGAAGCAGGTCGACTCCAAGTGGAAAAGGGATAAATCCTTCATTGCGCAGTCGGTTCATCGTTACTGCCATTTTGCACGGGAATGTTTCCGGTCATAGTCAGCCGAGATGGTCGCAGTTGGATAACGCCCGCGTTAACCGAGCGGACCTGGAAATGTAAATTAGTGAAACTGGAGTCGGATAAAATGGGAGCCTGCGACCATCCGGCGACTTGCCAACCATGAAGCCATCTCCGCTTCGGTTCAACGCTTTGTTATCCCGCGACGTCGCGTCTGTGTTCGATTGTCAAATGGAACCACGAACGAACCAAGGACAGCGCACCCGAGATTATGGCGAAGCTAATTGTAAATGTAACGAGATGAATAATCAAAACCTCGAAAGGCCCGATAGTAATCGGATGGTGCACGTTCGATTGGTTTATTCGTGTTACCCACCAGAGCCACCACCCAAGCATCGCAAGACTGGGCGTCAGTATCGCCACCAGCCATCGAGGTACTGAAGTCAGGCCAGCAGCGTCGCATGCGACATGCATAAAAATTGTGACCGAAGCAATCAATCCAATTGGTCGGAAATTGATCAAGAACGAATAGTCTACGCCATTTGCCGGGTTCGGTTCAGTTTTCGGGAACTGCCAAATCGCAATGCATGCCGCGATGAGAGTTATGCAAAACAACAGATATCGAATTTCGAAGCGTTGCATTTTAGTAAGCGGGATAACTTCCGCGTTAACCGAGCGGACCTGAAAATGTAAATTAGTGAAATCGGAGTCGGATACAACGGGAGCCTGCGACCATCCGGCGACTGGCCAGCCCCGAAGGCCTCTCCGCTTCGGTTCAACGCTTTGTTATCCTGCAACGGGCCGGGGCCATGTTCCAATTTTAACGAGTCGGCCAATCGAAGTCGAGCATGTTTTGCCGCATGATTCGAGCATGTCGACCGCGTGTCGGAGCGAATTTGTCCCAACCCAAGCACTGCGATCGAATTCGTGTTGCAGGTGCATGCTGCCATTGTTTCCGCAACGGCCTTCGAGCATGTCCGTTGCAATGGCCGCATGCCTTTGTACTGCTGACCGTATTGCATTGCATGCCACGAGCATGTCGGCGCGCGATAGCTCCGCAGGATAACGCCTGCGTTAACCGAGGCGTCGAAAAGTAATAAAGTTGTGAAAACGGTCGTCGGATACAATGGGAGGTACGACCATCCGGCGACATAGCCAATCCTAACGAAATGGACGCTTCGGTTCAACGCTTTGTTATCCAACTCGCCCGACGAGTACGCATTTGAATTCTAGAGGTTCGAACATTCACTGTCGACCATGATTTGGCCAAGCAATTACCCCTGCTATAATCGCCGCAAGCAAATAGACACCAGCGGTAAAGATGATCAGCAGGATTGGGACTAGGAAGACGTGCATTTGAGCTGCGTTATCAACCGTTTGGAGTTGGCCGGCCATCACCAGCAACAAGTATCCGAATATGCTGATTTGTGAGACAAGGAATGCTGGTGCCAGAAAAAGAAACCGAATCCGTGTCGGTTTCCTTCGATATAGCTCAGCTACCGCGAGCCCAGGGAACTGCGAAATGACAGCACCTACGGTGACAAGAATAACATTTCCGAAACCCGGAACCTGTTCTTGGAGAGAGTTGATGAAAGCAAGGACGAAGGTGAAAGAAAGGAAAATCCAAAGCAGTACAGCTGGAATGGGAGATGTCTCGGGAATGTCAACAAGCGAGACTCGCTGGTTTGAATTGATCTGCACTGATTTGTACGGATTCTGATTCAACAGGATGACCCAAGTTGGATAACGCCCGCGTTAACCGAGCGGACCAAGAAATGTAAATTAGTGAAATTGGAGTCGGATACAATGGGAGCCTGCGACCATCCGGCGACTTGCCAACCATGAAGCCATCTCTGCTTCGGTTCAACGCTTTGTTATACAGACAGCCAAACATGTCGTGCTCCACATTCTAACGCCATAACGTAACAAAGTCGATCATTTTATGGGCAGGAAAAGTCGAGAACGCGTTTCTGGGTCGTTGGGGCGGAATTCAATTTCAGCGTCAATGCCCACAGGGAATCTGGCGAGTTTATTTTGTGCGTCTTCCTCATCGCGACACCAAATCGATTCATTGCCCCAGTATGGTTGATCGTTGATGTGGAATTGATAGCGGATCAACAAACAAATACTGTCGTGATCGTGTTGTATTGAAGATTCCTCGATTGTTCCAGTCGCGACAAGCCATCTTGGTTCCGTAAATCCGCGATAGACAGTGTTGACGATGTGCAGCAACAGTAAAGCGAGGATTGGCGCAAACAAGGTTGCAAAAAACCAAGGCTCAAGATCGTTCGTGAAGATCGTTGTGACCTCAGTCTGGATAACGTCCGCGTTAACCGAGCGGACCTGAAAATGTAAATTAGTGAAACTGGAGCCGGATACAATGGGAGCCTGCGACCATCCGGCGACAAGCCAACCACGAAGACCTCTCCGCTTCGGTTCAACGCTTTGTTATCCTGCAGCGGGCCGGGGCCATGCTCCAATTCTAACGAGTCGGCCGATCGAAGTCGAGCATGTTTTGCCGCATGATTCGAGCATGCCGACCGCATGTCGGAGCGAACTCGACCAATCAAAGTATTGCGATCGAATTCGTGTTGCATGTGCTTGCTGCCATCGTGTCCGCTACCGCCTTCGAGCATGTCCGTTGCAATGGCCGCATGTCGTCATGTTACCAACCGCATTTCATTGCATGTCACGAGCATGTCGGCGCGCGATAGCTCCGCAGGATAACGCCCGCGGTAACCGAGGCGCGGCCACGCGGACTGGAGCGGGTTTAGTTTTAGGAAATTGCTGGACGATTGTCACGACTTCGGTTCACCGCATTGTTATCCAGCAGCGAACAACCCTTCGCGTGGTAATTCTAAAGGCTTAGTTAAGTGATGTCGAGCAAGCCAATTATCGCGAACTGTGTTTTCGGGGAGTAGTGTGTTTGTAGAATATGAGAAGGGAATTCTTGTTTCGATTCTCAAATCGTTGCATTCGGAAATCGTGACCACCAAAAGTGCCAGCGGGAATCACATGTTGCCGGATTGTGCCGTCGACTGAATAGTTTGCGGTAGTTCTGACATTCCCATAGCAGTAGTTTGCGCCAGCCCATCGGAACGGTCCTTCTGAATCACCGATGGATTCGACGAATTCCCAGTCGGCATGTCGATTTACGCGGAGAGCTGCATGGAAGTCAATATATGGATATTTGATGGTCCATCTGTCGACGAAGAACGCAACCAGCACAGCTGAAACGGCAACGAGAGCAAGGAGATGTGACAGAGAGAATCGCACAAAAGTCTCAGTTCATCGATTAGCTGGATAACGTCCGCGTTAACCGAGCGGACCTGAAAATGTGAATTAGTGAAAATGGAGTCGGATACAATGGGAGCCTGCGACCATCTGGCGACAAACCAGCCACGAAGCCATCTCCGCTTCGGTTCAACGCATTGTTATCCGCGTGTCCGGCCCCAGCGTTCTTTAATTCTACCGACCTGACCCAGCGAAGTCGAGCACGTCGTCCGCATGGTTCGAGCATGCCAATTGCACGTCAGAGAAAGGTTGCGGATGAATGACGCATTAAATCAGATTGACTTTGCCAATGCGTGCTGCCTTTACGCCTGCATTCGATTAGTTGTCGAATACGTCCGGGCAAAGGCCGCATTTCATCACGCTGCCAACTGCATTCTCTCGCATGTCACGAGGATGTCGACGCAAGATAGTTCCGCTGGATAACGTCCGCGTTAACCGAGCGGACCAAGAAATGTAAATTAGTGAAACCGGAGTCGGATATAATGGGAGCCTGCGACCATCCGGCGACAAACCAACCGGGAAGAAATCGCCGCTTCGGTTCAACGCTTTGTTATCCAGATAGCGGGCGGTTCTGCTTTCAGTATCGGAAAGGTTCGAACGAGGTCGAAGATGACCTGAGGCAGGTTTTTAACTCAAACACCGAAGAATGCAATAAATAACGGGAATACTATCTCAAATTCAATCGCGCATATGAAGCCAAGAATTGCGTAATTTCGACCTTTGACGTGATCAACGAAAAACAAAGAAGCACTGGCAATCGCACATACGATTGAGGCGGACACTATAGAATCCAATGCCCAAGCGGTAAACCAAATGATACCAATGTCATCTGGATATCCCGGCGAGAGCAGGACGGCCGCGTAAGCAAGGTAGAAGGTCAGCAAGCCTGAGATAAAGGAAACCCCGATAAAAACGGATCGCGACGTCATCCACAGTGTTTGACAAGCGGTTTTGCCTTCGCCTGATGATTGAGCAGGCGACGAACATTGATTTCCTTGCATCGACATCAAAAAAGCGGAGTCAGTCTGGATAACGGCGGCGTTAACCGAGACGCGGCGGAAAGGCATGTAGTGAGTGGAGTGGATGATAAAATGGGAGCTTGCGACCAACATCCACGGAATGATGTTCGCACAGCGGAAAACGCGGCTTCGGTTCAACGCTTTGTTATCTGGCGCTACTCGGTCGGATCGGGGTATATGCGTTTGATGGCGTCGCCTAAATTAGCGTCGTAGTGAGTTTCGCCGACAATTACCCTGCCGTCCATCAAAATTAGCATTGACATCACGTAGGGAGGTCCGGAGTGACCACTTAACCTAACGCCTTGAAATGGAACCAAGTAGCACCATTTTGAACGATTTTCAGAATACAGGTTGTTGTCGAGCGGAACAAGGTCCAGTGAATCAAACGTCCATTTGCCCACGTCAAATTGTTTGGTTTCAGTGTTCATGTTGGACGCGATCTCGTCAGCGATCCCAAGTGCTTTTCGAACAGAAAGCGGCGGATTCTCTTCAGTTGCACTCCAAGTAGGAGACGCCTTCAGTGCCTCCTGTCGAATACTCCAAGAAAAACTATCGCCGGTTGAAATGTCGAGTGGTTTTTTGCGCTGAGTCAGGATCGCGAACGACAAGGCAACGATCACTACTGCCAGCAAAAGGTTTAGAATGGAGATCTTCATCAAAGCCAGATAACGCCCGCGTTAACCGAGCGGATCTAGAAATGTAAATTGGTGTAATCGGAGTCGGATATGATGGGAGCCCGCGACCATCCGGCGACAAGCCAACCGGAAAGCGTCCTCCGCTTCGGTTCAACGCTTTGTTATCCCGCGGTTAGTCCATTATGTCGAAGCCCAAGACAGCCATTGAAAAGAGTATCGTAAAACAGAACAGGATCACAAGCCCCGCACACGTCGCAAGGAAGTGCAGAAAGCGTCGACCCGCGGTACCTGGATATGCGACCGAACCCGCCAAAGCAACCGCCAGGGATGCAAAGCATATGAAGTCAATAAAACGTGGGCAGTCGATTTCCGAGCAATAAGCTCCGTTTAAGTAGAACCCACTGCAACAAGAAATCACGAAAACCACCACTCCGAGTAGCCAAAGTGTTGCCATTACAAAACGAAACGAACCAGCCGAATGAGAGCCGGCCGCGACAGAGGATGGCGAATGGTATGGGTTTATCACGGAGTTGGCGGAAAAAATCGATAGATCCACAATGGCAGAACGGAATTGTTGATACGCTAGAGTTACGGATTTAGTTCGTTTAGCGGGATAACGTCAATGTTCACCAAGCGTCGTGGTGAAGCGAAACTTCAAAACCCGCGCACCAACGACGCTTTGGTGCAACATATTGTTATTCAGCGTTTGGGTCTGGCATCCATTTTGAACAAAGCTTGGCAGTTCACGATCAGCTGCATCAGCCGTGAATTCATCGCGGTCATCCTCATCAATAATGATCTTCTGCACCGGCTTCACATCAGTAAAGTAGAATACTTGCAGCAACTTGGTATCTAAAGGCACATTCTCACCGTCAACCCTGAATTTACAGATAGGGCGTCGCCCAGCATTGGAATATGTCGAATGCAAAGTCGATTGAATGTTGAAGGTCGCGACACTGGTAGACCAGCCCGGCGGATTTGCTTTTGGCGTCGTTTGGTGTTGGATTGACACTGCCAAAACGTGGTCATCGGCGTTTTTATAAAGTGTTGCAACAATTCCAGTACCATCCTCGTTGTACTTGAAGTACGAGTCGGTGTCAGACCAGATGTTTCGGAGGGGCGTCTGACTGAAGAGCCACGCCAATGTGACACAGGCAACAGCGGTAGCGATAAGGAGCGATGTAATTCTGAACTGTCTCAAGGTTCACTCGGACTTATAAATGGCAAGCTGGATAACGCCCGCGTTAACCGAGCGGACTTGAAAATGTAAATTAGTGAAACTGGAGTCGGATACAATGGGAGCCTGCGACCATCCGGCGACTGGCCAACCACGAAGACCTCTCCGCTTCGGTTCAACGCATTGTTATCCGGCGTGCCACGATACTGCCCCTAGTTTAGCTCAAATGGCGACAGCAAGGCAAGTCAACGCGGAGCGAGCCCATTGCCGTCCGCATCCGCGGAGGAAGCAAGGATACCGAAGTGAGCTTGCGAACAAGGATTCCGAAGCAATGCCGCAATTGCACGGTTTTCGAAGCCCTCAAGTGAGGCAACAGCACTGCAACGCAACGACGCAAGGAAGGTTGGCGATACGGAAAACGGGATGTTCGTTTGTGAAGTTCTGTTGCGGAACGAATGTTCGGCAGGACGGAATCGCCAACGTCTAGAAATGTCCAAGCTTGATTTCCCGACATGTAGCTCACGCAGGATAACGTCCGCGTTAACCGAGACGCGGCAAAAAGGTAAGTAGTGAGTGGAGCGGATGATACAATGCGAGGAACGAGCATCATCCGCGGAACAATGTTCGCACAGCGGAAAACGCGGCTTCGGTTCAACGCTTTGTTATCCGGCACGTTAGCTTGAATCAGATTCGCCAGACCGAATGATTTTTATATTACGGGCAATGGTGTTCAAGATCAATTAGATAAGTAACGGAAATGCCAGTTACGAGTGAGTAGTAGGCGAGATTGCTGTTGACGTTCAAGGGTATGCCGCACAAACCTGGAGTGTCAGGCAAGACGTAGTGAATCATCAAGTTTCGAATTGAAGCACCTTTGAACTCTGAAAGTCGTTTCAATTCCATTTCGTTTTTTTCGAGGTATTCGCTCGCCAGAGTTGTTTGTTCGTCAAGCGTCAAACACGTTCCGTCACCCAACAACACTGAGAACCCGCTCCTCTTGTGTGTAGCGCCGCGCTGCGAACGGTCACCACGTCGCCATCTTTTGTTGTATCTTAGGCCTGAATCTTTTAGGAACGCGTCTACATCGAAGTGTTCACCATGGATGAGTAGCCGAAATTGATCGAGAAGCATGGGTTCGTGTTATAGGAACGCTTGGTGCCGGATAACGCCCGCGTTAACCGAGGCGTCGGAAAGTGATAAAGTTGCGAAAACAGTCGTCGGATATAATGGGAGGTACGACCATCCGACGACTAAGCCTACCCTAACGAAATGGACGCTTCGGTTCAACGCTTTGTTATCCTGCGTTTCGATGTGAGAAATCAGTTTAACGGTTTCATTGCGGACTCAATAAAGGTCCATCGCGGATCTTTGTGGGTAGCTCGGTTTCCTGGAGAATACGGGCGTTTGCTGACAGCTCGCCGGGACTGCTTTTTCCCGGGGAAATGAAGCTTCTTAAGTTTGGCCTCGGAAGATCAAGGTTTGGCGACCCACAAGAAACCACGAAGGACCTCAATAAAGGCCTCGAATTCTTGGGATTCTGGTGTTTTACTCTTCAATACTGCGTTCCATTTCCAATTTGCGCCATCAACGAGACGACGCAGATCTACGATCGTTTCGCATCCAAGATCGCGCATAGAGGATTGGATGTACATTCTCACAAGGCGTGGGTCTTCAATCCTTTCGCGCAAACTGTAGACGCTCATCATGTGAAGGAATTGTTCGGATTTGTCGTCGATCTCGTACATTATGTCGTATAGCTGGTGCTCGGCGATCGTGTCGACCGCCATCGAAGGCGTTGAAAACAGCCCGGCTTGGTCACTGGCCCGTCGCGCTCCGAGTAACTTGGCGAAATCGGCTTTGTGTGTTGCTGCCTGAATCGTGCGATCTATTCGCCATGCTAACAGTGCCGCAAGGAAAGCAACTATGAGCAGCATGTTTGCGATGCTTATTTTCATGACTGAGCTGGATAACGTCCGCGTTAACCGAGCGGACCTGAAAATGTGAATTAGTGAAACTGGAGTCGGATACAATGGGAGCCTGCGACCATCCGGCGACAAACCAACCACGAAGCCATCGCCGCTTCGGTTCAACGCATTGTTATCCAACTCGCTGAGTGCATTGCTGCAGGTATTCTAGCGACTCAGTTAGTAGAAGTCGAGCATGTCGCAATAAGGGTGGAGCTAAGCCCAAGTGCCGATTGGCTATCGAGAACCCATGACGCCGTGTGCCGTCTTGAGTTTATGAATTACAAGCATCGTAGCGATCATGGTAAATCCGAATATGACTGGCATAAACTCGTATTCCCGAAATAGGAAACATCCGGACAGAACGGTCGTGAGAAAGCCACCGAGAATCAGTCGGTGAGGCGAGAAGGGAAGGTGGCATGCGAGCAAGCATTGGCAGCCAATGCAGCGATAGCGAAACGTTTTTAGAACCATTTCCCGCGATACAGGGGTTTGGCAATTTGGGCACGCGCTTTCTTTGCCTTGCGCAGCAACAGCTTTCTCTTTAATGGGATTTGGGCTTTGATAGGGATTTGTCAACGAAGCACAACCCAAGTTGGATAACGCCCGCGTTAACCGAGGCGTCGAAAAGTGTGGAAGTTGTGAAAACTGTCGTCGGATATAATGGGAGGTACGACCATCCGACGACCAAGCCAACCCTAGCGAAATGGACGCTTCGGTTCAACGCTTTGTTATCCAACAGGCCGATTGATTGGTTCTCCATATCCTATTCGCCTGAACTTGCGGAGTCGAACGACACCACAGAAGGTGACCAACTCCTTAGACGACCTGAGTATTCTTAAAATCCTACCCAATATCCGCGATCAACGTCAATTGATGGAAAGTCATATTCAATTTTCCCCACACCGAAAGCAGCGTCATGCCCATATAGTTCAATGTGATTCAAGTGAGAAAGGCGTCTTAGTTGCTGTTCCATCGTGTCATCATATTCGTGAAAAGTAATCTTAACGCCTGTGGCTGAATGGCGCAGATGCTTTGCAATCGACGATGTCGATGAGCTTGCAAACATCCAATTTCCAAACACCGAAATGTCATCCCGGAAGTATACGGTTCCGCCCAACTCTTCGATTTTTTGAACTGCGTCTCGTTGCGAATGAGCTCGGCTTACGACAAACCCCAAGGTAACACATGCAGCAGTAATTGTGAGCAGCAAACGCCTGATGGTAAATCGCATTAGAGAAACTCACGTTGGATAACGACCGCGTTAACCGAGACGCGGGTGAAAGGTATGTAGTGAGTGGAGCGGATGATAAAATTGGCGTCAGCCAATCATCCGCGGAACGATGCTCGCACAGCGGAAAACGCGGCTTCGGTTCAACGCTTTGTTATCCAGACTGCGGAGAGATCTGTGTTCCATTATCCTAACGGCAAAACAAACCGCAGTCGAGTGACGCTATTGTTGCGGTTGTGCTTGCATTTGGACGTATGCTTCATTCGGAAGCGTTTGTGGTTCAGGATCAATCCAGAGTTTTGTATATTCAGCCAACGGAGTAATCAGCCCCATGTTTTCGACGATTGGTTCAAGTGGGGCGTACAGATGGTGGTAGTTCAACTCATGTTCAAGTCTACTGTCCAGCCATACCATCGGCCCAATGCTCGTGACGTAAATGGGAAAGAGCGACATGACAAGCGCCACAGCCACGAGCATTTTCCCTGCAACGCCAATACGAGTGCGGGCCAACAAATAGAGGCAAGCGAAAAGTGGCGCAATGCTCAGCAGCAGGATCGTTGAACCGGGCGCGAAGGCAAATCCGATAGCCAGAAGGGTGATCGCTACTAACAGAAACTTAATCGTGATTCTGGTCATGACTCTGCGTTCCTTGCCTAGTCTGGATAACGTCCGCGTTAACCGAGACGCGGCAACACGGACAGGAGTTGATTTAGTTGAGTCGGATACAATGGGAGGTACGACCATCCGACGATTGATCGACCAAGCAAATTTCACGGCTTCGGTTCAACGCTTTGTTATCCAGACGGCGGATTGGCAATCTTTCCGTTGGCTGAACCATTCACAAAATCGCCGTTTCCAATTGTAACGCGATGTTTTGCGCCTGTTTCACCCCAGCTTGCAGAAATGGCCAATGTGTCATTTTCAGTCCTTCGATATACGATACTCAAAGCTCCAGCATTTGGATACGACACCGTTTTACCATCAGCGCCATTGAGCGAAATTGTGTGCGTTGTAGCCCAAATTGAATGCTCGTCGGTTGTGTGATCAACTGCCGTTCGGACAGTTTTTCGGTTCCAAAAAAGCGTTGAGTGCTCAACCAAACTCAAACTCAATGCCCAACTGCCGTCTGGGGATCGAGATGTGAATTCTCCAACTGTAGTCTGTTGCTCAACGATACATGCAAGGGCGAAAGCGGTGAGCAGCACCACTAGTAACAGGTGGAGAATTGTGAACTTACCACGTCGCATGGGACAGATTAATTAGTCTGGATAACGTCCGCGTTAACCGAGCGGACCTGAAAATGTAAATTAGTGAAACTGGAGCCGGATACAATGGGAGCCTGCGACCATCCGGCGACAAGCCAACCACGCAGCCTTCGCCGCTTCGGTTCAACGCTTTGTTATCCGCGAGTGCGGTCCGAGCGTTCTTTAATTCTAGCGACCTGCCGCGGCGAAGTCGAGCACGTCGTCCGCATGATTCGAGCATGTTAATTGCACGTCAGAGCGAGTTTGCGGATGAATGACGCCTTCGATCGAATTGACTTTGCCAATGCGTGCTGCCTTTGCACCTGCATTCGCCAAGTTCTCGAATACGTCCGCGCAAAGGCCGCATGTCATCACGCTGCCAACTGCATTCTCTCGCATGTTACGAGCATGTCGGCGCAAGATAGTTCCGCTGGATAACGCCCGCGTTAACCGAGGCGTCGGAAAGTGTTGAAATTGTGAAAACAGTCGTCGGATATAATGGGAGCTACGACCATCCGACGACTTGGCCAATCCTAGCGCTTTGGACGCTTCGGTTCAACGCTTTGTTATCCTGCGTTTGCAACTTGGGCTCAGTTCGCCGAAGCATCGACCGCAACTGGATTATTGGCACAGTTGCATGTCACGAAATCGAGCTGAGTTCCTCATGTTTATTCGCCAAGCGTCCAGTCAGTTTCCTCAGTGTAGCCGCATGATTTGCATGTCAGGTATTCGTCATCAGTCTTATTGTATGTAAATTTCGCGATGCCGTCTCTGCATTTCGGGCATCGAGCCCGCCACCGACACATGGACATAAAGAATATGGCCGCGCACCCAACGAGGGCGATAGCTAACGGAATCAAAAACATTTGATCGAAGCTTGGCCAGCGGTCGTAAGCTACACCATAAATCCATGTGAAGAAAAAGAGCCCAGAGAATGACAGAATGGAGGTTAGTCCTCGGGCGTTCGCAGTTTTTTCGGCTGGCGTCATAGGCGGTGGCAATAAATGCGTGATGATCAGTCGAGCAGGATAACGCCCGCGTTAACCGAGGCGTCAAAAAGGTTTGAATTGGTGAAAATGGGAGTCGGATAAAATGGGAGGTACGACCATCCGACGATTGGCCAACCCTAGCGGTTAGGACGCTTCGGTTCAACGCATTGTTATCCAACGAGCCAACGGATCCACTCCCTATATCCTAGCAACTTGGCCAATCGAAGTCGAGCATGTCGTCGGCAGCAATCGAGCATGACCGTCCGCACGATTCACGCTGGTTGATTGATGCCTGAAGCAGAATCACATATTTCGTTGATTTGTGACGCCGATGCTTGCTCCCTTGGAATTCTGCGGACGCGCTGGTCGAGAATGTCGTCACGATGGGTCGAGCAAGTCGCAAACGCGTTCAAGAGAATTCAAGCATGTCCGATCATGTCGTCCGCGCACTCCAACTTCCGTTGGATAACGCTCGCGTTAACCGAGCGGACCTGAAAATGTAATTTAGTGAAACTGGAGCCGGATACAATGGGAGCCTGCGACCATCCGGCGATAAACCAAACACGAACGCCTCTCCGCTTCGGTTCAACGCTTTGTTATCCAGACAGCGGAGTGACTCTCTAGCCACCATTCTAGCGGTTTGACAAACAGTAGTCGACGCTGATCGGTGCATGCCCATTGTATTACTGCCGTAGCGCACTGCAAACGAAAGCAAACGTCGCCCCAATAAAGCTGGAATTCAGGAACCGCGACACGTGCCATGCAAAATCATCTGCGTTAGCGCCCGATCCAGCGAGCAGTATCGCGATCCCAGCAATTAGCCCACCAAGCAGTCCAACGACGGCGTCGTGAAACGCTGTGGTCAGTGAGGATTCTTCATGCAAAGGTGACATGCAAAGCAAACCATAGACGAGGCCTATGGAGAATAGGTACACAGGTTCCTGAGCAACGACAATAAGCACGGATATGCAAGCGACGATTGCGAAAAGTGATTTCACATTGAAACGAAACATATGCCGCGCAAAGATGATCGATTGAATTTTGAACTCAGTCTGGATAACGTCCGCGTTAACCGAGCGGACCTGAAAATGTGAATTGGTGAAACTGGAGTCGGATAGAATGGGAGCCTGCGACCATCCGGCGACAAAACGACCGAGAAGGCCTCTCCGCTTCGGTTCAACGCATTGTTATCCAGACAGCGGATTGAATCGTTGGCCCTAATCTTAACAGCTCCCTAAGCACCAGTCGAGCATGACATCAATTTGGATGATCGTTCTCGGGTGATTGTTTTCGTATCGCACGCTGTATTTCGTGCATCTGGTATGAGAATAACCAGCACGTCGCAGTCATTGCCAAACTCGAAAATCCGACAAGCAGCAGAACTGCGTGGCCGGTTGCGTATCCCAATACCACCAATGATGTCATCGTGAAGATCCAGAACGCCTGTGCCAGAGAGTATTGGCGATTGGGTGCTGGTGTCGCTGGAATGCACTGGTCAGCGTGGCGGAAGTCTTCTGTCATCGTCCCGTCTATTTTTGTCCCACAATTCCAGCAAGCATCAAACTGCTGTTCGACATGAATTTCACATTGCTGGCACGTCCACATTGGTCAGTCTGGATAACGCCCGCGTTAACCGAGCAGACCTAGAAATGTAAATTAGTGAAAATGGAGTCGGATACAATGGGAGCCTGCGACCATCCGACGACTGATCAACCACGCAGATTTCACGGCTTCGGTTCAACGCTTTGTTATCCAACGTGCTGGGTTATTTGTTCCCCATACTATAGTAACTTGGCCAATCCAAGTCGATCATGCCCTATTCGAGAAAATGGTGTTTGACTTCAAGGCCCGGCCGCAAAGCCTGAAGCGATTGAGCCCCCTTCTTGGTTACCCTCGAACCTTCAAGATTAACGTAATTTAAGTTCTGAAGTCCCATTAAACTGGAAATGCAGTCGTCCGACACAAGGGTGTGCATTAGATCAAGATGTTTCAATTCACCACAGGACGTGAGGTGTTCAAT
This sequence comes from Mariniblastus fucicola, assembly GCF_008087665.1. Taxonomy (GTDB): domain Bacteria; phylum Planctomycetota; class Planctomycetia; order Pirellulales; family Pirellulaceae; genus Mariniblastus; species Mariniblastus fucicola. The sequence goes on from NZ_CP042912.1 coordinate 2,388,965, forward strand.
CCCTGCGTCGGTGACCGAGGCATTTAACAATGACAAGCTCTGCAAATTTGAAAGCCTCCCAATTGGTTCGGTAATAGAGTCGTCAAACTGCGATCCTTCCGCACGAACAATGACAACGGTCTGGAAATAGTCATTCCCAGTTACCTTGCCAATTTCTTTAGTCACTCCTTCAAGCGGAGCATCATATTGCACAGTACCGCCACCTTGAACGATTTTGGCAACTGCCGAAGCTTGGCTGCCGGCTCTGCTGCCCGTCCAGCCGACCCATAAGGCCAGCACTGCCGTAACAGCCAGCAGGAATTTCAGATTGAAACGAGGGACGGCACGTGAACTGGTCATCATTCGCCTCGTGGTTAGTTGGATAACGTCCGCGTTAACCGAGCGGACCAAGGATTGTGAATTAGTGAAACTGGAGTCGGATACAATGGGAGCCTGCGACCATCCGGCGACTAGCCGACCACGAAGCCATCTCCGCTTCGGTTCAACGCTTTGTTATCCTCGAGTGCAGCCCCCAGCGTTCCCTAATTCTAGCGACCTGCCCCAGCGAAGTCGAGCACGTCGTCCGCATGATTCGAGCATGTCAATTGCATGTCAGAGCGAGGTTGCGGATGAATGACGTTCGTGATTAGCTTGGTTTTGCAAATGCTTGCTATCTTTATGCCTACATTCGATTAGTTGTCGAGCGCGTTCGTACAAATGCCGCATGTCATCACACTACCAACCGCATTTCATCGCATGTCACGAGCATGTCGACGCAAGATAGCTCCGCTGGATAACGCCCGCGTTAACCGAGGCGTCGGAAAATAATGAAGTTGTGAAAACAGTCGTCGGATATAATGGGAGGTACGACCATCCGACGACTTGGCCAACCCTAACGCTGTGAACGCTTCGGTTCAACGCTTTGTTATCCAGACGTCCACCAAAGAACAGTATTCTATCGCCTGAACCAGATGAATGCGATGGCAAAGGCCAGTGGCAGTATCGCAGGAATGTCGATTGAACGGTAATCAGGGTGGAGCGATCCGTTAATTCTCCAGAATCCGCGAATGTCGGAACTTCGTTCGGCCAATATTTCGACCGGTCCTCGGTTGAATATCGTCGTGGGTTCAGGAACCACCAAGCCATCAAAGATCTCGTCGTCAAATAGCGAATCATCCATCTCGGGGTCACCCGAAACCGCATCGGCGTAACCGAGATGAATCAAGCCTGATGTCGAGCCTAACCAAACGTCTTTCTTGCCGAGATGGACGCAGATGTACAACGACCAACCAACGGCATTCACTATCAAGAAGGTAAGGACTATGACGATGATCAAACTGACTGCCGTCCTCAGTGAAGAAATACGGACTGAACTTGATTCAGATTCAGCATTTGGGCTTTGAAAAGGTGATGTCACGCGAGTCTGGATAACGTCCGCGTTAACCGAGCGGATCAAGAAACGTGAATAAGGGAAAATGGAGCCGGATAGAATGGGAGCCTGCGACCATCCGGCGACTGGCCAGCCAGGAAGGCCTCTCCGCTTCGGTTCAACGCTTTGTTATCCTGCAATGGGCCGGGGCCATCTTCCAATTCTAACGGGTCGGCCAATCGAAGTCGAGCATGTTTTGCCGCATGATTCGAGCATGCCGACCGCATGTCGGAGCGAACTTGCCCAATCAAAGTATTGCGATCGAATTCGTGCCGCAGGTGCTTGCTGCCATTGTGTCCGCAACTGCCTTCGCGCATGGCCGTTGCGGTGGCCGCATGCCTTTGTGCTGCTGACCGCAATTCGTTGTACGCCACGAGCATGTCGGCGCGCGATAGCTTCGCAGGATAACGTCCGCGTTAACCGAGCGGACCTGAAAATGTAAATTAGTGAAACTGGAGCCGGATACAATGGGAGCCTGCGACCATCCGGCGACAAGCCAACCACGAAGACCTCTCCGCTTCGGTTCAACGCTTTGTTATCCTGCAGCGGGCCGGGGCCATGCTCCAATTCTAACGAGTCGGCCGATCGAAGTCGAGCATGTTTTGCCGCATGATTCGAGCATGCCGACCGCATGTCGGAGCGAACTCGACCAATCAAAGTATTGCGATCGAATTCGTGTTGCATGTGCTTGCTGCCATCGTGTCCGCTACCGCCTTCGAGCATGTCCGTTGCAATGGCCGCATGTCGTCATGTTACCAACCGCATTTCATTGCATGTCACGAGCATGTCGGCGCGCGATAGCTCCGCAGGATAACGTCCGCGTTAACCGAGCGGACCAGGGAATGTGAACTAGTGAGACCGGAGTCGGATAGAATGGGAGCCTGCGACCATCCGGCGACAAGCCGACCACGAAGGCCTCTCCGCTTCGGTTCAACGCTTTGTTATCCGCGAGTGCAGCCCCAGCGTTCCCTAATTCTAGCGACCTGACCCAGCGAAGTCGAGCACGTCGTCCGCATGATTCGAGCCTGTTAATTGCATGCCAGAGCGAGGTTGCGGATGAATGACGTTCGTGATTAGCTTGGTTTTGCAAATGCTTGCTACCTTTATGCCTACATTCGATTAGTTGTCGAGCGCGTTCGCACAGATGCCGCATGCCATCACGCTGCCAACCGCATTTCATCGCATGTCACGAGCATGTCGACGCAAGATAGTTCCGCTGGATAACAAGTGTTATACAGAAGTTCTTCTGCATAATCTTTGAAGAAACGTTAACAAACTTCTGCATAACGCGGAAGCACGAACCATTTTGTATCGGTTTTTTCCGAGCGAGTCAAATTCAGCTCCACGTTATACAGAAGCCTTTGCTCCACGTTATCCAACCCGATGGATAACGCCGATACTTGCCCAGTTTAAACTGCCCAAACAGCCACAGGTTTCGCCGACGGAAAGAACCTGCCAATATTTAAAACTTGGCGCGAGCATGCCGACTGCATGACTCAAGCTGGATAACGCCCGCGTTAACCGAGACGCGGGATAAAGGTAAGTAGTGAGTGGAGCGGATGATAAAATTGGCGTTAGTCAATCATCCGCGGAACGATGTTCGCACAGCGGAAAACGCGGCTTCGGTTCAACGCTTTGTTATCCAGCGAGCCGGGTGATAGGTTATCCATAGCCTGGCAACCGAACCTGTCGAAGTCGAGCAAGTTCGATCCTAACATGGATGACATGCTGTCAGCTCAACAATTCGTGGGTGGATTTGCCATCAACAGATTCGACCACCAATTGCGATGATTCGATCCAGTAAATTTGTCCGCTGTCGTCGCTGATGCACGACATCGCATGCTGGCCTTCGGTAGTGTCAGCCATTAAGTCACCCAAAAACCAGTTCGGTTTCTTCGATTGAAATGCTCCAAACCCTGACCCCAAGAGCACGTATCTGCTGCCTGTTTGAGTGTGTCTGACGATCGTTGCCATTGTGAATTCTATTTGTGTTGAAGCTTAGCTTGTTGGGTCATGTCGTCCGCGCACTCCAACTTCCGTTGGATAGCGTCCGCGTTAACCGAGCGGACCAAGAAATGTAAATTGGTAAAATTGGAGTCGGATATAATGGGAGCCTGCGACCATCCGGCGACAAACCAACCACGAAGCCATCTCCGCTTCGGTTCAACGCATTGTTATCCGCGTGTCCGGCACCAGCGTTCCTTAATTCTAGCTACCTGACCCAGCGAAGTCGAGCATGTCGTCCGCATGGTTCGAGCATGTTAATTGCACGTCAGAGCGAGTTTGCGGATGAATGACGTTCCCCCATCGCTCGACCCAACATCGCCCCAAGTCTACTGACGATTTGCAATGGATCGAATTTTGCGCCACGCGAGACAGCTTATGCAACCAACAAAAAACCATTGCAACACAGCTGACAATACGAAAACGACAATTTCGGCGGCATAGGAATGCAATGCAGCAACGTTTGCCAGCATCGCGGCGGGGAAATCAATTAGCACAATCAGCAAGCCTAACGCCATCCATTTCTGATCTTCTGAGTGAGTTAATGCATCTGTAAAAAGAAGTACCATCGCGATGAACAGCAAATGAATACCAGCAAACCAAAAGCCAGCTACCAAGACTGGCCTAAGGGAACGGCGAACGCCATCCATGAAATCTGCTTCATGGGTCGAATCTGGCACCATTTGTGTCATCAAGCGGGATAACGCCCGCGTTAACCGAGCGGGCGAAAAGGTATGAATTAGTGAAACTGGAGTCGGATACAATGGGAGGTACGACCATCCGACGACTAGCCAACCCTAGCGATCAGGCCGCTTCGGTTCAACGCTTTGTTATCCGCGATTGCCGTCCCCGGCGTTCCTTAATTCTAGCGACCTGACCCAGCGAAGTCGAGCATGATGTCTGCATGGTCCAAGCATGACGCCCACATCACACGAGCATTGCAGAGTGAGCGAAACCAACAAATCAGGATTGATTTCGGCGTTGGCGTGGCCAATGCGTGCTGATTCGCCGCCCTGCTGCCGTCGACAACGAGCCGTTTCGCGATCAATGCGGCGGTCCGTCAGCATGGCATCGCGCTAGACGAGCATGGCCCGCGATGGCCGAGCATGGTCCGCGCTGGTCGAGCAAGATAGCCTCCGCAGGATAACGTCCGCGTTAACCGAGCGGACCTGAAAAGGTGAATTGGTGAAAACGGAGCCGGATACAATGGGAGCCTGCGACCATCCGGCGACTAGCCAGCCACGAAGGCCTCTCCGCTTCGGTTCAACGCATTGTTATCCAGACTTTGAGAGTGATTCTCTTCCCATTTCTATCGGCTTGAACTGTCGAAGTCGAGCATGCCTATCTGCATTCTCGAAGAAGCGAAAGCTATTCAGTTTGATAGAAGAAGACGCCCGGGGCAACCCGTTCGCCATAACCATCTTGCCGCATTTCGCCGGTTGGCGCGATATCAAGGCCAAAGTGACCATGACCATCACCGTATTCAATGTGCAGCCAACCTTCGCATGCCATAACTCGGACCGGATTGCTACCTCTGATTTCTGCAGGAATAACCGTGGAATCCCCATCAATAGAAAAATTTGGACCAAGCGAATCAACAAGCGACCGTCCTGCGTCGCGTATTGATTCGTGGTCAAGTAGAGATTTGACTTCGTGCATGCGTGCAAAGCTTGGGAAGGCAAGCCTTAGTAGTTGAGGCGATGCAGTCAGAATGATGAAACCTAGAGCAGCCACGATCAGAATTGTTCGCAACCGAAATTGCATTGGAGCGATGACCTGAGTCTGGATAACGTCCGCGTTAACCGAGCGGACCAAGAAATGTGAATTGGTGAAACTGGAGTCGGATACAACGGGAGCCTGCGACCATCCGGCGACAAGCCAACCACGCAGCCATCGCCGCTTCGGTTCAACGCATTGTTATCCAGCAGCCGGATGATTCGCCTGTCAATTCTATCGGTTTGAGCTGGCCATGTCGTGATTTGTTTCGCTATTTCTCAAACGTTTCGTGGCGAGTTCCATCTTCTTTCAATTTCGGCAGCAAGGATTCAATCTTGCCGCCGAAAGCCGAAAACAGTTTTGACACACGGTCAACCCGCGAATCAGGTTGGACGAAATAGGAGTCAACGCGAACATTTGAAAATTCATTTAAGAGTTGTTTCAACTGCAAAGTTGTAGCGTGCCGCGTAGAAATCGAAAGCTCTAATTCGTTGGTTTCCGAATCGGCGGCAATCATCAGATTTTGATCCAACCATTCGTAATCTGGATCGGCGCCACGAAGTGGTCGAGGGCGGTCGTGGTCAGCGATCTTCCCAACCACGGAACGAAGTATCGCGCGCCCCTTTAGCTTCTTGGCCCGCTCTTCAGCAGAAAGGGAGCTGTAAACACCTTTCTTCAGCACACCGTTTATTAGGACATCCACATCCTCCGGCGGGCTTCGATCGGCCAATCTCAATACCGCAGTACGTTCGTACGTAAAATAGAAGCTCAACCCGGCTGCAAAAGCTACCATTGCAAAGAGTGCGCGAAGAGTAAATGTCCAAGACATCGAAATACGGCGGGGCATCTACGGCAGTCCTTATTTCTGTTTCGTTTTCATCATCGCCACAACCCGAGCTGGATAACGTCCGCGTTAACCGAGACGCGGCAGAAAGGTGTGCAGTGAGTGGAGCGGATGGTAAAATGCGAGGCACGAGCAACCATCCGCGGAACGATGTTGGCTCAGCGTGAAACGCGGCTTCGGTTCAACGCTTTGTTATCCGGCGAATAGCGTTACGAGCTCGGTTTCGATCGAGGACGCGTTGCCGGTGAGTTTGCATTATTGCTCGCCATCGAAGGAAATGCAAACACAGCATTTGCACGTCGGCGCGACGATCATTGAATCGTTTTGAGCGTTCAGTTTCTCGCACGGTGAAACAGCAAAATGCACGTCGTAGCGCGTTGCCGCATGTCGACGCAACGATCGTTGAATTCGTTTGAGTTTCCAATCCGTTTTGCCCAAGCCGTACAGAATGCACGTCGGCGCGCGTTCGAGTTTGACGAACTACCAAAACGCTTTCGATCGAGTGCGACTTCGAACGTGCAAGGCCTACACTCAAGCCACTATCTGCGAAGCCAATTCGATAAAGCTTCCGCAGGATAACGCCCGCGTTAACCGAGCGGACCAAGAATTGCAAATTGGTGAAACCGGAGTCGGATACAATGGGAGCCTGCGACCATCCGGCGACAGGCCAACCGCGAAGACCTCTCCGCTTCGGTTCAACGCATTGTTATCCAACGCGCCGGATGAATCGCTTCCGATATTCTAGCGACTCTGCCAATCGAAGTCGAGTTTGTCTCGATCCTAACGACAGCATGCCCAACCGCTTGAATTGCGTTTTCGCTTCACTAGAATGCCGATCAATGTCACGAACTCCAGTCACGCGGTAATTTCGTCAGCGTGATTGCTGTGTCGAAAAAGCCTGATCGTGGACATTGAGCGTTCCGAACCGCCGACGATCTGGACGTGATCAGCGAGCCGACTGCAATATTAGCATGTCAGACTGCATTTCCGAGTCCGTTGACCGCCTGTACGAGTATGTCAGCCACGCACTCCAACTACGTTGGATAACGGCAACGATCACCGAGCCCGAACCAGAAATCATTGCTTCAAAAAACACGCGCAAGTCGGGCTTCGCGTGCATCGTATTGTTATCCCGCGATCAGACCTGCCAAAGATGTGGATGTCGGTCGGGCACGAGGTAGTAGTCAATTGTCGTATTTACCAAGCAGCTGTCAATCGAATCTGTTGGTGCGAGATCATCAAGTTCAACGTTTAGCGATTGCAACCGATCGAGTACGCCATCCAAATCAATTGGATTAAACCGCGAGATACGTGTCGTGGTATCCAAAATCGCATAATCGTAGTCGAGTCCGTAATGCTGTTCGGTGTATTTCGGGTGATGGGCAATTACACGAAAGTCAAACGTTCCCCGGCCATCAGGAATGATGTGTACGAAAGTTGACAACGATGGCGACACGTTTGTAATCTCAATTGCAAGTTCCCCACCGGCCACAAGTACATCACGATTTGACGGCGGTGGAGTTGGGTTGTCGGATCGCCACCTTCGCGATGCAAGTTCTGTGTCATAGTCAGCTGCATCGAGGTATGTTTCAGTCGATTCTTGCGAGATTGCCATTTCAATGGCGAATTTGCCCACGAGCAATTGACGTGCGACGGTGATTGCCTTCGTGATGTCGTTGTTTGCAGACGCCAAAGCGCGCTGGCATAGCGAAATTGGCGCAGGTATCTGTGAACGCATTTCAATGACGAGTTGTTTGGTTTCAGGCGTCATGAAAGTCGAGCGGGATAACGCCCGCGTTAACCGAGCGGACCTAAAAATGTAAATTAGTGAAAATGGAGTCGGATACAATGGGAGGTACGACCATCCGGCGACTGGTCAGCCACGAAGGCTTCTCCGCTTCGGTTCAACGCATTGTTATCCGGCTTTTCGCGACAAATCAGGGTCATCCAGTGATCTGACAGTTTCCCCGTCGGCATCTATAATCAAAGGTTTTCCATTGCGAAAGATGTATGTGTTGCCCCAATCATCATTGTATTCAAGAAACCCGTCCCCGTCGCGATCTGTTGTGCGTGCATCGTCAATATCGTAAAAGACCTCTACGTCTGCAAGATTCTCCGGAAAGATTCTGCGACAGCCGCCGGATAACCAAAACGCCAAAGTCTCCGCCTCATCAAGAGATTGGATTTCAGGAGGCATTTCTTTCGTTATGCCGAAAAGGCTCTCTAAGTGCGTGGCTACATCTTCTGCATCGCAACTTGGAGGGGCAGAGCCGTGATGGATTTTGTAGTTTGCCACAGCTGTTTCAATTTGAAGAAGCTCATTCGCTTGCGCAAACTCTCTTGCGCGAAGGAGAGTGTTGCGTCCGACGAATACGATGAATGCGATCAACAACGCAGACGCCAAGGCGACGAGCCACCAGCAGCCAAAGCCTTTACGTGGACTGTCGATTTCCTGCCGTCCATGCTGATTTGATGATTCGTCGATGCTGTAGTTTTTCATCGAACCTATGCTGGATAACGTCCGCGTTAACCGAGCGGACCTGAAAATGCAAATTAGTAAAACTGGAGTCGGATACAATGGGAGCCTGCGACCATCCGACGACAAACCAACAACGAAGTCTTCACCGCTTCGGTTCAACGCTTTGTTATCCAGCGACCAGTGCCCGCATCGAGTGAATTGAAAACTCTGGTCAGCGAACACTCATCGTACCTGGTAAGAACATCCAGGGCCACATGTAGTATGAGACGGTCTTCGTTTCTCCATCAGAAAGCTGGAATTCGACGTTGTTGCGACCACATTCATTCCTGAAAAAGTAGCGAAAGAATATTGTAACGTTGTATTTGCCGGGCGCAAATTCGTAGGAGTAGTGACCCCATGCGTGCGGCTGTGGATTCCCATTGATCACGACAGTCGGAGTGCAAAACAACAGGAAAAAACCTAAGGGGAAGAATCCGAGCTTCAGCTCAATAGTCCCTTTAGGATTTTTGAAGTTAAGGAACGGGTTTGTTTCGTCGTCTGATGTTGCCATGGCGGTTTGTTTAGCTGGATAACGCCCGCGCTAACCGAGGTGTGTGAAAGTGTTCAGTTTGTGAAAACGGGAGTCGGATACAATGGGAGGTACGACCATCCGACGACTGGCCAGCCTTGGCGAAACGGACGCTTCGGTTCAACGCTTTGTTATCCGGCGTTAAGCGAGTGTCAATTGGGGAAATTAAATTTGAAAGCGCCTAAATACTTGAGCTGGGAGGTGTCCTTCATCTTGCATTTGTAACCTCCGAGGGAGTGCAACGCACCCGGGAAAATCAACACAAATGTATTCATGCCGGTAGAATCATTTTCAACGGATTCAATATCTGTGGCAGATTTTAGATGGCTCGTTACATAAGCGAGGCGGGTTTTGCCTGTGACAGTCTCGATCGAATCACTGTCTAAGAACCCTTCTCCGTTCAGGTCAAATTCCAGCTCCCAAATTGGATTCCGCTCCTCCCATTCCTCGAACTCCTCATCCGAAGCCGAATCATCTGGTTCCGGCTCCCACTTCGCTTCAGTGTATTTGCACGCGTGTTTCCGGCTTTGAAAGTTGACAGCAAATATGTGGAGCTTGTTTTTCATTCACTAGCCGGATAACGTCCGCGTTAACCGAGCGGACCAATAAATGTAAATTAGTGAAGACGGAGCCGGATACAATGGGAGCCTGCGACCATCCGGCGGCAAACCAACCACGACGCCATCTCCGCTTCGGTTCAACGCATTGTTATCCCTCGATGCTGGATTTCGCTGACCACATCCTACCAGGTTCGCCCGACGAAGTCGAGTTTGTCGCAAGCAGTCGAGTTGCATTGGTCAGACGTCGTTCTCGGTAGCTTGAGCATGTCAATCGCACCCGAGATCATCAACAAAGGATTGCTCTGGATATACGCGATAATAATCGACGCCAAGTTGTTCGGAAACGATGCGTCGTACACGAAGAGCGATGTCTCGGTTGGTGCCCGCCGAGCATCTCAACATGAATTCGTCATCGCTAATCGGAGACCATTTATCCTGCCAACGCCTGTGCTCGACAATGGAGTAGCTAACGATCGAGATAAATATGACCGCAATTACCGCCAGTTTGACTACTGCTGCTGTCATGAAAGACCCGGAGGGATAACGTCCGCGTTAACCGAGCGGACCGAAAAATGTGAATTGGTGAAAACGGAGCCGGATAAAATGGGAGCCTGCGACCATCCGGCGACTAGCCAGCCACGAAGGCCTCTACGCTTCGGTTCAACGCATTGTTATCCAGCGACCGGGTGATTTACACTTTAATTGTATATTCTCGAATTATCGAAGTCGAGCATTTCGTCACCATCCATCTCGCCGATTCCTGAACGCCCTTTTTACTTGGCGATCATTGAGTGAGATAAGTGCCCAGATTCCAAACGGAATTGAAATGAACGTGCCGGTGCAACAAGGGACACAAGCGAGCACTGCCCCGATTGTACATACACCTTCGCGACGCATCTGAATCAGTGAGATTCCACCGAAAAGCACCATTGCATTGCCGGCAATCGCCCCAAAACCAACGTATTGGAAAACTTCGTTAACCTTCTTGATCCACGGATCTGCAAATCTGCCACGGTGTTCCTTTTTGCCGCCGTAGAGCATGTCACCAGAAAAAAGCAAAATGATCATGATCAATGAAACAATTAGTAGGCCTGTGCCGGGCCCTTTAGTTTTCATTTCATGCATGAAACACCAAGCTGGATAACGGTTGGGATCACCGGGACGCGAGTGAAAGTGTAAATATGAGTGGAGCGAATGATACAATGCGAGGCACGAGCATCATTCGCGGAACGCACGTCCCCACAGCGCCATTTCGCGGCTCCGTGTGCATCCCGTTGTTATCCAACCAGAACGACGGACAACTTGTGCATTCTATTGCGTGAAACTGAAGGAGTCGAGAATGTCTCATGCGGTGCGTGGTTGTCGTACACCCAAACAGGTCAGAAAGACACGCAATCGACCTCGCCATTCTCGTCAAATCCGACGAGCATCATATCACTGTAGGGCACGAAGCCGTTCCAAACACGGTAATACCAATCACTGCCGTCTGTCTGATGCGGTTTCCCTGCAATTTGCAGAACCTGCTCACGCGTGAGGCCTTCGATAATCCGGTTTGAGGTTTCGTCGGCGATTGCGAAGCCCGAAATTGCCGAGTAACACGCCAGAAAGAGCGCAATCGCTGCGACCAAGGCAAGGAGACCGCGAATCGAAATCTGGTCAGGATTGCGTGACTGCGATTCTGGCATGAGTCGGTTGGATAACGTCCGCGTTAACCGAGCGGACCAAGAAGTGTAAACTAGTGAAAATGGAGTCGGATATAATGGGAGCCTGCGACCATCCGGCGACAAGCCAACCGGGAAGACCTCTCCGCTTCGGTTCAACGCTTTGTTATCCGCGAGTGCAGCCCCATCGCTCCCTAATTCTAGCGACCTGATCCAGCGAAGTCGAGCACGTCGTCCGCATGATTCGAGCATGCTTATTGCATGTCAGGGCGACTTTACGGATGAATGACGTCCGTGATTAGCTTGGCCTTGCAAATGCTTGCTACCTTTATGCCCACATTCGATCAGTTGTCGAGTGCGTTCGCGCAAAGGCCGCATGTCATCACGCTGTCAACCGCATTTTTTCGCATGTCACGATCATGTCGACGCAAGATAGCTCCGCAGGATAACGCCCGCGTTAACCGAGCGGACCAAGAAATGTAAATTAGTGAAAATGGAGCCGGATACAATGGGAGGTACGACCGTCCGGCGACAAGCCAACCGCGAAGACCTCTCCGCTTCGGTTCAACGCATTGTTATCCCGCGCCTTTTTGCATTGCCTCCGAAAGAATCCAAACGCCGAAATACGTCCTATTTTCCATGGATTGGGACAGAGAGCAACTGCGCGATGTACACGTCATTCTCAATGTCAATCTCGGATAACACAAGTTGCCGTTTGGGATGGTGTGTTTTGCCGTCGAAGAATATCATTTCAAATTTATCATTTCCGAGTGAACAGAACGCGATTGACGGATAGTCCATTTCGAGACCGTGCTTTGCAGATCTGGAAATGCAGAGGGAATGGAGAGACTGCCCAGCGCGAAATTCTTTGTTCAGCTGATTCTCCTCGAAAAGTTCGATCAATTTGAGCATTGGACGAACCTGATCCCAACCACTGTAGTTCGTCACCAGATCGTTGAAGAAGTCGGTCATTACGATCCACGACTGAACGAATGCGTCGGTGAGGTTTTTATCAACCATGACTAAGCGGGATAACGTCCGCGTTAACCGAGCGGACCTAAAAAGGTGAATTAGTGAAAATGGAGTCGGATACAATGGGAGCCTGCGACCATCCGGCGACAAACCAGCCGAGAAGGCCTCGCTGCTTCGGTTCAACGCTTTGTTATCCACCGAACCGAGTGATTTGCATTCCGCAGCTTAGCAAGTCGGCCCAACGAAGTCGAGCATGTCGCATGCGGGGATTGGGCATGTCTGTCCGCACTGCCAATCACAGTTTCATACTGCCAGCTCGAAACAGGCAATCAGTTTCATAGTAGTCAGTCCCCTACATCAACAAGCGATGGAAGTTCCCTTTCCGAAACCAGAAGTTTGATACTGCGCGCCTGACGTGGTGTCCGTTCAATCAGACCAAGCGATTCGAGTCTGACGATCATTGAATGCACCGTTGGGGCGGTAACACGAAAATACGAGACAAAATCGGATTCGGCTGGTGATTTTCGGTTCAGCCTTTGATAATCGCGAATGAAAGCGAGGTACTGTCCTTGCGTACTCGTGAATCTGGATTCGTTGGCCATGGAATACATATCGATTGAAAAAAAATGTCGCCCGTGTCCGCCGCGCGCTGCACCTCAGGTGGATAACGCCCGCGTTAACCGAGGCGTCTAAAAGGTTTGAATTCGTGAAAATAGGAGTCGGATATAATGGGAGCCTGCGACCATCCGGCGACTGGTCAACCACAACGCGATGGACGCTTCGGTTCAACGCATTGTTATCCCGCGTTCTTTAACGCTGTTAGCGATTGCCACCGAAATTGTACCAATCGCCAGCGCGGTGACCAGAGTAATCGAGTGGTGGAGAGGCGTGAAACTAAAACCATTTTCAAGTCCCATCAAGACGTATGAAGCCATCCAAGCTGGAAGCATGGAAAAGGAGCCGAGGGCTATTTCAGCCGTTTTGTTGGTGTTAGCCCTAGCGGGAGTTACTCGAAGCAGCGCTCCCAACGTTACAAAGCAAGAGAATAGGAAGACCGACATCAGGGCGCCGACAGCAGGAAGGGCGATCAACAACATTCCTAGTCCACCCAGATCCAGAGCAAAGCCACCAGTCAAGAAAATGTCGACAATTCCAAACAACATGCCATAGGCTATCGCTGCAATAAAAATCGGCAGGGCTAGGCGTTTTAGATTGTGCAAGTCGACCTTCTTCTGAGCGGGATAACGGTTGGGATCACCGGGACGCGAGTGAAAATGTAAACTTGAGTGAAGCGAATGATACAATGCGAGGCACGAGCATCATTCGCGGAACGCACGTCCCCACAGCGTCATTTCGCGGCTCCGTGTGCATCCCTTTGTTATCCCGCGATCAGCCCTTAATTCCGGTCCAAGTGTGATTTAAGCCATGCAGAGGCTTCATCAGGCGAATTGCATTGTAGCAAATTTTCAAACTGGCGATCCGTTAAGTATTCCGTCGTTACTTCCGCCGTTGGAAGCACTAGCAAGAGGCAGTTGTTGTTTTTGACGGTGAATGAAGATGACACGTGTGCGATCAAGGGAGTTAATGATTCAGTAATTTCAATCGGTGTTAAATCTGGATACAGGAGCACTGTTTTGTCTGAATCACCAAGTCGAAATGCTTGTCTATCAACAATATCCCATTTCATTTTGACGTCGAACATTGAATCATCAATATCAGTAGGCTTCGGGGCGTTTTCAACGATTTGTCGAATTGTCGGCAGTTGCGTGCCATTATCGGCGTACCGCAATTCGTTGATTTCAAGAGAAATGGGAAGCAGCGCTGCTCGTTCACATTCGCGCTGGTGAACATAAGCCACACCGTTCAAGTATGGATGCGCAAACGAATAGGCGACCACTCCGGCTACGACAACGGCAACGATTACCAGTCGCTTCATTTGCGTTTACTCAAGCGGGATAACGTCAACGTTCACCGGGCCGCGGCGAAAGACTTGCAAGCAGAAAAAGCCGCGCGGCCCGCGGCTCCGTGTGCAACGTATTGTTATGTCGCGATTCGTTACGTGTAAGGCTCTGAATCGGATTCGTTCCAGCATATTTTATGCAGAGGATGTCGTGGGGGCCAAGGGCATGTTGGCCAGACCTTCAAGTCACTATCTGGTCGTTTCAAAAGCATCATCATCAAGTTGTGTTTCTCAGTTCTGTCACCATACCAAAAATTTAATCCGGTTTGTTCTGGGTAATACCCGTCCTGCGACTGGGTAATTGAATCACATGGAATATTGAATTCGTAAAACGAGTCCGCGCCGAACGGAACTTCTGGATCCCCCGAGATTGAAACGATTTCATCTGCATCCGAAAACAAGAGGCTGTATTTGAGATTCTTGCCAGCGTAATCAATGGTTCCGCTTACGCCATGCTCTCCGGGTTCGGGCAAGATGATGCTGGTCCCGAAGAACGCTTCGATCAGAGTAGGGTCAAATTCGATTGGCATTGAGCAACGTGATCCTCAAGCGACATAACGCCCGCGTTAACCGAGGCGTGTGAAAGGTATGAATTCGTGAAAATAGGAGTCGGATACAATGGGAGGAACGACCATCCGGCGACTTGGCCAACCTTGACGCTGTGGACGCTTCGGTTCAACGATTTGTTATCCAACGAGCCGGGTGATTCTCTTTACATATTCTAGTGACTCAGTTGGTCGAAGTCGAGCATGTCTTTGGATTCGCTTGAGCATACATGCCGCACGCCAGAGCGGCGATGCCCAGAGAAACAAGTTCTGGTTCGACGCTGCCCAGTGTCCGTTGCTTTCTAGATCACAGGCGTGCATGTCTCTTACAATTGGCCTACTTGAATTCAGTCAAAAAGACCTTGGTTAACTGCTCGACGATAGTACCAATAAAGCCGAAAAACCAACCAGCATGCAAGGAAAAGAAACAGCCAATTCAGCGACAATTGGAAATAGAAGAGCGCAACCAAGCAAAGCGAGAAAGGAACAATATCAATTGTGGATAATAGACCGCGCATTGGTCACGTTGGATAACGCCCGCGTTAACCGAGACGCGGGTGAAAGGTGTATAGTGAGTGGAGCGGATGATACAATGCGAGGAACGAGCATCATCCGCGGAACAATGTTCGCACAGCGGAAAACGCGGCTTCGGTTCAACGCTTTGTTATCCGGCGAATAGCGCTCCGAGCTCGGTTTCGATCGAGTACGCGTGGCCGATTGTGCATTATTGCCGGTCATTGAAGCAAATGCAAACCCAGCATTTGCACGTCGGCGCGACGATCATTCATTCGTGTTGAGCATTGAGTTTCGCTAACGATGAACACGACAAAATGGACGTCGTAGCGCGTAGCCGCATGTCGACGCAACGACCGTTGAATTGGTTTGCGTTGCCAACCCGTTTTGCCCAAGCCCAACAGAATGCACGTCGGCGCGCGTTCGAGCATGAAGAACTGCCAAAACGTGTCCGGTCGAGTGCGACTTCGAGCGTGCAGAGTCTCGTCAAAAGCCACCATCTGCGAAGCCAACTCGATACAGCTTTCGCAGGATAACGCCCGCGTTAACCGAGCGGACCAAGAATTGCAAATTGGTGAAACCGGAGTCGGATACAATGGGAGCCTGCGACCATCCGGCGACAGGCCAACCGCGAAGACCTCTCCGCTTCGGTTCAACGCATTGTTATCCAACGCGCCGGATGAATCGCTTCCGATATTCTAGCGACTCTGCCAATCGAAGTCGAGTTTGTCTCGATCCTAACGACAGCATGCCCAACCGCTTGAATTGCGTTTTCGCTTCACTAGAATGCCGATCAATGTCACGAACTCCAGTCACGCGGTAATTTCGTCAGCGTGATTGCTGTGTCGAAAAAGCCTGATCGTGGACATTGAGCGTTCCGAACCGCCGACGATCTGGACGTGATCAGCGAGCCGACTGCAATATTAGCATGTCAGACTGCATTTCCGAGTCCGTTGACCGCCTGTACGAGTATGTCAGCCACGCACTCCAACTACGTTGGATAACGCCCACGTTAACCGAGGCGTCGAATAGTATTGAATTTGTGAAAACAGTCGTCGGATATAATGGGAGGTACGACCATCCGACGACTAAGCCGACCCTAGCGATTAGGACGCTTCGGTTCAACGTTTTGTTATCCAGCGTGCCACGTTCGGGCCCATATTTTAGCATCAAAGACGACAGAAAGGCAAACCCACGCGGAAGCGGTCGCACTGGATGTCCGCGCGGGCGGAGGAGTACGGATACCGAAGCGAGGTCACGAGCAAGGATTCCGTGCGACGTAGCGACCGCATGATGACCAAGGGCGATAAGTGCAGCAACAGTACGGCGGCACAATGACCGCAATTCAGCTTCAATCGTGATTGGTGTAATGTTCGTTTGCGACGTTCTGTTGCGGAACGGGTGTTCAGAAGTCGAAACCTTCAAATGCCGGAAAATGTTCGGACTTGATTTCCCTCACGCAGCTCGCGATGCCCAAGCAGGATAACGTCCGCGTTAACCGAGACGCGACGAAAAGGTAAGTAGTGAGTGGAGCGGATGATACAATGCGAGGAACGAGCATCATCCGCGGAACGATGTTCGCACAGCGGAAAACGCGGCTTCGGTTCAACGCTTTGTTATCCACCTTCCTCGACAAACTGAACGTCTACTTTACCGTCTTGCTTTGATTCAATGTAGTCAATTGATTCCGAATCGGTAAGTTCTATCCCCATAGACCAGTAAACATTGTTCGGCGTGTCGGCAGAACGTCGATAATCTCGCACTACAAGTGCATTGCCCGCTATTATCCGTTTAACGCCGTCTTTGACGTGGAAAACCTGAACTCGATCACCTGCAATCGGGCCCATTCCGAAGACGTCACCGTCAGAACCACAATCAACGGTAATTATATTCGATCCGTGTTTGGGGCGTGTGGTTAAGAAGTCAATAATTTCTTCAAGGCTAGCAAAATCGCTGTTAGAAATCGCCATTCCTCTTCGAGCACGATGCCGCAAGTATTTTCCTGTAACTTCGTTTTTTTCTGACGGGAGTTCTGTTGGTGCCAGTGAAGCGGGCCAGTTTTCGAGTTCCAGGTCGTCCGACGTAACAAGGGTCCAACGATCTAGGTCCCCTGTTGCCACCACCACTGGAATCGGTTGCGGAAACAGATACAGGTAAGACCAAGCGCAAGCAGCTGGCAATAGTAAAGCGGCAAGTAGAATTGTACGCAAACTGAAACGCACTGGAATTCCATGAAGGTGGATAACGTCCGCGTTAACCGAGCGGACCTGGAAATGTGAATTAGTGAAACTGGAGTCGGATATAATGGGAGGCACGACCATCCGGCGACAAACCAACCACGAAGCCATCTCCGCTTCGGTTCAACGCATTGTTATCTCGCGTTCAGTTTGCATTCTGAACCTTCGCTAAGTTTTCGGTCAGGAATTCAACGCACGTTTTTGTCCATTCTGTCGGATCTTGTTCATGTTTCTGTTTGGCAGAGTTCAGGGAATAATTGGCACATTCTACACGCATTTCGTGAAGTGTTTTACCCTTTCGTTGCCCAATCCATTCTCGGATATTTGAATTATTCAGTACGTGGTATTGTCGAAATCCTTTTGGCCAAACGCCTTCGGCCTGCCCTTGTATCAGATCAAAACAGGCTCGGCCAATTGATGGATGATATGGTTCGTGAGGTCCATCGCCGAAAGAGCCAACTGCGTGCATGAAGCGGTCGCAAGCGTCTGAGTCATCATCGAGACGAGCAAGCAGGGCTGGAAATGCATCAACACCGGCGGATTCAAGCAAACGAACAGCGTCACCTGTTGTTCCGTCTTGTGTTCCGAGAGCTAGAGCATCAATCGCCGAATCGTACACTTCAGCTTGAGAAGTCGATTTTTCATTGCAGCCGATGGCGAGGCCAAGAAGGAAAGTGACGAGCAATTGTATTCTGATCAAGACTGCTCCAAGCGAGATAACAAGTGTTATACAGAAGTTCTTCTGCATAATCTTTGAAGAAACGTTAACAAACTTCTGCATAACGCGGAAGCACGAACCATTTTGTATCGGATTTGCCGAGCGAGTCAAATTCAGCTCCACGTTATACAGAAGCCTTGGCTCCACGTTATCCAACCCGATGGATAACGCCGATACTTGCCCAGCTTAAACCGTCCAAACGGCCGCAGGTTTCGTCGGCTAAAATCCTGTCCAGCGACTTGAAACCGGTTACGGGCAGGTTTGGTTTCGTCATCACAAAACGGCTTCGAAGGATTCGAGTCTGTAACCGGCGAATGGTCGGTTGGACCGGTTTGAAATCGCAGTCTGACTTCCAATGTCGCCGGGCGGGCAAGTTTCCCGATCGTTCGAGTCGGGGTTATCTGGTGCGAAGCAAAGTTGTCCTACGACAAAGGAACTTTGCGCCACCACGAAGCTCTAGCTTTCTGCTACAGAGCACCTAAACCTCAAGGCGAAGCATCTAAACTTCACGACGAAGCTGCTTAAACAAATGACGAAGCCGCGAAACCTCGCGACGAAGCGGCGCAAACAATTGTTTTAGTGGCTTAAACAAATGGTTTCGCGGTTAAAACTCACGACGAAGCGGCGCAAACAAATGATTCCGTGGCGCAAACAATTGTTTTCGTGGCTAAAACTCACTACGAAGCGGCTAAAACTCACGACGAAGCGGCTTCGTCACAAGGTTTAGACCCTACTTCAGCCGACGCTGCTGTGATTATCGAAACGTCCCGCTGGACCACGGATGTTTCCCCTGGTCTGGCTTGCAGAATGCTCAAGCTGCCAGAGTTTCAAAACTGTCTCGCCGAAAGCTTTTTCTGGGCGAGAATGTGTCTTGCCAATGCGATTGCCGTGTCGCTGCACTAGCGCGGATCGAGCTGAAATGCTCAGGGGATTGGGGTCAAAAGGCGTCGCGTTTAATACCCTTTAGCAATTGAAAGAATCTGGGATGAAACGAAGCTATTTACCAACGACCCTGCACGGGTTCAATGACTTTTGCCGTGACTTTTCCAATGAGATCAGCAAAGATCCCACGGAGTACGGTTTGACGGCGGACGATGCGGCGGAATACGCGGCGCTGCAAACTGCGTTTGAAACTTCTTACGATACGTCGCTCAGCCCGATGACGCGGACGCCTTATCTCGTGGAGATGGTCAGGCAGTTGCGTGCCGAGCTAACGACGTTGACTCGCCGATTGGTGGAATTGTGTCAGGCCGCGGCGAATATGACGGATGCGAAACGACGCGCGCTGGGGATCACGATCCGCAAGAGCCCGACTCAGCATCCTGCGCCGCAAACATGGCCGTTGGTGGAGGTGCGTTCGCAGCGACAGAATACGGTTAAGTTCAATTTGCGCGATGTTGAGTTGCGTAGCGGTCGGACGCGTAAGCCTGCTGGGGTGAGTGGCGCGATGATTTATACGTTTATTGGTGATCACCCGCCGGCTCAGCTGAGTGACTGGTCGGCGTGGGGGACGGTGAGCAAGTCGAGTTGCGAGGTCACGATGCCAGATTCGACTCCGTTTGGTGCGAACTTGTGGGTGGCTGCTACGTGGCTGAATACGCGTCTGGAAAGCGGCCCGTTGGGTGATCCGGTTTCGATCCGCTTGGGCGGCGGTGTGGTGCAGACCAGCGATGGGGAATCGGAAACGGTGGAGACGGTGTGAGGTGAGCTTGGATAGCGGGATGTGTTTCGGGTCGCAGTGCGTTTGACGCATTGCGGCTTTTTTTGTTGGGGGGAAGGTGGCATAGGCTTCCAGCCTGTGAACGCGCTGTGTTGGATTGATGGCAGGCAAGACGCTTTGTTCGCGAAAGGCGTTGAGTGGGGCCCGCGAATGACGCGAATGGGACGCGAATTGAATGCAATGACAGGCTGAAAGCCTATCCCACCAAGGACGTCCACGAATCACACGATTCGGCACGAATGAGTGCGGGGAGACGGGGGAAGCCACGGATGGACACAGATTGACACAGATGAGGTGCTTGGATCTGTGGCTGTTTCGTATTGTGGGAGTTGGGGCCCGCGAATGACGCCAATGGGGCGCGAATTAAAATGCAATGACAGGCTGGAAGCCTATCCCACCAAGGTCGTCCACGAATCACACCAATCCGCACGAATGAAAGGTGGGGTGATGGATGTTGGGCTCACGCAATGGCGCAAGGTTTGGATGGAGTGCTGCTGCATGTCCTTTGCGCCTCTGCGCCTTTGCGTGAGGCATTGGTTGCACTGGATCTGTGCTTATCTGTGTGCATCTGTGGCTTTTAAAAAATTCAAGCGACGGGAATGACACGAATTGAAATGTAATGAATGACAGGCTGGAAGCCTATCCCACCTTTGCTGGAATCCTGTCCCGCCGTTCGCCTTCTTATTGCCCAAAAAACTTCACGACCTTCGTTCCGGCGATATCGTCGTGCAAACATTTGCGGCTTTCTCTGAAGATCAACAATGCGTTGACAATAGATATTACGCCGCCGATATAGGGAATTGAATAGATGAATGCCATCGCCAGGTATCGCTTCAGGTACATAGGCCAGAAATCAGGGATTCGACCTTGCTCGTCGAGGATCTGAGTCTTCACGACGAGCTTACCAATCGTCTGCCCCTTGTTGGCTAACAGGTAGCCTTGGAGAGCCAGAAATACGAGCTGACTAACTACAAACCCGGAAAGAATGTAACCGATATTGAAGGTGAGGCTTCCCGCTTCCTGAAGGCTTCCCGCGAAAATCGGAATGATGATCAGGAAGGAGACTGGCATCAGAATCACGATCATCAAGATACTGTCAATGAGCGCACCGACAAACCTGGAACTTCGATCTGCGAGTTCAGGGCTCATGGACGTGGCTGTGTGAACCGGCATAGCATGCTCAGGAGACTGGAAGGGGTTGTCTGACATTGCGATTCCTCAATTGCTTTCTGTTTTGGAGTAGGTGCGTCGGTTTACCGCGGATGGGAACGCGAGTGCAGTTTGTTCCATCGGTGGGCTTGGCCATGTTGTGTTGCCACTGTATCAGATTTGATTGCCGGCGTGTCTTGTGTGGCGGAGGGTGGATGGAGCGGCAGTTGAAATGCTGTCACAGAGATTTTTGTTGGGGGTGGTTTGCCCGCGAATGACGCGAATGCGACGCGAATTTGTTTGTCCACGAATCACACAAATCGGCACGAATGAAAGGTGGGGTGATGGATGTTGGGCTCACGCAATGGCGCAAGGTTTGGATGGTGTGCTGCTGCATGTCCTTTGCGCCTCTGCGCCTTTGCGTGAGGCATTCGTTGCATGAGATCTGTGATCACCTGTGTGCATCTGTGGCTTTTAAAATTCAAGCGACGTGAATGACGCGAATTGAAATGCAATGACAGGCTGGAAGCCTGGCCCACCAAGGACGTCCACGAATCACACGAATCGGCACGAATGAAAGGTGGGGTGATGGATGTTGGGCTCACGCAATGACGCAAGGTTTGGGTGGTGGGCTGCCGCATGTCCTTTGCGGCTCTGCGCCTTTGCGTGAGGCATTTATTGGGTCCATCGCGGAATTTTGTGGGTCCTGTAAAATTCTCCGAGAAGGAGAACGCAAATGCAAGACACGGAACTTTATCAACAGATCCTTGGCATTGAGACGCCTTGGGAAGTATCGAACGTTGATCTGAACATGGAACTTGGTGAGATCGTCGTTAGTGTGCGTCACGCACAAGGCACGAAGTTCTGCTGCCCTCAGTGCGATCAGAAATTGAGCTGCTATGACCATTCTCCATCGCGTCGCTGGCGTCACTTGGACAGCTGCCAATTCAAGACGATGCTGGAAGCTTCGATCCCCCGAGTGGATTGTCCCGAACACGGCGTGAAACTGGTTCAAGTTCCCTGGTCCAGTCCCAACAGTCGCTTCACGTTGATGTTCGAGGCCTTTGCGATCCGCTTGCTCAAGGCAACACAAACGATCGAAGGCGCTCGCACGATTCTGCGAACTGGCTGGGAAGCGACCTGGACGATTCTTGAGCGAGCCGTCGAGCGTGGGCAAGCTCGAAAGCAATCCAGTCCACTGCCTCACATTGGCATCGACGAGAAGTCTTTCAAGAAAGGGCAGAACTACATTACTCTGATTTACGACCTCGACAACAGTACGGTTGAAGCGATCTCCGAAGGCCACAACAAAGAGGCCGCCAACGAATGCTTTTCTCAACTTTTACCGGGTCAAATCGAAACCGTCGAAGCCATCGCGATGGACATGAGCTCTGCTTTTGTGAACGCTGCAAAGTCCAACATTCCCCTGGCAGAAACAAAGATTGTGCACGACCGTTTTCATGTGATGAAGCTGGTCAACGAAGCGGTAGACAAGGTTCGCAAGCAAGAGAACAAGCGTCTCCGCAGCGAAGGTGACGACACGCTAACAGGGACTCGTTACCTGTTTCTGAAGAACTATGACAACCTCAAGGAATCAAGCCAGCAGCGTCTTGATGCGTTGTTTTCTTTCAAACTCGAAACCGGCAAGGCATGGACTTACAAAGAGATGCTTCGCGATCTTTGGCATCACGACACCGCCAAGGAGGCGAAAGAGTTTTTCAGGTGGTGGTACCGCAAGGTGATTCACACTCGGCTGGAGCCAATGAAGAAGGTCGCACGCACGATCAAAACTCGCATCGACAACGTCGTCAGCTACTGCACCTTCAGTGGAATATCAAACGGAGTTGCCGAAGGAATCAACAGCAAGATTCAATCGATCAAGCGACGAGTTGGCGGCTACAGAAACAGGCAAAACTACAAAACAGCGATCTTCTTTTACTGCGGTGGACTCGACCTCGACCCATAGAGATCCGCGATGGACCATTTATTGCATGGGATCTATGCCTATCTGTGCGCATTTGTGGCCAAAGAAATATCGCTTTTGAATTCCGCCCGCGAATGAATGCAGTATGCTGAAATCGCGTTCACGACGCTTTCCATTTGTCGATTGCGGCGTATTGCTGTTTACGAAAACCGTCGCGTTCGTGCTACAATAGAATCTTGCAACGGGTTTAGCCAAACAAGGTTATGGGTTCGAACAAATACACTCTCGCATTGGTGACGTTGGCGGTTGTTTGGTTGCAGGCGACCAGCACCGATCTGTTGGCGCAGCAGGACGGATTCACGCCGCAGCAGTTGGAACACTTTGAAAATAAAGTCCGTCCGATTCTGGTCGAACGCTGCTACGAATGTCACGCTGACGGAGAATCGGAAGGTGGGCTGAGCCTACAGTCGCGGAATGCGATGATCGTCGGCGGCGATGCCGGAGCCGCGATCGTGCCTGGCGATCCGGAAAACAGCTTGCTGATTCAGGCGATCCACTACGGCGACGTCTATGAGATGCCGCCGGATTCAAAGATGCCGGATGAAGAGATCAAGATCCTCGAGGACTGGATCCGCGACACTGCTCCCTGGCCCAAGCACTCCGATGTCGAAATCGAAACGGCGAAGTCTTTCGACATCGAAGCGCGTGCGAAAGATCATTGGTGTTGGCAGCCCGTCACGCCGCCGCAGTTGCCCGACGGCGTTGCTGGATCCGCAGCGATTGACTTTCTGATCGAATCAAAGCTGAAAGAAAAAGGCCTGAATCCAAACGGTCCCGCGAAACGTTCCTCGCTGCTACGACGAGTCTGTTTTGACTTGACCGGACTGCCGCCGACGCAAGAATTGACTCAACAGTTCGTCATCGAGCAATCCGTTTCGCTTGAACAGATCATCGACCCGTTGCTCGAGTCGCCGCACTTTGGCGAACGCTGGGCCCGGCATTGGATGGACTTGTCGCGATACGCGGAAACGCACGGCCATGAGTTCGACTATCCGATTGCGGACGCGTGGAAGTATCGTGACTATCTGATTCGAGCCTTCAATGCCGACGTGCCTTACGATCAATTCGTGACCGAACATTTGGCGGGCGATTTGCTCGAATCACCTCGCCGCAATCCGGATTCCGATTTCGACGAATCCGTCCTGGCCACCGGGTTCTGGTTCCTGGGAGAAGCCACGCACGGTCCGGTGGATTCAAAGGCCGATGAGTCCGCGAGAGTCGACAATCAGATCGATGTGATGTGCCGATCGTTCGTCGGGCTGACCGTTGCCTGTGCTCGATGTCACGATCACAAATTCGATGCCATCTCGACGCAGGACTACTACGCGTTGTCCGGATTTTTGCAGAGCTCGCGAAAGTATCGTGCGGTGGTCGACAAGGATCGAGTTTTCGAAAACGCTGCTAGGAAGGTTGCTCCGATTCGACACCGTTTTGCGACGCTAACGGAAGCCTTTCGCGATTCGCTGGCCAACACTGATGTCGACGTCGCGGCCAATCGTTTGCAAGTGGTTCTGTCGGGCGACGACGATGCGAAGAAAGAGAAACTGAGTCAGGCCATCGCCAGTGCGCCCGTCCTCAATCGCCACCCGGAGTACGTGGAAGTTGACCTGGACGCGATCGACCCCGAAGTCATTTCCAACACGGAAGTCCCGCTCGACCCACGGTACTGGAAAACGGAAGGCCAGGCGTTTGCCAATGCTGGCCCGTCGATGATTGTCGGCGAGTCGCTGCAATGGCCTCATCCGAACACGATCTCCAGTGCCGGAAATGGAATGAAGTTCGCGGGAATGGCTCACAGTTCGACTTTCGAGATCAAACACAAATTCATTCACGTTCGCATCAAGGCAAAGAAAGCTCGCGTCGAACTGGTCGTCGACGGTTGTCGAATGCTGGAGCACAACGCGATCCTGTTCAACGGGCTGATCCATAAAGACGTGAACCATGACGAATATCAATGGCTGACGATTGGCAAGGAATTGTATCTGCACCTCGGCAGCCGAGCCTGGTTGGAGTTCACGGATCCGGGCGACGGATATTTTGCGGTGGATCGAGTTGTTATTTCTCCCGACGGTCGTCCTCCACAGGAGGATCCGGCTGAGGCTGCTGTTACCTGGAAGGATCGAACCGATGGCGATCCGCTGTCGCGAGCCAAGGAGACGTTTGCACTGGTGAAAGACGCCATGCACGGTCCGCACGCGGAAGAGGTCATGTCGTGGGTGCTAGAATCCGGGCTGGACGAAGTCCTCGTTGGTGGCCCGGTCGGAACTGGAATTCGGGATTGTCGTCAGTCGATCGTCGATATCAACAACAAGCTACCGCGTCCGTCGAAAGCGTTGGCGATTACGGATGGATTCCCTGAGAACGAACATGTTTTCGTTCGTGGCAATCACAAAATGTTAGGCAAGGTTGCTCCGCGACAGTTCCTGACCGCGATCGTTGACGAAGATTCGGGCTTCGATCGTGAAAGCGGTAGCGGACGACTGCGATTGGCCAATCAGATCGTCGATCCCTCCAATCCGCTGACCTCACGCGTCATCGTGAATCGCGTTTGGCATCACCTGTTCGGCCGCGGCATCGTGCGTTCGGTCGACAACTTCGGAGTGCTCGGCGACGAACCTTCGCATCCTGAATTGCTGGACCACCTGGCAGACGGATTCGTGGAAAACGGCTGGTCGATCAAGCGGCTGGTGAAGAAAATTCTGCTGACCGACGCCTACCAACGTAGCAGTACGCCATCGGAATCCGGTCAGGAACTGGATCCGGACAATGTTTACCTGTCTCGAACCAACGTGCGACGATTGCAGGGGGAAGCCATCCGCGATTCGATGTTGGCAGCCTCAGGGCGGTTGGACAAAAAGATGTATGGGCCTTCGGTTCGCATCCACGTCACGTCTTTCATGCAAGGCCGCGGGCGTCCTGGAAAGTCCGGACCGATCGACGGGGAAGGGCGGCGCAGCATTTACATCGAAACGCGGCGTAACTTCCTGTCGCCGATGATGCTAGCTTTCGATACTCCGATTCCGTTCAACGCGATCGGACTACGCACGGTCTCCAATGTCCCGGCCCAGGCTTTGATTTTGATGAACGATCCCTTCGTCCTGCAGCAGGCTGAGAAATTCGCCGGCAAGGCGTTGCAGTCAGCCGACGATGTCGATGGCCGGATCGAGTTCGTTTACTTGAGTGCGATGGCGCGAAAGCCGATTGAAAGCGAATTGGAGAAAGCGAAAACGTTCATCACGACGCACGCCAATCGACTGGACGCGGATGTTGATTCGCCGGAAGTTTGGAAGGACTTCTGTCACGTCGTGTTTAATACCAAAGAGTTTATCTATTTGAATTAGGCACTGTACATGAGCGGCAAGGCGCTAGCCGCCGGTGAAAACGTAACGGACCGGCGGCTAGCGCCTTGCCGCTCACAATTACCAAACAATGCCTGGTCGACCGGCAAATTTTAGGGGGCGATTGATCAAAGCAACCAATTGCCAGAAGAACCGATCGCGGACCATCACGGTTGAGAAAGCTAAACGCTCATGAAACGAAACCGAAAAAACTCAGCTCACTGCGGAAACTTCCGTCCAATGGCAATGTCGCGCCGTGACATGCTTCGCCAAGCCGCTTGTGGATTCGGAGGCGTGGCTCTATCCAGCATGTTGGCGCAGTCATCGATGGCTGGTTCGCGCGACGTTCCAGTTCTCGGCGATCCGCACTATCCGGCGAAAGTCAAAAGCGTCATCTTTCTCTACATGGACGGCGGCCCCAGCCAGGTCGATACCTTCGACCCCAAAGAACGGCTGACCAAAGACAACGGCAAACCCTTCGCCGCCAAACGCGAACCGACTCAGTTCAACAACGCAGGCAACACGCTGGGCAGTCCGTGGAAATTCAACCAGTATGGCGAATCCGGAATTCCGGTCAGCGATCTGTTCAAACACGTGGCTCAACACGTCGACGATCTGGCCGTCGTTCGATCGATGACCAGCAATTTCTCTGAACATACCAATGCCAATTACTTCCTGCACACCGGTTCCGGATTGCAGGGCCGGCCGAGCATGGGGGCCTGGACCAGCTATGGTTTGGGTAGCGAAAATCAGGACTTGCCAGGCTTCGTCGTGCTCAACGGAGGCCTCGTTCCGCCGGGCGGGTTGGATAACTTCAACAGTGGGTTCCTCCCCGCGGCCTTTCAGGGTTCGACGTTTCAATCCGGAGACATGCCGGTCGCCAACATTCTGCCTCAAGAGAAGAAGCCCGGATTGCAGCGAGCGAAGCTTGATCTGTTGGCGTCGCTCGATCAATCCGCGATGCAACGCGATGGCGTGCATGATCAACTCGAATCGGCGATCAAAAATTATGAGCTGGCGTTTCGAATGCAATCGGCTGTTCCCGATCTGACCAATCTGGACGATGAAACCGCGGCGACAAAAGAAGCTTACGGGATGAACGCGAAATTCGAGCCGACTCAGATTTATGCTCGGCAATGTTTGTTGGCCAGACGACTGGTCGAACGTGGTGTCAGGTTCATCGAGTTGACTTGTCCCAAAGTCCGCGGTGATCGCTGGGATCAACACGATGGGCTCCGTGACGGACACGAAAAGAATGCTCTGGCTGTCGATCAACCCATCGGCGCGTTGTTGGCTGATTTGAAACAACGAGGCCTGTTTGAGGAAACGTTGGTGATTTGGACCGGAGAGTTCGGCAGGACCCCCTTTGCGCAGGGGAAGAATGGTCGCGATCACAACCCGTATGGATTTAGCTCGTGGTTAGCCGGCGGCGGCATCAAGGGCGGCACCATTTACGGCGCGACGGACGAATTTGGCTACCGAGCGATCGAAAACAAAGTCGAGATTCACGATCTGCATGCGACAATGTTGCACCTGTTGGGCGTGGATCACGAAAGGCTCACGTTTCGTTGGTCCGGTCGCGACATGCGGTTAACGGACGTTCACGGAAAACTGATCGACGGAATTTTGGCTTAGAACTTCAGTTCGTCCGTTAAGGTTCGCCCGCCGTGGCGGTTCTAGTTGTGGCAAAATTGGTGAGGCTGTCGGTTAGTGAATTTCAAATTCGGTGACCGGCAGCTTTTTTTTGTTGGCTCTGTTCGGTAGCGACAGAAGACGGCGTCGGTGGGTTCGAAAGTTGTCCACGAATCACACGAATCGCCACGAATATGAATGCAAATTGCGTAGCGTCGGGTGGGCCAGGCTTCCAGCCTGTCATTGCATTCAATTCGCGTCCGATTCGCGTCATTCGCGGGCCACCTACTCCCGCCATTCGAAACCACCACAGATCCAGTGCAACCAACGCCTCACGCAAAGGCGCAGAGGCGCAAAGGACATGCACCTCATCTGTGGTTTCCACGCACCTCATTCGTGCCGATTCGTGTGATTCGTGGACGTCAAAACTTCTGGTGGGCAAGGCTTCCAGCCTGTCAATGCATTTCAATTCGCGTCCCATTCGCGTTATTCGCGGGCCCCGACTCCCGCAACTCGAAGCCATCACAGATCCAGTGCAACCAATGCCTCACGCAAAGGCGCAGACGCGCAAAGGACATGCAGCCAAGCACCTCATCTGTAGCAATCTGTGTCCATCCGCAGCTTCCCCCATCAACCCGAACTCATTCGTGCCGATTCGTGTGATTCGTGGACTTCCAATCCCTCGGTGGGCCAAGCTTCCAGCCTGTCATCGCATTAATTCACGTCCCATTCGCGTCATTCGCGGGCAAACCACTCACAGGTCATCCCATCCAAACCTTCACGTGTTATCATTCGACGAAACAGACACAGATTCTGATACCTTGAATGTTCCTCCGATGACCGCTCCCAAATCCGTACTCTTCGTCTGCCTTGGAAACATCTGTCGGTCGCCGACTGGAGAAGGCGTGCTGCAGAACCTGGTCGAACAGCGAGGCCTCGAAGACCAAATCCAAATCGATTCTGCTGGCACGATTGGCTACCACGAAGGCAACCCCGCCGATCGCCGCATGCGAAACCACGCGTCGCAACGAGGCTACGACCTGCTCAGCCGATCACGGAAGATAACCGCCGACGATCTGGAGCGATTTGACTTGGTCATCGCGATGGACCGGCAGAACCTCGCCGACATAATGTCGATCGACTCATCTGCCGAAAACGTTCGACTACTCAGCCACTTCCTTGACGACAATTGGCCGGAAGACGTACCCGATCCGTATTACGGTGGAGCCGACGGGTTTGAGACAGTGCTCGACATGATCGAAGCCGCCTGTCCCGCGATTCTGGATCGACTGCTCGGTCGCGAATTCGAATCTCCTGCCGAAACCAACCAATAAAAGAACACGGCAGACAAAAATTCAGCGCGAGGGACTTAGGAATACGGATCAGCACTGATCGCACGCCAGACGCTGTTTGTTAAATGTGAGCGGCAAGGCGCTAGCCGCCGTTCAAAAAGCGCAACGGACCGCCGGCCACGACATGAAAATCAATTTATCAGACAGTGCCTGGTGAAATCCTCAGGCGTTCCAGCCCTGAATCTGAGTACGTTGCAAACGGAGGCCACTGCGATGCCCAACCGCCACGGGTTGCCGAGGCTGCAGCGTAAGAACCATGTTAGGTGACTGTTTGGCGACGCGCTACTTGTCGCTCGGCCAATAGTTGAACTTGCGAAGCCGATTGAGTGCAAGTAATTGAGTTCTGCCACGGTTGTCGGTCATAACGACGTATCCGGGCAAAAACTCGATTGAATCTACCGCCAGTTCTTCGCTTCCGGATGCCGAGCTTGGGCCGGTCTCGTACATGTAGTCGACAGTGACGTTTCGGACAATATCGTCACCATGCGATTCCGTCGTCCGGGAGGACAGCCAGCATGCGCCGACGACGACAGCACCGACCAAAAACCCTACTGCGATCAGTACGATCGGAGGTGTTGGAGCGGCATCATTGGGTTTTAGTTCGTTGTTCATTTCAATGTTCGCCGAACGATAGGTTTTAAGACACCGTCCTAAACGAAGCGAACGATGCCTGAACTACCGGAAATTGTACCAAGGCTTTGGCTCGTTACCAAAGAGTCAAGGTGTGCCGAAGGCCTCAGTGTAAAAACCAGGTTGTTGGACCATCTTGCTACGAATTGGTAGGGTCAAGGGTTTCTGCATCTGCAATATCTTTGGGACGCCCACAAGCTCTTATGTTTACGATCAAATCGTCGCGGCCGATCACGCAAAGTTCAATACCATCGATTTCAATAGAAAGCCGGTTGCCCCACGCCTGATCGAAGTCAACGCCAGAAATTGCCGTCAGTATGTCAATTCGTGAAGGTTCGACACCGATCTGAAAGACCATGCCGGGTTTAGCCAAGTCATCAATTGTTAGATCGTGAGGCGGTGCTCCAAATTCAGCGAGGACGCGGTAGACACGGGGCGCAGTTTCGGAGCTCGGACGAACCCAAAGATCGAGGTCGCCAGTAGCGCGTGGATGGCCATGGGCAGCGACGGCATAAGCACCGACGAGCAGGAAATCAATCTTCGCGCCGGATAACGCGCGCAACATGTCTTTGAAGTCGGGGTTGAACAACGTTTGGCTCCTTGAATGCCCAAGCGGTTAGTGTCAAAGGCCAAACCATGAGCAAACGCTCAGCCGGGGTTGCGTTGGGAGCACCTGAGTCGAGTCCCTGTTGATCTAGCGTCGTGAGCTTCACAACGGAACGGTCCATTCGTGGGAGTGAGGCCATGGCATTCCTTTTGACTGAGGTCCGACAACGGAAGGTTTTTACGATACCTTTGCACGGATTTTAAGAACCACGCAAAAACGTGAGTCTACTCGGTAAATTCCGAGGATTCAACCACATTTGTGATTCGGATCTGTGGTCAAGTTTGGTCAACAATTGTCATCCTTAGTCATCTGTTTTGGCACACTGTGTCAACGTCGCGGTCTCCGATATGGAGAACCCTATGTCGTTTTATGACTATACGAAACCGAAGAATGGCACCAAATTCGAAGGAATCGGTGTCGCGCGTATCTCTGGTGAGAATCAGGATGAAAAGTCTTGGGAGGATCAAGAGGCGTTTTATCGGGAATGGCTGGATCGCACTTACGGACGCGACAACTACGAGTTGCGAGTGATCGCATATCAGGGAAGTGGTCAAATCTTGGACCACACGGAGTTTCTCGAACTCTGCGATCTGGTGGCAACAGGAGACTACGATTTCGTGATCGCTGAAGATCTGAGTCGTATCATCCGTCGGCTCCAGGCAGTCATCTTCTGTGAAGAAGCGGAAGCTTTGGGAACCCGTGTTGTTGGTATTGGGGATCCGGTGGATACCTCCATCGAAGGTTGGGAATACGCCGCAGTTTTCACATCTCTGAAGAACAAAGCGTTTTGCAAAGATACCGCACGCCGCATTCGGAGGACTCTGCGGAACCGCTTCGCCAATGGTGAGATCGTTATGTGTCTCCAGTATGGGTACATCAAACCGCATCCAGGGGCTTCGGATGAAGAGGTCCAAAAAGATCCTGAGGCTGATGCCGTTTATGAGAAGTGGGTTTCCATGCTTGAAGACGACGCAACCTATGCTGAAGTCGCTCGTTGGTTGAACTCAGAAAATGTTCCGACTGGAAAGTACTGCACAGAAGACAAGTGGACAGGTGCCATGGTGAAACGCCTGACATACAACCCGATTCTTAAAGGTGAAAGGCATCGCAACAAGAAAAAAGTTCGACGGAAGCAGAATGGTCGCCCAGAGTGCATTAATGCTCCGCCAGAGGAGTTGTTGGTCCGCCAGGTTCCGCATCTGGCTTTTTTTGAGCCTGACCGCTGGGATCGTTTGATTCGCAAGTTGGATGAGCGCAACAAGAAGTACCAGCGATCAAAGGAGCGAAAAAACGACCCTCGTGCAGGTGTTGCTCGGAAGCGGACACGTTGGCCGGGGCAACACCTTCGTTGTGGCGTCTGTGGGCGAATTTTTGTTCATGGCGGACATGGACGCAAAGGGCGGATGATGTGCAATGGCGCGCGTGTATACACATGCTGGAATGCAATGTCCGTTGATGCCGCTCAAGTAGCCGAAGTGGTCACAAGTGACATTCGCGAATTGGTTCGCGGGCTTCCTTCTTTCGACGTGCATTGGGTAACTGAGTACGAAAACCAACGTGCTCAATTTCGAGCTGCTCAGGATGCTGAATTGGGGCGTATTGAAAAGGAGTTGGCGAAGGAAAAAGGGGCCCTTGAGAATTTCCTTGCGGCGCTTGGTGAACTCGGTTCAAGTCCTTCTGTTTTGCAGAAGGTGAAATCTTGTGAATCCAAAATCCAACTGCTGGAAGATCGGAGGTACCAACTTGAGCAAGATTGCGGACAGCGTGAAGAACTTCCATCACTGGAAGAGATCACTGCCGTGTCAGATGAAACATTCAGCAATCTGGCAGTTGAGTGCGAGGAATTTGGAAGACTGATGAAATCTGTCGTTACGGAATTCTTTGTATTGCCGTATCAGCTTGCAAATGGAGGACATGTGCAGCCACGGATTGCATTTCGAATTTGTCTGGCTCCATTGGTAGGAAGTTCTGATATGGAGTTGCTGCAATTTGATCGGATTGTTGACTTGGCCAAAAAGCCAAAGCGTCTTCGATTCCTCAATGACGTTGTTCGGATGGTCAATACTGGTGAAAAGCATGTTGACGTGGCAGAAAAGCTTGGGATTTTCAAAACGGAAGTTGGCTATGCGATGGCTCTGCATCGTCGAATGCAAGAGCTCGGCGTCGCCGATCCATGGATTCCTGTCGTCGATGAAAGCCAGGCAGCCCGTTACTTCAAGAGAGTTCGCAACTCGGTGTTCAAGTTTGAACCCCTGGAGGGGTTTGAGTCAACGCGGCACCCACGCGCCGAGTAGCGATTGAAATTTTTGACAATTTACTACTTTCAACCTCCGGATGGTCATTGGCTATCCGGATTTTTTTATGCAAAGGAGCAAATGAGAAACACAAACATGAATCTCAACGATTTGATACGCATTTGGATGGAAGCATGCTTCAAAAATGCGATGCGAACGAGCAATGCCAGCAAGCAATCAAGTGATGAACCGCCTAAAACCAAACCCCGATCTAAATAAACGCCCGAAATGCGTCATGTGTATGTGAAGGGTGTTAGCACGCAGACCAACAAAGGAGGAATCTTGATCACAGCATTCGTCAGCGGCAACTCAATTTTGATCCTTGTGCTGACCGTTCTCTTTATCCGTGAACGAAGTCGGCGAAAGGCATTGGAAGAGCTGCTACGACAAACCATCAACTATTGGAGAAATGCTTATGAAGCAAATGTTGGCGGTGGGAACATTGATCCTGACCACAACAATGACGCTCGGATGCAGTAGTGAATCCGAGCGGATGGCCAACATGGCCGAACGAATGGTTCGTTCACAAAACGATGTCAATTCAAACGTCGTGAGGACGAACGAGAACTTCGTTGATCTCAACAAAGAACTTCAAAAGGAAAGGACATGCTTACAGAATGAACGGTTCGCACTCAACGAACAATTTGAAAGGCTGGAGCAGGATCGCCGAGACATTCATCGGCAGCGAAGATCAGAACTGGCCTGGTCAGAGGGCTTTCGCTTTCTGGCAGTCGTAATCGCGGCAATCTCGCCGCTTTTATTATGCGCCTACCTGATCTGGAGTTCGGCACAGAGTTCGGTGAAACAGGAGGAAGTCAACTCCATCCTGATTCATGAACTTGTGTCGACCACGCCACGATTGATCGCGGCGCCGAACTTACGGCTCATCGATGAATCAAAAGAAAGCGGTCGTGCGAATTTGCAAACCAAACAGAATCCTAAACAAGGAGATACAACATCTCACACATCGTAAAGATACAGACCGAAGTGCGAAGTGAGGCTGCCGTGCAATCGGCATGCAAGCGACTTCATTTACCCAAGGCAACTCGTGGTACGTTCGAGCTTTACAACTCGAAGGAGACCGGACTTGGATTCGAGTTGCCGAATTGGAAGTATCCTGTTGTCGCCAATACGGAGACTGGCGAACTTCGATTTGACAACTACAACGGACGCTGGGGTTCGCAAGAATTCCTTGATCAGTTCTTGCAAGCTTATGCCGCTGAACAGGTCAAAATCGAAGCGCGAAAGAAAGGCCACTCTGTGGTCGAACAGCGACTCGATAACGGATCTATCAAACTCACAGTCCGCGTGGGAGGTGTAGCTTGAAGACTATCGAAATTGTGGTTTCACCAAATGGTGAAAGCCAAGTCGAAACCAAGGGCTTTGACGGGAATAGCTGCCGAGAAGGAAGCAAGTTTATCGAGTCAGCTCTCGGTAAACGCTCAGGTGAAACGTTGAAGCCTGAGTTCCATACCCAAACACCGTCACAGAACTCCGTTGAGAATTCTAACTAAGCAGTGACGGACAACAAAAACCAAACGGCTGTAATTCCACAAGCGGGATTGCAGCCGTTTCTTATTTCAAAGGACAAATCATGTTGAAAGAAAAGCTTCACGAGCTGGTGTCCGCATGCTTTACAGGCATTTGGATTGAGACTCATGAAACCCACGAAGCGGCTGCCGAGATTCGGCAGCTTTGCCAAGAGCAAGACTGGCAGTTGGCGACGTGGGATATTGATCGAGGCCTGGTTGTTGGCACTGGTGAAAACTTGCTAGAGGCGAATGATCCGCTGGCAGCGATCAAGGCCGTTAATGCGATGGCAACAAACGATGGAGCAGCCGTATTGGTAATGAACAACTTGCACAAGTTCATCTCGTCGACGGAAGTCCTTCAGGCTTTGCAGCACCAACTGCTGTCGGGAAAACAAGACCGAACCATCGTAATCGGCTTGTCTCCAACAGCCCAGATCCCTAACGAATTGGAAAAGCTGTTCGTCGTCATCGAGCATGCGCTACCCAATCGTGAACAGCTTGAAGAAATTGTTCGTTCGATCGCAACCGAAGAAGGCGAGTTTCCGGACGGAGCGAAGCTTGAAACGGTACTCGATGCTGCGGCCGGGCTAACTCGACTTGAAGCGGAAAATGCTTTTAGCCTTAGCTTGGTACGCCAAGGTCGCATCGAGCCAGATGCGATCTGGGAGTTGAAGGCGGGAATGCTGAAGAAGTCAGGATTGATGCAGCTCTATCACGGTGAAGAAGACTTCAATTCGTTGGGCGGCCTCGAAAACTTGAAGGCGTTCACGAAGCGATGTTTGCTTCAACCGAACCGGGACAAGCCGTTGAGGCGACCACGCGGTGTCTTGTTGCTGGGTGTACCTGGTACCGGCAAGTCGGCATTCGCAAAAAGCCTTGGCAAGGAGACGGACCGGCCAACGCTTGTTCTCGATATTGGTGCGCTCATGGGAAGCCTTGTAGGCCAAACTGAGGCGAACATCCGACGGGCTCTTCAGATCGCTGATGCGATGGCGCCTTGCATCCTGTTTGTCGACGAGTTGGAAAAGGCACTGAGCGGCGCAGCGGGTTCTGGCCAATCAGATTCGGGAGTGTCGTCTCGCTTGTTTGGAACGTTGCTTTCCTGGATGAACGACCATACCTCGAACGTTTACTTGGTTGCCACTTGCAACGACATCAGCAAGATACCGCCTGAGCTGACACGAGCCGAACGCTTCGACGGAATCGTTTTTCTAGATCTTCCAAGCCGCGAAGAAAAAGGCGCAATCTGGCAGCAGTATATCTCGACGTTTGAGCTTGATAGAGATCAGTCTCTTCCTAATGACAAAGGATGGACGGGGGCCGAAGTGCGAGCTTGCTGTCGATTGTCAGCACTGCTTGATGTCCCGCTCAAACAGGCGGCAACCAACGTTGTTCCTGTTTCTGCAACGGCAGG
Source organism: Mariniblastus fucicola (assembly GCF_008087665.1). GTDB lineage: Bacteria > Planctomycetota > Planctomycetia > Pirellulales > Pirellulaceae > Mariniblastus > Mariniblastus fucicola. The sequence continues at coordinate 2,424,802 of NZ_CP042912.1, forward strand.
TGAGTCCGTAGAACGACTTCGCACCTGGGCCAACGGACGATGCCTTGATGCAGAGAAAGGAGGGATCTATCAGTACCGCAAAAGTTCCAGTTCGCGACGCAAGGTCAGACGCGATCCGTCGCTTAACTAAGAAACGAAAGGGACCCGTCATGTTGAACTCCAAACATCTGGCAATTGTTCGGGCGGCACTGACCTACTGGGATGAAGAAATGGGAGCCGAGTCTCACGACGTCTATCGGCATTACCTGCATTCGCGAGACAAGGACACTGTGTTTACTCCGGACGACGTTGCTTCGGTTCGTTCGTACTTCAACGCCGTCGATCATCGGCGTGGCTTGCTGAACGTGCAAACGGGAAAACTTTTGCTTGTCACATTCGAGGACGAGCCCCCGGTGCCTAAAGAGCCCGACCAGAAAATCGTTAGCGTCCTGTTTCATTGACGCTATTTATGTTCACACCAATTCAAAGCCCTCGGCAAATTTGCTGGGGGCTTTTTTCATTCAAGGAGAAAACATGAGTACAGCCATTGAAGCTGAAACCGCACAAGAATCGACCACCGAAACTTCGGCAGTCAATCGTGTGCGAGACAACTTTCTTGCGTGCAGAGTCAAATTCAAATGGTTCGGCACTAGCAAATCGCTTACCTCAGATCAGAAGTCACGTGCTGCAGAATCGTTCGGCGCCGAAGGGGCAGCGATTAGCGCTGCCAAACGACTGATTGATACGAAGCACGAAAGCTACCGGGCGCTGACCTCGATCAAAAGTCAAATCAATCGCTACTGGCGAGACTCAAGCCTACCTTACCCGGAGAGCGGGATTAGGCTGATTCGGAACGAGGCCGTCGATGATTTCAATTCGTCGCTGCTTGGGTTCAAAGGTCAGCTCGAAGCTGCCGTAGTCGAACTCGACAACCACTTCTGGGACTTGAAAGAGGCGGCCAGAATTCATCTTGGATCACTCTTTGATCAGGACGACTATCCTTCGACCCTTTCAAATGAGTTCGATGTCTCTTGGGACTTCCCTTCTGTGGATGCGCCAGACTACCTGAGGCGACTCAGCCCATCCATTTACCAGCGAGAATGCGATCGGGTACGGTCGCAGTTCTCCAACGCGGTTGAATTGGCTGAGCAAATGTTCCAGGAGCAGCTCGCTGAACTGGTTGAGCATCTGGTCGAACGGCTTTCGTCTGACGAAAGCGGAAAGCAAAAGACGTTTCGCGATTCGACGATCACGAACCTTGTTGACTTCTTTGCGAGGTTTCGTGAGTTGAACATTGGCAACAGCGAGGAGCTTGACCAATTGGTCGAACAAGCTCAGTCGGTTGTCCGTGGCGTCCAGCCACAAAGCCTCCGAGACAACGATGCTCTTCGGCAACGAATCGCCAGTCAGATGTCAGCTGTCCAGGCAAGTCTTGACGGCATGATGATTGATCGTCCACGCCGTAACATTCTTCGGAAAGCGAGGTGACCGTGCAGTTGATCATCGACAGTTCAGGAAACGCTCGTTGTATCTACGACGAAACGATCCCGCTTCAACAACTTGGCCGAATCAAAATCCGGCGAGGTTCCCATGTCGAGCCTATTCCAGGCGGACGGTGGATCGCAGATATGGAACCTGTTGATGGGCCAGTCCTTGGTCCGTTCAGCATGCGGTCTCAAGCCTTGGCGGCAGAACGTCGTTGGCTTGAGAAGCACTGGTTGCCTCAAGGCTAACCTCTTACCTACTCCGTTGCCTTTAGGCAACTTCAACCATTTCACAACCTACGCCCGAACGAGCACTCCGCTTGTTCGGGTTTTTTAATGGAGTCACAGAATGACACAACGCGAACTCGAACGAGAAGTCGCCAGCCAAACTGGCGAAACATTTCAAACCATCAGATCCTTGGGTTTCAGCGCTCTGCGGGAAACGATTCCAATCGAAGAGCGCCAAGAGCCACTCATGGTCGATTGGGATGAAGTTGACCGAAGAAGAAACACAAGAGGCATCTATTGAATGCACGTCAAAAACTTAACGAACATGCAATCTGGACCGCAATCGGCGCAGCCACTTTGATCGGTTGGCTGACATCATCATGGATCGTGTTCGTCTTGGTCAGCGGAGGATTAATCGCTTCCGCGATCGCCAAATCAGAAATTCGACTCGGCCAAAACAAAGAGGTCGACGTCGAAGGAAGTGATTCACTTCCGCACCAACAATTGTTGGTGCTTTTTTTAGCTATTGGAGATTTTTGAGCTCTGGTCAATGCCCAAACCTGGCTCAAGTCGGGAATTCAAAACTTGGTAAGTTCAGCGAATCAGCAATCCACATGTAGCGAGCTTGACCCAATAGTTCAAATCCGGTTTTCATCCGGTCGCGCCACTCTGCAATTTCGTCAATTGTCAATCGGGCTTCTTCACTAAACCCTTCCTTTGGATAGAGCGAATCCTGCATGTCGACGATCAGTTGCATGCAATTGAATATGTCGGAGCGTTGGCTGACAACATCCTCGTCTATCTCAGGAAAATGCTGAAACACTTCCGCAGCCGAGTCAAAGGTTGCCTGAAGCAGTGGATTTGTTCGACCTTGCTCTTTCTCCAAATACTTCTTGAAAATTTCCTCGCCCAAATCGTCAAGCTCGACGTTGCATCGTTGAAAATCTGCCATGTGATCGACGTGGAAGAACAAAGCCTGATACGCAACGGTAAAGTTGTCGAATACATCCCATATTGGATGACGGGCCCAGCATTTCAGTTCAAGTCGATTCAAAGATTCCTGTGGTATTGACATTGGGCCGAGACGACATTCGTTGGCTTCAAGTTCTTCGTCTAATCCGCAAACAACGCCATTCATGTGAGGCAGGGCTTGACCTTCAAGACTCTTTCCAAGCACCAACGGGACAAGCACTATCCGTTTCCAGTTAAGTTCGATCGTTTTCGCTCTTACAATCTTGTCTCGGTCGGGCTTAAAGGCTTCGAGCAGGCACGACCACATTTTCTCAATCGCGATGAGCGACGAAATCGGATGATCAACATTGAACGATATCCAAAGTGCTGAATTATCCTCCCAACGGACTCGTTCGGAAATTACTTTAGCATAGATGCCGTGTTTCGTGAGTTGCTTCAGAGAATCGGCAACTCTGTTTCTTGTTTTTCGCAAACAATCTCGAAGCACTGGAGTTCTTGACCGAGATGATCTTTTATTCTTCTTTCTAGAGCTGCCGGTTGCTGGTTTCTCAGCGACTTCTTCGGGAAATGTAAAATGCGACCACGATCGCAGCGTTTTTTCAATCTCCGCAGTCTCCTGAATTCTGAATGAATCATTGTATGGAAACACCGTTCCAGAATCGGCCAGCAACCTCTCTTCCAAATGTACCTTTTGCAGCTCAATACATGAGTCAAATCCATGAATTACCGAAAAGCGAACCGTTTCATCACTGATCTTTAACTCTTTTGCTTTTGCAACGATGGCTTGGCGCTTCGCATTGTCTCGAGCATTTCGGTAATGGTGCAAATATGCGAGAGACTTTTCCGCCTTGTCCATGAACGCACTAACGTCACTTGTAAACTCGTTTATCGCCTTGTTGAAATTATCCAAAATCGAAATCGCTGTCGTTTTGTTTCGATTTCGTGGCTCTTCTCTCCGTGACTCTGATTCGAACCCCCACGGATCGACTGCGGTTTGTGGCAAAAACAAACTTCCTGTCAATTCCAAACTCGTTTCCCGCCACGTTTCTGAATCCTCTAGCCCAATCTTACCTGTTCGCTGAGTGGTGCGAATCGCTTTACGAAGTTCAACCATTGATCTAATGACGAGTGATCGCATCCGATGGATCTTTGAAAAATACTCACTCCATGAATTTGGCCGGAACTGGCGAACAACGACACCGCGGCTCAATGCATTGAATGAAGGAAGCCATGGCATAACTATGTTCTCGATCGGCATTCGCTTGTGCGAGTCGTCACCGAGAGTATCGAAAACGAAAGCCATACGATGCCCATATCCACTCGCACCGTAAGATTGGTATCCGGATAAACAAAATGATGCCGCATCGACTCGTTGAACCGCCATATCGTTGATGTTTGCTTCTTCAGATCCGATGCTGAGATTGCTTGCTTCGCGTTCGATGTCAATGATGAAGTGACTGGTCAGACAATCGTCTGCCTTTTCGTGTTCCAAAGCGAATACACCAGCGGCCTGACGAAATCTTGCTTCAACGTTTTGCCGATTCTTTTCTAGCCATGCTTGATAAACTTCGGAATTATACTTTTGTGCGCCGCAGGCAAGCCTTGAAAACAATTGGATTGGTAAATCCTCGCAGCTATTCGAAAGAAAATCCTTCGACTTCACCCAAGCCGCGCGAACACTGCCTTGAAGACCCAAATGGCCAAGCCAGTACAGCACTTCAGAAGCTGCCACAAAGTCCGATTCACTTGTAGGTTCTGGTAACTCAATGTCAACTCGTCTTAGCCATTTCGACCAGTGTTCGAAAACATCGTTCTTGTCGGATTGCTGGCTTTGCAGCGTGGGTATTGAGTCTGCCGCAAATTCATGTTCTTTGGATAGGTTCTTGAGGCTTTCAACAATTTGGAAACCTCCCTTCCCTTTGATCTGGGCCAAGTCCCAATCCAGCATGAACCACCAAGCGCTTCCAAATGCTTTTCTCACATTGGAAATAAGTTCTTCGTTGGCTTCCGCGTATTCGCGAAGGCCAAGCCAATGCAATGCCGTCATTACTGACTTGATACCGAGCCAGGAATTCAAGTTGATTTGACTTAGCTGTTGAAGGATTTCGACAGGTTGCTCATCGCGTCGGCTGAACGCACTCAAGAGAAAGTGTTCAAGGTCTTCCTCGTTGAGTAGGGTTATGACGTCTGCTTCCAGTTGGTGGCGTGGCGAAAAGGCCTCATCCGTCAGCTCATCAGCAATTATCTCACTTCGAATTGCATGAAAGCCCTCGACCCATTTCCCATCATTGGTTGTCCGCAATAAATACTCGTTATTAAACCGCTCCAGAGCTCTTGAAAGGTCGGGAATTTGTAGTGATTCGTCGACTCTTGAAACATCCAGCCGTGCTTCGAACGCGGTGGCGACTGACACAAGTCTCAAGAGTTGCAGTTCGTCGCCGCTCAAGTTGCCAGAGTTTGCCTGATCTCGAATAGTTGCAATTTGAGATTTGATTTTTTGGGCAAGGTCTTCTGCTTGAGTTACAAGGTAAGCAAATTCAAAAAGCGTTTTTCGTTCTCCTAGTTTCGCCCATGCTTCGTCGAAGTTCAGAAAATTGGTTTGGTTTCCTGTCCTTAGCGTTTCGTATATCGAAGACGCCACGCCCCGATCAAAGGGCAGCGAGACGTCAGAAAAACGAAAGTCATCTGAGGTGACTTGCGCACGAAACCAGTCTTCTTCTCGAATCGTAATCAGAACGCGAATTCCCGGCTCGCTGGCAAGTTCACGGACTGTTTCAACCCAGAATTGATCTCCGGGACGAACATCGACGTAAACGACGGTTGGTATTTCCAAAGCTTTTGTGTGACCGGAAATCGCGGTCGCCAATCTGCGCGCGTGTTGAAGGTCAGATGCGCGAAGAACTTCAAATCTAAAGTCGTTCGGTACATTGTCTATCAAGTAGCGATAGGCCAAAGTGGTCTTGCCTTGACCAGATGCGGCTCGAACGACAACAACATTGTTTTTTGAAAACGCTTGATGAACTTCATTTAACAGGTGTTCTCGGGGAACATCCAACTCAGCGTGGATGTGTTCAACTCGAACTCGACCACCTTGGAAATAGTCGCTCTTGAGTTTTTCGATGTCGGCCTTTGATGAAGGCAATTGAATGGGCTTGATTGAGATGTTCCATTCATGCTCAAACGCCGCCCGCTCAGAAAGAAACCTTCCGATTTGACTCAGTTTTCCTACGCTAATTGCTCGGGTGATTCTGCGTTGCCGCTCAGCCGCATTGACAATCCACCACATCAAATTCTCAAACGCACTTTTCGCATCACCAGCGGTGACGGTATCTCGAAGTTTCTCGAGGATCGCGCTGGTCAAGGCTTGTTCATCTACACGCTCAAGTTCGATATGTTTGAAAACTCGTTTCGCTTCTGAATCGGACAGGCCTTTGACTCGACCAATTTTTCCGTTGCTCTCGGTGATCGTTCGGTCTTTTTTGAGTGTTTCGATCGAGCGACAGGGTGTTTTCTGTTCATTGTCCATTGCGGCCGCAAGTTCCGGCCCAACTTCACCAAACGACACCAGTTTTACAGATACACTTGATCCTTCTTCGCAATCTGCCAGCACTCGCTTGAAGAAGGTTGGCTTGACATTTGAAACCGTCAAGTTGGACGAATAGTCCTTTACCTGAATCACTTCTAGCAACTGGCCGTTTTGATCATAAATAGCTAGATCTTCTTTTCCCTCAGGTTGGAATATCGTTCCGCCGGGAAGCGCGTCATCGAGCAGTCGAAACAAGCAATACAACGCTTGCCGCCTGTATCCACGATATGTTGCGATAGCCCAAGACTGGTGGACTCCGGTTTCGTGTTAAGCAGCTAAAGCTGCACGGTAGTTTCTTTCGAATTCGTCGGGCGTCTGGTACCCTAGAGTTTGATGAATTCTCTTCGAGTTGTAAAACGTCTCGATGTATTTGAAGACGCTCATGCGAGCCTCCTCAAGGTTTTCGTAGCGACGATGCTTCGTCCATTCATGCTTCAGCGACCAGAAGAACCGCTCCATGACGGCGTTGTCATAACAGCATCCTGTTCGGCTCATTGAGCACTGAATGTTTAGCGTTCGAAGAATTCCCTGAAAGGCGTCGCTGGTGTACTGACAGCCTCGATCGCTGTGATGAAGCAGCACACCGGGCTCCGGCCGTCTTGATTCAATTGCTTTCCTCAAGGCTTCAGTCACGATCGGCGTTGACCTCCTCCCCTAAACTTGATCCATGCTGAGTGCGAGAATTCATTCTGGGCTTTGCCCAGAAAGGAATTTTTGGATGTCACGAAAACGTCACAGCACCGATCAGATTATTTCGAAGCTTCGTCGTGCCGATGTGGAGCTTGGTAAAGGGAAGAAGGTACCCGAAGTCTGCAAGCTTTTGGATATCACGGAGCAAACTTACTATCGGTGGCGTCAGAAGTATGGCGGGATGCAGCCTGACATGGTGAAGGAACTCAGAACGTTGCAGAAAGAGAATGCTCGTTTGAAGAAGATGGTTGCGGAGCAGGCATTGGATATGGAGATACTGAAGGAAGCGTCGAAGGGAAACTGGTAAGCCCTGAACGTCGGCGTCGTGTGGTCACGGAAGTCCGCCGTCGATTGGGGCCAGATCGCGTATCAGAACGTCGAGCTTGTCGTGTTCTTGGTCAATCTCGTAGCACTCACCGCTATCAACCGCGTTGTCGTGACGATGAAGCGGCCTTGCTCCAGGAAATGCGAGCGTTGGCGTTGCGGCGTCCTCGTTATGGCGCGGCCCGTATTCACCGGTTGCTACTTGAACGTCACTGGCGAGTGAATCACAAACGCGTGCATCGCCTTTGGAAGCGAGAGAACATGCAAGTCCCTCAAAAACAGCATCGAAAACGTCGTTTTCCCGGCGGTAGTGAAAACAGCTGTTACCGTCATCGAGCTCAACACAAAGATCATGTCTGGTCCTACGACTTCGTCACCGACCGCACCGAAGATGGCCGTCAACTTCGAATGCTGGTGGTGATCGATGAGTACACTCGTGAGTGTCTTGCGATCGAAGTTGCTCGTTCGTTCACGGCTCAAAACGTCGTTGGCGTTTTGCAATATCTGTTTGCCATTCGAGGCACCCCACAACACATTCGCAGCGACAACGGCCCCGAGTTCGTTGCGAGAACGGTTTGTCGCTGGCTCAACCAAGCGGAAGTCAAAACGCTGTTCATTGCCAAAGGGAGTCCTTGGGAGAACGGTTACGTGGAGTCGTTCAACGGCAAGCTGCGCGACGAGCTATTGAATCGAGAAATCTTCCTGAGCCTGTCAGAAGCTCGCTGGGTGATCGATCGCTGGCGACTGGACTACAACCATCATCGCCCCCACAGCTCATTGAACTATCAAACCCCTGCTGCTTACGCGGCCGGCAGTGTTCTTCCGGCTTCGGCTGCGCCTCAGCCTCCAGAACACTGCCGTTTTTACTAACCCCATTCTCTCACTCGGCCTGGTACTAAACCCGGGGGGTGGTCACGTTCGCAATTTTGGCAATTGGCCAAAGCGGAAGAGCAGACCTTTTGCCATTGGTTCAGTCAAAACTGACCGAAAGCGAATTGGATAGCGATATGGCGTTGTGTTCTCTTTTGGCATTGGATGATCTAGCCACCGAATGCCAACCGTTTTTTGAACGACTTACTGAACAATACCGTACTGGCAACCATAAGTATCCGGTACTCAAAGTCATGGATGGCTGTAGCGACGCCACACCAGAACATTACGTCCAGCTTCTACCTGATGAATCATTCGACAGGCTCGACCTCGACGTCCTTCGCTATGTCGGCAGTCAAGTCGAGACGAAGGAATCCGTTCGTGAGCTAGTTCGCAAGCACATCTTCTTCACTGATAGTTTTGGTACTTTCGCATCGGGTTATGTCGATGAAATGATCGACCCAAGCGTCAAGGATGAATTGAATTTGTTGTGGGAGCATTCCGCAGCTCCAACCGGCAGCTTTTTCAACGGCGACAAAGCAACCGCGATCGAAAAGCTGGCAGCCGCAGATCACTCAAGCGCGTATGAGATTGCCCTGAGGACGCTCCGACATGATTCTCAGCTTGGTGAAAAAATGCCCGCAGTTTTGTTGAAGATAAACGCGACCAAAGCAACCGTCGATCTTTGCGGGTACTTGTCGGAAACGAGCAACAAAAAGATTCTGCGCGCAATCGGAATTGCCTTCAGGCGACACGGCGATGATCGAATTGTCCACAAATCTATCGCAGAGATTCTGCCTGACGCAAGCTGGAAATTGCGTCGTGCAGTTGCATTTGTGTCGGGATACCTCTCGCAATCAGCAACGAAAGATTGGCTTGAACAGCTGGCTTTCGGAGATCGAACGCTTTCGGTTACACAAGTCGCCCAGTGCTCAATACGAAAACATCAAAAAGAAGTCGCCGCTAGCAAAATCGCCGATTCAGTTAGTGCATCTGCCTCGCATGAAGCTTGGGCAGCGATCGAGTCTATTGTTCATCTGGTTGACCCTTCGATCCTTGCAATGAAGGCTGACCCAATTGGTTTTCATGCAATTTTCGAAGAATTACCCTGGTGCTTTACAAAGTTTGCGAACAAACAGTGTGAAGACCGAGCGAAGAAAATCGCGAGCGCTCTAGACTCCATAACCAACCGTTGGGACGATGGCTAGATGCAGCATCAATGGAAACCCAATCAACAAATCATACGCGCTTTCTGAAGAGGACGGATGTGAAACCTTGATTGAATTTTCTAGGTTTTCTTGGGGTTGAAGTAGATCTTAGTCCGTTCTTGCCAATGTTTACCGCAGCACGTTGCGCCATTCAGCGACATTTTCTCGTTCCCAGAGTGCGTTCTCAAATAGGCATGAAAAGGAGACCGTCGGGAAAAACAAGTTGGAAGCAAGTGCTAGACCCGTGCCATTGATGTACTTCGAATTGGTTCTCTGGCCTGCTCCCAAAAAGTTGTTCCATGTGATAAGAGGTTCTACTGAGCCTTGACCTTGCCCCGAATTGAGTCCACTTGGAGCGTGAGTTTTTCTTTCCCTCAGGCAGTGTTCGGAGACTGAGGCGTAGCCGAAGTCGGAGAACACTGCCGGACCGCAAACTCGTTGGGAGTCAGCTGACCCAAGCTACTATGCGGTCGATTCTGGTTGTAGTCTTTCCTCCACTGATCAAGTTTCTCCTGAGCATCCTCTAAGGAAAGGAACCAGTTCTCATTCAAGCATTCTTGCCGAACACGCCCATTGAACGACTCTATCACGGCATTATCGGTTGGTTTGCCGGGACGGCTGAAATCAAGCTTAACCTTGTTCCAGTATGCCCACCAATCCAAACTCTGGGAAATGAACTCAGGTCCATTGTCCACCTGAATCACTTCAGGGAATCCGTGGACCTTGCAAACTTTTTCCAGAATCTGAACGACATGGTCGCCCGTCATTCTTTGGCCTGACTCGATCGCGAGGCTAACTCGACTAAAGTTATCGACCAACGTCAGAAGCCGAAAACGACGCCCACAATACAGCTGATCCGACATGAAGTCCATGCTCCAGCGCTCCCGAGTACGAGTTGGAGAAGCTCTTTCTTCACGAATCTGGCAGCTCCGGTTACGGCGAGGCCGCTTGCGACGCATGGCCAGGCCTTCCTCCTTGTAAACCCGGTAGACCAGTTTGTGGTTGACCTTTCAACCCTCTCGTTGCAAGAGAACATGAAGGCGGCGATAGCCGTAGTGAACACGGCTCGTGGCCAAATCACGAAGTTTGATACGAAGATCTGCCCGATCATCTTTAACACTTTTGTATCGGTGGCTGGACTTGGGGAATCCAGTCGCCAACAGTGCGCGACGTTCGCTAACTTCATAGGAAACTTGAAGCTTCTTAACGATCGTCCGCCGACGATCGGGCTTTAGACCTTTCCCTGGACAACGTCCTGAAGCATCTTCTTGTCGAGTCTAAGGTCCGCGACGAGTTGTTTCAGCTTTCGATTCTCTTCCTCAAGTTGCTTCAAGCGCCGGACTTCAGCAACGCCCATCCCGGCGAACTTCTTCTTCCACCGATAGTAAGTCTGATCTGTAATTCCCATCTTGCGAACGATATCCACAATGGGCGTTCCCGATTCTCCCTGACGAAGGGCAAATGCAATTTGCTCCTCCGTGTACCTTTTTCGCTTCATTTTGATCCTCCTGGATTGTGAAAAATACCAAATTTTTTCACGCTCTGCATGGATCAGGATTCGGGGGCAAGATCAAAGCAATCTCGTAAACTAACTTCACGAAATTCAGACTTTCATTGTAACACTCTGATATAACCGCATACGTGTAGTAGCGGAGTTACTTTTTGAAACACTTAGCGAGAGCAAGCTCATGATGTTGGCCAAACAGATGTTGTTCGCACCACTGGTCGTCTTTTTGGCAATCTTGGCGGAGGGGAATTTGGATGCCCAGGGGAACAATCAGGTTGTTCCAACGCTTCCGCCAACGACAACCCAGCAAAGCAGCACACTGGTGCCGCCTACCAACATCCAATCGGCCCCAGTGCAAGGAACTCAGCAGTTAGTCGTGCCGCAACAAAGTTTTCCCCAACAGCAGCAAAGATTGGTCCAACCTCAGCAGGGATTTCCTCAAAAATAAGGATTCCCGCAGCAGCAATTTACGCAACCTCAACAGGTCGTTCCGCAACAGCAATTTCAACAGCAGCAATTTGGGCAGCAAGGAAACTTTCAGCAACAACTAGGCAATTTCCAGCAGGGGGGAGTTCAGCAGCAGTTTCAGCAACCGCCAAACGCATTGAGCAAAGCCCAGCTACGCGATATCGAGACGATGACCTCGCAGTTGACTCAATACACGAAAATGTTGCATGACCAACACCATGCCTTTCTTGAAGGACAACGGCATGGTCAGAAACTGGACGATGACGTCACGGCGCTTGAGCGGCAGGCGGAAGCATTGCAAGCGACTGTTACGCAATCAGACGGTAGCCAACAATCCATGCAGCAAATGCGTGGAAGCGCGAGTGACTTCTTGCAGCTTTCTTTTCGAATTTCGCGTACGATTGATTTGACTCAACCTTGGCTTCGCGGCGGGCAGGCTCAAAACGGAATCACTCAAATGCGACAAGTGGCTCAAGGAACAACCACTATTGCTTTGCGTGTCGATCAGTACCTGCCCGTCGATACACAGTTGATTGACCGCCAGACGGAAATCCTCGAGGCGGCGGTAAAAGAACTGCACGACGAGTTTCATGAGCATCTGGAAGGTTACGAAGTTTCAAGACATCTTGATGTAGACGTTGAAGGTGTAGAGACGCTTGTCGAGCACATGCACGGATTGGCCCACAATAAAAACTGGGGACAAATCAACTTCACTCATCGCTGGCAAGATATCGGTCAGGTGAAACAGAAAACGGCTCACATTGAATCGCTTTTTGTTCGGCAAGCTCAAATTGGCGTGCGGACTCAGGATTGGATCGGGATCGAACATTCTAGAGATGCGATTACTGATGTGCTCTCTTCCGCATATTTGTTGGAGCACATGATCCGAAAGACTCAGCCAGTGCAACAACAGCAGCCAATCCGGCAACCCATTCGAGACACTCGACCACTAAGGGATCGCCACGGTCACCCAGTTGATCCAAACAGGGCCTTGGACCGCCATGGCCATTCGCGCGATCACCGATAGAGATAAGCGGTTGCGAACAATGCTCTGTAGTAAACTGATCCTTGCCAATGTGGTAGCTGGCCTTGCACCGAGGTTCAACGTTTGGAAAGTTGGCATTGTTGCATTTGAATCAGACCAAGGATCTTCCATGCGGTTCGTAATTTATGCCGTCGCACTTATTGTCAGCTTCTTCTTGATTGGATGCGATCAAAGCAAGGAAGCAAATCAGCAGACCGAAGGTCGAACATCAACAAACAAGCTGGAGCAGATTCGCTTGCACTTTGCCGGGTTTACCAAAAGCAAGAGCGGCGCAACGTGAATGGCCTGACCCGATGCGGTCAATGAGGCTCTGGATGGGCTTCCCGGAATTGAAGAAGTTGAGATGGAACTGGATCGCGATGAGTTCATCATCGCATACGATTCCGATAGAGTTTCCAAGGCAGAGATTCTTGCTGCCTGTGACAAGTCCGGATTTCCGGCAACTGTTGTGCAGAATGTGCAAGTTGGTAATGCCAACGACGCTCTTGTTTCGTCAAGTGAGTTTACGCCACCTCCGCTTTATGCCGAGGCACTCGCCAAAGCAAAGAGCGAGAACAAACCGCTCGTTCTGGACTTCATGGCCGTTTGGTGTTCTCCCTGCAAACGGCTTGTCAGCGAAACTTTCGTCGACGAAGAGGTTGCTGCTCTTCTGGAGAAATGTGTATTCCTCAAGATCGACACGGATGAGTATCCTGACCTTGCCAAACAGTTCAAAGTCGCCAGCCTTCCAGATATTCGGTTTCTTTCACCTCAAGGAAAGCAGGTCAAAAAACTAAACGGTTTTCAAACACCCGAGTCGTTTGAGAATGAGTTACGTCATTTACTCAGTGTTAAAGAGAAGGGTTCAGCAAATTAGCTCTGTGCTTCGCCGATACAATAGCACAAGCCATCGGGTGCGATGACGAAGAACAGCCGATACGTCGTGTCACCATGTTTCTGCATTTGAAGTTCCGCTTTGAAACTTGAGTCGTACGATCGAAGTTCAGCCACAGCCGCCTCGACATCGTCGACCTCAAAGAAACAGCCTTCTTGTGCAGGATCACCGCCGTTTTCGGCCAGTCCAATTTGAATCGTATCCCGCTCAAGCACCGCCTTGCGACATCCCTCTTCCGATCGCGACGCAACGCGAAAGCCCATCTTCGACTCGTAAAACGGAATCGCCGTGTCGATATCTCGAACCGGAAGGCTCATGGCGTCATCGGCGTAGGGCGAAGCTCGAAAGAATTCTGCAGTCATTGGGTTTTGCGATCTACTACGACGTTAATTTAGGAACCAAGCCTTGTCAGACTGCACGCGGCAAAGCAGGAATCTGTCACTGAGCTTATTCAAATGGTGACGCCAAGGTTCTATCAGCGTATTGATTTGATTTTCAGGAATTGCCATATCGAACGGACGAGAACAAGGTCGGGAAGTCTACCGCTGCTTTATAGTTCCTTTCCAAGATCGTTGTCAATCAACGCATCAATGATTGGGCATCCTTTGACTGATCCCTCTCCGGAACAGTTTTCTACCAACTCGGACAAAGCTTGTTCCGCTTTTTGAAGCTCGGCAATCCTGCTGCGAAGCGTTTCAGCTTTTTGGGACGCGATGTTTTTGACGGCAGCACGATCGTTTTTCGGGCAATCAGCCAAGGCCAACAGATCTTTGATTTCGTCAAGCTTGAAGCCAAGTTCTTTTGCACGTTTGATGAACCGAATCCTCTCCACGACGCTGCGTGGGTAGATGCGGTACGTACCAGTTGCGACTGGCTGTTCGATCAATCCTTTTCTCTCATAAAATCGGATCGTTTCGACGCCAACCTCGGCGGCCTTCGCGACCTTTCCAATTGTGAATCCAGTCATTTGAATTCCTTTGTTTTTCTTTTGTTGACGCTTCACTAAAACTCAAATTCGAGATTGTCGAGTCGCATTCGCCATACGGTTCCTGCTGACTCGACACTCGTACTCGGAAATGCACTTCCCCGTAAAAGTGCACATTCGAGCAATAATTTCATGAGTTCCGATCAGCTACTTTCACTCTTGCCTTCACTGGCATCAGGCTCACTTTTTGTTGTTTCATCAGCCTCCTGTTCTTCCGATTTGGTTTCAACAGGCGGTGTTGTTGATGCGTCCGAACCGGACGCTGATTTTGACTGTCATCAGCCGCCAGCTGGTGCCGCTGCAGGCACCGCAGGTTCTGGAGATGAGCATCCGCCAAGGCATAAGCACATGGCGAAAACGAATAAGGCGTTGGTTAGTTTTGACATTTTTAACTCTCAAAATTTGTTGGTTCTGTAGTTTTACTCTTCTAAATCCACTTACTCTTGCTTGCTGGAAGCAGCGATCTGCGCATCAAGCTTCGCCACATAGGCTGCTGGATCGGCGTCGATCTTCTTGATGCATGGAGGACAACAAACGAAAATCTTGCGACCGTTGACGACAGTCGATTTCATCGAAGCATCAACCGCTTTGCCCATCACCGGGCACGTTTTCTGAGCAGTAGCAAGGTTGGTCTGGATTGTCTTCCAATGTTCTGCGTTGAGTGCTTTGCCGACGCAGCCTTTGCAGCAAAGGAAAGCGACTTCCTTTTCGCCCACTTTGACTTTGATGGGAGCGCCCATAGAGCCAAGCTTTTGGCCAGACACCGGGCAGATGCCTTGTGCCATTGCGTGGAGCTGATCGCTTTTTGCCTGACGTTCTTTCGCAACGAAAGAGACGTAACTGGCGTTCACTTTCTTCAAAGAACCGTCAGCATCCGCTTGGATCTTGGCGATACATGGTGGGCAGCAAACAAAAACTTGCTGACCATTGACGACTGTCGATTTCATCGAGGCGTCGACTGGTTTGCCCATGATGGGGCACGTTCCTTGAGCCGCTGCGATGTTTGTTTGGATCGTTTTCCAATGTTCGGCATTCAACTCTTTTCCTTGGCAGCCTTTGCAACAAAGGAAAGCGACTTGCTCGCCGACTTTGACTTTGACGGGATCGCCCATAGAACCAAGGGCTCCGCCGGAGACGGGGCAGATTTTCTGTACGGCAATCTGCAATTGATCGGCATCAGTTAGCGTGCTTTTCTGTTGTGTTTCTTGAGCGATCGCCGAAACCGCAAGCAATGCAACGGCAACGAATGTTAGTAGTGTCTTCATATCTCACCTGTGTCTGTTAAATGTCGTGGGTTCCAATGGTTCCCGAATTTTCAAAAAGTAAATTAAGTACTAGAGATTGAGTTTCATTTTTCTGGGGTCATATTTTTTGGCACTCCTTTAGGTTTCGATCTCGGGGGTCGTTTCAAGGACGATTCCCATCTTCATTTTGAATTCTGCGATAGCGCAATAAACGGTAGGCACGACGAAAGACGAGAACGGTTCGATCAGCATGCCGCCAAAGACCGGGATCGCCATCGCACGAGCGACATCTGCTCCTCGGCCATCAGAAAGTAGTACGGGTAGCAAAGCGACGAGCGTTGTCACCGTGGTCATCAGGCAAGGCCGAACGCGTTTCATCCCTGCGTCGTAGACGGTTTCGCGAAGTTCGTCGATCGTTTTTGGATTACGTCGCCTGACGAGTTGTTGGATGTAAGTCGCCATAACGACGCCATCATCGACGGCGATACCGAACAGGGCGATGAAGCCGATCCAGATCGCTGTGTTCATCTGCACATCCGCAATCGCGATCGCAACCATCCCTGCGGCGAACGAAACGGGAATGGCTGAAAAGATCGTGGCGGCAATGGAGAAGTTCCTGAAGCTCAAATAGAGCAAGAAAAAGTTGATCAACATCGCCAGCGGAACCAATCCCAGCGGAACCCAGTTCAGCACCCACGCAATTCGATCCTGTATGGAGTTGATCTCCTTTGGGTAGTCCAGATCAAGCAGCGGCCCCAGCCACGCAAGCCGAAGATTGGACTTCACTTGGTTTTCAAATGATCCAACCGGCACCATCTCAAAATTGCCGTCCGGAAACTCAAGTTCGCCGCTGGCTCTGGCGTTGGTCAGCGTTTTCATTGCTGAATTGACGGTTTCAATGTCGCCTTGAACGCCGGACGGAGAGAAGATCACGTGCGCGACCAACCGCGAATCTTCGCTGTTGATCATGCCCGGCCCCCAAGAGGTACTCGTGGTGGCAAGGCGTTCCAATGGAACGATGTCACCGGTCGGTGTTACGACGGGAACTTTGTCAAGTAAATCAACTTGCTCGCGTATGTCTCGGCGGAAGCGAACTTGAACCGGGTATCGTTCGCGGCCTTCGACGGTATTGGTAACGTTGACGCCACCAAGTCCCGCACCAACAATTTCGTTTACCATCTCGGTTGTCATTCCGTAACGGGCCGACTGATCGCGATCGACTTCGAACTCGAAATAGGGTTTACCAAGAACAACGTCTGGATTGACTGTTCTTTCATCGACAAGCGGATTGGTTTTCAACACGTCTGCCACTCGATTGGCTGCGATCCCGAGTCCCTCAAGCGAATCGCCGTAGACGCGAATCGCCATCGGAGCTTTGATTCCGCTGGCCAACATGACGACTCGACCTTGGATCGGTTGCAGCGGAGACGCCAGTGTCACGCCGGGCAAAGTTGCAACGGCATTGACTTCATCCCAAATGGCCTTCGCATCGACACCATCCCGCCACTGATCTCGCGGCTTGAGCATGATGTAGGTTTCGACCATTGTGACCGGAGCAGGATCGAGTGCCGAATCGACTCGGCCAATCTTGCCCAAGACATTTTCAACCTCCGGGATCTGTTGGATCATCGCGTCTTGCGTTTGCAAAACTTCCATCGCTTGGGAAAAGCTTGCCGCCGGATAGAGACTGGGCATGTAAAACCAGCTTCCTTCGTCCAACGCGATCCAGTCATCTGACTCAAGGCCGGTGAATGTGTGCTTTGCGTCGACGTAACCGGGAAGTTCATTTAGCTCGGCTCCGAGCCGATTAGCGACCTTTTCGATAGGAGCAAGAATCGTTGGGAAGCCGAACCAAGCCCCCGCACCAACAAAGATGATGAAAGCGGGAAAGGAGAGCATCAACAGTTTGTGTCGCAGAGCAAATCGTAACCGCGCTGCATAGAGAAACCGGATCAATCCACTCACCGGATTTTCTTCAATCGGGCGAATTCGCTCTCGCAGAATCCACCAGCCGATTGCGAAGCCAAGAACGGAAACCACTGCCGTCAGCCACTCCAGCGGAATCGTTTCGACAGGTTGCAATCCGAGCTTGGGAACGGCGACCGACAACCAGTTGATCGCTGCGACGCAGACGTCATTCAGGTGATGGCCCCAGACGAACTGACACAACAGTCCCGCGATGGCGGCAACTCCGAGCGCTCCCACGAAGGCAGCCCACTTTGGCGTTCGACTGCTTTTCAGGAACAGTCGGCACAGGGTTGGGACAACGGTGACCGCAACGATCAGGCTGGCAACGATGGCGAATGTTTTTGTCCAAGCCAGCGGTGAGAACAGTCTTTGATCGCGACCGGTGAGAAAGAAAACGGGTAGGAAGCTGACGACCGTTGTGCTGACCGCAGTCACCACCGCCGGAGCGACCTCAGTTGCGGCGCGGCGGATGACATCGACACGAGTCTCCGTGCTGCCACCGTCGATGAGACCTTCGGAGGCCCCGTCTTTTTCCCAATCCGCCAAGTGGTCATAGATGTTCTCAAGGACGATGATGCCCATGTCGACCATCGTTCCGATCGCGATGGCAATTCCGGCAAGCGACATGATGTTCGCATCCACACTGAAGACATTCATGGCGATGAACGCAATCAGCACAGCCAGCGGCAAAGAAATGGCAATGATCAGGCTGGCCCGAAAATGCAACAGGAACAAGATGACGATCGCGATCGTGACCAACGTCTCCTGCATCAAAGCTTCGCTGAGCGTGTGGACGGTTTCGTCAATCAGAAACGTGCGGTCGTAGATGCCTGTTATTTTGACACCGCCGAGTTCAGGTTCGAGAGAAGCGATCTTTGCTTTGACGTTCTCGATGACGGTGCGCGGATTCTCTCGATACCGCATCACGACGACGCCACCGACGGCTTCGGAACCGTTTAAGTCCAAGGCACCTGTGCGGAAAGCGGGGCCGGTTTGTACAGCGGCCAAGTCACGAACTCGAATCGGCACGCCTTCATTCGATTGCACGACCGTGTCGCCAATTTGCTCGATGGTTTCTTCTTCGGATTTACCCGAACCGAGAAAGCCTTTGCCGCGAACGAGATATTCCATCCCAGAAGTCTCAGCGGTCTTCGCACCGACTTCCGCGTTGGATGCTTTGACGGCCATCAGCAATTTGTTCAGCGTGATGTTGTGGTAGCGAAGCTTGTCCGGATCGACTTCGATTTGATACTGGCGAACGTAGCCGCCAATGGAAGCAACTTCCGCAACGCCATCGACGGATTCGAGCGCCAGCTTGACGACGTAGTCTTGCAACGATCTCAAGTCGGCGAGGTCGGTATCAGGTGCAGGTTCCAGCACGTAGTAGAAAATCTGCCCGAGTCCCGTCGCGTCCGGCCCCAGCACGGGCGTAACGCCTTTAGGGATTTTGCCCGACGGCAGGGAAAGCAGCTGCTCTGCGACTCGCGAACGTGCCCAATAAAAATCGGTGCTATCGTCGAAAGTGACTTGGACGAAGCTAAATCCAAACATGCTTTTGCCGCGAACGCTGATCGCGCCGGGCACGGCTTGAAGAGCAACCGAGAGCGGGTACGTCAGCTGGTCTTCGACGTCTTTGGGAGATTGGCCGGGCCAGTCGGCCAGCACGATGACTTGGTTGTCGCCAACGTTAGGGATGGCGTCCAACGGAACTGAGTTGGTGGAAAACCAACCGATCGCAACGACCAGCAACGCCACCAAGATGACGATTAGGCGCTCTTCGATACAAAATTTTACGATTGAGCGAATCATTGCTTGGGCAACTCCATCTGAGGCAGTTGCATTTGCGGTAGATCCATCTTCGGTAACTGCATTTGTGGAAGCTGCATTTGCGGCAGCTCATCGTCGCCGTTTGCTGGGCTCATGGGCATAGAGTTATCACTGCCATTTGGATCAGACAGATAGTCGTCGAGGATCTTGAAGTACTTGTCTGGCTCGTTGACCCAACTATCGCGGCACCCTTCACAGCAAATGAAAACTGTGCGGCCTTCGATTTCAAGTTTGATCGGCGTGCCCATTCCCATCGAACCCAGTCGCACTTCGGTGACCGGGCAGATGACTTGAGCCTCCGCGAGAGCCCGGTCTTCTTCGCTCAGTGGTTCGAGTGCTTCGCGGATTTCGCTTTTCTCGGCATCGGTCAGCTCCCGTTGCTTCGACTTCCCAGAAAGGTAGTCGTCGAGGATCTTGAAATACTTGTCCGGCTCGTTGACCCAACTATCGCGGCACCCTTCACAGCAAATGAAAACCGTGCGGCCTTCGATTTCAAGTTTGATCGGCGTCCCCATTCCCATCGAACCCAATCGCACTTCGGTGACCGGACAAATGACTTGTGCTTCCGCGAGAGCCCGGTCGGCGTCACTCAAATTCTCCATCGCTTTGCGGATTTCTTCCTTTTCCGCTTCCGTTAGTTGGGCCTCGCCATCCTCGACAGCTTTGTCGGGATCAATAAGCGACGGGTTGCCTTGCAGTTGCATCTGGGCATCGAGCAGGAACGTTGATTTCGAAACTACATTTTCACCTGATTCAATCCCTTCAAAGACGGCAACCATTCCGTCGACGGACGGGCCCGTCTTGAGCTTGCGAAGCTGAAACACTCCCGGTTTCGTTTCTACGTAAGCCAACGAAGTTTTGCCGATGGAAAGCAAGCTGTTGCGAGGGATGACCACTGTCTCTTTGGTCATGCCGTCTTGATCCGAGGCGATCGGAATCGTCAACGTCGCTTGAGCAAACTCGCCCGGCTTCAAAAAGCCTTTCTCATTGTCGATCACGACGCGCACGCCAACGGTTCGCATTTTGGGATCAACGGTTGGTTCGATGAATTCGACACGGCCCTCGAAAGGCTCGCTGCCAAGTGACTGAGTCGTGGCAGTGACGATCTGACCAAGCTGAATCGCTTTGGCGTCTTCCGGAAACAGTTCGAGTACCAGCCAAACTTTGCTCAGGTCTGCCAAACGATAGATCGGAGCCCCGGCCTTGATGTATTGACCGGGCGTTGCCATTTTCTCGATTACGGTGCCACTAATTGGTGCGTATAAGTCAAGCGTCCTCTGAGCAGTTCGTTCAGCGTCGAGGTTGTTGATCTGAGGCTCGGTCATGCCAAGCTCGACAAGTCGCTGGCGAGAGCTTTTCAGCAGACGTCGATTTGAATTTTGTACCCGAGTGTTTGAAGAGTTTGATCGTTCGTTGTATTCCAACGTCTTCAGGTATTCGACTTGGGCCGAGTAGAGATTGGGCGAGTACAGCATCCCCAGCGACTCGCCTTGTTTAACTTCGATGCCGGTGTAGTCCGCTTTCAACTGTTCGATGCGACCGTCGATGTAGGCGGCAAGTGTCTTCTGCTGCGTTTCGTCGTATTTGATTTCACCAACGCTGCTTACCTCACGGGCCAAAGTCTGCAAAGTTGCAACCGTTGTCTTGATTCCCGCGACGCGGCGTGAACGAGGGTCGATTTCGATTGTGCTCGATGGGCCGGACGATCCACCTTTGGCAGCTGGAACCAATTCCATTGCGCAGACCGGGCAACGACCGGGCTTGTTGGTTGGAGGAACGCACATCATTGGGCAGATGTACGATACGTCGGCTTCCTGAGAAGTTGCTCCAGCGGCGTTTGAATCACTCCCCGCCGAAGCCGATTGGATCCAGTTGTTACGCTGAGCCAACCCAAGCAGTGCGATTCCGATTGCAAACGCTCCTATGATCATTGCGGGCACGAGGAACAGCTTGAGGATCTCAAGCGGCATTCCAAACTTGGATCGGACTGTCGGCCCTTGCTGTTCTTCCGCTGGTGCCGATGCGATCGAGTCAACAACCTGAACAGAATCGGATTCCGTTTCGCTGGGTGCGTCGATTACTGGCAAATCAATTGACCGACTCGCCATTCCATTGGTTTCTCCAACAGAGCTATTGCCTGTCGCCACGACAATCACCGTCGTCGCCGGATCGGTAGCTGATCCATTTCGCGCACCAGCACCTGCATCCGCAGGAAGCGGTATCCGTGTTTCGGGAGTGTCATTTTTGTCTGCCATGGTCATACTCGCGCAAGAATCTATTGGGCTTGATTGGCGAATCAGGATGTCTGATTCACAAACGAAGCTGTACGAAATCGAGATGAGTTCGCATTAAGTGCGTGAATGCGGGCAGTTGATTTCCTCGCGTGATGCTTCGGTAGTTCGTTTGGAACCCAAGTGAAAGATCACGACAGGCGAAACGAAGTTAGCAATGGCATCAGACAAAACGGCTCTTCAGAGCGTTTTGGTGGAGAAATGAGCGCGCATTTACGTTGTCGATTTCGGAATCAACACGTAAAACGAGAGAGCAGAACGCAACGTTCTTGAGAAGAAAGGGCCGCGAATTCAAGTGCGGATCGTGGATGGGCAACAAGTCGTTTACCGACTTCACGAGGATACCCAACGACCGGGGCCGCACAAATCAAAACTGGCGAGACGGTCTCGTTTGATTCGCTGGGCGGCACTGCTGGCGAAAGTGGATCCGGTTGGTCTTCCTCGGCGTTGCAATTGCAATCAACGCACTTGCAAGTCATCGCTTCGGGATTGCAGCAGCAGCCGTTTGTTGGAGCGGCTTGCTTGGTCGAACAACAACTGGGTTCCGAATCTTGAACCGCACGGGAACAACACGAGGATTCTGTAACGGACGGAACCGCTTCGACGGTTTTAGTCGCACTGCAACTGCACCCGCAGGCAGAACCAGATGTGAAAGCCAGCGATTGCAAACCGATGGCGGCGGTCGCGAACACCAAGAGTGTCGCGATCATCGAACGTCGAATTGTTGATTGGCTTTTCATTGTGCTGTCCTAGCCCAAATGATTGTGGGCTGGAGCTTCCGGGTCAAGACGAGTAACACCCTCACCATTATACGTCAGAATTGCTTTGTCAGTCCTTTGTTTGTCATTTCCGCATAACAGACGCCAAATCCCACTCAATCCGACGATGGCCGTACCTTGGAACGGTGATTTTTTTTGGGCTCAAACCACTGGTTTAGGCACTTTGTCCGTACCGAAATACGGCCTCTTGGCTGAGCCCATAAAACGCGAGGAATGTCAGTCCGTACTTTGGTACAGGATCAGGCTATCTGCCCGCGAAAGTCTGTACTTAAGTTCGGTTTCTGCTCGGTGATTTTTGCTCACCAGACGAGCGATTTTGAGTTTTTGAAACGTAACTTTGTCTGTCAATTCGTACCGTTCCGTTAATGGTCTTTCCGTTTGCGTTTGAGGCAAATGGAGATCAAGGCAGAAGCGGTACAGGGCTCCACACAAATGAATCGCAAAAACATCAAGCGTTGCATTCACGAAACACTTTTGACTTAGCTTCATCGTTTTCTCCTGCTTTTTTTAATGGCATGCCAGATGCTTATTAAATCGACGTCACACCCCCCAACTCACGAATCGTCGTCCTATCGGTTGACTGAACCGTTGTAAGACAGGCCGTAGCATGATGCGCAGGAACCACAACTTTCAAAATCGACTAATCGTTGCTGCGATTCTTTTACCTTCCCCTTCCGTCAAGCCAACAAACCAGCTTTTGGACAACTGAGATCCCATGAATAAACCACTATCAATTGAGCACGCTGAAAACACTTCGTTGAAGCAAACGGCCAAGCAGTTCGCAGGGCAAGTTTTGGCCGCGATCGCCTCCAAGCGTACCAAAGAATTGATTGACACTCCCATCAGCCAACCGACTGGGTTACAAGACAAGCTGATCATGGCACATCTCAAGCGGCAAGCCTTTCGTCAGAATGATGCCGACTTCTTCGAGCGACTTCACATTGACTTTTGGCAAGGCGAAGGTGGAGCTGTCTTTTCAGAGAACTGCGACCATCGCTTCGAAAATCTGTTTCTGTCGAAGCAAAAACTTGACTTCGATCAACTTCGCCAAATCTGGGACGAGCGACAGCCAAAGCACATCGTTGAATTCGGCTGCAACTCGGGCCTGTTACTCCAATACATGACGACTGAACTCGGCGGCGTTGAATCATCGACAGGCATCGAGATCAATGCAGAACAAGTTCGGAAGAATCAAGAATCATCAAAGTTCGATTCGCGAATAAACTTCCTCAATGCCGATGGCGGGAAGTGGCTACTTGAAAACGGGCAAGCGAATTCGCTGTTCGTGTCTAACGGCGGAGTCCTCGAGTACTTTCGACGCGAGCGACTCGATGAAATGCTAACTCACATTTGCAACAATCTTGGCCCTGCAGTTTTCTTTGCGGTTGAGCCTGTTGCTGACGATCACGATTGGAAGAAGACAACAGAATCCGTTCCGTTTGGTGAAGAGCTGTCTTTTTCGCACAACTACACAGACCTGTTTGAATCAAATGGTTTTCAGATTGTCCATCAAAGAGCGGTCGAGTTCGAATCGTGGAAAATGATGGCGACGATTGCTGTTACAGATTGAGAGTGCTGCAATTAGTCGCTGTCAAACTAGCCGACAATCGAGCGACGAAAACTAGCAGGCTAATTATTGAGTAGATCGGCTGGTGCCTACGAATTCCTCAACCGCAATGCATTGGCAATCACCGATACGCTACTCAGGCTCATCGCAGCGGCAGCGATCATTGGGCTCAATAGAGCGTTGATGCCGAAGAGCGGCACCAGAATTCCGGCGGCGATGGGTACGCCGAGTGCGTTGTAAATGAACGCGAAGAATAGATTCTGACGAATGTTGCTCATCGTGTCGCGGCTAAGCTTGATCGCTTTGACGATCCCATTGAGATCCCCTTTGACCAACGTGACTCCCGCACTTTCAATCGCGACGTCGGTGCCCGTGCCCATCGCGATGCCCACGTTTGCCTGAGCCAGTGCCGGGGCGTCGTTGATGCCGTCCCCCGCCATGGCAACAATTGCTCCAGACGATTGCAGCTGTTTGACTCGGTCGTGTTTATCTTCTGGACTGACTCCAGCTTCAACTTCGTCGATCGAGAGCTGATCCGCAACCGCCTTGGCCGTGCGCTCGTTGTCGCCTGTCAGCATCGCGACTTTGATGTTCAGTTCGTGAAGCTGTTTGATTGCGGCTGCAGACGTTTGCTTAACCGGGTCGGAAACGGCAATCAATCCTGCGAAAGTCCCATCGACCCCGGCAAACATGACGGTGCGGCCCTGATTTTGTAATTCAACTGCACGATCGGACATCGACTCGATGTTGGCGATGCCCTTTTCCCGCAACAGATGCTCGTTGCCAATCAAAATTGAGTGACCTTCGACGGTACCAACGACGCCTCCGCCGGTAATTGAATCAAATCTCTCAACTGAGGACAGTTGCAGTTTTTTTTCTTTTGCTCCGTTCACAATTGCCGCCGCCAACGGATGCTCGCTGTAGCTTTCGACGGCAGCGCAAACAGCCAACAGTTGATCTGCGTTGAAAGGTGTATTTGAACTGATTTCGATCTCGGTAAGCCGCGGGCGTCCTTCAGTTAACGTCCCGGTTTTGTCCACGATCAAAGTGTCGATCTTCTCCATCGTTTCCAGCACTTCAGCGTTCTTGATCAACACACCTTCTTTGGCTCCGCGACCAACGCCGACCATGATCGACATCGGCGTCGCCAGCCCCAAGGCACAAGGGCAAGCGATGATCAGAACGGCAACTGCGTTGACCAGAGCGTAAGCCAACGCTGGCTGGGCGGGAGAGAGGAACGCCCAAATGATGAAGGTCGCGATCGCGGCAACGACCACGGCAGGGACAAACCAGCCCGCTACCGTGTCGGCGACTTTTTGAATCGGCGCCCGACTGCGTTGAGCGTTGGCGACCATGTTGACAATCTGAGAAAGCGTCGTGTCACCACCGACCCGCAACGCTTTCATTTGAAAGGCTCCTGTTTGATTGACGGTGCCACCGATGACTTCGTCGCCTACGACTTTCGAAACTGCAATCGGTTCGCCTGTAATCATTGACTCGTCGACCGAACTCTTGCCGTCGACTACTTCACCATCAACGGGGATCTTGTCACCGGGTACTACTTTGATGATCTCGTTTTCCTGAACTTGTTCGAGCTGCACTTCTTGCTCGACGCCGTTGCGGATGACTCGCGCCGTCGGCGGGGCAAGTGACAACAGTTCTGCAATGGCTCCGCTTGTGCGACGACGGGCTCGCAATTCGAGAACTTGGCCGAGTAATACCAGTGCGATAATCACAGCGGCGGCTTCAAAGTAGACGGCGACGCTACCGTGTTCCTTGAAGGATTCTGGAATCCAATGCGGAAAGACTAAGGCGATGGTGCTATAGGCGTAAGCGGCACCGACGCCCAATGAAATGAGCGTGAACATGTTCAGGTTCCAACTCAGAACGGAGCGGTAGCCACGCACAAAAAAAGGCCAGCCACACCAAAACACGATGGGCGTCGTGAGTGTGAATTGAAGCCAACGCGACACGGTTGGTCCGCCGATCCACTGGTCGATCGGAATGCCGACCATAGGCAACATCGCCAGCAGAAAAACGGGCACAGCCAAGGCGACCGATATCCAAAACCTGTTCGTCATAGATACCAGTTCACTGTCGCCGTCTGCGGTTTCTGCGGTGACATATTTAGGCTCAAGGTCCATGCCGCAGATCGGACAGGCTCCCGGTTGATCCTGTTCAACCTCTGGATGCATTGGGCAAGTGTAGATGGTCTCTTGAGCAGGCTGGGCAAAGTGAGTCGGTTCCAGTGCCATTCCGCATTTCGGACAGTCTCCCGGTTGGTCGCTTTCGATGCCTTCGCACATCGGGCAATAGTAGTTGGCACTCGACGTCGGCTTGACCTTTTCGCCGCTACTCTCTTGCTGGCAGCAACCACTTACCGGAGCGTCCATTGACTCGAATTTTTCTTGGCAATGTCGACTGCAAAAGTAAAACGTTTCGCTATCCTTGGAGGACGACAACGCGGTGTCTGGGTCAACCTGCATTCCGCAAATGGGATCAACGGCTTGGTCGTCTGTGTCCATTTATTTGCCCACTCCGAAATGAATGTGAATCAACGCATCAGGTGCCGATTACAACCGGCTGTTCGGGAAGGCCATTTCTCTCGTTAAAGCGGATAGCATGACGAGGACAACAGCAGCGGTTGCTGCGCTCCCGATTGTAAACCCTCTTGTTGCAGAACTCCCGGTTGAGGCTAATTATAGACGCCGTACTTAAATACGGAGTCAACTGGCCATTGCTTGCTGATTCGGGAAACAATGCGAGGTTGGGCGATGCGATTCTGACAAAATTGAAATCTCTCAACAGGATCAAGAGCTATTACACATCTCATTTTTGCATTTTGTCTTGTCCCATTGGCATATTCATATTGCCATTGGACTTCTGCATACTTTCATTGTTCATGTCCATGCCGCCCATATCCATGCCACCCATCGCCATCTTGGGGGCTTTTTTGTAGTCCGACGGATTGCCGAAACGCTTGACGATTTCGGCGAAGATGGAGCCCCTCTCGATCTTCTCATCGCTGTTCATGACACGGTCAAACAAATCGGCCGGTAGCACGCGCATCGAAGTCATCAAACCGTGCATCGACATGGCCGCGGTGGCTCGCATGCCTTGCATTTCCCTTGGCTGCCAAACTCGCATCATGGTTTCCATGTCCATATTCATGCTGAGCATCTTTTGCGGGTAGCCGGGAGCTTTCTCGCCTCGCGCAATGGGCGTAACTTCGACGGTCGGTATTGAATCCAGATTCGACAGGTATTGGTCGACGTTGGAATTGCTGCGGATGCGTGGGCCAAAGTGCTGAGTCATGTGATTCATCATGTGGTGAATCATGTGGCAGTGAAATTGCCAGTCTCCCGGATTGTTGGCAACGAACTCAAATTCACTCGCTTGAGCAACGGCGACCAGTTCCGTATTGCGAGGCCGCCAAGACGTTTTTGGAGCGCGAGCCCCTTCGTGAGCAGTGACCCAGAAGGTATGCCCGTGCATGTGAACCGGATGATGCTGCATCGGGCTGAAATTAATCAACCGCACGCGAACTCGTTCGCCATGCCTGACGACGCAAGGCGTTGTGAACGGGCCGCTGCGCCCGTTGATGGTGTGCCAGTTCCAATCCATCTTCCACGAGTCAGAAATCGTCTGGTTTGGCTTGATGAAGAAGTTTTGAAACAAAAGCACGAAGTCGCGGTCGACCGGCGGATCGAACTGTTTGCGTGGATGAACAACGATCGGGCCTACCATTCCCATCGCCTCCTGCATACCAACATGCGAATGATAAAAGAACGTGCCGTGCTCGTGGACATCGAATTCGTAAGTAAACGACTTGCCGGGCTTGATCGGATTCTGAGTCATCTCAGCGGCACCGTCATACTGCACCGGCATTTCAAAACCGTGCATGTGAAAGTTGGTGGCTTCCGGTAGTTCATTGGTGACAATCACGCGAATCCGGTCACCCTGATTGATCTCCATCAGCGGGCCGGGGCAAGTGCCGTTGTATCCGTAGACATTCATCATGTAGCCGGGCAAAAACTCTCGCGCGACTGCCTGAGCCTGAATTCGAAATTCTTTGGCACCGTTGACCATCTTCCATGGAAGCTTCTCCAAATCCGGAGCGGTGATCTCGACGGGAGCAGCAGTCGCAGGTCGGAAACCCGGAACAAGTTTGCCGCAGTACCAGTCGCTATCGGGATCGTCGCCGCGTGTCGGCTTGAAGCGCGAAAACCCGTCGTATTCGTTCTGCACGTTGGACGTATCGTTCTGCATGTTGGACATATTGTGATGCGAATGATCCTGATGCTTCGTTTCTGGCGCGGTAAGATCAATCTGTTCTCCATCCTGAGCGTGAACGATCGAATTCGCACTACCGACTACCAAGCCAGCCGCCGCAGCAGTGATGCCGGTTTTCAAAAACTTGCGTCGATTATCTGTCTTGTCCATCGGTGATTCCTGTTCTCTTTTGCTGTTCTGATTTTGGGAAGGCGCATATAGCGTCGGTCTAACGCGGTTTGGCAACGGAGTCGATATGTCCGGCAGGCGTTGGCCCCTCGGCAGCCATCAGTCCATCGTGCAATAACATTCCGTCGATCAAAACCTGCGATTTACGCCACTGCCACAACCAGTCGATGTACTCTTGCCGAGCCATGAAGTAGTCGCTTTGAGCGTGCAGCACTTCGTTCCAGTCGGTTCGATTCTCCTTGTAGCTTTCGAGCATCAAGCGATACGTTTCTTTTAATTCCGGCAGAATCATGGTTCGATATTGATCGACGTGCTGTGTCGTCGTCAGATAACTTTCAAACTGCCCGGCAAGGTCACGTTTGAGCCTACCTTCCAATCGCTCAATTTCGGCACACTGTCGTGACAGGTCAGCTTGTGCCTGCTGGATCGTGCCTTGGTTGCGATCCCAAATCGGTAGTTGCAAGCTGATGCCGGCCGCGGCAACGGTTTGATTGCGTTCAAAGTTGTAGCCCGCACCGCCTTCAAGAGTGATATTGGGAATCGGCTCGACTCTCTCGCGACGGACGGTAATGCGATCAGCTTGTAGTTTTGCTCGGGCAGCCATCATCTCCGGGCTGCTGACCAATAGTTCGGCCAGCAATTCAGAAAAGTCCATTACGATCGACTGGCCTTCGAGTTCCCCTACGAAAAAGCTGCCGTCGAGTTCGGTTCCAACCAAAGCTGACAACTGGCGGACGGCCTGACGAAGTTTGTTCTGTTGAGCCAGCAATTCCAGACGCGATTTTTGTAATGCGACGTTCACTCGTCGGATCCCAACCGCGTTCGCTTGCCCCATTTGAAACGCTTCGCGTGCCGTGACGGCCGCATCCTCAGAAGACTTAACCAGTTCCGTCTGGACGTTCACTTTCTGCTGTTGCGACAGAACCATGTAGAAGTGAATCTTTACATCGTTCGCGACTCGAAATTGCTGAGCCAATGCTAGTGCCTCAGTGGCTTTGACGCGTTGCACATATTTTGCTCGGCTCAGTCGGAGTTTGCCGCCCCGTACAATTTCCTGACTGAAGATTCCACCATGAAATTCACCCGCCGTCCCATCAACGCCAATCTGTTCCGCTGAATAACGAAAGCCGGGGTTGGGATAAAGTCCTGCCTGAATCGCCTTGCCTGTTTCTGCGGTGATCTGGTTTTGAGCTTGCCGCAGCGTTGGATTGTTTTGTGTCGCGATTGCCAGAAGGTCATCAAGTGTGAGTTGCTGCCCCGTGTAATTATCGGGGCGGTCAGTCGGCACGCTGCTTTCGGGCGTCGCAGGCAACGCTGTTGGTTTCTGATAACGATGCCCCGGTTTGTCAGGAACCTTCGTCTTCATATCGCCCATCGCCATGCCGGAATGGGAGTTCCCGGAATGAGCGTTGCTCGATGGTGAACCCGGCATCTGCATTCCATGGCCTTGCATCGAGCCGTCCATCTGCTGGCTGGCATGGACGGTAGGATCGGTAATCCGGTAGCTTGATTTCTGGTAGTAGTCCTGAGCGACTACGGATGGGAGGCCGTAGTGTAAGACTATCGCCACGACCAACGACATCCAGTACAAATTCTTCATCACGCTTATTCTTCCATCCTTGGAAATTGTCTAGCACTACTTTTGTCGGCTCGACGAGTATTGCTTGACTTTACGAACTCATCTTTTCTTTGCTTCCGTAGTTGAGAACGGTCGCTAAGCTTTAACGATTGAGAAAGCTTGAGAAAAGACCCGCTAAGGTTTTGTTCCAGTTTCGTCCACGTCCCTCGAATCGCCTTCCGTTTCTTCCGTCTCGTTCGACGTTGATTCTTCAGCTGCGTCATCGAATTCAAGTGGTTCCGCATCTTCAAATTCAGGCTGGTCAACACTGCCTGCGGTGAAAGAAGCAATCGGTTCCAATTGGCCGACGCTTCTTGCCAGCGATGCCAATAGCTGCCCATGTTGCGATTGAAGATTCGCTTCAGCCACACGATACCGCAGAACGGTTCTCCAGTTGGCAATCAACTGCACGTACTCAACCTCGTCGGTCGCATATTCGTCAATAGACAGGTCAAGCGTGCGTTGTGCTTTGGGGAGAATGTCGTTTCGAATCAAGTCCATGGTCTGCTGGTTGCTTTCCAGTTTCGCGACCAAATCGAAGACTTCCTCGGCGACTATGTCTTGTAAACTCTCCAGCCTGCTCTGCGACGCACGCCGGTTCGCTTGAGCTTCGCAAATGCCCGCTCGGATTCGGTTTTTGTAGACCGGCAGATTGAACCCAACTCCCAACAGCAATGCATCATCGCCATTGGCAACGGGACTGATGCCGCTATCCGATGTCGCGATCCAGTTCAGCCCGACCGTGAAGTCTGGTTTTGATTCCAGACTGGCAAGGTGGATTTTCTTTTGGTCTCGATTGACGTTGGCTATCTGAGATCGCAACTCGGGACGTAATTGAATGGCCGTGGCGATCAAGGATTCGGCGTTTAGCTGACTGCTTTGCGTCTGCAACTGGTCAATGATTTGTAGTTCAGAACGTGGGTCGACGTGAAGGAGCCTCGCCAATCGAGCTTGATACGATTTCCCCTTTTGCTGCAAGTCGGTGATTTGATTTTCGATTTTCGACTGTTCGATTTGAACGTTCAGAATGTCTTGCTGGGTTACCGATTGTTTGACTTCGTACTGGCGCTCGATGACTTCAGCAATTTGAGCCAGTGATTCCGCATCCTCTGTGGAGATCTCGATGGACTTACGCACGAACAGCAACTGATAACAGGCGGTGCGAATTCTCTCCGCAATCTCCAGCTGTATTTTTTCAAGCTCGGCTTCAGCAGCCGCAACTTCATCGTTGACGATTGCAGCTTTGGTCGCCCGCCGCTCAGCGTTGGTAAACTTCTGGCTCACGCCCAATGCGAATGCTTGCCGACCTGCGGCTGTTTCAACCGGAGACAGATGTGTTGTCGTGTTCACCATCGGATCTGGCAGCGAAAGCACCTGCGGGACACGATGGCCGATGGCCTCGATCTTGTGCTGTGCTTCCTGTAGCTGAGGGTTCCGCTGTAAGCCAAGCTGCACGTATTCTTCAACGGTGCCAGCTTCGCTAGTCGTTTCCACCGGTACAGATTGACTCAACGTGCTGGCGTCTGCCACGCAAGGCCTGCAAGACTCAAGCTGTTGCATCATTACTTGCGGAGAGCGGCATCCGCTGATTCCGGCAATAATGAACACTGCGACTGCTAATTTCCTCATTGGAACAAATCCTGTCCGCGACTTCAGATGATGTACACGACAGTTATCGTCTGAATAACCGGCACAAGCCGACTTTCGGCAGGACGGCTCGATTTACTGGATTAAGTGGGACAGATTAACGATCTCCGTACGCCGATACGGTTGTAATTTCGGCTGTACTCTCTTCACTGATGTTCTGCTGGAAAATGGCATCAATGCTCTGCCAAAACAGGTTTGTGCAAGCCCACCGGTCGAATTACTGATCGTGCAATCTAGCTTGACCAGTGATTGGCGGCGACCTACGATTGATCAACTCGTGTCCGTTTGCATTGCCGGAAAAAACTGTTGTTTCCCCCTAAAGTCATCTCGATTCTTCTTGCCGCTCTGGTCGTGCTCTGTCCTTTTCAGTGCGCGTTCGGTAGCTTCTTGGCAAGCAGTTCAGACGACGGGCACGTTGCAATGAGCAGTTGTTGTGATCACTGCTCGAATCCAACGGACGAATCTGAAAACGATTCGCAGTTGCCCGGGGAATGCGGCTGTCACGATTGCTTTTGCTGTGGTGCACTTCCGGCGACTGAAGTTTTGGCCTCCGAATTAGTGCCTCTAGCTGACTTCAGCTTTGTTGTGCTGGAACTGCCTCAAGCCTCGGCCAAGCCCCTCACCGTTGAGCCCATTCGTTGGCTCTCTACCCGTTTTGTCGCGACAACTGCGCTCGAGGTTCGCGCCGATCTTTGCTGCTGGCTCATCTAAAGCCGCGGATTTCTATTTCCTTTACGCATAGAGCGTTCTTGCGCGCTTTCGTTCAACGACATCACGTCTGAACGTTCGTTCGCCGCAATTCTGAGTCTGAATTTCCGTCTCCGCGATCAATGCGAAACACTCCTGCCGGACTGCTTCAGAGCCTGCGTAGGTTCCGACGGTACACAGTTCGGCAGGAGTCCAATCAATCGAAATCTTCAGTGGTAATTTTAACATGAGCGAATCAACACCAAGCATAGCGGATGTTGCGGAACATGCTGACGTCGCAAATGACTCAGCTGCAACTCCAGATTTGCAATCACATTCTGCGGCCAGTGATGCCTCAGTTTCTATTGCCAAGCAAAGTTTCCTAGGAAGAGTTGCGGCCTCGATTCTGGGTGGCATCCCAACCTTGATCGTCTTAGCTGCGATTGGCGGGCTGGCATGGTGGGGGCACCATCATGAATGGAGCCTCCCGAAATTTTCGGACCTAACCGGTAGCGAAAAAGAAACGGGCGTCCTGTGGTGTGATGAACATGGAGTTGCGGAAGCTGACTGTATTTCATGCAATTCGGACTTGATGCCGAAAGGGGAGCTGTTCGGCTGGTGTAAAGAGCACGGCGTTCACGAATGTGTGCTTCACAATCCCCAACTATCGCAACTGAGCGAGGTTCCTGAAATCAACCAAGATGATCTTGATCGTGCATCCGAAGCCATTGCTGCCTATCCACGAACCAAGAACGATCCTGGCTGCAAAATGCACCTGCGCAGAATTCAATTTCCGTCCATTGAATCTATTGATCAAGCCGGTGTCGACATCAAGCTAGTCGATCGTGGGCCAGTTGTTGAAACGATCAAGACCACAGGTGAAATTGTCTACGATCCGACTCGCGTTGCCCGCTTATCCTCTCGGTCTGGCGGCACCGTCTGGAAAGTCGAAAAGAACGTCGGAGACAAAGTCCAGCAAGGCGATTTGCTCGCCCTCGTTGATGCGGTCGAAGTCGGTCGCTTGAAATCACGACTGTTGCAAGCCTTGGCTCAACTTGAACTGGACACCAAAACGCTCGAACGTGTATCGCGACTGGGCGGATCTGTAATTCCCGAGAAGAAAATACAGGAAGCCGAGGCGGCAAAGTCCGAAACGGAATACGAAGTCGAAAGCGCGGTTCAGGCATTATCCAACTTGGGACTTCCAATTCAATTGGATGATGTCAAAGGAAAAGCGGCTAACGCCGTAGGTTCGAAGCTCAGGTTTCTCGGCCTACCTCAGTCAATCGTTGATTCAATGAAGCAGGCAAATGAGTCGGCAAATCTGATTCCTGTATTGTCGCCTCGTGATGGTATTGTTGTAAGCCGGGATGCAGTTGCCGGAGAAGTTATCGAAACAGGCAAACGTTTGTTCACGATCGCGGACACGAGCCAGATGTGGTTATTGCTAAACGTTCGCCTTGAAGAATCGGAACGAATTTCGCTTGGGCAGAAGGTTGTATTCACACCAGATGGCTCGGAAAGAGAAACGGTTGGCACGCTCACTTGGGTCAGTACAGAAGTGGATAGCCAAACGCGAACGATTCGAGTTCGTGCAGAACTGACCAATGACAACGGACGTCTTCGCAACGAAACGTTTGGTGCGGGCGAAATTATTTTGCGTGATGTCCAAGAAGCGATTCTCGTACCTAATGAAGCCATTCACTGGGAGGGCTGTTGTCACGTCGCGTTTGTTCGTGACAAAGATTACTTCAAAGACGGATCGTACAAGGTCTTCCACACTCGAAGTGTTCGCCCCGGTGCAGTCATGGGCGATAACACAGAAGTCATTGCCGGACTATTGCCGGGCGAAGTCGTCGTCACCAAAGGCAGCGGAATCCTGCGAGCTGAGTTGCTGAAGGGAAACTTGGGCGCTGGCTGACTGTGTGAACATTAACAGCCGGTCGGCTGAAATAACTTACACAGTTCTTCAACTTTTGCCTTCAAACAGAATATCAACTCATGCTCAACTGGATCATAGATTTCTCGCTTCGCAACCGACTCGTGGTGCTCTGCGCTGTAGCAGTGGTGATTGCGGTCGGTGCTTTTTCGTTGCGACATCTGAACATCGACGCGTTCCCGGATACAACGCCCGTGATGGTGCAGATCAATACGACCGCGCCATCGTTATCGCCAGAGGAAGTCGAGAGGCAGATTACTTTCCCGGTCGAGCAAGTAATCAGCGGGCTACCAGCCCTGGAAAAACTTCGCTCGATTTCAAAATTTGGTATGTCACAAGTCGTCGTCACGTTTGAAGACGGCACAGATATATACTTTGCTCGCCAACTGGTGGCAGAACGGCTCTCAACCGTTGAACTTCCCGAAGGAATCGAACGCCCGAAACTTGGCCCGGTGTCCACAGGACTGGGAGAAGTCTTTCATTATGTAGTGCGGCTTGAAGGAGTCGACATATCAGCTTTGCCACGTGAGCGACAGATTGAGGAACTCACCAAGCTTCGAACCGTACACGATTGGGTCGTCAAACCACAACTTCGAACTGTCCGTGGTACCGCTGAAGTCAACAGCTGGGGCGGTTTTGAAAAACAATATCAAGTGCGAATCGACCCAGCACGGCTAATCAAATTCAACCTGACTTTTGATGAAGTGGTTGATGCGGTCAAAGCCAACAATCGCAACGTTGGCGGCGGAAACATCACTCGCAATACGGAAATGTTATTGGTGCACGGAATTGCTCGTACCGTAAACATTCCGCAGATCGAAAACATCGTCATCAAAGCGATGGATGGTTCGCCAATTCGAGTCGTTGATGTTGCCGATGTACAAATTGGTCACGAGATTCGCCGTGGAGCTGTAACGGCTGACGGGCAAGGCGAAGTCGTTTATGGACTTGGCTTCATGCTCATGGGCGAGAATCCCCATGAGGTGACGAATGCTCTAAAACACAAGATGGAAGAGATTAAATCCACACTGCCCCCGGGTGTCGAAGTCGCCACGGTTTACGATCGAACACAGCTGGTTGACGCTGTTATCAAAACCGTACAGAAGAACCTGTTCGAGGGAGGATTGCTGGTTGTCGCTGTGCTATTTGTCTTCCTTGGGAACTTGAGAGCAGGTCTGATCGTTGCGGTTGCGATCCCGCTCTCAATGTTGTTTGCATTCTCGGGAATGCTACAGGTAGGAATTGCAGCCAGCCTGCTAAGCCTGGGCGCGATCGACTTTGGGTTAGTCGTCGATAGTTCCGTGGTGATGGTTGAAAACTGCGCGAGGAGAATCTCTAACGGAATTCCACGTGGGCAGACGAAACTCGATGTGATCCGAGATGCGGCAATCGAAGTTCGTAAACCAACCATGTTCGGCGAACTGATCATCATGATCGTCTACATCCCAATTCTGACGCTGGCAGGCGTCGAAGGAAAACTGTTCCGCCCAATGGCTTTGACGGTCATCTTCGCACTTGCTGGTTCGATGTTCCTTTCGTTGACATTGATGCCAGTGTTGGCCAGCTACTTTTTGCCAAGCAAGATGCAAGAACGCGAGCCATTGCTGATTCGAATTATTAAACGACTATACAAGCCAATCCTGCACTTCACGATGCATCAGAAAGCAGCGGTGATGTTGTTCGCTGCCGCTGTGTTGGCATTTGCGTTCGGAATGATTGCTCCCAATCTCGGCTCCGAGTTCGTTCCCAAGTTGTCGGAAGGTGCGCTGGCGATCAATGTCGTGAGACTGGCGGGAACCGACCTCGACGAGTCAATCCGAATCAATACCGAGATGGAAAAAACGATTTTGAACAGGTTTCCGGACGAAGTCGAACACGTTTGGAGTCGCATTGGCAGTGCCGAAGTAGCCACCGACCCGATGGGTGTCGAGCTGACTGACATGTTCATCACGCTCAAACCTCGGTCGGAATGGACGAAGGCCTCGACGCAATATGAGTTAACTGAGCTGGTTCAAAAGACATTGAGAGAAATGCCCGGCCAAAAGATTGCGATGACTCAGCCAATCGAGATGCGGCTGAACGAAATGATCAGCGGCGTTCGCAGTGACGTCGCAGTCAAATTGTTCGGCGACGACTTTGACGTACTGGTGGACAAAGCCGCAGAGATAGAACGTGTCCTGAAATCCATCGACGGAAACGCCGACGTCAACGTTGAACAAGTTACAGGACAACCAGTGCTTCAAATTATCGTCAAGCAGGACGAAATCGCCCGCTATGGCGTGTCAGCCACTGAAGTCTTAGACCTTGTTGAGTCGTTGGGAAGCTTTCATCTAGGTGAGGTTTATGAAGACCAGCTACGATATCCACTCGTGGTAAGATTACCGGAAACAGTACGCAGTTCTCCGCAAGCCATTGGCAACATTGAAGTCAACACGCCTTCAGGACAACGCATCCCGCTTTCGCGGCTTGCCGAGATCAAAACAACAGAAGGCCCCTCAACGATCACTCGTGAATGGGGCTATCGTCGGATCACTATTTCATCCAACGTCCGTGGGCGAGACATGGTTGGGTTTGTCGAAGAAGCCCAGCAAGCAATCGCCAAACAAGTCAAACTACCCGATGGACGATACCACCTTGAGTGGGGCGGCCAGTTCGAGCATTACCAAAGCGCCCGCCAACGTTTGATGTTCATCGTACCAATGGCTCTGACATTGATCGTGATACTGCTTTACATGACGTATCACAACTTGGTTGATACGTTCCGAGTTCTGACAGGTATTCCCTTTGCTTGGACAGGCGGCATCATCGCACTTTGGATTCGTGATTTGCCGTTCTCGATTTCCGCAGCGATCGGATTTGTTGCCTTGTCTGGCGTTGCCGTATTGGATGACATGTTACTCGTGACGACAATTCGTCGCTTCCGCCGCGTTGGCATGGCATTGGAACAAGCGGTAGAGCAAGCCGCGATGACGCGCCTTCGTCCAGTCTTAATGACAACGTTAGTTGCAGCGGTCGGCTTCCTGCCCATGGCACTCAACACCGGAATCGGATCAGAAGTCCAAAGGCCACTAGCAACGGTTGTCGTTGGCGGCGTCTTTAGTGCCATGATTATGTCGCTGTTGGTGCTTCGCGTTCTTTACTCCGTGTTCGCTGGAGTGACAGGTGATGCGATGGTGGAAACTGATTCATCGTCGAGTAACACTACTGAAAACAACGGGCAACCGCCCACCGACCGGATTCGTGATTCGGTCGTAACATCAATTGATTAGTATTATTTCTTGTGAGGAAGTTAAAATGCGCTTTTACAAAATGTTTGGAATGTTAGCCATGTTGTCCGCAGCTATTCTGATGGTTTCCGGATGCGCTGGTGACAAGCCAGCCGCAGAAAAAGGATCCGACGAAACCGAAACTGCCACAACGGCTGATCCAACGCACGGTGGATGGTGGTGCGTCGAACACGCGATTCCTGAAGAGGAATGCAGTATGTGCAGTGCTTCCTATGCCAAAGCTTGCAAAGAAAAAGGCGACTGGTGCGAGGAACACAACCGAGCCGAATCGCAGTGCTTTATCTGTGATGCCAGTCAGGCTGAGAAATACGTCAAGCTTTACGAAGCCAAATACGGTAAGAAGCCTCCCGCAGCTACGGAGTAGAACTTGGTGACCACCGATCTAAACCAGATGGCCTTCAAGATTCACGGGATGGATTGCGCGGAAGAAGTCGCAATTCTCAAACGTGAACTTGGGCCATTGATCGATGATATTGAACAACTTCGCTTCGATGTCTTAAACGGAAAATTGACTGTCGTCGGCATGAACGATCTTTCGCAAGAACAGATCGTTCAAGCCGTCAACAAGACCGGGATGCGCGCCGAAGTTTGGAAGGACAAAGAACCGGAAAGCCAATCGGGATTCTGGAGCGTCTACGGACGAGCGATTCTAACATCGGCCAGTGGACTTTTGGGACTCGCGGGTTTTATCTGCCATGTAATGATCGCGGGCGGGTTTGCGCAAGCCTTTGGTTCGGAGGGAATGGGTATCGCACATGGAGTTCCTGCTGTCTCAATCGCTCTCTACTTGATCGGCATTGTTGCCGGAACATGGATCGTTCTACCCAAAGCTTGGCGTGCCGTGATCCGACTTCGGCCCGATATGAATTTGCTGATGTTGGTGGCGGTGATTGGAGCTGCAGCGATCGGCGAGTGGTTTGAGGCCGCAACAGTCGCGTTTCTATTTGCAGTTTCACTGCTACTCGAATCATGGAGTGTTGGTCGCGCCCGACGGGCGATTGCTTCTTTGATGAGTCTGACTCCACCGTCGGCGCGGGTTCGAGATAAAGATGGCCAGTTGAAAGAAATCGCTCCTGACCAAGTCGACGTTGGCACCACTTTTGTCGTTCGACCCGGTGAAAAAATTCCACTCGACGGCACGGTCGTAAAAGGCATCGGCGCGGTTAATCAGGCTCCGATAACAGGTGAGAGCGTGCCGGTCGAAAAGCAAGCGGGCAGTGAAGTCTTCGCGGGAACGATCAATGGCGACGGCGTGATCGAAGCCAAATCCACAAAGGCCGCTCAAGACACGACGTTAGCCAAGATCATTCAGATGGTTGGCGATGCCCAGTCCCAACGTTCGCCATCAGAACAATGGGTCGAAACATTTGCACGTTACTATACGCCAGTCGTCATGGCACTGGCGATTCTGGTATTCCTGCTTCCGCCGATGCTACTTGGCGGTGAGTGGTCGGTCTGGTTGTATCGCTCGTTAGTTCTGTTGGTGGTTGCCTGCCCGTGCGCTCTGGTGATTTCAACACCCGTTTCGATCGTCGCGGCGTTAGCATCAGCGGCAAAAAATGGGGTGCTCATCAAGGGCGGGTTGTATGTGGAAAAGCCAGCTCACCTGAAAGCAATCGCGGTCGACAAAACAGGGACACTCACTCACGGCCAGCCGGTTGTCATCGACGTTGTTCCACTTAACGACCACACCAAGACCGAGCTACTGGAACGCGCCGCTGCGTTGGAAGTTCATTCGAATCATCCTTTGGCACAGGCCATCGTTCGCAAAGCCAATGAGGAAGGCGTTGACGTTGCTGCTGCCGAAGAATTCGAAATCGTGCAAGGCAAGGGAGCCCGCGGCATCGTCAACGGTAAATCGTTCTGGCTCGGTTCACACCGCTACTTGGAAGAACGCGATCAGGAGACGCCGGAAGTTCACGAACAACTTCAATCGTTGCAGGATTCAGGTCGATCCATTGTCGTGATCGGCAATGATGAACACGTTTGTGGTTTTCTGTCGCTGGCCGACACCGTACGGCCGGAAACGAAAGGGATTCTTGCCGACCTGCATGCTGAAGGAATTGAAAACGTTGCGATGCTGACCGGCGACAATCAAGGTACTGCCGATGCCATTGCAGAAGAAGTTGGAATCGACTCCGTGCATGCCGAGCTACTTCCAGAAAACAAGGTCGAGATTGTTGAGTTACTCGTCGAAAAGTATGGTCAAGCTGCGATGGTCGGTGACGGAGTCAACGATGCCCCGGCACTTGCGCGATCTTCGCTTGGAATTGCGATGGGTGCCGTGGGGACGGACGCCGCTATCGAAACAGCCGACATTGCTTTGATGTCAGATGACCTGTCAAAACTCCCTTGGTTGATTCGCCACTCAAAAAAGACGCTCTTCATCATCCGCCAAAACATCTGGTTTTCGTTGGGCGTGAAGTTGCTGTTCGTCGCGCTGACATTCGGCGGATATGCATCGCTTTGGGCAGCCATCGCCGCTGACATGGGGGCTTCACTGTTGGTAATCGCCAACAGCCTCCGACTGCTCCGCTAGACACGGTCTAGATTGTGATCTTGTTGGTGGCTTAGAACCTGAATGTTTGATGCCGCAATCACTGCTGCGCTTCACCAATGCAATAGCACAAACCATCGGGTGCGATGACGAAGAACAGCTGATAAGTTGTGTCACCATGTTTTTGTATTTGAAGATCCGCTTTGAAACTTGAGTCGTACAATCGAAGTTCAGCCACAGCCGCTTCGACATCATCAACTTCAAAAAAGCAGCCTTCTTGTGCAGGATCACCGCCGTTTTCGGCCAGTCCAATTTGAATCGTATCCCGCTCAAGTACCGCTTTCCGACAGCCCTCATCCGATCGCGACGCTACTCGAAAGCCCATCTTCGACTCGTAAAACGGAATCGCCGCGTCGATATCCCGAACCGGAAGGTTCATGGCGTCATCGGCGTAGGGTGCAGCTCGAAAGAATTTTGCAGTCATTGGATTATACGATCGGTTACTTCTTGGTTAATTGATTGACTCGGTAACGATTTTGATTGACTCGGTAACGATTCGTCACCTTGGTTTGTTGTCTATTTTGGCTCGAAGTCTGATAACTTGGGAAATATGGAACAACTTCAGTCTAAAAACTCAACGTCTATGGCAAACCGAAGAAAAGTTTGAGGAATCTTCGCAAGCGTGACCAGACGTGTCACAAGGCTCCATAAGATTCACAGTTTGAGTTTTACTTTTTTCACATTTTTGGAGACCCAAAATGTACAGTATTGGCGAGAAACCCGGAAAAGGCACGTATTGCTGCACCAACTGCAACTGGAAAGTCACTTTGGATGACGACGACGACCGCCTGCCACCTTGCGGCAGCTGCGGCAAAGGTCAGGATACGAAGTACGAAAAGTGCTAACTGAAAATAACGTCCATTGGCGGCTCGTTTCAATAAATATGCGAGCCGTCTTTTTGGAGAACCGCATGAACAAACTCGGGAAATTTCTGCTGGTCGTTACTTCTCTTTCACCGATTTTGTTTGCGTACGCTGTAAATTCCGTTTCCAAGGGTGATTCAACAGCCGCGTACTATTTTACGATTTGCGGTGTCGGCTTCAGCGTCATTGGTTTCTTGATTCTTTGGTTTTGCAAAACGCAGATATCAATTGAGACGTTGAAGATCAAGAAAGTCAAATCGGTTGACAAACAGGCCATCGCGTTCCTCGTCATTTACCTGATGCCACTTTTCGCAGATAATGCAATTGACTTTCGGGCTCATCCTTGGACGGCAATCTATGTGATCGCTATCATCGGTGTTGTCGTATATCACAGCAATGCTTTTGCCTTCAACCCGTTGTTAGCGCTGCTCTGGTATCACTTTTATGAAATTGAAAATGAAGATGGCATGACCTATATGCTGGTCACCCGAAAGTTGCTGCGAAAGCAATCGAACACAATCAAGGTGGTCGAGATTGCTGATTACGTTTATATGGATCGAGAATAGGCAGGTTTATGGAAATGCGTGATTCGGAATCGTTCGAGTTTTATGTTGTGGTTCGGGGCGCGGATCTATCACTGGATTTGCAGAAAATTCCTTTAAGCCAGCCGGTGCAAGCCGATTTGACCTCTTTGTTTGAGGAGCAGAAGGCATCATTTGTTGGAATTCAAACCGAAATAAAATCGTTTGAGCCAACGTATACGCCGAAAAAGAACGAGCTA
This sequence comes from Mariniblastus fucicola, assembly GCF_008087665.1. GTDB lineage: Bacteria > Planctomycetota > Planctomycetia > Pirellulales > Pirellulaceae > Mariniblastus > Mariniblastus fucicola. The sequence goes on from NZ_CP042912.1 coordinate 2,466,538, forward strand.
TTTGAGATCAAGGATTACGAACTGCCTGATTTCTGCGGTCGCGCACTGACAGTCTCGCAGTCCATTGACGATTTGCAGAACGCGTTCAAACCGAATGCGCCGATTATCAAGGCCGTCGTTGCCGTTGATGTGGAAAACCAAACGTTCTATTTTCAATCATTCCGTGCTTCTCACATTCTTGAACGCCGTCGTGTCCTTTCTCTGTCAAAGTCAGGTACATTCAAACAATTGAGTCAGCCGGGCGTACAGATCGACAATAAGTTGGCAGCGATCTATCGCGATGGTAATTTGTACTTTCGGTCGTTCCACGTCGCCAAACAATTCCTGCCGATGGATGACATTTTTCGAGAAGCGACACGCGAGGACGTATTGGTCGCGCTTGGCAACGATTTGTTCTTGGTTGACAATCCTAACGAGGTCGTTGATCAGTTTTCGGCCCGCGTAATGAAGTATTTCTCAATCATCATCGACTCAAAAATCCTTGAGCACGCCAACGCGACGCCTCAAAAGATCCGGAACGCGAGCAAAAAGTTTGACGGCTTGGAGTTCGAAATCAAAAAACCGAACGGCGTCAGCAAGATTGTTTTGCCAACAGACAAGCGGCAACTCAATTATCTGTTGCGATTTCTGGCAGAAGAGTTTTACGTCAGTGAGATTACCAAAGAGCCAAGGGCGACAAATTCGTTTGAAAAGTACAAGCCTGTGAAGTCGAGTTAACGGCTTTCGGCCAAGCCAACTTCTCTGCCCGTTCTCTATCGCCCAAACAAGATTAGTTTTTGGGCCGATCGTCGACGCAGAGAGTCTTGCAATTTGTCACCCTGAAGGGTCGCTGACGTCATTGGCAAGTTGAACAACACATCGGTGAAGTACTGTTTCAACACTTTGCCTTTGATCATCTTTCCATCGCGGTTGGACATGGGTGTCAGGAATTCAACACGCGGATGTTCGTCGGTGTTGAATTGGGCATTTGCCTGCAACTGCCAGTCGCCGATGTAGTGATCCCAGAATCTTTCCGGGGTTGCGATGGACTGGTCGGGGGCAGTTGCGTTGGTGTTCAGGGAGTCCAATCGCTGGGCCAGTTCGATCGGGTCGACTTCAATTGATGAACGGCTGCCGATCAGCGCGACGACCGGGCTGGTTGTCTCAAGCTGTCCCCACCAAATCGTTGTGTGCGGAAATACGCTGGCGAAACTGTTGGCGATTGATTCGAATTCACGCTCACCAAGCTGGTAAAGCGGCAACCATTGGCAGAAAAGTCCGTCCTGTTTCAGACGCTGCGAGGCAATTTCATAGTGCTCGACTGTGTACAGGTATCCGGTTTCGCTTTCCCACGGAACAAACAAGTCAGAAATGATGATGTCAAATGCTCTTTCGTTTGCCAACAGATAATGCCGTGCGTCATCTATCTGAATATCGACTTTGGAATCGTCGGCAACGTTGTAGTTAAAGTCGGAAAGCATACGAACGGCATCAACGACTTCGGGGATCAATTCGACCGCGACGATGTTTTCGACATTGGAGTGTGGGATCGCTCCGCCAGCAGTTAACCCTGTTCCAAGCCCCAAAAACAAGACGTCGTCTGGGCTGTCGTGTAACAGGATCGGAATGTGGGCTTGTCGGTACTCTCGAACATTGCCTCCGGTCTTACCGAATCTGTAGTGCAGGTTCTGGCGGATTTTGAACGAACCGGATTTTTCGTTTTGAACGACGTCGATCCAGCCGTAGGCAGAGTTCCATCGTTTGATGAGTCGTTCATTATATTCGCGACGATTGAATTCAGACTCTGTTTGGTATTGCCATGAGACTACGGAAATTGCCACGGTTAAGGCCGCAATCGCCGTCGCAAATTTTGTTTGTTTGTTTCGGTAGAGCAAAACCAATGAAGAGATCAGGAACAACGAGGCTATCAACACGATCGACTGCCACAATCCGATCCAAACCAACATAACAAAGCTTGCCACCAATGCACCCAATGCAGCAGCCACTGTATTCATGGCGGTCAAGTTTCCAACGACCTTAGCCGCCGTGCCTGATTGAGCGGCTAGCACCCACACTTGAGGCAACATCATTCCCAGACAAGTGATGGCTGGAGCAACAACGATACTGACTAACAAGATGGCTCCAGCCATGTACTGGACGAATGAATCTCCGCTACTGAAGTACTTCAAATCAGTGAGCAAGACAAAAACCACAACCGAACCAGCGGTTGCCAACGCCCCGAGTCCTGTTGTAACTCCGATCAGTCGGTTGGCAGCGAAACGGCGTTGAAGCCGCGAAGTGATTGCCGCACCAATAGCCAACGACGCGAGAAACACCGCCACGACGATTCCGAACGTGTAGGTGCTGTTATGAAACACCAGCGAGAACATGCGGGTGTAGAGAACTTGAAGCGCCAGAATCCCAAAGCCGCTGAGAAAGGCGAGAGAGAATAGTCCAGTTCCAACAGTCGAACGACAATCCTGCACTGGGCTTTCAGAACTCGCCTCTCGTTCCTCAGGAGTCGTCACTTTAGGTTCCAAAAACAAGGCGGCTAAGGCGCAGAGCACTGACAAACCGGCGGCGACATAACTGCTAGTGCACACGCCAACGACAACCAGCATGAAAAAGGTGGCTGACAATACGCCGATTAAAGCTCCGGCAGTGTTAAGTGCGTAGGCAAGTGTGACTCGCGACGAATTGCGAGCGTTCGACATCTGGCTCCGACCATCTTCTGTGAAATAGTCTGCAATCATCGGCAGTGTTACGCCGAGCGCGATCGTTGCAGGCAACAACAAGAGGAAACTGAACACGGCACGTGTCGCTGTTTGCAAAGCGAATGAAGAATTACTGAACCACGGTGCAATCGTTGATGATTCTGACCATTGCAATATTAGCGGGACGACAAAGGCCCAAGCCGCAACAACGACTTCTGCGATTGCATAGCCTTTTAGTGGCGAGATCCGACCCGACCACTTTGCTCCCAGCAAATATCCAATCGACATTCCGACAAAGTAGCTGGCCAAGACGATGGTCGAAGCGTGCACAGTGTGACCGAACAACAATCCAATTTGCCTCGTCCACGAAATCTCATAAACAAGCGCTGCGGCACCAGACAGGAAAAACACGAAGTAAATCAGCAGGTCTTTCCACCAGGTTCTTTCCGTCGCAGCCGCGGCGATATTTGTGTCGCCGTGCGTTGATGATTGATGAGGCATTTACAACTTCTGGTTGGTTGTCAATCAGGACAAGCATAAGCTAATACCAACATGTTGCCATTACTACTTACATTGACGCTTCTGTTGCTCGTAATCCTGAATGCTCTTCTAGCGTTTTCGATTGCCAAGCCGGATAGACGCATCTGGCCACCACCTGCCCAACGAACCTGGCAGTATTATTTCGTCTGGGTTCCGACGCTGCTCAGTTTTCTGCTCTTCATCATTATCGGCATCGCTGATTGGAACAGCTTGAATTGGCCTGCCCTGATTCGTTGGCCAATCGGTGGCTTGCTGATCGTCACAGGCAATTTGCTGGCGTGGGGAGGCGTGTGGCAGTTTGGCTTAAAGAAGACGTCCGGCGCGGAGGGCTCACTGGTTACGAGTGGCCTTTACCGATACTCACGCAATCCACAGTACCTGGGCGATATTTCCATTCTTATCGGCTGGATGGTTTTGTCCGCATCCATCTGGGCTAACCCGGCGGTTCTTGCTGGGATTCTGGCATTCGTACTGGCCCCGTTCGCAGAAGAGTCCTGGCTGGAAGAAATTCACGGCGACGAGTATCGCGAATACTTGAAGAAGGCACCGCGTTTTCTATTTTGGTAAAAAAAGAGCGGCCTCGTTTGAAGCCGCCCTTTGTTAAGTCAGATTTTATCGAATTCTATTTCGCATTAGCGACGATCCCAGTGAGTGGTCGTGTGGGGAACGACGTGCGAGTGATTTCCATGTCGGATTCGATCGAAGTGAGTCGTCGTGTGCGGAACGAATCGTGGCACTCGGTGGAAATGTGTCGTCGTATGAGGAACCGCATCGAGATGGTTCCCGTGTGGAACGTAATCAATGTGAGTTGAGGTGTGCGGTACGTACTGTGGACGCCAAGGGTTGAGGGGCCGCAGTGTCGTGTGTGGCACACGGTCAATGTGCGTTGTGGTGTGTGGAACTGCGTGCAGATGGTTTCCGTGTCGAACCAAATCCGTATGCGTTGTCGTATGCGGAACGTTGTGGTAATGCGTCTCTGGATAGAAGCCCTGTGCGTTTGCAAATTGAGTCATTCCAAAAACTGCGACGGCGGCGATTACGATGGTGCTCGTTTTCAACATGTCATTCTCCCTAAAGGATGTTTGATTCTTTTAACGAGCTGCCGGGGGCGGTTCGTTGATTGCTCGCTCGTGAGCAACTGAAAGAAACCACTCGCATACGATGTGCCAGAGGTGGTGAAATGGGGGAAAGTTCAAAAAAACACGGCAAAACAGCTAACTCGCGGGATTCCTGAAGCATTTGAGTATGCTGTCGAATTGATCGCTATTGTGACCAAAATGACGACACTCGAACCGAATTTCATCCGAGTAAAAAACCGAATAACCGGAACAGCCCGACCGATTCCAGTCGTGATTATCACGGAACACGTCACGGTCGATACCTGACTCAGTACCGTCGCAATGTGCTTAATTGGGACTATTGTCAGGATGTTCAGTGATGAAATTGAATTGGATCGCGGCGCTGGGGCTACTCGTAGCGTTGAGTGGTTGCAAAACGGTACACCAGCCATTTTTTACATCTGACCAAACAGCAGCCGCGTCGCTTGCGTTAAAGGTCGATGAAAAAAAAGAGCGAACGAAGCCAATGAATCGGCAGGCTATTCAACAAGTTGCATTCCAGCAAGACGTTTCATCGAGCAACGACTCGACTCGAGACTCAACTTACGACGCCGAACCAGTCGTGACTCCTGATGCACAGCCATTCGTTGGTGTGACTTCGTTGGCTCAGTTGGAACAAGTTGCTTTGGCAAACAATCCGGCGGTCTTTGAAATCCAAGCCGACATCGAATCACTGCGAGGCAAACTAACCCAAGCAGGATTGCCGCCCAATCCAACCGCTGGGATCGTTGGCAGCGACATCAACGAGGATGGCGAAAGCTTCGGTCGCTACGGCGTTTATTTTGGCCGCGAGGTAGTTCGTGGAAACAAACTGGGCTATTCGAGGGCGGCTGTATGTGCGGAAATAAAAACGGCTGAACAGCGATTGGCAGTCATTCAGCAGCGATTGCTGACCGACGTTCGACAGCGATATTACGACCTGTTGGTAGCACAGGAAACGGTCACTATAGCTGACCAGTTGTTCAAGATCTCTCAAAACGCAGTTGATGTATCGCAGCGCCTGTTGGATGCCAAAGAAGCCGCTCAAACCTCCGTTCTTCAGGCGGAAATCGAAATGCAAAATGCCTCAGTCGTTAAACGGCAGGCTGAAAATCAACGACTTGCAGCTCGTCGAAAGTTGGCGGGATTGCTTGGCGAAAGTGAACTCTCGTTGGGACATGTTGACGGCAACGTTCGGGAACTCTTGGTCATCGCCGATTTCGAACAGTCATTCGACCAAGTCGTCAACAAAAGTCCAGAAATCGCTGCTTTGTTTGCCGACGTTGAGCAGAAACGACGTCAGTTGCAACGTGAAATCGTTGAGCCAATTCCAAACGTGACTTGGCAAGCGTCCTTGCAGCACGATTTTCTGACCGATGACCTGATTCCTGGTTTTCAGATCGGCATGCCTATTCCGATATGGAATCGGAATCAAGGTTCTATTCATCAGACGCGTTATCAAATCGTGGCAGCGGAGCGACGAGCGGACAAAAAAGTGCTCGATCTACGACAGCGATTGGCTTCTGCGTATGAAAGTTATCTTGACGCCAAGTTACAAGTCGATGCGTTCGATTCGGAAATTATACCGAAGGCGAAAGAAACGCTCGATCTGGTCAACAAAGGGTATCGCGAAGGTGAGATTGGCTTTCTCCAGCTGTTGACCGCACAGCGAACGTATTCGCAGATCAACTTGACGTACCTTCAACAGCTCAAGCAGCTTTGGCGACAACACGTCGAAATCGAAGGGCTGCTGCTTTCCGGAAGTTTGGAGTAAACGGAACCTCTGTACCATTCCGAATCTCGCCATGTAGACAGTTCTAAGACTGAATGCCGGTTGTCATTTGCACGACATTCTTGCCAGCTGAATTATGGCTGAACAAATTCGGGAAACCTGCCGTACGTTCAGAACGTCACGTCTCTTGCACGGAAAGCGAATCATGAAAAAGTTAAACAACGCGTTTGCAATTATCGCAATCGTTGGTGCATTCCAATTAGCTGACGCGAAAGCGCAGCAATACGAGTACGGATATTCATCGTCTTGTTCCGAACGAGGCGGTTGCCATTACGGAGCCAACGATTCAATCGAACTAATCCCGTACGGCAACACCAACTACCGACAGAACCGAATGCCCTATGATGCGGGCATTCAAAACGGTTCGTCGGTCGCCAGTGGAGAATTTGCAAACGGTTGCCCGGCATGCGGATACGGTAGAACCAATGCTCGCAATTCGTATCGAGCGCACCAGTACTCGAACTATCCCAATGAAACGGGAGCTTGTGCTGGCGGACGTTGTCCGTATGAGCAAGGACGATATCAAGAACAGGATCTCAGGGCTGAGTACGCGAACTATCAATCAAGATTTCGCGAACAAAGGCCTCAATCGGGTTTTGGCCCGTCAAGAAATGAGTATTACGGAGCTCCACGTTCCGGAATTCCAGCTCGCGAAGATTTGGCACCGGCAGACACCCGGCCTCGGTTGAATGCGCCTTCGTACTCTCCTGACTCGAACTTTGGCGGTTCACGTTATGAATCGAATAATTTGCAAGCGATGCCGCCGACATCAACAAAAATCACGCCGCCGCCCGCTTTGCCTCCACAGCCGTCGAGTCGCAATCAGCAAAATCCAGGTCCCCGATTTGATTCCGACGCGTCAATCAATCGCCTTCCTCCGTTTCTTCCCCCGACGAATCCAGGCCAAAAATCCGGATCGGCAACAGGCAACTGCCAATGTGGCCACGACCATTAATTTGGGTGCGAATTGACGTTTCAGCTCAAGATTGCCCCAAGGCAGACGGGTAGATGGCCGAAAAATAAGCTAAGCTAGACAAGCTATCTCGTATTGACCATTTGCCCGAAGTTACAGATTATAGGCCAACTTCACTAGTTAACTCGAAGCAACAATGAAATCGTTTCTGGTACATCTCGCAAGCATAGCCGTCATGGCTCACATGATCTTCGGGTGCAGTTGGCACCACGGATTGAGTGCTGCGTCTGGATGTGACCACACGGGATTAGTGTCGAGTTGCTGCTTCACCAGTGAGTCTGATTCGCACGATGATCATGAGCACGAACATGGTGACCATGTAGCGGGTGACCAAAGTCAGGGTGAATGGCCTCTCCCGGAGTCCACTTTCGATCACAACGGGCAGGATTCAGAGCACAATCATTTTTGCTGTTCTGACGACGGCTGTAATGTGATCAAGGTTGTGAAATACCAGTTCACTTCATTTGATTTCCTAACGCAATACCTGGGTGGTGCTGAGGATTCGGCGATTCTTAAGGCAGCTTCATCTGCCTTCGCAATTGATCCGTTTCCGGATTTTTGCTCTTTCGCGCCGCAAATGCGCGCACACTTGCTCTTGGGCGTTCAACTCATCTAGCAGTTGACGTTGCGTAGAGTTCGGCGATCGAATCGCGTTCGCCACTACGCCTTCTTTTTTCAACCGCAGCACAATCGACCTGTTGCTTGCGCGTTGTCTCGATATCACACCTCAGTTTTGCACCGGAAAGTCCGTTGCACTTTCACAAAATCAAGGATTGGACGATGGGTCGTTGCGCAGCGATTCGTTTGCGCCGCTGATCCGTCCGATAGCCCGGAGAATTTGATGAGTACGAAGTTTAGTTGGTTGAAAAAGCTTGTTTGGCCAATCCTGTTGGTGGCAGTGTGCGTTGCTGCGTTTTTCACGCAGGACCGATGGATGCCACATGCTCAACAATTCATCGCATATCTCAAGAATGAGAACGCGGATGATGAAGAACATCCGGAAGAGGAAGCACCAAGTGAGACTCCCGACACGCTAACGCTCAGCCCAACAGCTTGGAAAAACATCGGACTGATGACCGGAACGGTCAATCCAACCGACTTCACCAAAGTTGTTTCAGTTCCGGCATTAGTAACTGAACGGCACGGTCGATCACGGAACGAAATTACGGCTCCGATGACCGGTGTGGTTACTCAAATCTATCCATTGGAACGTCAAGCAGTCGAACCCGGAATTGCCTTGTTCGACATGCGACTCACCCACGAAGACGTCGTTTCCGCTCAGGCGACGTTCCTTACAAATTTGCAGAGTTTGGACGTTGTAAACAAAGAATTGACTCGGCTGAAGAACGTCGGCGAAGGTGTCATTCCAGGGAAGCGAATCATCCAACAGGAATATGAACGTGATAAAGTCATGTCTGCTTTGTCAACGACTCGGCAAAGCTTGTTGCTTCATGGAATGAGCGAGCAACAGATTGCCGAAATGGAAGCAACAAGAAAGGTGCTTCGCGAAGTCACCGTGGTTGCACCTCCCTATGCAAAGAACCACGAACACGAAGGGATCGAGCATCAATATCAAGTGCAATCGATCAATGTAAATCGCGGCGAGAGCGTAACGGCGGGGCAACTGCTGGGCGTGTTGGCAGACCATTGCCTGTTGTACGTAGAAGGCAAAGCGTTTGAAGATGATTCCGAGCGATTGGTCCACGCCGCAGAAAACGGCTCGACGATTCAGGTCGTTCCCACTTCAAGCGACGGCGAGAGCGATGAAATTCTGAATTTGAAGGTTCAAAGCGTCGCCAACGAAATTGACCTGCAATCTCGCGCTTTGAAATTCTATTTGTTGCTGCCGAACCGGTTGACCAGCAAGAGTGGAGCGGGCACTTACAGCAAGAACTTTATCTCATGGAAGTACCGGCCGGGACAACGGATGGAAGCAAGAATCCCGACCACCCAAGTGATGGAGAACAAGATCGTACTTCCACCCAATGCCGTTGTCATCGAAGGTCCGAACGCGTTTGTGTTTGAGCAAAACGGCGACAACTTTGATCGCATCGACGTCCAAGTGCTTTACCGGGACAAAGACACAGTAGTTCTTGAGAACGATGGTCAGTTGGTCGGCAGTATTATCGCGTTGAATGGTGCTTACCAAATGCACTTGGCACTTAAAAACCAGTCTGGCGGCGCGATCGACCCTCATGCAGGACACAACCATTGATGGACGTTGAATCATGACAAGACAGCTCCTGCCGGACTGCTTCAGAACCTGCGTAGGTTCCGACGGTACACAGCTCGGCAGGAGTCTTGTTCATGGAAAACGAAAACAACGTGCACGACACAATATTGAGTAGATAAATGCTTTCAACATTTCTAAACGGCGTGATTCGATTCGCCCTGCACAACCGGATGCTGGTTGCCGCAATGTCGGTGTTTCTGTTGCTGTACGGCGGCTGGCAAATGATGCAACTGCCGATCGACGTGTTTCCGAATCTGAATCGTCCTCGCGTCGTCATTATGACCGAAGCTCTGGGCCTTGCGCCGGAAGAAGTCGAAACACTCGTATCGTTTCCGATCGAAACGGCGCTAAATGGTGCTTCCGGCGTGCAGGATGTCCGTTCAACTTCTGGAGTTGGCCTGTCGGTTATCTATATCGAGTTCGATTGGGGAACCGACATTTACAACGATCGGCAGATTGTCGCCGAACGGTTGGCAGTCGTCGCCGAGCAATTGCCGGAGGGTGTAAAACCACAGCTCGCGCCGATTTCTTCGATCATGGGTCAGATCATCATGACGGGAATGCTGAGCGAAACGAACGAGAAGACGTTTTTGTTCGAGATCCCGAGTATTGCAGACGAGTCGATTGCAATGCTGAACTCTGAACGTGCCCCACCTGCCATCCTTGACCAATTCAAACAGCGCGACAATCAGCTTTCACTCGATCTCGACATTCGCATGGAGATTCGCAATGAAAAGTGGATGATCGGAGATCGAGAAGCGGATAGCTGGTATGCCATCGTCGCTTCTCCCAGCAAACCAAATTATCTGGAAGTCCATCGACGAACGTCACCGCTTGAGATGCGAACCATGGCGGATTGGGTTGTCCGCCAGCAAATGCTAACCGTTCCTGGCGTTTCGCAGGTGTTCGTCATGGGTGGCGACCGAATGCAATATCAAGTTCTGATCGACCCGGACAAGCTTCTGAAATTTGGCGTGACCATTCACCATGTCGAAGAAGCGCTCGCGATGAGCAACGCCAATGCCACAGGTGGATACCTGGACGAACAAGGCCCTAATGAGTTTTTGGTCAGAGCCCTTGGCCGCATTGAGTCGATTGACGAACTAGAAAAAATTGTCATCACCTACCGCGACGGGAAGTCCGTGACGCTTGGACAAGTGGCCCGAATTGTCGAGGGCGCACAGATCAAACGCGGTGATAGTGCGTTGTACCTCCGCGACAAAGACGAGGAAGACTCTTCAGGTTCAGAACAATCCGCTCAAAGCTTCATCGGTGGCCCGGGAATCATACTGACAGTCAGCAAGCAGCCCGGAGCGGACACGCGTGAGGTAACAGCTGGAATTGAAGAGCTTGTGAAAAGCCTGAAAGGTCGTCTCGCAGACGACATCATCATGGACACAAGCATCTATAAGCAGAAAGAATTTATTGACCACGCGATCGACAATGTGATTGAAGCCCTTCGTGATGGAGGCATCTTGGTCGTTATCATCTTGTTCCTGTTTCTCTTGAACTTCAGAACAACGTTTATCACACTAACGGCAATCCCTCTCTCGATCGTGATGACGGCGCTCGTGTTCTGGGCCTTTGGTTTGTCCATCAACACGATGACCCTTGGCGGTCTGGCTGTCGCGATTGGAGAACTTGTTGATGACGCGATTGTCGATGTCGAAAACATCTTTCGGCGACTCAAAGAGAATCGAAAAGCAGGAAACCCCAAACCTGCGTTGTTAGTTGTGTTTCAGGCAAGCGTGGAAATCCGAAACTCGATCGTGTTTGGAACCATGATTGTGATTTTGGTTTTCATTCCGCTGTTTGCGTTGAGCGGAATGGAAGGACGACTGTTCGCTCCGTTGGGCGTGGCCTACATCGTTTCGATTCTTTCCAGCCTGTTTGTGTCGCTAACGCTTACGCCGGTTCTGTCGTACTGGTTGCTGAACAAGAAATTGAAGCCAGGTGAAGTCGAACACGAAGAGAAGGACTCATTTGTACTAAGGTTTATGAAATGGATCGCTGACGCCGCGATACGAATGAGCCTGAAGCTCTCGTTTCCGATTCTGATTGCCGCCACTTTCTTCGTAGCCGTTGCCGGATTCGCGCTGTATCACATCGAACGTGACTTCCTGCCACCGTTCAACGAAGGTGCTGTGCAAATCAACGTGTTGATGCCAGCCGGTACTTCGCTGGCCAAGTCCAGTGAGATCGCACAGATCGCTGGTGCTCGCATTCGCGAAGTTCCTGAGATTCGCACTCTTGCTCGCCGAACGGGACGAGCCGAACTCGACGAACACGCCGAAGGTGTAAACGTAACAGAGTTCTTTGCTTCTATGGACGAGTCCGAGCGTTCGCGTGAAGAGATGCTTGATGATGTTCGAGGCCGATTAGAGGATGTGCCCGGCATTGTCGTCAGCGTTGAACAGCCGTTGGCTCACTTGATCTCGCACATGATATCGGGAGTGAAAGCCCAAGTCGGCATCAAGCTTTTCGGTGACGATCTGGATACGCTTCGTCGCAATGCGAGCCTGATCGAATCCACGATCAAAACGGTTGATGGTGTTACTGATGCGCAGGTCGAACAACAAACCGAAATTCCTCAACTTCAAGTCAAAGTCAACGGCGATCAACTGGAACAGTACGGTCTGCGACGAAAAGAGGTCACCGAGTTTATCGAAACGGCGATGAATGGCGTGGTTGTATCCGAAATCCTGCAAGGCCAACGAAAGTTTGACTTGCTGGTTCGATTGGAAGAGCGATACCGCGAAGACCTTGCGACTTTGGGGCGTCTTCAACTGACTCTGCCTGATGGCGGCGTCGTAAAACTCGAAGACGTCGCAACGATTCGAGAAGGCTCAGGCCCCAACCAAATCAAACGCGAAAAAGTACGTCGTCGAATTGTCATTCAATGCAATGTCAGTGGCCGCGGCTTGGTAGATGTTGTTGAGGACATCAAACGCAAGGTGGCACCCATCGAAGCCGACTTGCCGCCGGGCTACATCCTTGAATATGGCGGACAATTCGAAAGCCAGCAAAGTGCATCGCGTGTGATCGCCATTCTGTTTGCCGTTTCCCTAGTGGGCATGTTGTTTGTTCTTTACACGATGTTCAAGAGCTTCAACCTTGCTTTGCAGGTCATGGTCGCTTTGCCGATGGCGTTCATCGGAAGTGTCGCGGCTCTAAAACTCACAGACCAAACGCTGACGATTGCGGCCATGGTTGGGTTCATTTCCCTCTGCGGCATCGCAACACGAAACGGCATCCTGCTGATCAACCACTATTTGCACTTGGTCAAGTACGAGGGTGAGACGTGGTCGGCGGACATGATTGCTCGCGCAGGCAAGGAACGCCTTGCTCCCGTTTTGATGACATGTTTGACGACGGGCATCGGGCTCGTACCGCTGGCAATGGCCGCTGGCGAAACTGGAAAGGAAATTCTTTACCCAGTCGCGACCGTCATTATTGGCGGTTTGATTACCAGCACGACGTTGGAGTTCCTTGTCCGCCCAGCGTTGTTTTGGCAGTTCGGCATGCGATCTGCAAAAGCAGTGGTTAGCAATGAAGCAGCTAAAGTCGAATTGATCGAGGAATCAGAAGAGCATCGTGGCTCACATTTATCGCATGCTTCGGAATCCGAAGTTGTTGCAACAAACTAACATTCGTTTTTTTAAAGGTACCGTCATGAAAAAGTTTTCACTTCTACTAGGACTCGTCGCTGTTTCAATGTTTGTCATTGGCTGCGGTGAACCACAGACAGCGGGCTCAGGCTCAAACGATACTCAAGAGGAAGATCCTCACGCCGGTCACAACCATGATGGCGGAGGGCATGACGGCCACGATCACGCAGCACACGATCATTCGCCGAAGCATGGCGGTCACTTGATCGAGATCGGTCGCAATCACGAGTACCACGCGGAACTTGTCGACGATCACAAAACAGAATCAATCACGGTTTACATGATGGATAGCCACATGGAACCGCTCTCGCTCAATACGGCTTCAATCAACCTTGTTCTCACCGCTGGTGACAAGACGGAAACTTTCGAATTACTGGCAAGCCAGCCCGGCGGTTCAGCCGAGTTTTCCTCGAGTGATGCCAAGATGATGGAAATGATTGAGGGTGAAGAAGTCAAAGGCAAACTGCGCATGACCATTAATGGAAAGCCGTTCTCTGGCACGTTCGATCATCATGGACATGGCCACGAAGGAGAAGGAGAAGATAGCCACGCCGGACACAATCATTAGAAATGAAAATGCAACCTGTTCGCAGGTTGAACTCGAGCGAAATGGAATTCGTACCTGGCGACCTCTGGGCCGCAAGATTAAAAGCCTCAGAACAATTTTTAACTTTGATAAAGGACTGAACATGAAAACTTCATTCGTCGCAATTTTGTTGCTTTCAGCTTGCGTCGTCTTTGCGACATCAAACGCAAACGCGCAGCAACAGACCACTCAACAGCAACAACAGACCACTCAACAGCAACAACAGACCACTCAACAGCAACAACAGACTACCCAACAGCTGCAGCAAACTAACCAGCAAAATTCGGCTCAAGCCGCCAATGCCGCCACTCAACCACAGGTTGTCAAGAAAGTCGGATTTCGAATGGCCAATTGGCGCACCATTCATGGCGATGGCACGAAAGCAACAACCGATCTGGTAACGACGTTGCAGAAAATTGGTTGTGAAGTCAAACAGGACAACCACGGCAACCATACTGACATCTCCTTCAGATGCCCCAGTTGGAAAACCGTCAGCGTCCAAAACGACGACCAATCAAACCAGTGGCATCAGTGGTTGGTGGACAACGAGTTTGAAACCGTCGTTCTCAATCCACCGGCAGCAACAAAATTGCCAACAGTCAAGATTCGCATGGCTGCTTGGAAAACGATTCACGCTCGCAGTGCGCAGCAAGCTCAAGCGTTGAAAGAAACCTACGAGCTAATAGGCTGCGAAGCCGTCGTTGACAGCCATGGCGACCACATCGACCTCAAATTCCGTTGTCCAAATTGGACAACCGTGGCTTTGGTAAACTCACAAGCCGCTCACGTTTGGCAAGACTGGCTGAACAAGTCCGGTTTCGAAACGCAGCATGATCACTCGGCAGACGGCCACGACGCTCACGCCGGACACAATCACGGAGCAACCGGTCACGCAGGTCACGACCATAGCCATGACGATCATTCCGGACACAACCATGAGGGTCACGATCACAAATAACCCAACTTGGTAAAAAGATGTCGTCTCCAAATGAAACAGGGCGGCCTGATTTGGCCGCCCTGTATTATTCATCTTGAATCGAAATCGATTCCATTATCGGTGGATATCAAAATGCGTCGTCGTGTGTGGGACTACGTCAAGGTGATTACCGTGCGGAACGACGTGATTGTGCGTTGTTGTATGAGGCACGACTTGCGGAACACGATGCAAATGTGTTGTCGTGTGAGGCACCACGTCAACGTGATTGCGGTGCGGCACTAGATGGTTGTGCGTCGTCGTATGTGGTACGTATTGTGGGCGAAAGCTTTGCTGAGGGATGAACTGCTGCTGAGGAACAATCTGTTGTTGTGGAATGTAGGTCTGTTGTTGTGGAATGTAGTTGGTGACGTGTGACTGGTGAAGCGTGTGGTTTTGGAAATGCGGTTGATATGTCGTATGAGGTACAGCATGTACGTGAGTCGTTGTGTGCGGAACGGCATGCAGATGATTTCCATGTCGAACGACATCGGTGTGTGCGATAGCCCAAGACTGGCGGACTCCGGCGGAAGATAAGAGAATCCGCTTTGGAGGAAGCAATGTCAAGCAATGGAAAACGCACACGCCGGACTTTTTCAGAAGAGTTCAAGCGTGATGCGGTCAATCTGATCGTCAGTGAGGGCTACTCGTTTCGAGCCGCCGCTGAAGCCGTCAATGTCAACGAGAACAGCCTTCGAAGCTGGCATAGAAAGTATGCTCCGGAGCCTGAACCTTGCGGTCCCGAGGCATCGCTGCAACAGGTTCTTGAAGAGAACAAACGCCTTCGCAAGCAGCTGAAGCGTGCGGAACTGGAACGTGAAATCCTAAAAAAGGCGACGGCGTACTTCGCAAAGGAGTCGCAGTGAAGTACGCGTGGATCAAACAACATCGCGACCAGTATTGCATCACGCTGATGTGTGAAATCTTCGGTGTCAGCAAGAGCGGCTACTACGATTCGATTGATCGGCCCGAGAGTAAACGTGCGGTTCGTTCTCGCGCGATTCGCGAATCTGTGAAACAGGTCTACGAAGAATCAGGGCAGATCTACGGCAGCTACAAGATCGCTGAGGAACTTGCTAACGACGCTCAACTGGAAACGGCTTGTCGCAACACGGTAGCGACAGCCATGCGAGAAATGGGGCTTAAAAGCTGTGTTTCGCGACAGTTCAAACCAACGACGACCAAGTCAGACCCTGACAAAAAGCCTGCTGAGAATCTTCTCTCCCAGGAGTTTGATGCCGAGGCTCCGAATCGCAAGTGGGTGGCAGACATCACTTACTTGCCGACGGCCGGTGGTTGGGTTTACCTCGCTGTAGTGCTGGACCTGTTCAGCCGCAAAGTTGTCGGTTGGCAGATGAGCGATCGATTGACGACACAGATCGTTACCGAAGCCTTGAGGAAAGCGATTGAATCCAGACGGCCAGAGTCCGGAACGCTGCTTCATCACAGCGACCGAGGCTGTCAGTACACCAGCGACGCGTTTCAGGGAATTCTTCGCACGCTGAACATTCAGTGCTCGATGAGCCGAACAGGATGCTGTTACGACAATGCCGTCATGGAGCGCTTCTTCTGGTCGCTGAAGCACGAATGGACGAAACATCGTCGCTACGGAAACCTTGAAGAGGCTCGCATGAGCGTCTTCAAATACATCGAGGCGTTTTACAACTCGAAGAGAATTCATCAAACTCTGGGATACCAGACGCCCGAAGAATTCGAAAGAAACTATCGTGCAGCTTTAGCTGCTTAACATGAAACCGGAGTCCGCCGGTCTTGGGCTATCGCACAGGATCAATTTCAATTTCAACATCGGAAACTCCAGAAAATAAGAAGTGCCCATTTCAGGGCGTGATAGAGATCGACGGTACGCCGTAATTCTATCGGTGGATTGATCAACTGCAATGAAAATCAGGCGGCTGGGGTAGTAAAGTCAGAACGTGAACTCGGGTCGCCAAGTGCCTTGATCTGGCAAGTCGAAAAGGTGGTTTTCACCAATGCAAAGGAGTTATTGAGGCAGATATGAACAAGACCAAAATTGATATCGAATTGGCCTTGCCAGACGTAACCGATTTACGCGATCAGTGCATTGCCCGGTTGAACGGGATGCTTGAGTCTCGTATTGGAATCGATAAGGCCCATGTTCGTGAGCACGATGGGGATGTAGACAAAAGAATCTGCATTCACTTTGATCCAAACAGGATTTCCATAGGCGAGATTCGACAGTTTGCGATTCAGGCAGGCACCGAATTGGGAAATCGATACGGCCACTTGCTTTTGAAGTCAGCGGCGATGGATGCGCGAAAAGCTCGAAGGTTCAACGATCAACTTTCCCAGATCAAAGGCGTGCTCGACAGTGGAGTATCCGCCAATGGAATCATTCGAATTGAATTCGCGAAAGACATGACGACTGCATCTTCAGTTCTCGATGGTGTCAAGCAACTGGGAATCCGGGTAGACAAGCAACTTGTTCCCCTGGGTGAACCGCCCAAGACCGACAGAGAGCATACCGATCACGATCATGACCATGACGACGCCCATGACCATAAAAAGTCAGGTGGAGCTCACGACCATAAGCATGGCGGGATTTTCGGTGAACGATCCGAATTGATTTTCGCGATCATTTGCGGAGTGTTATTGCTAACCGGCTGGTTGATAAGCTTCTCGTCGTCGATCAACACCTGGATTTCTTGGGCGTTCTACGCCGGAGCCTATTTCTTTGGCGGCTATTACATCGTCCGCGAGGCAATCGAAAAAATCCTGCTGCGGCGGTTTGAAATTGACTTTCTGATGATCGTCGCCGCGATCGGAGCGGCAATCCTTGGTGCTTGGGCAGAAGGTGCCTTACTGCTGTTCCTGTTCGCCATTGGGCATGCACTTGAAAACTATGCCATGGGCCGTGCCAGACAAGCGATCGAAGCCCTCGCCAACCTAGCTCCCGAAACTGCTGTTGTTCGGCGCAACGAATCGACTCAGGAGATACCCGTTGAAGAACTTGTTCGCGGCGACATCGTGGTTGTCAAAACCAACGAACGAATCGCGGCAGACGGTTTCGTTGTCAAAGGTCAAAGCAGCGTCGATCAAGCAGCCATCACTGGTGAAAGCGTGCCAGTCGACAAACAACCTGTCGTCGATCCAGTGGAAGCTGCAAAAAATCCGTCGGCACTTGCTCCCGAGAACCGAGTATTCGCGGGCACGATCAACCAAAGCGGTTCCCTCGAAATTCACGTAACTCAATTGGCCAGCGAATCGACACTTGCCCGCGTCGTCACAATGGTCAGCGAAGCGGAAACGCAGCAATCACCGACGCAACAATTCACTGACAAGTTTGAAAAGTTTTTCGTCCCGGCTGTGGTGGCTTTGGCAGTGTTGTTGATGTTCGCTTTTTTAATGATTGACGAACCATTTTCCGCTTCGTTTTATCGAGCGATGGCGGTGCTCGTTGCCGCTAGTCCATGCGCTCTTGCCATCGCCACCCCCAGTGCCGTCCTCAGTGGAGTTGCCCGGGCGGCTCGTGGTGGCGTCTTGATTAAAGGCGGTGGCCCGTTGGAAAACCTTGGCCGACTGACTGCAATCGCTTTCGACAAAACAGGCACTCTTACAGAAGGTAAGCCCCGCATCACCGACGTCGTTCCATACGGTGACGTTTTCGCGGATGACTTTTTGAAAACCGCAATTGCCGTTGAGAAGCTGAGCGACCATCCATTGGCCGCTGCCGTTGTTCGCGACGGGCTTGAAAAGCTAACCGGAACGTCAATTTCTGAAGCAACCGACCTCCAGAGTATCACCGGTCGCGGCATCAAAGCTACCGTCGACGGCCAACCGGTTTTCATTGGCAAAGACGATCTGTTTGCCGAAGTTGATGGCCCGGCGTTACCTGATGACCTGCGTACAACGGTCGAGAACCTCGAAAGCCAGGGACGTACAACAATGATCGTTCGCCGCGGTGAACAATACCTCGGTATCATTGGCCTGATGGATACGCCTCGCGAAGCTGCCAAAACAATGATCGCGAATCTGCGCGAACTTGGCATCGAGCGAATGATTATGATCTCCGGCGACAATCAACAAGTTGCCAATGCGGTAGCCAAAGAGGTCGGAATCGACGATGCTTGGGGCGACTTGATGCCTGACGACAAAGTTGATTCGATTAAGAAACTGCGATCTGAAGGTGATGTGGCAATGGTCGGCGATGGAGTCAACGACGCGCCAGCGATGGCCAACGCAACCGTGGGAATCGCGATGGGAGCCGCGGGTTCTGATGTCGCTTTGGAAACTGCCGACGTCGCCTTGATGGCAGACGAACTTTCACATCTACCCTTTGCAGTCGGTCTCAGCCGTCAAACCAGCCGGATCATCCGCCAAAATCTCTGGTACAGTCTCGGCATGGTCGCCATCCTCGTCCCCGCCACCATCCTCGGCCTCAACATCGGTTTTGCAGTGATACTTCACGAAGGTTCAACACTTGTTGTGGTCATCAATGCACTTCGATTGTTGGTCTACAAAAACTCGGTTGGTAATTAGACACATGAGTCAGCCGTGACCAAGTCAGAACTTGCCTCCTTTGTTGCAGCAGGAAGCTTCTGCCATGCAACCAACAATCGCTTCAGAGTTGCATCATTCAACGACATGTTGTCGCATCCGGTATCAAATGCGCACTCTTGGAATGCTCCCACGCAGTTTGAGCCTCGCTTTAAATCGTTGCGTGACAGTTGTTTCAATTTTCGCAACTCGGGTTTGATCTTCGCCGTCTATTTCACACGAAAAACTAATTCCCCACGATCAATCCGGCTTAACGATTGAAAAATGCTGATCCAGAAAGTAGCGTTGAGAGTCGGCTCGGGGTGGCGAGCAGTTCGTCGACGCTACTTTCGCATCAACGGCTTGGCTCTCCCAATTCGCACGCAGATTCGCTAAATTGAAAGGCGGAATGCGTCATATTACATGAGGGGCTTTTAGCATTTCTGAACCAACAAATTCATTCGATATAGGTATCTGGCAACGCCCAAGTTACCAGTTCCGTTCGCTGCCAATCGACATTCGTTGGGAAGTCACCCGGCGGCATCCGACTTACCAAGCTTTTTGGCAACCGATTGAGGTTGACTTCGATTTGAGTGTAGAAGACAAGACGTTGGCCGAGACTCATCTTGAAAGGCTTGCCCAGGTATTGCTCACGGCCATTAACGTCAGCCCAATAGGCTGCGATCCAGCCCTCGACTTTGAACAGCTTGGTAGCGAACATCTCAAAAGTGGCTGGATGTCAGGCGCGGTGCACCCGCTGTCCAACCGACAACTGTTATCTGTGCTCATGGCATATCTCCCCAAAGAGACTCTTGCTGAAGTTGGCCTGTGCATGATGCACGCTGGGCTCGAGAAAGACATTGATGGAGAACCGCGTAAACTTCGTGAGATCAGAAATCTCATTAATTTGGATTGCGCCGGACTGGATAGCTATCCAGATCACCCATTCGTTTCGATTAACCCAGCAGCTTCCTCTCGTGACATCAAGGACTCCATGAATCAGCTTTTGGCGGAGTGGAAAAGGGAACAAGGACTATCCGAACAACGAATCCCATCAAAAGAAAAACTGGAAACCTATCTTCAAGTCTGGGACGACCGAGAGGGTTGGTTTAAGGGGGAATATATTCGCGCGCGTGAAATGACATTCAGTGAAATTGCCAACCGGAATGATAGGTCCATCAAAACCGTTCACAACCAGTACAAAAGTGGCTTTCAGTTGATCACGGGGCACGAATATTCAGTCGACAATTGGTCCGAGCTGTTTGGCCCTCTAAAAGTTAGTGAGATTTTTGGTGATTTTGGTCGTGCGACGCGGCTCCGTCCGCTTATTCAAAAAACAAGACGCGCGATTCCTGAGTCGGTAATCTCCTCTGGCCAGCTTCCTGGTTTCATTTCACGAAATTCTTGCACCGAAGAAATCCCCGCCGAGGGGTTGTTCCGGCAGATCAAGCAATTAATTGCTGCCGAAAAAAGCGATCAAGAGATCGCTGAAGAACTGGATCTCCAACATCCAGAGTATCTGCCTCTGCTGCGCCGCCGGTTCGACGAAATCTAAACCTGCTCTGAATTCGCAGGCCGCTCTACTCAGAGCACGCATTTTCATTGGAAATTTTGCGCGCGCGTTAAATGGGAAAGACCAGAGATTGAACATTAATCTCGTTGTCGAGGCATTCAATGCCAGCAAACTCCCACACAAAACAATTTTTATCTGTCGCTGAGTTTTCCCAATTGACTGGCGACTCGCAGTCGACTGTTCGACGCGAAATTCGCGCGGGCAATCTGCCTTATCGCCAGAGCGGGCCGCGAAAGAAGATCAAGATTCCAATCGCAGCTCTTGAAAATCCATCCATCGAACGCAACCCGCAACAAATTGAACCCCCAAAACAAGTTGACGATCAAACCGAAACTTTTTCCGGCCCGCAACCTGATTGGTTGAGCTAATTAAAATCAAAACAAGAGGACAAAATGAGTGATAAAGATAAGAGACATAATGAAGAGATTCATTGCCGGTACTTCCGGTGGCTTGTGTACTTGAGAAACGGAGTGCTAACAGCCGATGGTCGCGGAAACCCAGTCAACGCAGGCCGTCGATCCTTGAGAACTCGCAAATGGGATGTTGCCAGGAAGAGAATCCACAAGCTTGACGAGAAGATGGCGGAAAAGCTTGGTCTGATTCGGTTTTCCCGGCGCGAGGAAGACGTGGATTTTAGGCTAAACATTAAAAAGGGTATAGAAATCTATTTGGAGTTTATTGAGCGTCCAAGAATTGCTGGAGGAATCGCTGATTCAACTCGTAAACGGTACAAGCGAGCAATCAACAGCTTCATTGACTACGTCGATGCGAACCCAATCCAATACTGGGAGCAGATTGATTCACCTTTTATGGCGAGCTTCATTAAAAGTCTTAGCACCCAGTACAAGCCGAGTTCTATCGTGACCATCGCAACGACGGTCCGGACGCTGCACCGGTATTTGATCACACATAAGTACTTGGATGACCGATGCTCATTTCCGTTCACCATCGCCCGCCCCAAGGAGTCGACAAAGTATTGTCCTGGCGAAGAAGAATTGCGTACCATTCTTGCTTGCCTAAAGGGCTGTGATTGGATCTTTGACGCGACAACGGTCTTATCGCACTCTGGACTTCGATTCGGAGAGCTTGCGCAGCTAACTCGTTTCGACGCTGACTTGAAAGAGTCGTTGATATATGTTCGAGATGAGACTTTCAACTCCAACAGCAGCCGCACTACAAAGAGTGGCCGTAGTCGCACTGTCCCCATGCACCCGGCAGTTCGTGTAATTATCGAACGCAGGCTACTACTTGATCAGGATCTGCTCTTCGTCGGCCCAATGGGCGGCAAACTGCGGTCAGATACCTATGGACGCCACCTGCGCAAGCTGGCTTTAGATCCGTTGAGCAAAAAGTTTCCACATCCGAAGTTCCAAACCATCACCGCCCACAGCTTTCGTCACTTCTTCGCCTCCATGTGCGCGGCAAACAAGGTGTCAGAGCAAACAACAATGGACTGGATGGGGCACCGGACGAGCAATATGGCAAAATACTATTATCGCAGTAATCACAAAGCTGCGGTAAAAATGATTCAGCAGTTTGAAGACTTTACTGAAGCGTCGCCTGCTGACGATGCTTCAAATTCTAAACCCGATAGTGAGACCAGCAACGAAGACACTGAGCAAAACAAATGATCTAGAGATGATGATTTGGCACAGTCATGACACAGTTCTAAATCCCAGCTGTATCGGAAAAGAAAAACGCCACGAAATACGGCATTTTCGACTGAGGTTGGGAGTAGCGGAAGGTTTTTACGACACCGCCCTGAACGAAGTGAACGATGCCTGAACTACGAGAGATTGTACTAAAGCCAGCGCACGTTGCCAAACACATCGAAGGCTTGGCGTAAAAACCATGTTAGCGATCAGTGAAGCGGGGTAACGCGTCAAACATGAGCCTCAACGTGGCCGATCCAAGGATATTGCAACATCCAGCCGAGCCAGAAGTGGGAATGAACGACGACGGAAACCCACGAGCGAGAAAAGCCGCAGTGGGCATCATATCGCAGGCCGTGAAGTGGGAGTTGTCGCCCGCAATCACATTGGATGAATGATGCGAGAGCGAACCCAGCAGAAGTGTCGAAGTCGGCATCCATCGCGGATTGCCAGTGGGTCATGGGTATGGCAGCGCCGCAAAGCGGGCAAGCAATGCGTTCGAGAGACGAACCACAGTCGATGAACTGGACGCCACAATGGTCGTGAACCCGAATGCTGTCCGCCGCAATCGACAAGTCGTTTGCATCGCTGAATGCAGAGATGATCGTGTCGGCTTCGCCGGGGAGAAAACCGCGGGTTGGCTCTAGAGGATAGAACTTGAAGACGGATTCACTCATTGCAGTCTCAATAGCAAATGACTTCTGTCCGCTAGCGGAAGGTTTTTACGACACCGCCCTGAACGAAGCGAGCGATGTTTGAACTACGAGAAATTGTACCAAGGTCAGCGAGCGTTGCCAAAGGTCGAAGGCCTAGCGTAAAAACCATGTTGTTCGGCGAGAGCGGGTGAGATCACCAGAAAAATGGGCGAGGTTCCATCGTTTCACCATCTGAGAGTCGTTGAACTGCGGAGTTGCGTTTGTTTTCGAGCGGAATTGCGTTTGCGATGCTTAATGCCGACTGGCGGTCGAACGCATTTACAAGAAGAGCAGCATCAATCAAGCTGCGAACCACACGCCAATGGGAATCGGAGGCGACGGATTTGAGTTTCGCGATCGCAGGTTCAGCTGTACGGAGTCCATCAGGCAAAACTGCGTGAATGAGTAGGCCTAGCGCTTCGGCGCGACTGGATGCAGGTTGAACGTCCGCAGAAAGCGAAATCGCCGTTTTCAATAGCGGCGGGATTGAGCCACCATTGCCAGTATCGTGTAGAGCGCGAAGAGGCCACGCCAGAGCCATCGTGTCAGCGTAGAAATCAGAGGACGTGCCTGCAGATTTAGCGGCCATGGCAACAACACGTGGGATTTCGGCGGCAGGTGCATATCGCGCGACCCAGCCAAGCGATTGAATGCGTTCACGTACCTCGGTGATGTCGCGGGCAAGTTTCAGTGCGGCAGAAAAGTCGGTCTTCGCGAGTTTCGCGGCACGATCTCGCTGATTCATGGGAAGACTTCGACCGGACAACGGGAGGTTTTTACGACACCGCCCTAAACGAAGCGGACGATGCCTGAACTACGAAAGATTGTACCAATGCCAGCCCGCGTGACCAACCAAGGAAGGTGTGCCGAAGGCCTAGCGTAAAAACCATGTTGTGCGACCGGTACCTCGCTAGTACCCGGTGATTTCAGAGTGGATTACGGCCCCATCGGTATCGAAATGGACGTAGACGAATGCGTCGTCCATTCCGTGCATGCTCCAAGAGCCGATGTAGTACGAGAACACCTCCGCGCCGCGAAGCGGATGCCCACCCGCGTCGGTGGCAGAGTCCAAACGGTCACCGGGTTGCCCGAGCAGTTCAATTACGCCATCGCGATCCATTCCGCGAACGCGTGATACAACATCACGTGCCATCGGCGCGCGGTTGTCAGACGATGCGGTCGCCCATTGCTGCGAATCGAAGTTGCGATCGTCGAAAGGATCGACCCAGCGCGAAACGGCGAAAACGGAAGCAAGTGCAAACGCAACGAACGCGACAACGATCAACAAGGTGCGAGTTGAGAATCGGATGTGAGCCTCGCCGGTAGGTCGCACAACAGGTTTATGTACGACAGCGTGTCGCAAAATACGAAAAAAGACAGTTGGTATGTTAACGAGGGGGACTTGGGGGTGCAAGCGACGAAGGTTGGTAGCAAAAGTGATGGTCGGATGAAAGTCGACGTGACCTTTGACGGTTGACTTTTGCGGTTGAAAAGCAAACTGATGCGCACAGATCGGCACAGATGTTGAGCATGGATCTGTGTCCATCTGTGGCTTTTCAACGCATGCCATTTACCTGCTCGCGAATGGCGCCAATGGCCAAGCAGGGAATCGCAATGATATGTTCCACTTGATCACGAACCAAATTGTAGGATCAACGTACACGTGGCATTGAACCTGCGATGGATTGTGGGCGCGTTCAGTGAAATGACAGGCTGGCAGCCTCGCCGACGTGGCGGACGAAACCAGCCGTTGCTGAATCTTCGCGATAAATTCATCCGCTGACGGGAACTTTGGGATCTCCCTTCGCGTCAGTAACCGGTTCGAACATCCATTCTCACAAGGACCGAAAATGAATCGCCGCTTCCGCTACTCATGTCTCCTGATTGCCACGCTGCTGGCATCCGTCATTGCCAACCCGGTCGCATTTGCTGACGACGGTCCCGAAGAAACGGTGCTCGAAAGCAAAGTCACCGAAGTCACGCTGTATCGAACGCAAGCTCTGGTCACCCGGACGATCGAATTGGACGGGGAACCAGGGGCGAAAGAACTGGTCATCGGCGACCTGCCAGAGAACATCGACCCGGCGACGCTGTTTGCAGAAAGCGACTCGGGAGTCGAAGTCCGTGCCGTTCGCTATCGGGCTCGCGCCGTCAGCGATTCGCCGCGAGAAGAAGTCCGCGTGCTGGAACAGGAAATCAATGACTTTCAGGAACAACTGAGAGTCAACGAAAAACAGATCGACCTGTTGAAGAAACAGGCCAAATACCTCGACAAGCTCGAATCGTTCACGGCTCCGACTGCAGACTTCGACCTTGGCCGTGGCGTGCTGAACGCCGAAACGATCGAGCAGTTGACGAACTTTTCTTTTGGGCAGCGAAAGGAGATCCTGGAATCCGAAGTCGCGTTGACGAAAACGCAGCAGTCGCTCAAGAAGCAGCTTGAACTGGCCCAGCGAAAGATTCGCGAGATCAGCAACGGATCGACCAGGCAGGAACGCCAGGCGGTGCTGTTCGCGCAAAAGACAGCAGCAGGAAAGCAATCCATTCGGCTGAACTATCTGACCAATTCATGCGGGTGGTCTCCGGCGTATACCGTCCGCGCCGCAACCGGAGCCGACACTGTACGCATCGAGTACAACGGCTTGATCCAACAGATGAGCGGCGAAGATTGGGACGACGTGAAGCTGACGCTTTCGACGGCATCGCCAGCGCTTAGCGCCGCCGGTCCAGGGCTGGCTCCGTTTCGTCTGACGTTGCGACCCAACGCCGATCCATTCGCCAACAGCATGGGCGGCATGGGCGGCGGAGGCATGGGAGCGCCGAATCAACAACAGGCTCAGGTCATGATGATGGGCAAGCCCAGCGATTTGAAGTCGCTGATGAGAGTTCAAAGCGAAGCCATCCGTGGCAATCGAGTTGCGACCAGCAACGCGGACAACCTCAAAACAGCGTGGACGATCAACAACGTCGTCAACAATTTCGATTGCCTGGCCATTACCAGCGACACACCGATCGACGCGATGCCGATTGGAGAAGCCGGTCAGGCAGGAGAAGCCGGTCAGGCAGGAGAAGAGCCGGCGCTTTCATACGAGATCGCGTCTGCGGTCAGTTTGCAGTCTCGCAAGAGCCAACAGATGGTTCGCGTGATGGCGGAAGATCTGGACAGCGAGTTTTATCATATCGCCACACCGGTGCTGACGTCTTACGTTTATCGTGAGGCCGAACTGAGCAACAACAGCCAGAGCGATTTGCTTGCCGGACCGCTGACCGTTTACCTGGACGGTCGCTTTGTCGGCAGAAGCGAGATCCCGACGGTGGCTCGTGGTCAGGACTTTGTCGTTGGCCTGGGAGCCGACTCTCAGCTTCGTGCCCGCCGCGAACTTGCAGATCGCTCGAATCAGATCAACGGCGGTAATCGCGAAACGTCGCTCGATTACAAACTGTTCATTGAAAACTACAAAGACACGCTGGCGAAGATCCGTGTTGTCGACCGCATGCCGATCGCCGACGATGAATCGAAGATTCGTGTCACGCTGGGCGATGGCGTTGAGGATCAATTGAGCAAAGACGGCGTTTACGTTCGCACCATGTTGCCGAAAGGTATCCTGCGTTGGGACATTGACGTGGCCGGCCGATCGATCGGAGAAAGTGCTCACGAGATCGCTTATTCGTACTCACTGGAGTACGATCGCCAGTACGTTGCATCGCTGCCATCGAACGTGCAGGAGCAGCAGATCGAATACAACGATTTGGAAAACACTCGCCGCGGCGGGAAACGTTAGAATGTGGCAGCACGGTGGCATAGGCTTCCAGCCTGTGACCTTGTTGTAGCCGAGGCAGCAAACGGTGGAGACCACCGTTCCACTTATGAGGTGGCATAGGCTTCCAGCCTGTGGTTGCATTGTTGGCCAAGGCAGGATGCAAACGGCGGAGACCACCGTTCCACTTATGGGGCCGCGAACGCATGTCAACATCCAACTTCATCACCCTCGGGGAAGCGGCCGTTCGCTTCCCCGATTTCGATTTGCCTTCCGGGCTGAACGATCAGACCAGGGTCTTCGTCAAGTCCAGCCACAACGATGTCTTTGGGCAAGAAGCCGCCGGGCTGGAATCGCTGCGTCGCACGGATTCGATTCGCATCGCGGAGGTAATCTACGTCAGCCAACGCGAGCCCTTCGTGCTGATTCTGAAGGCGATTGAATCTACGCCGCCGAGCGCAGATTTCTTCGAACGTTTCGCGCGAAAGTTAGCCCAAATGCATCGCTGTTCGGCCGAACAGTTCGGGTTCGAGCACGATAACTTTCTGGGAGCCACGGCCCAGCCGAATTCGTGGACCAGCGACTGGGTCGAGTTTTGGGCAGTCCATCGCTTGGGCTTTCAACTTCGACTCGCCGCCGACAACGGGCTTGGCGGATCGGAACTGCAACGGCTTGGGCAGGCCTTGATTCACCGGCTGGACGAACAGATCGGAGGCAGCAACGAGCGTCCCGCTTTGATCCACGGCGACCTGTGGAGCGGCAATTGGCTGTGTGACGAACACGGCGAACCCGCGCTGATTGATCCGGCGGTCTATTTTGCGAACCGGGAAGCTGAATTCGGGATGACGACGCTTTTCGGTGGGCTGCCGCCGCGTTTCTACGGTGCCTATCGTGAGGCGTGGCCATTGGAGGACGGTTGGGAAGACCGTGTCGCGGTCTATCGGCTGTATCATTTGCTGAATCACTTGAATCTGTTTGGGAGCTCGTATTTGGGTGAGTGTTTGGAGAGTTTGAGGCGGTTTGGGTAGAGGCGTGGGTGTGCAGGTGTTGGAAGGCGGTGGATGCGGAGCAGTCGCCTGCGGCTTGCCGTAAACGAGGTGGGGGAAGCAGTCGCCTGCGGCCTGCCGTAAACGAGGTGGGGGAAGCAGTCGCCTGCGGCTTGCCGTTAAACGAGGTGGGGAAGCGGTCGCTTGCGGCTTGCCGTTGAACGAGGTGGCATAGACTTCCAGCCTGTGATCGAATCCCACCGCTGGGCGTTTCGCCCGTCCTACCGAAATGAGGCAGAGTTTGATAAAAAGGGGATACCAAACTTTGCCCTGAAAACTTCGAACTCATGCCATCCACCGAAACCGAAAACGAATTCTGGTCCGGGATTCCGGAAGAGAAACGTCCGCGGCACATCGCGATGATCATGGACGGCAACGGCCGCTGGGCTCAGGAACGATCTCAGCCTCGCGTCAAAGGCCACCAGCAAGGCGCCGAAACCGTTCGCGTCATCACCGAGGAATGTGCACGGCTGGGGATCGAGCAGCTGACTCTGTACTGTTTGTCCAGCGAGAACTGGAAACGGCCAGAGCTGGAGCTTGAGTTTCTGATGCATTTGCTGACCGAGTATCTGGTCAACGAACGCGAGACTCTGAACAAAAACAATATTCGGCTGCAGATCATCGGCCGTCGCGATCGGATTCGGCCCGAAGTTCAGGCCGAAATGGATCGTAGCATCGAACTGACTTCACAGAACACAGGTCCGACGTTGTGCCTGGCAATCAACTATGGCGGGCGAGCCGAAATCGTGGATGCGATTCGTAGCATCAGCCAGCGAGTGAAGGATGAAGGGCTGGAGGTCGATGCGATCGATGAACAAATGGTGTCGGAGCATCTGTACACTGCCGGGATGAGCGATCCGGATTTGATGATTCGCACGGCAGGAGAAATGCGGATCAGCAATTACTTGCTGTGGCAATTGAGCTATGCGGAGCTATGGGTGACGCAAAAGTATTGGCCCGAGTTCGATACCGATGACTTGCGGACCGCGATTCGGGATTACGCGAAACGGAAACGACGTTTTGGCGGGCTGAACCGAAACGAACAGGAGCCATCGTGTTAGGTCGTCGACTGGCTTCTGCGGCCGTGCTGATTACGACGATGATCTTGCTGCTGTGGGCTGATTTTTCTCTGGGGCAGCCGGATTCTCTCGGGCGATCTGGTGTGCTTCTGGCGATTCTGTGCGTCATCATTTCCACCGCCGCCGCGGATGAATTCCATCGGTTGTGGAAAGGCACGGGTTGTCACCCGTCGTGGTTGATGATGGTCGGCGCCGCGGTGATGGTTTCGATGTCGAACCTGCCAGTGTTTTGGAAAGACTACCCTGCCGATTGCCCAATCGGAAAGCTCGGATGGACGTTGTCGGGAGTCGGAGCCGCGGTTTTGATCGCCTTCGCCTATGAGATGCTGACTTTCGATCCGGAGTCGGCCAGCGCCGAATCCAATCGCGGGGCGGTGGCGACGCGGATTGGTAAAAGCTCGTTGGCTTTCGTGTACATCGCGATGCTGTTCGGTTTCGTGCTCTCGCATCGCCAGATTCAGGACAACAATCATCTGGGCGTGGCGGCGATCGTATTGATCATCGCCACAACGAAGCTTTCGGATTCATTTGCCTATTTCGTGGGCAAGGCGATTGGTTCGCGCAAGGTCGCGCCAAAGCTCAGCCCGAACAAAACCGTCGAAGGAGCTTTCGGAGCCATCGTTGGTGGAATTGTTGGTGCGGCGATCGTGGTGTTTCTGGTATCGCCGTTCATCATTGAGGTCACGATTCCCAAACCGTGGTGGTGGTTTCTGGTTTACGGCGTGGCGGTGACGCTGGCCGGGATGGTCGGAGATCTGGCCGAGTCTTTGTTGAAGCGCGACGCTCAGATCAAGGATTCCAGCAGTTGGCTGCCAGGGCTGGGCGGCGTGTTGGACGTGATCGATTCGCTGGTGTTCGCTGCACCGGTCAGTTTCGTGATCTGGTTGATCGGAAACTGAAAACGCAACATTGCCGCGGTGCACGTAGCGTCGCATTGCAAACCGCGTTTTGACTCCGTGCCTTCGCAATCAGATCTTTAGGCGAAATCCAATTGCTCGTTATAGTTTTGGCGGAAGGGCAGTAGATCAAAGACGCTAACCAAATCGTCTCTGTTGTAGTCGAACGCGGGGTTGTAAATGTCGTCACCAAACTCTCCCAGCCACGACTGACGAAGGGCCAGCAGGTCAACAACGTTAACGTTCCGGTCGCCATTGGAGTCTCCGTACAGACGGTAAACTCCAGCGGATTTTGAATCGCCAAACACAAGGTCACCACCGGCGACGCCATTGCCATCGGCATCAAAGCTCTGACCACTGGCGGTTTGAATCTGGTCGCCGAAAACAGTCAACTGATAGTTGCCGTCCACCAGCGATCCGGATGTTTCTGCGAACATGCCGCTAAAGGTCAGCGTAACGACTGAGCTGCCGGAACTGTTATCGATTCCTGCCGACACATCGACGACGCCTCCGTCAGTGCCACGTTTGACGACTTCGAACGGCGTTGATCCCAGAGTCACAATTCCGTCAAATGCGACCACGAAATTGTTCAGCATCGAGCGCTGAATTTCGCCGTCAGCAATCGTAAACGTGGTCGATTCCGCATCGTCGATGACTGAGATCAGCAAGTCCTGTTCGTGTGTCACGCTGCCGTCGCTGGCTTCTACGCGAATCGAGTAGGACGACTGACTTTCGAAGTCGACCATCGTTCCCTGTTTGATGCTCAAACTATCACCCGTGATTTCGAACGAGCCATTATCCGCATCGCCCGCGCCGGCCACGAGGGTGTAGCTAAGCGAACTCAAATTCGTATTCGTGGTCGAAAGCAAACCGACTTCCACGGGTCCGCCAGACGTGTCGATGTTTTCGCCAAGCTGACTGTTGGAGGCCAGCAGGTATCCAAGGTCAGTGTCTGCACCATCGCCAAACACGTTCGCACCAAGCAACGCCAGTTCGGAATTCTGGCTCATCGCCCAAGCCCGTCGAACAGCGCTGCCGGCGTCTGGAGTTCCCCAGCCGAACTGCGTGTCGCGACCTGCGGTACCCAAGTCCATGGCCGTTTCAATCAGAATGTCTCGGACTTCGACCGAAGTTAAATCTGGATCAACGCTCCACACCAGCGAAGAATATGCGGCAACGACAGGATTCGAGTTCGAGGTGCCACCAAAGTTTGCGACGCTTCCCGTCGGCCCGATCGAGCGTGTTCGCGACGGCCCAGAGAACGTCAAATTTTCTCCGTAATTGGAATAGCCAGCCAGCGGAAGCTGAGACGCGTTCTTGTAGCCATCGACGTACTCGAAAACGGGCTCGAGAGCGCCGATCGCCATCACGTTGTCGTAGGTTCCGGCCAGCCGAGCCACGCCGGCGCTGTAGACAGGATTGCTGGTCGCATCCTCAAGGTCCACACTGCCATTGCCCGCCGCGACGGAATACAGCGTGCTGTCCTGGTAAGTCGTCAGCAGACTCTGATCCAGACGGCTCAGCCAATACTCTCCCTGAATGCCTCCCTGGAAAACGATTCGGCTGGCAGCGGTGCTGTCGAGAAAGGCGATCGATTCGAGGATCGCATCGGTAAGGATGTTGGAGCCGATGTCCGGATGGGTCGATGGGTAAACGTCGATCATCAACGTCGGGCTGTTCCAGTTGATACCAGCCAGCCCAAAATTGTTATTGGGCTCCGCCACCATAACGCTGGTCGCACGATGACCATGGTCTCCATTCGACACAGACTCGTTGTCGGGCGAAATGAAGTCCATATTCGACAAATCAAAATCGCTCGTGGTCGGAGTCCCGCTCGTGAACGGAACGCCCGTGTCAAGCGAAACGATCAAAACTTCATCGGAACCCCGCGTGAATCGCCACGCGTCGCCGACGTCACCGGTTGCGATGTCCCATTGCTCGACAAATTGTGGATCGTTGGGCTGCGTCTGCAGCAACACGGTTGAACCGTTTGAAAACTCAAGTCGCTCAACGCCTTGGAAATAGAGCTCCCGTCCGTCACTGGTCGTCATGTAGTCGTAAACTGAACCCTGGTAGAACGCCTGAGACGTCACAAATGCATCGCGATCATAGGAAGCCAATGACTCGCCATTGAAATCTGTCACGAGCGTCGAGCTGAAGTTCAAGGCCAGCGTGTCGGTTCCGCCAAGAGCTTCCAGCACGTAAGCAGAATCGCTGGTGCCCGAGTAGTTGAACGTCGTCCCAAGAAAGCTGCCGACTTCCGTAGTCGTTTGGAGCACATCGATGTCGATGCTGCTGGAGGTCGCGTGCTGGCCGTCCGACGTCGATGCCACGCCAAAGATTTGCTGTGTGCCGCTGAGGCTGGAGAAGCCTTCGAGGCTGATCAAGGAGTCCGATTCGTTGGCCGTGAAAAACTCTCCAAGCTTCTGAATGCTTCCGCCGTTCTGGGCGAAGATCTCAACCGCGACCAGACTTCCTGAAGTAACGTCGACGTCGTAGTCAATGCTGAGGGCGCCCGATTCAAAAACGGTGTCCGTCGTCAGATCCTGCGATGCGTCCAGAACCGAGAAGTCCAGAAAGTTCGCCGCCAAAGGGTTCTTCAATTCCAGCTTCGCAAAGTTCAGCGGCGAATTGGCGTTGCGTGACGGACGGCGACGTTGAGAAGATTTTGTTAGGCGAAACATGGAACCTCAAGGACGTTCTATAAAGAGAGTGTCGGGCAGAGAGCGAGCTACAGCGATCGCGTCACCGTTCGTCGAGAAAGCATCGATTCAACGGTAATGCTTGACCCTGGAGGTGTCAAGCTTTTTGGCTAAACAGCCATTGCCCTGTCCGCCATGTTCTGATGAAGAATCAGAGAAGGCTTACGCGCCGGTTACTCTTTTCCACAGGGACTGCAGGTCTTCCTGGATCATGTACAGGCACGGAACCAGCACAAGGATGATCGCGGTTGAGAACAGAATCCCAAAGCCCAGGGATATCGCCATCGGGATGATGTACTGGGCCTGCAACGATTCTTCAAAGATCAGCGGCATCAATCCGCCAAACGTCGTCAGCGTCGTCAACAGGATCGGCCGAAAGCGACGCACGCCTGCCAGCGAGATCGATTCGAGCGCCGAGTGTTCGCCGCGCATTCGGTTCGCGTAGTCGATCATGATCAGCGAATCATTGATCACGACTCCTGAAAGTGCGATCACGCCCATCACGCTGACCAATGAAATGTCATAGCCCAAAATGATGTGGCCGATGAGGGCTCCTACCATCCCGAACGGAATCGCCACGATAACGATCAAAGGTTGAACGTAACGTCGGAACGCGATCGCCAGCAGTGAATAGATCACCGCCAACGCCAATGCGAAATGGCTCCAGAGAGTCGACGTCGCGTCTCGCATTTCTGCATTGCTACCGGAGAAGTCCCAGGTGATGCCCGGGAAGTCATCACGAAGCCGCGGCAGTTCGTTCGCCTGGAGTGCCGCGATCACCTGATTGACGGCACCGGGAGGTTCGGCATCCATTGAGACGCTGATCACGCGTCGTCCATTGCGGCGGTTGATGCGATTGAACGCCTGAGCCTCCTCGACTTCCGCGACGTCCATCAGGGGGACTTCGGAACCGTCGGGAGTTTGGATGATCAAATCTTCGAGATTGTGCAGATTCTTTCGCTGCTCCTCCGGCAACTTGACGCGGACTTCAATCTCATTCATGCCTCGCAGCAATCGCAACGCCAACGAGCCAAAGAACGCTCCTCGAAGTTGATCGCCAAGGTTCTCGTCCGTCAGCCCAAGTGCGCGGCCTTCGGGTCGAAGCTTAAAGTCGAATTGCGTTTTGCCGCGATCGTAGTTGTCGTTCACGTCTCGCGTGTTCGAGTACGCTTTGACGCGTTCAACCAACGCAGCGGTCGCCTTTTCCAGAACATCGATATCGCTGTGGCTCAAGTCCACGCTTATGTCGCGGCGATGGCCCCCGGGACCACGTTCGGCGCGAAAGCTGATTTGGGAAACGCCAGGCAAATCACCAATTTCCTGACGCCACAGTTCGATGACTTCCTTGGACGTCATGTCGCGTTCGTTCGGCGGCTTCATCACGATTTCGACATCGATAAAGCCTTCTCCGCGAACGTTTGTCTTGATGCCTTCCGCGCAACGATACAGATCGTGTTTGTCAAACATTTCCAGGCTGGCCGTGGTCACCGCATTGGCGATCGCAGCCGCCTGGTCCGGAGTCGTTCCGGTCGGCATCCGCACACCGGCTTCGATTTCATTCGCGGAAACTTCCGGCATCAGAACCATGCCCATGTGGGAGCTGAGCGCGTAACCTCCAAGGATCAACAGCGACGCCAACGCCAGGCTGGCCGTGATGTAGCGAAACTTCAGGCAGAACTTCAGCAGCGGTTGATAGAGCAAATCCACCAATCGGCTAAACATTCGGCCGAACCAGCGCTGTTGTCCGGCTGATTCCGACTCGCCCTTTTTCCGACGGATGTGAGCAAGGTGAGCAGGCAAAATGAACAGCGACTCGATCAGCGAAAGCGCCAACACGATGATCACCACCCACGGCAACGGGCTCCAGAACTTTCCCGTTTCGCCAGGAATGAACATCAAAGGGATGAACGCCACGATGTTCGTCAGAATGCTGAACGTCACCGGTCCGGAGACTTCTCTCGTGCCGACAATCGCAGCCGTTTCCAGGCTGGATTCGGTTTGGCGTTTTTCGTAAACGTTTTCTCCAACCACGACCGCGTCGTCGACCACGATCCCGAGGACCACGAGAAAACCGAATAGCGAAATCATGTTGATGCTGACGCCAAACATCGGCAGTAGCAAAATCCCGCCGATGAAGGAAACGACCATCCCCATCATTACCCAGAACGCCAGTCGGATTTCCAGGAACAGCGCAAGTATGGAGAACACAATCACGACGGCCATCATCGCATTCTTGATCACCAGCCAAAGTCGGCTTTCGAACTCCTTGGCGTTGTTCAGATCAATTCGCCACGCGACCCCTGGTGGTAGCTGCGACTCAAAGTTCGCCATCGTTTCCTCAACCGCGGCGGCGACGTCCTGAGGCGACTGCGAACCGACGCGATAGATTTCCAGCTCAACGGAAGGCGTCTGATTGAACTGGGAGTGAAAACCGGCTTCTTCAAATCCGTCGCGAACCTCGGCGATGTCTCCCAGTTTTACAACCTGGCCGCCGCGACCGGAGACGATTTCGATCCCAGCAAACTCGTCCGCCCACTGTTTCCTGGCCTTCACTCGCAACAAAATTTCGCCCGAGTTCGACTGGACCGATCCGGCTGCAACGTCCTGGCTGGATCGGCGGATCACGTTTGCGATGTCGGACAACGTCAGCCCATATTCGCGTAGCGTTTGCCGCGGAATTTCAACATGCGTCACGTAGGGCGGAGCCCGCCAGAACTCAATTTGAGTGATGTCTTCATGAGCCTGAAGTTGATCGCGGAGTTGCTCTCCCAGTTTTCGCAACGCCTTGATTTCGATGTTGCCGAAGAGATTCAGCGCCATGACTTCTTTTTGCTCAGACGCCAAACGAACTTCCGGCTGTTCAATCTGGTCCGGGAATGTTCGAATCCGGTTAACCGCCTGGTCGATGTCCTGATAGACCTTCATCCGCGGTTCGCCAGCGACGATTTGAGCCTCGACGTAGGCGCGACCTTCTCTGGCGTAACTGGTGATTTCACGAATGCCTTCGACTTCGCGAAGCGCCTGTTCGATTGGTCGCAGGATGCCCTGTTCGACTTCTTCCGGCGCGGCTCCCGGATAACCGACGCTGATCTCAACGCTGTCCAGCAGGAAGTTGGGAAATACTTCTTTTTGAATCGTGAACGTTGACCAAATTCCGCCGCCAAGCAGTAGAACCATCAACAGGTTGGCCGCGATGGAGTTTCTTGTCATCCATGCGATCGGGCCAAACCGTTCGGGAGCGTCGCTTTCTTTAAGCATCAGTTCTGTCTCCCGGGAAAATTATGGCGATACGGGGCGCGTTCGATTCAGCTGTTTGAATTGGCGCGAGAAGGGGTGTGAAGATTGTCAGTTCGCGGCCAGTCACTTGGACGCTCCTCGCTTCTTCAGTCCGATACCTTCGGCAGGCGTCGCCAGCGTCGAAATGACCACCTCGTCACCATCCACCAAACCGTCACTGATATAGGCGAATTCACTGTCGCGGTACTCAACGGTTACCGGCTGAATCTCCAGCTTGCCGTCTCGCATCGCCCAAACCGTGTCCTCGTCACGCACATACTCGCGATCCAGCCGAACGACTCGTTCCACAGCCTTGCCCTGAATCTCGGTCGTCAAAAGCGAATCCAGAATCAGCGGCGGGGCTCCGTTGTCCCGTCCGAGTGGATCTTCGACAATGATCATCACGCGAGCCAATCGAGTCTGTTCGTCCAGCGTTCCGATCAGCCGCGAGACACGTCCTTCGCGGGTTATGTCGGGGCCCCACGCATCAGGATTCCGCAGCGTCACTTTCGAACCGCCGATCTCTTTTTCGTCTGGCAGTTCGACCCAGCGAAGACTGCGAATCGGCACCGACGCCATCACCCAATATTGTTCCAGGCCGACCAGTTGCCCCAGATCATTGCCCGGGCTGACTTGTGATCCGACGTTCACCGACCGGTCCAAAACCTGTGAGTCAAACGGCGCGTAGATTGTGGCTCGTTCCAGATCAAGCTGGGCCCGCTCAACCGCTGCCTCTGCAGCCGAAACTTCGGCTTTGATCGACGCGATCTGTGGCTCTCGCAAAACCAGCCCACGGTTCGTTCCATCGATGGAATCCTCAAGCAGCTTAAGCTCCTTTTCCGCCAGACGTTGGCGAGCCTTTTCAATCTCCATCGAAGCCTTGGCTTGTTCCAGTTCGCTCTTGCTGATGGACAACGCGTTCTCGAAATCGGCAGGATCGATGCGAAGCAACAGGTCTCCCTTGCCAATCATTCCGCCCGGAACGAACGCATCAGCAAGCTCGACCACCTGACCACTGACACGCGGCCGCAGGCTGATCTGTTGAGCCGGCCGTACTGTGCCCAGAACGGAAACCGCGGGCGAGTAGGTGCCGTAGTTCACGGTAATTGTGTCCACTAGCGCCGACGACTTCCGTGTCGAATTGGCTTTCTCAGCCACCGGTTCGGTGCGGTTGATCACGACGATTGCATACGCGGCTCCGGAAAGAATGGCCGCGCAGACGATGGCATTGAACACGATGCGCAGCCATCGAACCCCGGATCTGGTTCGTTGATCTGAGCTTTCATTCATTGTTTGTGGTTCCGCGGAGTCGTTCCAGCAACGGGATTTCCTGAGGATTGGCATCAGGAGCGACAGGAGTCTTCGATCTGTTCACACGCGTTTGGCCAAATCGCGATTCATCAACTCCTGATTCCTCAGGGAGCAGATCGGAAAAGCGATCGGAGCCAAATGGCTCACGGCCTGGCGGATCCAGATTCGGATCCACGTTCGCCGTGTTGATCGGTTCGTTCACGCCGACGGTTCGACTATCAACATCGAAGATCGGTTGGTCGTTTCCAACGGCTGCGTTTTCAATTCTAAAATCATCCACTGCGAAATCTTCACCCTCAACGTTAGTCGCTTCAATGCTGCCGGCCAGCGCCAAATACAGCGACACCCGAATCAATCTCAGATCCAGCTGAGCACTCAACAGCCGGCGTTGCAGGCTCTGCTGGCCCGTGATCGCGCTCAGCACATCCAGATACTCGACGTCGCCAATGAGATACTGTTCGCGAAGCTGAATCGACGCCTGTCCAGCCAGTTTGACTTGTTCCTCAAGATGTTCAATCTGCTTCAGCTGATATTTTTCCTGAGCCAACGCATCTTCGACCTCGCGAAAAGCCACCAAAACGGACTGTGCGTAGTCGTTGAACAGCTGATACTTGACCGCTCGATTCCGCTCGACCTCGGCTCGTCGCTGACCGCCATCAAACAGCGGAGCAATCAACTGGCCTCCCAATGAAACAAACCAGTCCTTAAAAAGTTCTTCCGGATTCTCGGCGATGTTCTGAATTGAGCCACCCAAATTCAGTCGCGGGTACTGGGCGCTGATCGCGGACGCAAGATCCTTGTCCGCGGCCATCAGTGCGTAATAATTCCGTTGGATATCCGGTCTTCGCAGAAGCAGTTCCGACGGAAACCCCGTGGTCGGCAGCGGTGGCATTTCTGGAAACAGCGTTCCCGATTCGTAGCTGGCCAGTTGCGGCATGTCGCCAAGCAGCACCGCCAATTGATGTTCGAGGACTTCGACTTGAAGCTCGACGACGACTTCCTGTTCCAGCGTGGACTCCAGAAGTTGACGTTGCCGCAACACATCAGCACTGCGGATCAGCCCCAGCCTGAAACGTTCTTCCTGCAATTCCAATCCGGTACGATTCGTCTTGATCTGCTCTTCCAGCAACTTAGCCTGCGCGTGAGCCTCGATCAGCGAAAACCAGACGCTGGTGATCTCGGCAGTGAGAGCCAGGGCTCCCGTGTGATAGTCCCAGCACTCGGCGATCGCGCGAAGCCGCTGAGCTTCGACTCGAGATTCGATCTCGCCCCACAAGTCGACTGGATAGCTGGCGTCGAGTCCGAAGTTGTAGGTCTCGCCGTTTTCGCCTGGCCCCATGTCGCTCCCGAAGCCAAGGATCCCGTCGATGTCCGGCCAGAAATCGGACGCTTCTCGCTGCGTGACGGCACGCGCGGCCTGGACTCGATATGTTGCCGACGCAAGTGAGTAGTTGTTGGTCAACGCGTCGTTGATCTGCAGATCCAGTTGCGGATCTTCGAACGCCGTCCACCATCGATTCGGCGCAATGTCACTTCCGCTTTCGGTAAACTCAGGCGACGTGTGCAGCGTCGGAATTGGACCTCGCGTGTTGCGGTCTGCGCAACCGCCGACCAACAGCATAACCAGTAGCCATTGGGCGACTCGAAGATTCATTTTGTGGATTCGGTTCATGCCACATGTTTGCGGTTTGGAAATTCACATCGCGACGGTCCGCGCGCAAGCGTGCTATGCGAGGACTTGTCCAACACTCGTTTACTGAAATGCTCAAGATGAGGCAATAGAAACCCGCGACGGTGAGGGAAGGGAGTGTGCCGCTGGATGCGTCAGGCTTCCGTTTCACGGGCATGACGGCAGTTATCGGGTTGGAATCGATTTCAATGGCGCCAATTCGTTGCGAAATAATGGCCCTTTAGTTAGCATTTGTGTAGTCAAATGAAAGGCAACATGAAAACAAAAACTAATCTGGTACTGTTGGTCGCGATACTGTTTGCGGCCTGCGATTCACTGGCCGCTCACGATGGGAAGCGACTCGACATCGTCGTGATCAACAATCAACTTTATGCGCAAGGCTATCTCAGCGGAACGGATCCGATCGATGATGGCGGCGGGATCGTGCGGCCCTACCTCAACGTGGTGCACGGTCATCTCTCCAACGTGGGATCGACGATCGCCAACTCGACGCTTCCGGGATTCGATCTCGACCTCGACAATGCGCCGCAACTTCTTGGCCACGACCTGACGCTGTCGCTGATGGGGGCAGGGAAGTGGGACGAACCGCCGCGGCAGGATGGAACCGGGCTGGCTCAGGATTTCGGCACTCCAGTCCTTTCAGATCTTAGCGTCGGTGAACTGCTCAGCATCAGCTTTCGCATAGAAAGCATCTCGACCGACAACCCTGGATCGATCACGTTGGGTAGTGACATTTCAGAAGACTTGCCCGACCTTGATCCAACTTACGAGGTCAACCTGCAGCCTGACAATGTGATCTACTTTCTGGAGTGGGAGCTTTCGACTTCCAATCCCGACATTCTGGCCAGCGAAACCATTTACACGATCCACTCACCGCCTGGCGTTGGGCCGGAAGAGCGATTGCATTTCCAGTCGTTGGCGCTCGAACGACATTTCGGAATCCAGGCGGTGCCTGAGCCCGGATCCGTTTGTTTGATTGCACTTGCGGGTGCTTCGCTGCTGATGGTGCGACGGCGATCGTAGTTCGGTTTTAACTGGCCGCGTACCATCCATCCGCCGGTTCATGTCGGCGGAGGTGCCACTCATTTCTGTTTCCAATACTTTCGCAGAAAGTCTTTCGATGAGTTCCGATGCCACGCCAAACCGTTCACCAAACCGTCGTCAGTTCCTTGCCGCGACCGCAAGTGCTGCGGCAATCACCGCGGCGCCGATGTTCATTCCGCGAACTTCGCTGGGGTACGGTCGAACCGCGCCGAGTGACCGGATCGCGATCGGAGCCATTGGTTGTGGTGGGAAAGGGCGTCACAACACGTCGGCTTTTCTTGCTGACGATCGCGTCCAGGTCATTGCGGCTTGCGATGTCGATGCCAATCATCTGAATCAGGGCGCTGACTTGATTGACGCGCATTACAAAAACAGCGACTGTGCGCGAGTTGAAGATCTTCGGGAACTAATCGCACGATCGGACATCGATGCAGTCCACGTTTCGACGCCTGATCACTGGCACTCGTTTGCTTCGGTTCGTGCGATGCAAGCTGGGAAAGACGTGTACTGCGAGAAACCGCTGGCGAACTCTTTCGGTGAAAGCAAAGCCATCCGCGACACGGCGATCAGGACTGGCCGAATTCTTCAATGCGGAAGCCACGAACGTTCCAACAACAATTGCCGCTTCGCAGCGGAACTGGTGCGCAGCGGCCGAATTGGAAAAGTTCATACGGTCAGGATACAGATGCCGTGCGAGCAAGACCATCACATGTCAGCGCGTGCGTTTCGGAAAAAGGCTGAGCCACAGGAAATCCCTGAAGGGCTGAACTGGGACATGTGGCAAGGGCACACCCATCCTGTTGCCTATTGGGAAAAGGGGTGCCATTTTTGGTGGCGTTTCATTCTCAACTATGGCGGTGGCGAAATGACCGACCGCGGTGCTCACATTATCGACATCGCTCAACTGGGGCTCAACCGTGATTCCAGTGGACCGGTAAGTTTTGAAGCCAAAGGAATTCAGGTCGCCGAAAGCCCTTACGATGCGTTCTGGGATTACGAGTTTACGAACACTTACGCTGACGGAACGAAACTGATCGGCACCACAGAAGGGCCGCGAGGTCTGAAGTTCGAGGGTGAAGACGGTTGGATCTTTGTCGCCATTCACGGCGGTGCGTTGTCTGCGTCTGATCCTGAAGTTCTGCCGCAGTCAGTGCGAGACGGAAAGCCAGTGGCGTTCGATCAGATTGATGATTCGTTAAAAGTCCAATTGGGACGAAGCGCCGGCCACCACAAAAATTTCATCGATTGCATCATCAGTCGAGCTGAGCCGATGGCGACTGCCGAAATAGGCCACCGGACCGCAACGATTTGTCATCTGAACAATATCGCCATGAAAGTCGGGCGCCCAGTGCGCTGGGATCCGGGCACAGAAGAACTGATTGGCGACTTCGAAGCGGGCGAGTTGCTGCTGCCGAACATGCGGGATCCCTGGCAAGTGTAATTGCTCGTTGGCGAACAGGGATCAGGTCGGTCATTCGGTCATTCGCTATTGCGGAGGGGCAGGGCAGCGGCCTGGATTTCGGGGACAGCGTTCTCCAGATCCTCGCTTGACTGCTGCAATTCAATTTCGGCTCGAACCGATTTCACTTGCTTTTCAAGCTCTCGCAATTCGTCCTGCTTGTCTTCCACCTGAGCCAACAGCTTCTGTAATCGTTTTTCTGGTGAAGTTCTCAGGATCCGGTGCACCAATTCCA
Organism: Mariniblastus fucicola; assembly: GCF_008087665.1. Lineage (GTDB taxonomy): Bacteria > Planctomycetota > Planctomycetia > Pirellulales > Pirellulaceae > Mariniblastus > Mariniblastus fucicola. The sequence goes on from NZ_CP042912.1 coordinate 2,508,024, forward strand.
GTACCAGAAACGCGCGAATGGTTTTCGCCAAAAGACCACGCATGCGGTACACGCGTCCCATTTTTGTCAGTTGCTGCAGTTTTGCGAACCGAGCAACCTTTGCCGCGCGGACTACTCGAAACGATCGAAGAAAGGAGACCAACGGCAGCAGAATAATCGCCAGATCGATCCAGTTCTTTTTGACATAGAACAGTTTCTTCTTCGTCGAGCTGACCATCAAGATGAACTCGTACGTAAACGCACACCAAATCAATCCCATGCTGATGCTCAACAGCAGCTTCAACCACATCGTTGACTGAAGCAGTTCCTGAAAACGGAACTCGATCAACAGGACAGGAAGAATCAACATCGCGATGATCAACATCGGCTTGCTGAACATCCGCTCCATCTCTTTGTGCAGAGCTTTTCCCGGAGCTCGCCAGCCCATTCGCGGCAGCCAGATCTTGCCTTCTTTGGCGGGAATGGATTTGGCCAAACGAAGTGGCGGACAAAGAATGCAGGACCAGCCGAATCTGTTCTTGCTCGGCATCGCATGACCCTTTGCCAGAGAGCGCACATAGAGTGGCTCGATCAGAAACAGCGGCCAGATCAGCAACAGTGCTCCAAGCAAAACATAGCCGGTTACCACTGCCGGATGTTTCCAGAATTCGTCGATCCACGAAATCGCGCCTTGCGAATCAGCAACCAGATTCGCATCCGTCGGATCGGGAAGCACGTCGACCCACGCGACGACCAAACCTGCGAGCAAAACCAAAAACACCAGCGACAGGCAAAACATTGGCTTGGCCAACGCATCAGCCGCCTCGGCCGCCGGATTGGGTTTGACCAACGGGGCATCCGTTTCTGCTTTCGAAGGTTGCTGTTCCAGTTCGGTCGGTTCCATAATGTCGGCGTATCTCTTGAGAGTTGAATTCGCGCGATTGGATTTGTCGGTCTTCATTTTATAGCGATTGCAGCTCGATTGAAATCGCGCCGGTCGCCGCCTGTCCTCGTATTGGTTGTGGGTTAAACCGAGCCCGTTCGAAGTTTCGGCTTTGCTCACCAAGGCTTGGAATCGCTTTCAGTCCCTCAGTCGGGCGATAGAGGCAAGGCTCGAAACGATTGAATTTTGGCTCAATTTGTTTGCATTCACTCTCAATTCGTCAGACTCCGTCAAGTCTTGGCAAAATTCCATCCGGAAGGAAAGAGCAGTTCTGCTTCGGATACGCTTGCACGATCACCCGAAATTGATCAGCGGCAAAATGAATAGCACGTAGATCAACGCCAGAATAATCTGGACCACCGCGTAAGGGATCGCTGCTTTCACAAACCCGGCAAAGGAAAGCGGCAGCTTGTGCTTGTGCATGATCGTCACCGCTACCAGCGTCGAAGCCGAACCGATCGGCGTGATGTTTCCGCCAAGGTTGGCTCCGAAGATAACGGACCACCACAAAGTTGAACTTTCGGGTGCGCCCAAGTTACTGAGGATACTGGCGAACATCGCGGCCAAGGGGATGTTGTCCGTGACGCTGCTGAAAAACGCGGATCCGACCAGCAGCAACGAAGCATCTTTCGCCGACGGATTTTCGGCCGAGATGTCCGTCATCACCATTTGCAAGCCGTCGCCGATGCGTTCCAGGACCAGCGCGTGCTCCATGACGTAGATCACCATGAACAGAGCGATGAAGAAGCCCAACAAATCCCAGTCCACCGCGCTGTAAAACCGGTTCACATCGGACTTGAATCGCCACAGCATGACCACCGCAAACGTCATCGCGACGAAACCCATGCCAAGCTTGCTGACTCCGGGCAAAGCCGACGTGGTTGCGATCGTGACGATGAACAGCAGCAACATCGCGACCGAAAATCGAAAGAATCCCCAGCTCTTCACACCATCGTTTTCGTCGAATCCGCTCACCAGAGACTTGGCTTCTTCTTTCTCCGATTTGTCTTTCAGTTTTTGAATGCCGAACAGCTTGGAACCCATCCATAGTGTCAAGAACGTCGCCACGACGACGAACGGAGCTGACTTGACGAAGAACGTGACGAAGCTGATGTCCGCCGCGGTCCCGACAATGATGTTGGGCACGCTACTGATTAGCGTAAGCAATCCGCCGACGTTGGTGAGCAGTCCTTCGATCAGCAGAAATCCCAGCAGCAGTTTGTTTCGCTTTAGTTTGTCCAGCGACACCGCCGTTAAGGATCCGACAATGATCATTGCGGTCACGTTGTTCAACACCGCCGAAAAAACGACCGTCATCAATCCGTAGAAGTACAACAACCGTCGCGGATCGCCGCCGGAGGCTTTGGTTACTTTGACCGCGATCCACGTGAACAAACCGGACTTGCTGGTCACGTCAACAAACAGGCTCGACCCCAGAATGATCGCGATCACGCTCCAGTCGACTCCGGGAATGTAAACCGGTGTCGACAGCCGATGGCCGTCCAGGTGCAACGTGTGGTGGTCCGATTCAGTATGCTCGGCGTCTTCGTCATCGGCGTCCGGATCGTCGTGATCTTCAGTCGCGTTTGCTGGCTGATGTGATTCGTCGTGAGCTTCCCCAGTGACTTCGATCACTTCGCTTGAGTCAGGGTCTTCGTCTGAGTAAACCAGTACTTCAACTTCTTCGTTCGCCCGCAGTTCGGCTCGATGGCTCCCGACAACGATCTTTTCGAAGCTCAAGATTCCGGTGAACGTGCCCAGCAACAGGCAAACGGCAGCAAACGACGCGGCGATGATCGATTTCTTGGCGTGGATCTTTTCTTCGAGAGCCAGGCAAAGAATCAAACCGACCAGCAGCAGTGCAAAGACCGTCGTGACCGACCAGTGAACGGAGTGTGCGTTAGCAATCAACAAATCCATTTTTGACTTTCAGTTTTTGAAAACGCCAAGCGAGGTAAGATGAGCATGAAGGTGGCATAGGCTTCCAGCCTGTGATCTCGTTGAACTAAACACAGGCTGGAAGCCTATGCCACCGTTTCACACCAACAGAATCGGAGTCTTTCGCAACTCAACGACCAACGGATAAGCCACGCCGTGCATCGCCAGTTGGTCATCGTCGCGAGAATTCATCACCAGCAAATCAATATGGCGGTCTTCGATCAAATGCCGATAGTCTTCAATTCGATTTCCGAACGTAACCAGTGGCGTGATCGTGTTTGCGACTCCGTGCTCCTGCAGCACCAATCGACACGATTCAATGTAGTCTTTCGGTTCGCCCAGCAGTTGGTCGCTGATCGTCTTTCGTGCCAACTCTGAATCCAGATCGGGGATTTTGTCGATCGCGGTCATGTATCGATCGAAAGCCTTCTGGTCTTCGATGTGGCTGAGGATAAGTTCGCCACCGTCTTCCACGAACCGAACGGCCATGCTGACCAGATGATGGTCGCCGGCAAGATGATCCGTCACCACCATTACGTGTTTGGTCTTGTCCGCCAACGGCGATGGATCTGCGTTCGCCAAAACCTTTGGCTCCGGCAGCAACAGCGTCGGAATCTCAGTCGCCTGAGTCAGCACGTTGACGTAAGCGCCCAGACTAAACGGATGGTCAGCGGTTTCGGCGTGGAGGTTTCGATAGGTGCAAACGAGGTCCGGGCGAGGATTCTCCAACCGATCCAACAGTTGCTGAACCGTGCTGAACTCGTCCCCACAAATCTGCGAATAGCGAACAGGCTTCGGAGTATCGAGTGCCGACAGGAACGCTTTCGCCTGTTCAGCAAACTCAGTCGTCCGGTTCTGATCCATGTCAGTGACAATCAAAATGTCACTAACGTCAACAGGCTCCAGCTTGAACGGCGGTTTGTCGGCCGACCGAAACAGGCTTTCGAATTGGTCTATTTTGCTCATGGCCCCAATTTAACCGTTGGCGGCAGTCATGGACATTCCAATCTGGTTCGATAAGTCGTGTTCATGAACATGCATCAGATTTAGCCACAGAGGGCACCGAGGACACAGAGATCAGACGCGCAGAAACTCTGTGGCCTTTGTGATCTCTGTGGCCAGCAAACGAGCATTTCGCGGCTTTGGCTCAACGCCCCGGATTCACTTTGTCCGAAGAAGATCGCCTTCATAGACATGCATTGGGTGTAGCCACAGAGGGCACCGAGGACACAGAGATCAGACGTGCAGAAACTCTGTGGCCTTTGTGATCTCTGTGGCCAGCAAACGAGCATTTCGCAGCTTTGGCTCAACGCCCCGGATTTACTTTGTCGCCAAAGAAGATCGCGTTCATGAACAGCCGATTCGTGGCCTTCCAGAATCCGCGGAAATTTGGATTGTCGGCCAGCAGAATAAAACGACCTCGCCCCGTCGGGTGCACGACAACGCTGGCCGATCCCTTGAATTTCTCAACGTTCTCCTCCGAACAATAACCAGCCATCAACGGCTTCTTAGCGTCATAGATCACCGGATTGCAGTATGGATTGCTGGACGGTTTGAGGAACTCGGCATGGTTGCGGAAAACAGCCAGTTCTGGATCCGTGAAGCCATAAAGCAGCGGATGCGTCAGGTCGGCCTTCGCTTTGAAAATCGCACCGCTGATCAATTTGAGGGCACGTTCGTTGGATGCGGAGTCGAAAGGTTTTTGGATTGGATCTGGTTCTTCAGAATCCTTCTTTGCTTTCGACTTGTCCGATGAAGCCAAGTCTTTCGCTGATCCGTTCGTGTCATTCTTTGGACTCTTTTCCAATCGCTTGGCCACAGACGCCGTCAGCTTTCCGATCACGATCACCGTGCCACCCTTTTTCGCAAACGCCTTGGCATTGTCCAAATCGGAATCGGAAGCCCGCCCGTCTGCGAAAATCAGCGTCTTGTAATCGTCCAGATTTGCATCCGCGAAGCGTGATTGCTTCAGTAGCGTCACCGGCATGCGATATTGTTCATCCAGCAAGTGCCAAACTTCGCCGGCGCTGTACGCCGAAACGCCGCTGCCGATCACCATCGCGATCGACGGTTTTTCGATGACTGAGAAAGTTGGGCTGCCAACATCTGGCCCGGACGCACTCAATCCGCCGGCGACCGGCACAACGGAAGCTCCCGCGTTCGACGCCGATTTCAGAATTTCCACAATTGCGTCACGTTTGTCTTTCTGAATCTGCAACGGAATCGACAGCGTCCCATAGCCGAAATTCGATTGGCCAGTTTTAGCTTTGCTACGAAACGGTTTCTTGGCGACCCGGACTTTGATATCGTTCGCCAAAAGTTCACCAAGTAACTTCGGTGCCGCGTCCGATCGAAAATCAACAAAGTAGCCAAGGTCATCGTCCCTAAACTCAACCGTTGATTTGTTAGCAGGCTCGGCGAAATCAAGGGGCGAGAAACGCACCAGCGAATCCGCATCGATCGTCTTCTTCAGCCTCGTCTGCTTCAGCCCATAAGCCAGCGGCAACGTCCAGCTGGAAACGTCATAGAAAATGTTCTCTTTGAAGTCCGTCTTTCGCATCAGCAACGATCGCAAGAAACGATACTCGCTCTGGTTAGACGGAACCGCCAACGTAAAACCGGCCTGAAACGTCTCGTCGCCATATTCGAAGTCTTCTTTTAACCAATAGCTTTCGATGTCGTGTCGGTGCAGCGTCATCGCAAACTCTTTCAGTCGCGCATCGTTTGCTTCGCAGTTGAACAACCAGGTCTTCACCTTCTGTTTGGCACTCATCTTCAATGCTTGCCGATAGAATCGCTGTTTGTACTGAATCAGCTCGCTTCGCATCGCGCTGGTCGCCCGCAAGCTGGACAGCGACGTAGTGAACTGGTTGCCAATCGTTTCGGAGAACTTGAGGATCCCGTCCTGATTCTTCTGCACGTGACCGCGCGAACTGGCTTGTTCAAACAGGATGCCGACGCAGCCATGAAGGTCCGGATAAGTTGATCCTTTGCCCATGTAGAAATCGTCAAACCGTTCTTGCGTGAAGTACAAACTGCCGCGTTTGTCGAGAGCTTTCGCGTGGTAGCTGGCGAACTTGCGAGTCAGTTCCTGATTCTTCGCGGGCGTCATCGGGTTGGTCCGCTGCGGTATTCCTGGTTGGAAAAAGAAAGTCGAATTGGTTCCCATTTCATGGAAGTCCAACACAACGTTCGGCTTCCAGTCGTGGTACCAGTTCAGCCTTCCGCGGCTTTCGGGATGCACTGCCGGCAGCCAATCACGATTCAGATCAAACCAGTAGTAATTGACGCGTCCCGGCGGCCACATTTGATTGTGCTCCGCATGAGCCGGATCGGGGTTCGGCACGACTCCGCGGTATCGATTCGCCCAATTCGCAAACCGGTTAAAGCCATCCGGGTTCAGGCTGGGGTCGAGCAGGATGACGCAATCGTTGAGCCACTTTTCTACTTCGGGGCCCTTGGCCGCAGCAAGGTAATAGGCCACCAGCGGCGCACAGTTGGTCGCACTTGGTTCGTCGCCGTGAACGCCGTAGCCCATGTTGATGATCGCGGGCAGTTCCTCGATCGCATCCTCATCGATCTCGCTTGCGTCCGGCTTGGTCATTTTGAAATGCTGCTCGCGGATTTCGTCCAAGCGATCACGATTCTCTTGCGACGTGATCGTCAGCATCAGCAGCGGCCTGCCGCCGTGAGTCGTCGCGTACTGTTCGACTGAAATCCGATCTGAAACTTCGGCGAGTTTCCGCACGTAGTCGGCGACTTGAGCATGAGCCAGATGTCGAAAGCCAATATCGAATCCAAAGAACTCGCGTGGCGTCGGAATGGACTCATCGCATTCAACGCCATCAGGCCAATGTTGTGTTGATCTTGGCGAGTCATCCTGAACTGTCGCCGAAAATCCCGGCAAGATGGCGATAGTCATAGCGATGACAGCCAAGCAAAATATCAGGGCAATTTTTCCGATTTGTCGCACAGCGCGTTCCCGGTTCGAAGAGGCAATGAAGGACTTAACAGTAGTCTTTTTACAGCATAGTTCTTCTGCCGAAACAGACTGTAGAAAAACGGGCATCGCGAACAATGTAATTGGACTGCCTTTCACGGTTCAATCCTGACTTTCTGTTTGCAATGCATTGCAGATCGATTTCGCACACGAGGGGGGATGGAGGAGGACCGCTAAAGAACGCCAATGGACGCCAATACATCGCAAGAGATTGCCGTCCATGTTCCGTTGAACGATCCAAGCTTTCCTGAATCGAATGACACTTCGGGTAGATTGCGTAGTTCTCGGTTCATCCCTGACTGCTTGCGACAATCCCCTGCAACAGCATCACATTTTTCGGCGTCGTGAACTTGTGCGCTGGGCCGCCGAATCGCAAGAAAGTTTCACGCACTTCGTCGCGGTGAACGTCTGCTTCGGTGTACAAAGAGTTGAACGAGCGATTGGAAAAGCGGTCCGCAAAGTCATCCCATGAATCGAATTGCCTTTCGTCATAGTACGAGAATTGCGACATCTGCTCAAACTTCGGAGCTGCAATGTCGTGAAGCGATTGCCAGGCTGCCCTACGCTCGGCGTCTTCATCGTGGAACAGTCGCATCACCTGGTTGAGCGGACAGTCGATCGGCTCAAGCACATACAAAAATCCGCTCGGTCGCAAAACACGTAACACCTCAGCGTAGACCGCGGGAAACAGGTCGGCGGGCACGTGGTGCAATGAATACGAAAAGAAGACGCCGTCGACTGAGCTGTCGTCGCACGGAATGCTCTCAGCGCCAGTTTCGAAAAACTTGATGCCAGGAATTGGATCCGCGTCGCGATTCTTTTGCGCCTGAACGGAATCCGGATCGATCGCAATTACCTTGGCTCCCTGTTCCGCCAACAGACGAGTAAACGTCAGGTTCCCGCATCCTGCATCAACGACGACTTTGCCATCGAGGTCAACCAGCTGACGGATGACGGCCGCGTTCTTGGTCTTTCCCAGCGATTGAATTTCGGACATGAATAGTGTTTCCAATGCTCAACAGATTGTGACCAGTGTGTTCCCCGGCAGCTCTTGGCATAAGCCATTTCAATCCAAGATAAACGGGTTCAGCCTTTCAACTCAAGGCTAGGGACGACCTTGGTTTTGAACCCTGCTAGAGCCAGTTTCAAAACTGATCACCTGGTAGTGGCTGCGGCGTCTCGCCGCAGTATTTCTGGTATTGACTGCGGCGAGACGCCGCAGCCACAAGGCTTTGAAACTGCCTCTAAAAGTCCAACTGCGCTCTGACGCCAAACGTATTGGCTTCGCTGTCTCCAAGAGATAGATCTGTCAAACGAGAGTGGATGTAGTTGAATTGGAATTTGGTATTCGCATTCAAGTACCAGTTCAATCCCGCCGTGAAGTCAGTCAAACGACGGCCTTCGATACTCGCATCGTTCAAATCGATATGCGAAACACGCCCGACCAATTCCAAAGCTCCGCTGCCGCCATTTGTCGTCCAAGGGCTATGCGGATCGATTCGCCCAAACACTCCGTTCTTTTTTACGTACGGAATCTGCTCACCAGTCAGCATGTAGCGAACTTGAGCGTAGGCTCCGGGAAACAGAGCCCTTTCGCCGCTCGTGAGCAGAGCCTGAACCCAACGGGCTTCTCCCTGAATTGCCATTCTGCCCAACGCGATCGCAGATTCGAAATTCAGAAACTGAGCTTCGTCAACAGACAGCACGCCCGTGTTGACGAACGGCGTCACGCCCTCGATCGGCAAAACGCTCAGGCCCGCCGGTCCAAGGTTTGGGTTCTGTGCCAGAAAGATCTCGTTGGTACTGACCAATTGAATGTTTCCTCGACCCGGATCGTTATAGCTGTAGTCGACGCCGAAATGGACCAACCGATTCTCACCGGATTCGAACGCAATCCTGGTCAGACGTGTCGCCATTCCATAACCGCCGGTATCAGCGAAAACGTTCCCAAAGTTGTCGCTGAGAAAACGGTAGCCCGCGATGGCCCACGTTCCCGATTCATCAGGCCGGGTGTCGAACAGCATCACGCCGGTCTGCCGAAACGGAGTCTGCGTGAAAGTCACCGGTCGCTCAAGGAACGGAAGTTCGCGAACACTGGTCAGTTCTGACATGCCGAAAGGTTGGCGGAATCGACCGATGCGGAGGTTGCCCAACTTCGTGTTATTGATCTGCATCCAGACGTCAACAAATCGGGCCTGGCTTTGCGCGAAGTCGAATTCAAGAATGTACTGAATGTCTTCAGCGACAAAACCCTTCGCCGCGAGCCTTGCTCTTCGAAAACCCAGCCCATCGTTGATATCGCCCAGCGTGGCTCGATTCAAATCGTCTTGCGAAAACCAACCCGCATCCAAATGAAAGAATCCAGTTACGCTTGCCGTTGGAAACTTTTTGGAATCGTCGTCGCTGCTGATCGGGTTTGCCGGATCAGAACTGCCGTCATCGATCAGGAAAGTTTGGCTGGAAATCTCCTGAGACGACGGCACCGCTTGTGTATCGCTCAGATTCCATGTGCTCGCATTCTGGGAGGGCTGCAGCGAGTCAAAAATCTGTGCAAAAGCAAGCGTGTTGCTGCTCAGAAGCAGAAACGCCAGGCAGCTCAACCAACAAGTTTCAACGAATTTCATGACACGAACGAGGTATAATTTATGTAACAAACTGTTGGTAACTAGCAAAATTCCGTTACGTCGCAAAGAGTCCTTTTGAAAGCACTGGATTCGTGGATAGCGGTTTTGAAATGCCAAGCGTCATGCTTGAGCTGCGTTATCCAGAGAAACACCAAAGTCCGAAGTCGGCGACTTCGGTAAATTCACAAGCGCTGTCCAACCGTGCAGCCCCCTGTCTCTTTTTCGCGATTTGGCTGCGCGCCATTGATGTGTTTCAGGCGGCCCACACCGCAGCGCTCACACGACGGCTCCGCTGGACGCTAAAATGGCGGCAACCATTCGTCGTAAGGAACGTTGACCATGTTTTTTCGTATCGGACAGCAGTGCATGTCGCTGCTTCTTTTGCTTTCGTTTTGCTGCTCTGTTTCCGCACAGGAATATCCGAATACGCAAGACGAAGCCATTCCGTTCACGCCGCCGCACAAAGCGTTGGAAATGATGGACGTTCCGGAGGGCTTCGAGGTCACGCTGTTCGCGCACGAGCCCGATGTGCATCAGCCAATCGCGATGACGTTCGATTCAAAGGGCCGTTTATGGGTGGTGGAGAACTACACGTACTCGGATCGCAAAGAGAACTTCAACAACGAGCTCTTTGATCGCGTCGTGATCTTTGAAGACGAAGACAACGATGGCAAATTCGACACGCGAAAGATCTTTTGGGACAAAGGTAACAAACTCACCGGCATCGAACTGGGCCGCGGCGGTGTTTGGCTGACCGCCGCGCCCGAGTTCATCTTCATTCCCGACGCAGACCGTGATGACGTTCCCGACGGGCCTCCGAAAGTCATCCTGAATGGGTTCGAGGACGATGTGATCCGACACAACCTTGTGAATGGACTCCGCTGGGGACCCGACGGTTGGCTGTACAGTCGTCATGGAATCCAGGCGGTTTCGCACGTCGGCAAACCGGGTGCGACGATGTCACAGCGGACGCCGATGAACTGCTGCATCTGGCGCTACCATCCGGAACGCGATGTGTTTGAAATCGTTTGCGAAGGAGGAACCAATTCCTGGGGATTCGATTTCGATCAGCATGGAGAAATGTTCTTTATCAACACGGTGATTGGGCATTTGTTTCATGTCGTCCCGGGGGCTCGCTACAACCGCATGTATGGTTCGCACTTCAATCCGTACACGTGGCAAACGATCGATCAAACGGCGGACCATGTTCACTGGGGATCAGGCGAGAAGTGGTTCGACGCAAAGAAAGGTGTTGTCGGCGACGCTGGAACAGGATCCGATGCGACTAACAAAGCCGGCGGCGGACATGCTCACAGTGGCATGATGATTTACCAGGGCGACAACTGGCCGGAGAAGTTTCGCGGGCAATTGTTTACGCTGAACTTTCATGGCCGACGGATCAATCAAGAGACGCTTGTCCGCGAAGGCAATTCATTCGTCGGCAAGCACGCGCCGGATGTTTTTCAGACGGCCGATCCGTGGTTTCGTGGCGTGGAGTTGACTTACGGACCCGACGGCGGCGTGTATGTGTTGGACTGGTCGGACATTGGCGAGTGCCATGAAAACGATGGAATTCATCGAACGAGCGGACGCATTTTCAAGATTTCATACGGAACGCCGAAGAAGCCAGAGTTCGAAGATTTGGAAAAGCTTTCCGATGAAAAGTTGATCGAGCTTCTGGGGCACAAGAATGCGTGGTACCCGCGGATGGCGCAGCGGATTTTGATTGAACGAAGCATTGCGACTGCTACAGAAAACATTGATCTGGAGGCGAGGCTCGGCAGAGGCACGAGGATTTTGTCGATCGCATATGACGACGAACTGATGGCTCCCGTCCGTCTGAATGCCCTCAGGACTCTTTTCTGTATCGCGAATAGTGATGAGGCGGTACTTCAAAGGTTACCCGATTCTTCGATTGAGAGTATCCGGGTATGGAAAGTACGGCTACTTGCTGATCGTGCAAAGCAGTCAAGATGGAGTATTGAACAAATCAAAACGATGTCCCGCGATTCGTCTTCGCTGGTTCGATTGTATGTTGCTTCATCAATCCAGCGTCTTCCTCCCGCCGACGCGTTCGAAGTCGCCAAGCGGCTGGCGGCTGTCGAAACAGACATGAATGACCGAGTCCAACCGAAACTGATTTGGTATCAGATCGAACCTTTCATCGTTGGCGATTTTAACAATGCAATGGACTTGTTCGCCGCCAGCAAAAGTCAATTGCTCCGTCGCAATATCGTTCGTCGGTTGGCTTGCGATCCGGAAAAGCAGGACGAGATGTTGGAAAGACTCGTGAAGCACGCGTTGGCTGGTGAGATGCCAAACGTACAAGATCTCTTTTACGGCATCAAAATGGCGATCGAAGGACGCAAGCAAATGACAGCGCCCTCTTCATGGGCGACTCTGGTCGCCAAAGCCAGCGACTTCGACGACGATTCTGCAAAACTGATCGAAGACATCAGCCCGGTGTTCGGCGACGGACTTTCGATGGATCGCTTGATGAAGTTGGCTACGAACAAAGACGCCAACGCTTCGGCTCGACAGCAAGCGATTCTGTCGCTGGCTCAGTTTGGCGATCCGAAGACACTGTTTCCAGTGCTCAAAGGACAAGTCGGCGACCGCTTGGTCAGCCAGGCGGTCGTGAAATCGATGGCGGTCTGTAGCGAAGAAGAAGTGGCTCAACTGATCCTTCGCGAGTTCAAACGACTCACGACCGAAGGCAAACGCAACGCCATCGACACGCTCTGCAGTCGCAAGCCGTGGTCGAAACGCCTGTTGAACGCAGTCGAGAATGGCCGAGTCCCTTCTTCGGTGGTCACGGCGTTTCATGCGAGGCAGATTCAGATGTTCGACGACGCGGCGCTGACAGAAAAGCTGACGAAAGCGTGGGGCAAGGTCCGCGAAACGGATCAGGAACGATTGGCTCAGATCGCCGAACTTCGCAAAACGATGAGCCCCGAAGCGATTGCGAAGTCCGACATCGCTTCCGGCAAAAAGCTGTTCACACAACACTGTGCGACTTGCCACGCCATGTTCGGCGCAGGTGGTAACATCGGTCCGGACTTGACCGGTGCCGATCGCAAGAATTTAAATTACCTGTTGGAGAACATCGTCGATCCCAGCGCTACCGTCGCGACGACCTATCGCGCGTCGGTTCTGGCAATGGAGGACGGTCGATTGCTAACCGGTGTCGTGATGGACAACAACGGCCAGACGTTGAAGCTGCAGACGCAGGAAGAGTTGTTGACGCTGGAAGTCGATTCGGTCGAAGACATCAAACAAACGGAACTGTCCTTGATGCCAGAGAAACTGCTGGACAAGCTAACAGCAAAAGAGAAAATCGATTTGTTCGGATTCCTGATGTCAAAGTAAATCGCTGAACGAGTTCTTTACCGTTTGCTGCAATTCCGGTTTTGTTTTTCGTTCGCTCACGTTCGCACTATCCCTCCCCGTTCGCCGCATGTTATCGGCGCCCCCCTTCAGCTTTTTCCAACCATCAAGGATCGACGGTGGCAAGATTTCAAATCCTTTCATTGATCGGCGGCGGCATTCGCGGCGCGTTCGTGACCAGCTATTTGAAAGAGCTGGAACAAAAACTCGGGCGACCGATCGCGGACTGTTTCGATCTGATTGCAGGCACCTCCACTGGCGGAATCATCGCAGCAGGATTGGCCTTCGGGCTCTCCGCTGACGAAATGCATCAGTTCTACGTGGACTACGGCGCGTCGATTTTTACAGAGCGAGAACCGTATCGAGCCAAGGGACATTCCCGGTTTTGGTTTCCAGCAATGAACTGGATTTTCAAAAAGCGAACGGGCGGTAGTCTCGACGCCGCGTTTCGAGCCCGCTATTGCCCGCATGCGTTGGAAAATTCGTTTCGCAAGGGTTTCGGCGATCATACTCTTGGCGATATCAAGTGCACTCGATTGATCATGCCGGCAGTAAATTTGACTAAAGGGGAACCGCATGTTTTTCGTTCGACGCATCTGCCCAAAGCCGTCCACGACAAAGACATTCGAATCGCCGAAGCCGTGATTGCGACCACAGCTGCGCCGACCTATTTTCCGCATCGGCAAATCGGCGACAACGCATTTGTGGACGGAGGAGTTTGGGCGGCGGATCCAAGCATGTTGGCGATCGCCGAAGCAATTCGGATCCAGCAGTTTGAAAAGCAGCAAGATCCTGCAGCGTCGATCGTCACTAACGATATCCACCTGCTTTCGGTTGGCACTGGTCGAGCCGAATTTTCGCTGTCGCCTCCCGGAGACGATGCCGGCATTTTGTTTTGGGCCAGCCGAATCGCCGACGTGATGGGAACGTCGCAGTCTCAAGGCGTTCATTTGCCACTGAAGTTCTTCCTCGGAGACCGCTATCGGCACGTTAACTTTCGGATGGAAGAAAAATGGGGGCTCGATGACGTCGAGAATATCCCCAAGCTTTTCGCGATGGGAGAGCAGCGGGCGGAGGAAACGTTCGACGCGATCAACGAGGAGTTCTTGCAGCACACAACGCCCTGCTTCGTGCCGTTTGATTCCGAAGAGCATGAAATTCAAATGAAAGATTTTGGATTTTGAGGTCCGCTGTTCGGCTCCGTGACAATTCGCTTACCGATTGAATCCGGTCGCTATCTGTCGCTTCAACCGATCAGGATAGTCTCGCGGAAACTTCCAAAATACGCCTGCCGCGTCCTTGTCCAGTCCGCGCTGCGACGGAGTCTGTCCGATGATGAACGAGCCGATGTCTGAGCTAACCCAAGGATCGCGATGGAAATAGCTGTGCCCCAGCACGTTGCGGTACTGTTTGTCCGCGCGTGACGCGTCGACCATCTCGATCTTCGGCACCTTCTGCAAAAGCTCCTGCTCCCACGGATCCAGCTTCCCGACGGCTCGGCCGAGTCTTGAGTTTCCGTAAATTTTTTCCGACAAGCCCAGAGCACGATCTTTCTGCGAAGCGTAAACCGCGACTCCGGAAGTCAATTCGTAGAAGCGATCGTGGACCGCGTTGGTAAACGACATCACATCCATGTCCGGCGCGGCCAAAACAACGCGGCCGATGCGATACTTGGATCGAACCTGTTCGGCGGGCATGTCGAATTCCAGCAGCCGAATTTCTCGCAACGCATTGACCACGATTGGCGATCCGGCACTGTGAGCAATGATGGTGATCGAATCGACTTCGCATTCTTTGGCGATGTTGGAAATGATCGCGCGGAATTGCCGAGTGCTGTAGGTTGCGTTTCCTTTGTCCTGAATGTAGCCCAGCACGCGCGACTCCGACGGCCATTCGAAACTGATCATCACGCCTTTGCGGCCCATGTAGTGAAAGATCTCTCCGGCCAGCAATGTGTTGTCGATGAACTCGGTGTTATAGCCGTGGACAAAGATCGTCACGTTGCGACTTGCCGAATGTTCCATCTGGGCTTTGACGGCTTGCACCCAGGGATTCTCTCGATGGCGAACCACGTTATCCTTGACCAGCCACGGATCAACCGCCAAACCAGCTTTGCTTAATTCGAATCGGTCAAAGACGACCTTGGCTCGTTTGTGCCGTTTTTCGCCCGTCGTTTCTTCCAAAAGTTCGTCGGCGCTGAGTCCCGAACCAATGCCGACGTAAGCGATGCCCAGCGCCGGGATACGCTGTCGATCCGATCCAAACGGATCGAGTGTGTTGTTGGGATCGCGAATGTCTCTTCCGCTGACGACGAAAATCGGAGCAAGTTCTTCGGCGCTTGCGCAACCGATGCTCAGGTCGCCACCGGGTTGCGGCAAACCTAACGTCAACGCGATCGGAGTCGGCATCAGTACTCGAGAAAGCTTCCTTGCGGCGCAGCCCGAATACGCGACGAGCATGATCAATAGCCCGCACGCGATCATCATTCGTGAGCTTGGCCAGCCGCTTCGTCCCATTTCCACAATTCCTGCTTTTCGGCGGAAGTTACAGAAATTTGCGGTATTGGCCTAGACGGAAACATTGGGTGATTCGTCAATAGTCTCGAATCGACAGTTACGATCCAATGCGGTCGCTGGGCCCTCAAACCGTTCGATGGGTGCGGAATGAGCGTTGGTTGCCCGGTTCCGCTGCGGGTTAACCTCAATGGACAGGGCGGCTTCCGAAGGACGGCTCAACCTACGATTTGACTCTGAAGAATCTTTGTAAGTCTGACTGTCTGGCTGCGTCTTCCAGGAAAGCAAAACAAACGAAATGCAAAATAGATCACGGGTGAATGATATGTGGATGGCAAAATGCACAGATGTGGACTGCTTCATGGCGGGCTTGGAGAAACGAAATCCGGGGCAACCTGAATTTCATCAAGCCGTCAAAGAATTTGTTTCTACAGTTATGCCGTTCGTGCTCGATCATCCGGACTACTTGCAGCATCAAATTCTCGAACGGATGAGCGAGCCCGATCGAATCATCACTTTTCGAGTCACGTGGCGAGACGACCATGGGAACATCCGGGTCAATCGGGCGTGGCGCGTTCAGTTCAACAATTCCATCGGGCCCTACAAAGGCGGCTTGCGCTTTCACCCTACCGTAACGCTGAGTGTGCTGAAGTTTTTGGGTTTCGAGCAGACGTTGAAAAATAGCCTGACCGGATTGCCGATGGGCGGCGCGAAAGGTGGAGCGAACTTCAACCCGAAAGGCAAAAGTGACAACGAAGTCATGAGCTTCTGTCAGTCGATGATGATCGAACTGTTTCGTCACATCGGTCCCGACAAAGACGTGCCGGCAGGAGACATTGGCGTCGGGGCTCGGGAAATCAGCTATCTGTACGGACAGTACAAACGACTTCAAAACCAGTTCCACGGCGTGCTGACAGGCAAGGGGCTCTCCTTCGGCGGCAGCCTGATTCGCACCGAAGCAACCGGATATGGATGCGTATACTTCTGCCAGGAAATGCTCAACCATCGCGACGACAGCCTGGACGGAAAGGACGTTGTTATCTCGGGCTCCGGGAACGTGGCAACCTACGCGGCTGAAAAAGCGACAGAGCTTGGTGCGAAAGTCCTTACGCTTTCTGATTCGTCCGGATTCATTCACGACCCCGACGGTATCACGCCCGAGAAACTGGAATTCGTCAAACAGCTCAAAGAGGTGCGGCGAGGCAGAATCTCAGAGTACGCAGACGAGTTCTCATCGGCCTCGTTTCACGAAGGCAAGAAGCCCTGGTCGGTTGACTGCGATGTTGCCATTCCGTGTGCCACGCAGAACGAAATCAGCCTGGACGACGCGAAGAACCTGACCGACAACAACGTGCAAGTTGTCTGCGAAGGCGCGAACATGCCAACCGAGTTCGACGCCATGCATCACTTGATGAAAGCCGGCGTCATGTTCGGTCCGGCGAAGGCTGCGAACGCAGGAGGAGTCGCTGTTTCCGGGCTGGAGCAGAGCCAGAACGCGTTGCGGATGTCGTGGTCTCGCGCCGAGGTCGACGAGAAATTGCTGGGGATCATGAAAGACATTCACGAAAAATGTGTCAAGCATGGATCCACCGGCGAGCTGCCCAAAGACAATATTGACTACGTGACGGGCGCGAACGTTGCCGGGTTTATCAAGGTCGCTGATACGATGGTGGCGTATGGTGCCGTGTAGGTTTTGGCAGGCGGATGCGGATCTGAGACTGCACAAAACCGTGCAGACCCTGTTCTACGGATCTACAACACGTTGATCGGGTTGCCAGAAACGAAAGCCTGAATGTTTTCGGCAACATAGTTCATCAATCGCGAGCGGGCCTCAACCGTCGTCCACGCGATGTGCGGCATGAGCAAACAGTTCTTGGCCGTTAGCAGAGGATTGTCGGGATTGATGGGCTCGGATGTCGCCACGTCCAGGCAGGCCGCTGCGAGCAAGCCATCGTTAAGGCATTGAGCCAGTTCCGCTTCGTCAATCAGCCCACCCCGAGCCGTGTTGACCAAAACCGCGGTCGGCTTCATTTGAGAAAGTAACTTCTGGTTTACAAATCCGCGATTGGAATCCGTTTGCGGGCAATGAAGACTGACAACGTCACTGGTTTGAAAAAGTTCGTCGATGTCGCACCATGTGGCAGACTCAAAACCAGCGACTTCTTTTTTTGTCCGGCTACTGATCACAATTTGCATGCCGAACGCCTGAGCCAGTTTCGCGGTTGCTTGACCGATTCGGCCGAAACCGACGACGCCAAACTTTTTGCCCGCCAATTCCGTCAGCGGCGACAGCCAAAACGTAAATTGACCGGCGGCTTGCCAGTCTCCGCGGCGGATCGCCTGATCGTGCTCGTACGGTCGGTGTAAAACTTCCAGCAGCATCGCAAACACATGCTGAGCCACCGACTGCGTGCTGTAGATCGGGACGTTGCAAACCGTGACGCCATGTTTGGCCGCCGCGGCAAGGTCGACAACGTCATAGCCCGTCGCAGACACGGCGATCAGTTTCAGGTTCGGCAACTGGGAAAACTGGGCCTCGCCAAGCTTGATTTTGTTGATCACGAGAATTTCCGCATCGGCAGATCGCGACACGACGTCATCCGCGTCCGTCGTCGGATACCAGGAAAAATTGGCTCCCGGGATCGCGTTTTCAATCGGCGACCAGTTCTGTAGTTCGGGTTCGAGAGCTCTCCCGTCGAGCACGACAATGTTCATCCGGCAAGCACCTTCCAGGCCACGTATCCCAACCAGGCCAGCCAAATCAGCTGGAGAATTCCAAATGTGATAGCAAGCGTCATCGAGAACCCACGCGGACGAATCTCGTGCGGCGAGTCCACGTTTCCCGGGTTTTGCTGGGTTGATTTTGGTTTCTTGTTCATCGACGACCGAAGTGCTGGCATTTTCATCTGGGCGGAATTTTCGTTTCTAACAATAAAATCCGCAAGTCCCGCAAGGTTTAACACGATATCAGACCTAGCAATGCATAAACCATAAAGGACTTGCGATGTTTACCAAACGACTGACAGTTTGCTTCATGCTGTTGGCAGCGACTACCGCCATAACAAATTCGGGATGTTTTCAAGCTGCTGGCCCATCACTGGGGATATTCAGCATCCCGATTCCGGTATCGCCGTACTTCCAGAAGATTCAGGAAGACAAATACCATATTCATGAACGGTACGGACGAGTTCCAATTCTCGGCCCGGCCACCAATGGCGAGGTAATCGCTTTGGATCCTCCAAGTGACGACGAAGTCATGCGGGCGCTCGAGCGAGCCGATGCGGTTCAGGGTGGTGTTCCATTCCTGCACGAGCATCAGCGTAACAACGTTCAGATCATCAAGGAAAAGATCGCGGACTATATCGATCCGCCACGAGTTTATCCTCTGATCGGTCCGGCCCAATTGCACCACGCTCACTACAAGTGCACCGTGTACTACACCGATCGCAAGATCGTTGGGTATCCGACTCCGCACACGCTTGTCGACGAAGACGCGGTTGAAGTCATCTACATTGACCACAACCACTTCCACATGGCCGGTGATCCGGACCTTGGCGACAACAACACGCACTATTAAACCAGTGTGACAATCGAAAACGCTTCGATAGAGCCGCCTTTGCATTGGGCGGCTTTTTCTATGCGCGGCTGGAAACGGTGGCGGCGGTTCATGCCGCAGATCCGTCGCAGTCACGGCCTGAAAAGATCAAGCCTTCGGTCGATTCAGCATCGCCGGAAATTCGGGCTATGATCTACTGCAGGACAGGCTTTAAACCAGAATTTTCTGACGCGCGATGAACTCACAGATCAACGTTTCCGATTCCGATCCAGACCAGAGCGACCAAGCCGCCAAGCTTTTTCGCGAACATGGAACGCTGTTTCTGCAAAACGCATTTCCCCGCTCACTGATCCAAAGTGTGGCGGACGCGTTCGCGGAGAAGTATCTTTCGATGAGCAAGAAGGAGCTGAGAAAACGGGACGCCGTTGTCGGAGACCGTCGCTACATGGTCACCGTCGACATCAAGAAACCGTTCAACCGTCCGGAGCTCTACGCCAATCCGCAGTTGATGCCGATCCTTGAAAGACTACTTTCGCCGCATCTCCGAATCGCCAGTTTTGGCGCGGTCGTCGCATGGCCCGGAGCAGAATCCCAGCCTGTTCACCTTGACCATCCGCCGCTATTCGATCCAGCCGAACAGAACCAGTTGCTGCCGCCGTACGCCGTTACTCTCGTCGTTCCGCTCGTTGACGTGACCCCGGAGATTGGCCCAACCGCGATCTGGCCTGGTTCGCATAGCGATCCGAATCGGCTGCAGCAACTGTCGCAGTTGATGGAAGCGGCTGACTACTCTGATGCCGAGATGCCTGTGACGAAGTTGGGTGACGCCTACATGATGGACTATCGTGTGATTCACGGCGGTATGGCAAACAATAGCGATACCGTGCGTCCGATTTTGTATCTCGTCTACAGCCGGCCATGGTTTCGCGACGGTTTCAATTTTTCGTCTCAGCCATCGGTACAGATTGGCAAGAAGCAACGCAAGAAAGTCCCCGATCGTTGGCAAGGCTTGTTTCGCAAATAGAATTTCCTGTTGCGGTCATTACAAATGGTCAAGCATGGAATTCGCGGCGCGATCGAGTAAACTGTGCACCCATGTCAGACCCCTCGGATAAAACCAGACGTTCGCCTCCGATCCGATTCGCTCAGTCCATCGTGCGATGGTTCTTTCGGATCAACATGTTGCCGTATCGCATCCGCATCGACGGGATGAAACGGTATCCGCGAACGGGTCCAATGTTGGTTTGCTCGAACCACCAGAGCAACCTTGATCCATTAATCTTGGGCTGTGCTTGCCCTCGGCCAGTGAACTATTTGGCCAAGAAACAGCTGTTCAAGTTTCCGCCCCTGGGTTGGTTTTTGCGTTGGAACGACGCCATTGAACTCGATCGCGAAGCAACAGGGCTTGGCGGAATCAAGGAAACGCTCAAGCGACTGAAGAAGAAAGAATCGGTCGTCATGTTTCCTGAAGGAACCCGTTCCCGCGATGGCGAGTTGTTGCCGATCAAGCGTGGTTTCTGCACGTTGGTGAAGAAAACGAAAGTCACCATTATGCCTGTGGCAATCGATGGAGCCTGGGATGCGTTGCCCCGTCATTCGCCGTGGCCAAATTTTGGCGCTACGATCAACGTTGTGTTTGGGGATCCGATTGAGCCGGAAGAGTATGCTGATCTTTCGGATGACGAATTGACCGCGTTGCTGGAAGAGAAGATCCGGGAGTGCTTTGAGAAAGCGCGGCGGATGAAAGAGCATTGCAAGATGTTGAAGCTTGATCCGCCTGAAGAACACGGTTCGTGATTGCAGCGGTGGCATAGGCTTCCAGCCTGTGATCGATCCTTGCGCAGCTGAAGTCTCGATTGCCAACCACCTCGACCATCTATGTCGCATGCTATGTACAACATCGCATACCGGCTGGAAGCCTATGCCACCGAAATCTGCACCGGATCAGGCTGGCAGTACCTGAAAATACCCATCGGTTTCCACAACCTTCAGCGGCACATCGAACAGTTCGCTGATCGTTTCATCGCACAGCAAATCAGCCTTTGGTCCGGCCTGCATCACATCGCCGTTCTTCATCAGCACGAGATGGCTGACTTCTGGTGGAATCTCGTGCACGTGATGAGTCACGACGACCAACGTCTTGCCCGACTGCATCAGACGCCTGGCCGTTTTGAGATAGTGAAAGATTCCCGGAATGTCCAAGCCTGAAGTCGGCTCGTCAAAGACAAGCGTCTGCGGGTCGTGAACGAGTGCTCGGGCCATCAGGAAGCGACGCTGCTCACCGGTCGACATCGCCGCATAGCGTTTGTCACGCAACGAATCGATCTGCAGTTCGTTCAGCAACGAATCGACACGATCTTTCTGTTGCTCGTCGACGTGTAAATGGTCCGGAATGCCAACAGTGCTGTAGAAACCCGAGGCCACCACATCAAAACCGTTGACGTCATCGCGATATGAATGCTGCAAGTCCTGGGATACGATCCCCAGTTGTTTCCGCAGCTCCCAAACGTTCCAGCGACTTTTGCCGAAAATCTCAACCACACAACCCGGCGTCGGATTCGGGTAGATCTTTTTTGTGATGATCCGCATCAACGTCGATTTGCCAGCGCCATTGGGCCCCAACACTGCGGTACTGCAGTTGGAGGGAATGCTAAGGTTCAGCCCGTCGAAGACTTTGGTCGATCCACGCCAGGCGATTGCGTTTTGAATTTTTATCAGGTCCATCCCCACATTGTGCTGCCCGGACGCGTCGTGGAAAGGGGGAGTCAAAGAGTTCAGCAATCGAGACACGTTCTCGCCGCCCCAGCCAAACACCACCGGCAGTGTGATCGCAGCGAAGCCAACGTTTGAACCACCGTAGCGCATGAAAAAGCGAAGCAAGAGTCGGTTGGGGCTCTCGCTTCGCGATCACGCACAGAAACGGCGTGGGTGTTCCGGCGTGAAAAGGCTACTTCTGGTCCTTCTTCAGTTGCTGGATCTCCTCCCGAAGCTCACGGATTTCGCGACGCATTTTTTCGATCTCGGACTCCTTCACCTCAAGGCTCTCCTTCTCATCCTTCAGCTTTTGATAGATCGCTTCCAGGCTATCCATTTCGGATTTCGCCTTGTCCGCTGCCATTTTCTTTTCAGCTTTCTCTCGCTTCGCCTTCACCATCGCCTTACGCTCTTCCAACATCTTCATGCGAATATCTTCCTGAATCTTCCGAGCCAGTTCGACCTCTTGCAAAGACTTTTCCTGAGAGCTACGGGCTTTCTTCTGAGCACCGCGAGCCATCTCCTGAACGGCACGAGCTTTCTCAAGTGCGCGAAGTGCATTTTCCTGGGCGGCTCGCGCTTTATGTCCCGTTTCCACTTCCTGTTCCAGAATGTGTTGCTGCTGCTTCAGCTTCCGAATCTCACGGGCAAGCTCTTTCTCGTTCGACGCTGACAACTCATCTCGAAGCTTGAGCACGATCGCCTCGATGTCTTCCTCGTCCAGATCTCCTTTTCGTTCCAACAACGCCGTCATCCGGCCCAGCTTCTTGTCCGCATCTTTTTCCAGTTGGTTACGCTTCTTTTCAATCGACTCCTGCAGCTTTGCAACCGCTTCATGCACGTTCTGAGTGCCGCGACGATGCTTGCCCGTGACCACGTCAATCTTCAGTCCTGAGATGCCGCCATCAAGTTCGTGCTCGAGCGATTCAAGAGACTGTTCGATCGCGCCACCGACGATGTCGCCAAGTTCATCCAGACTATCGAAAGGAGCATCATCGAGTTCGCCAAGGCTGTTTTTGAGTGCTCCCTCGATCAATTCTCCCAGCGGCATATCGCTGAGCATTTCAAGATTGTTTTCCATCAACTTGCCGAGTTCAGCGCCTTTGATTTCGCCGGCTTCAAGCTTCTCGCTCCATTCCTCCCAGCGGCCAGAATACTGCTCGGCCCACTCTTCCCAATCCTCTTCTGTTTCCTCAGCCCAGCGTTCCATTTTGGATTCGAACTTCTCAGCCCATTGCTCCCACGCGTCGGCATGCCGCTCCGCCCACGCTTCAAGCTCTTCACTGCTCACCTCAATCAGACTCTCAATCTGCTCTTCGTCGATCTCCAGCTCATTGCCGTTGATAACGATTCGAATGCCGTCTTCATGTTCGTGCACATGTTCATGCTCTTCGTCCTCTTCCTCTTCATCGATGACCACCAGCTCAACGGTTTCGTCTTCCTCCTGAGCGACCGAAGTCGAAGGAAGCTGCATTGAGGGATACATCGCCACCAGCGACAGAATCAAGTATCGGAACGTATGTTTCATCGTGAATCTCCACGTAAAAATGGGGTGAATGTTTGGTGGTTGAAGTCCATCGTCCGGCGCCGAATTCGGCAATCGTCTCAAGGTCTCGGCAACGGACGCTTCATTGTTGGTCTTCGAACTGCTCGACGCGTTTCAGCATCGCTTCGATCTGATTTTCAAACCGGGTACGATCTTCCGGTCCTGTGTTTTCCAGCTGTTTCAGTTCCAGCTTGAGCGAACGCAAGTCCATGCCCAGTGTGCGTAGCATCAATTCCTGATCCCGTTGTTGCTGATGATTGATGCGGTTAAGGTCTGTCATTGGTTTGACGAACTGTTCCGGAGTCAGTTGCTCGGCGGTCGCTTGCGGAGCCGAATGCGTTGTCACCAGAAACAGGCCGATCATCAACGCCGCAACGCCTGCCAGGGGGATCAGGCGCCAAACGGACATCCAGTTTCTGATCGACTGCTTCTGACGAGTCACAACGAACGTTTCCGTCAGTGTATTTTCGCGTTCCTCGCCAGCGAGAGTTTGCAATGAAATCGATGCGTCGAGTGTCACGAACTCAGCTCGCAGCCGCCGACAGGATTCACAGCCTTCCAGGTGACCGTTGACCAGCAACAGTTCGCTGGCGGAGAGTTCGCCATCGATCATGGCACTGACCAGTGGCTCGAAATCTTCACAGGTTTGATTTGATAAGTTCATCATTGCGTCTCCAAAAGACCTGACTTTTTCAGCTCTGCCTGCAGCTGTTTTCTTGCGCGAAAGATCCAAATGCGAACCTGGTTCTTTGTCGCCGAAAGCACTTCTGCGATCTCTTCGTAGCTCAGCCCTCCGTTAACTTTCAGTTGCAACGAATCAGCCCACTCGTCCGGTAAATCCAAAATCGCCTGGTTGATCCCGGATTCCAGTTTTTCCAGGCCCGAATCCGAGAGCCCGCCGTCACTCTGTTTAATCACATGTTCGTCAAACGGTTCAAACTTGCGGCGACCATGCTTTCGCAACTGATCCACCGAAAGGTTTCGCACCGTCGTGAACAGAATCGCTTTTGCCGCTGATTCGCTACTCACCGCCGCGATCGTCCTTTTCTGAATCAACTTGCAAAATGCTTCCTGTGTAACCTCTTCCGCATCCGCCCAGCACTGAACCAGCGACATCGCATATCGCGTCGCTTGATGCGCATACTGGTCGAAGAATCGTGCATCAATCGCACACGATTCACCAGTTTCCGTTTCAGGATTTGGCTCGGCGGTTTCGGACACGAATTCCTTTGCGTCACTCATCGCCGATTCGAACGGCATCGACATCGGTGTTCCATGTAGGGGCTCTACTGAAAGAACGATCCACTTCGAAATCGTCACAGAGATATTTTGAAATACCCACAGAAACGCTGAAAGTTGCACGTAAACGCCGTTTTTGCCACAACCGGCAGGGTGCCGCTTCGGCAGTTGGCCGCTTCAACAATCGACCGTATCAGCCGGGCGCGCAGATGTGCGAGCAAAACTGCATTGGCAAATTCGCCGAAGGAGAGCTTGGGGCGAAGTGTGTACGCCCTTTAGTGTCACTGCGCGAACACTTGTATCTGGGCGTCGAAACCGCCGATCGACTCGATCACGCACGATTTGGCTTCGAACTTGTTTCGAGATTTGTGACCGCGAAAGCGAACTTGCTCAAACAGTCGCACCGAATCGAAACCTGCCGGTCCGTCCTGATAGCTAGGTCGCCAAATCCGTCGGCGCTGCAATCGTGTCGATCCAGCTGGAATCAATGAAGATCAATTTCAGGATGAAGTAAAACAACATGCAAAGTATTGCACCTGCCGGGATCGTGATCGCCCAACCCGCAAGGATGTCTCGCATTGTTTTCAAGTTCAAAGCGTTAAGTCCACGGGCGAGTCCAACTCCAAGAACGGCACCAACCAATGTATGGGTCGTCGAGATCGGAAGTCCAATCGGCAATACTGAGGCCAGCAGAATCGTGATCGCCGCAGCGAACTCCGCGCAAAAACCGCGACTGGGAGTGAGCTCAGTGATCTTCTCGCCAACCGTTTTGATAACTTTCCAACCCCACGTCGCCAATCCAATCACGATGCCGAAACCGCCCAACAGCAATGCCCAGGCTGGAGTGCTGGAGGTCTTGGAGATCGCATGTTCGGTAACTGCCTGATAGGCCGCTGATAGCGGTCCGATCGCGTTGGCGACATCGTTGGATCCGTGGGCGAAAGCGACCAGACAGGCTGTGAATATTTGCAGCACACTAAAAATCTTCTCGACCTGTCGTAGCTCATCAGAATCGGTGTTCGTCGTAATTCGCTGGAGCGTCAGGTCCTGCATCGATCGGGCTTCGCTCAGCAGGCTGGAGGCTTTGTCTTGCAGCTCACCAGCCGAATTGATCTTCACACGTTGCAGGTGCTTGATCGTCTTGGCCAAAGAGCGTGAAACGTCAGCGTCCAGGATCGGGTTGTTGCCCTTGGCCCCTTCGTCAGATTTCGAAACTGAATTACGCAAGGCCAGTTTCGTAATAATGAATCCAATCAGCCCGAGGACCGCTGCGATACCGGCAATGCTCAGCATGAAGAAAGGCTCTTGAGGATCCATTTCGAGCCTCTTCCACATCGGCTTGAGGCCTTTGTAGCAAGTCAGTCCCGTCATGACGAACATCAGGATGAAAACCAGTCGCGGTGCAACGAGCCGCGCTGCCGCGACCGGGTTACGTTTATAGAACACCGTTTTCAACAGCACCCCAAACACGATGTAAGCGACAGTTGCCGAGATCAATGGAGAAATGACCCAGCCCGCGCTGATCAAGCCAACCTGGTTCCAAAGTACACCATTGTATCCGAGAGCCAGGACTCCAAATCCAACCACTGCACCGACGATCGAGTGTGTTGTCGAAACCGGCCAGGACATCCACGTCGCAATCAGCAACCAGGTTCCGGCAGCCATCAGCGCCGCGATCATCCCGCAAGCCAAAATGTAGGGGGCGTGCTCCGGCGAATACGCATTGGCAATTTCCATCGGATCGAAGATGCCTTTGCGGACCGTCTTCGAGACATTCGAACCGACGATGTACGCGCCTGCGAACTCAAATACGGCCGCCAGAACGACAGCCCATTTCAACGTCAGTGCTCCGGATCCGACAGAAGTTCCCATAGCGTTGGCCACATCGTTGGCTCCGATATTCCATGCGACATAGAAACCGCAAACCAGAATCAGGCCAATCAATACGTATTCGACACCCATTTGGCGTGGTGACCTATTTTGAAGAAGTAAGTTTGTTGTGGTAAAAAGTGTGCAGCTGTTTCTGCAAAACTATTTCATGCTGAGCGTTCGTAGCACTCGATCGGCAAGGTTTTCCGAAGAGTTGCTCAAACGGCTCAGGATGCGTGTGACCCGCATCCAAAGATGGAACTCGCCAGCCGTAAAATTGACGTCATGAGCGTACAGCTTTTTGAGCAAGCTCATCTGCACAACGTCGGCCTGGTGTTCTGCAAATGCGGCATCTTTTGCCATGCTGCGAATACGCTCTGCTTCAGTGCCGCCAAACCCGGCTTCGATCAGTTCGTCCAGCTGACCAATAATCGATGCAGCGATCGAACAGGAGTTAATGTTCAATTCAAGGAACTTGTCAAAGTCAGGCCGAATGTCTTCCGGAAACGGGAGCTTTCGAATCGTCAAAACTTTGCAGACGTCCTCAGCCGTATCAGCGAGAGAATCTTGCAGTGAAAGAATCTCCAACACCTCGCCACGATCGATCGGCATAAAGAATCTCTTGAGCAATCGCTCTCGAATGTCATCCTTGATTTGATCCGCCTGATGTTCCAGCTGCGAAACTTGCTCGGTTAAATCTTCGATAAGCTCGAACTGCCCACCCTTGACGGCGTCAAACACCTCGGACATCTTGACGATACACTTCGCCACCTGGTCCATGTGTTGCTGAAGCTGGCCAAACGGCGACCTGCCAAACAGTTTTCCAATCGTACTCATATCAGCGTTCTTCAAAACTTCTTGTTCTGTCCGATTTGATCATAGTGTTAAGAAAACTTAACAACCAGTGGCAAATTCAGAACGTCCCGATTGCCTCCATATCGACGAGAGCAGGTTTGTGAGAATCCCTCGTGTTTCGCGACGCCTTTTGCTTGGTTATCTGGTTTTGCATCTGTTCGCAGCCGGTATTTTTGTACTTGTTTTGACGCAATTGGTCCGCAATCAGATGTTGCGTGACGCGCGGTCTCAGATGAGAGCAATGACGACGATGCTGGCCGAGCACATTCGTGAGCTTGATGGCGGCATGGATTCCGCCGGTTTGCCGAAACATGTGGAACTGATCGGAAAGAAAACACAGATGCGGTTCACGCTCATCGCAGCCGATGGAGTCGTCATCGCGGATTCAGATACTGGGACTCGGGATATCGGTTTGCATGGAACCCGTGAGGAGGTTTTGGCCGCCAGTCGGGATGGAGTCGGGTTTTCGCAACGACACAGCAATACGCTGAACAAATCGATGATGTACCTCGCTCGCAAGTACACCTCGACACAGACGGACCAGACTGATCGAAGCGAGTCGCAAAGCGATGGCGCTGCCGAGGAATTGGAAGGCGGATTCGTACGAGTCGCCTTTCCGACGGCTTCGATCGACGAATCGGTCGAAGCAGTCCAGAGTTACGTATGGACGTTTGCGATCATTCTCGGGGCTTTCACAGCCATCGCCATGATGTTTCTGGCGTCGCGGTTTTTGCGTCCATTGGCGCTATTTTCCGACACGGCCAGAAAGATCGGCGAGGGTGTCTACGAGGGAATGCCCAAGATTCACCATCAGGAGGACGAGTGGGGAGAACTGGCCGAGGCTTTCCAGCAAATGCAATCGGAACTGAGACGCCGCGAAAGTCGACTGGTGGAAAACAGCCAGCGACTGGAAGCTGTTCTCTCGAGCATGATCGAGGGTGTTCTGGCGCTGAAACCAAACGGTGAGGTAATGCTGGCCAACGGCGCTGCTTGTCGAATGCTGTCAATTGAGCGCGAAAAGTTGCAAGGCCGGATGTTGGACGAGGTGGTTCGAATTCCTGAGCTCTGGCAGGCGGTCCAAAAGTCACAGCGAGACCGAACGTTTTCCAAGGCCGAGTTCAAGACGATTGGCGATTCCAGTCGTACGTTGAAAGTCCGCGTTTCCATGTTGGCCGATGAAGAAAAGCCCGGCGTCGCGGTCGTGCTGCACGACGTCACGGAGCTTCGGCAGCTCGAAACTATGCGTCAGGACTTCGTTGCCAACGTTTCGCACGAACTCAAAACGCCACTGGCTTCGATCAAAGCCTACGCCGAGACATTGCGGATGGGAGCGCTGCACGATGAGAACAAGAACGTTCAATTTCTCGAACAGATTGAATTTCAGGCGGATACGCTCAACCAGCAGATTCAGGATCTGCTGCAACTGGCTCGAGTTGAATCCGGCGAGAAAACGTTCTCGATCTCGGACATCGATGTCAACTTGATCTGCGAAACGCTGCATCGCCAGTTCCTCGACGCGGCGCTGGGTCGCCACCTGGAACTGCATCTGCAACTCGACCAGCCCAGTCCGATGGCGCGGTGTGATGTGGAGGCGATTGAAACCGTGGTTAAAAACCTCGTCATCAACGCGATCCACTACACGCCCGAGGGAGGCCGCGTTTCCATTTCGACCAAAGCGGAAGGTCGCTGGGTCGTCGTCAGCGTCGCGGACACCGGGATCGGAATCGCGAAAGAGCAACAGGCTCGCGTGTTCGAGCGGTTCTATCGAGTCGACAAAGCTCGCTCTCGGGACATGGGCGGAACGGGGTTGGGTTTGGCGATCGTGAAGCACCTGACGCAAGCATTCGGCGGATCAGTTACGCTCGACAGCCAACTTGGGAAAGGCAGCAAGTTCCATGTGCGCCTGCCACGGTCACGAAACGTTGACGCTGTGTGAGCTTTCATTCGCACCGCTTTGTAGACCTCTGTTATCCGAGTTCACAAGGTCGCGATTTTTTGAAAAGCCGCGAGCCGAAGCGCGCACAATTCAATTGGTAAGCGGGTTGTTTCGAACGTTTCATGCGACGTCGAAAATTCCACTGCTCATTCGGGATCGTCATTTTCGACCATAAAGTCAGTTCGAAGTCGCGCCCGCGATTGTCCCATCTATTTCGACGGGGGATTGTTGGGAGTTATCAGCGTCAGGATCGCTTTCCCATCAGGAACTTCACGTGACGGTTCGTGGACCAACAACAACGACTGACCAAACTTCATTCTCAGCCCCGTGTTTATTCGATGAACCTGAAATCCGGAGGTTTCGCTAAAGCCCGAAAGTGCCAGATCGGAAACAGAGAACTCTGCGTGCACTTCCATGACAAAGCTGTCATCTTTCACTTTGTGCGCCGAAACGTTGATGGAATTCCCAATCTTGAATGGCTTGCGACCATTGCGAGGATGTTTTGGAGGGAATTCTACTCCATGAGAGAATTCGGCCTTTTGTTCGACGTTGGCGACAATGATTGGAGCATCAGTCAGTTGAGCGACCCCGCTTGCCGCCAGTACCGCCATCGTTTTTTCCGACGCATCGCCAGAACGAATTCCAATTCCGATCCCGTTATTGCGTGCGGCCAGAATGTCATTTTCATTCAAGAAGAATTTTGAAGGCAAAGCGTATTTTTCACCCGGACTGTCGGGCACATGAATACCCTGTTCGCGAAACTTTCTCATCGATATTTCATAACATCGAATTTTATACACGATCGGCTGGCGGCAAAATTTCGTCGTGTTTACATCTAGCTTCGAATTCTTCTCCACAAACCTGATCATCTTTCTGGCAGCAGCCTTGTCTGGCTCGTCTCCAAGCAACATAACCTCGCCATCTGTTTCACGAAGGTTCACCTTTGTTTGCGGAAACCGTTTGGTGAAGGCTTTCTGCAATGCCGATTTCTCAGCAACAACTGTGGCCAGAATGGTTTCCGGGGACTCGCCATTGAAGCCGATGGTTACGGTGGTTGTGCCAGGCGATTTAGCGACGAACTGTAGCTTGGACGAAGTAACTGGAACGACGTCAACGATGGCGGGGTCCTCCACCAATACGCTCGGCACGCCTTTGCCAAAATCAATGAGGCGCGTAGCACTGGACTCGATGCTGATTGGTATGTGCGATGACAAAAGGATGCCATCAGATGCCATGCCCGTCTCAAAGTTGCGTGGTGCGGGATAGTGTCGAGCCCGTTTCAAATATGCGTTTGACTTTATGTCTGCCCATAGATCACATTCTGTGTCGCCTCGTAGCATCGCCCGGAGCTCGTTGGCGTACAGATCTTGAATTTGCGGTGAATTCGAAAGTCGCACAATCGGCGGTTGCTCGCTCATGGAAGAATTGCGTCCGAACGGTTGCGGCCAATCGCTGTTGCGTGGAAGCGGGTTGGGCTGTGTTTGAATAAGCCGAGTGTCATCGGAGGTATCGTCAATTGCGTTGTCATCTTCCGATCGTTCAGTGCCAGCAGTCTGTCCCGATGCTGTTGGCGGAGTGGATTGGGCCGCTGTATACCCAGCAGCCAACAGCAAGGCCAACAGGGTTGCGCCAAAAACTTTTCCCATCCTGGTTGATCGTTTTGGTTTGAGAATCATTTCAATCCTTTGAGTGATTTCGCTTTTGTTTGAACCAATGAATCCATGAGCAAGAACGCCCGGAATTCGACTTTCTCTGTCTGAAAACTGCGCCAGCTTTAAAATTGTTTCGCCATAGAGTCGCTCGGAGGTTTGGAACTCCGGAAGACGAACGACAGCAGCGTCGCATGAAATTTCGCGATGCAGACCAATGCGATTGATCGCCAACCTTGCCAATGGGTTAAACCAGTGCAACGCTCCAATCAACCATGCGGCAAGTTGAATCTCGCTATCAAAACGTCGAACATGGATCAGTTCGTGAGCCAGTACTAATTGCAACGCTTCAACTGAAAGCTCGTCAATGCATTTACCAGGAAGGAGGATTTTCGGACGAAACATCCCGGTAGTTGCAGGCGTCTTTATGTGGTCCGAGACCAGCAGTTGAACCGGCCTCATGATTTGAAGTTTGCGTTTCAGTTGCAGAAACAATCTCGACGCATCGGGAGCAATTTGAGCGGCCGGAATCGAGTTGCTAACGATTTGTCGAAGTTCAATCCATGCAACGAACAGCCTTCCAGTCAAGACAAGCAATCCAATCGACCAGACTGACACGACGGCGGTTGGCCAGATTGATCTCTGTGGAATAGCACTAACCACTGGGGCTGTAGCTTCGATAGGCGTTTCGGCGACATCCAACCTGTTAGTCAAAAGAGGCAGGTGTTGCGGGGGTGCAACCGTCTGGAACTCAACCTCCAAGACCTGCTCTGTCGATGGTCGTGTCGAAGCAGCTTGTATCAGGTTCAGAATGCTAGTCGGACTTGCCGGAACCCAGACCAATGCGAAACGGAGCAGCACAACCAGCCAGAGGCAATACAGGAAACGACAGGACGATGTTCGGTGCAAAATCCTGTTCACAACCAAGCCGGCGACAACGATCAAGCTTCCAATCAGGGACGCGTCGAGCAACCCAAGGAACCAGAGATGCGAAGGCTGCACGAGAGGTGCGTATCCGGATTGCTGCAGAAAGGTCTCAATCATCTTTCGACTCCTTCTGCTCCAGCAACGATTTCAGTTTTTGGATATCTTCGGCAGAAAGTTGGCTGGCTTTTACAAAGTGAGTCAGCAACGGACCGCTCTGACCGTCGAACACGGAAGTTAGAAATGAACGACTGGCATGCTTGACCGTTGAGTGCCGTGTTATCGCGGCACGGTACAGATAGCGATTGCCATCTTCCTCGAAATTCAAAGCGCCCTTTTTGACCAATCGATGCAAAAACGTGCGAATCGTCGCCGGAGTCCATTCCGTTGTTTGCGTCAATTGTTTGATGATTTCACTGGCGGTCGTTGGCTGGGTATCCCAAATGATATTCATTACTTGCCACTCCGCGTTTGAAATGTCAGGTCGGTCCATCGGAAGTTTCAAGAAGTGTTTACGTTTGTAAATGAGTGTTTACGTTTGTAAATGGTATTTGTCGCATACGCAACGTCGGTTTTCAGCATTTTTTTTGCCAGCGAATTGAGTTGCCAGCAAGTTGGCCCATCTTTTTCGTCGGTCCTGGCATCGTCCGACAGCACCTGTTGGGATTGCGTTAAGCTCAACGATTGTTGTCTAGACCCCTCAATCATTTGCGCCTGCCGCAGTCACGAAACACTGTCGTGGAAAGTGATTAGCATTTCCCTCAGGATGTGGATTACGATCGCGGCTGGCAAGAACGCGGCCGAATATATTCGGAAGCTTATTCGAAACGCAGCAGACTTGGAACGTTTTGACTCGAACGGCTGCACACTCGATTGGCGATTCTGGCCATCTGATCCAAATCTGAAACTTGCATGCCATCGCAGAGTGGCAGAAAAACCATGCGATCAACGATTGAGCTGGCCACTGGTAACGCTGTAATTTGAGTCGCCGAAATTGCCGGTGATTTGGCTGGTCGAGTCGGCTCAACGACCGATAAACTGCTGCGCCGAGTCGCATCAAATCCGTGCTGGGAAAGTTCTGCCACCAACTGCTGGGCCGATCTCGCATCGCGTGTGCAAACCGGAGTCACCCAGTATGTCGACTCGCTTGAATCGACCGTCGCAAGTGATTCGCTGACTTTTGAGGACGAACCCGCCAGCCGCAAGTTATTCAAACGGTATGACAAACGGTTGGCCTGAGCGATTCGGCGATTCAACGCCAGCGAATCGAACGATTGCAATCGACGCGCCAGCAGACTCAACAGCGCGGTCGAAGGTTGCTGCCGAATTCGAGCGAAAAAGTCGGATCCCGCAAATCCTCGAGCCAATGAAGAAACCACTCTGTCAGGATTGTATCCTGCCACTCGCAGCGCAGAAAATAACAAGCCCGCGCAACGGCGATTGGAAGCTGCTTTAATGCCCAGGTACTTTAGCACCCGTCGGCCGAACTTACGGTTGCTGTGCTGGGGATAAGTCGACTCGATGGATCGCATTCGGTTGCGAATTTCATCATCGCGAATCTGCAAAATTCCTCCGCCGAGTGCCGTGGAAGATTTGATCGGACCGAAGCTGAACATCGAAACGTTGGCGATCGAACTGCCCGAGTCTCCTGCTGAAAAAGCCTGAGCACAGTCTTCGATCAACAGCAGGTTGTGCTTTTTCGCCAGTTCAGCAAATGGCTCCAGCGGAATACGTTTGCCAAACAAATGTGCGATGACCAGGGCTTTGCTGTATGGCGTGATGGCTCTGGCTACCGCATCAACGTCAGGAGCCATCGTGGCTTCGTTAATGTCGACCGGCACGACGCGAAACCCATTTCGCTCGACAATCCGCGGCATGTCGGGAATCGTCAATCCCGACATGATGACTTCGGAGCCTGTCGGCCAGCGAACCGACTGCAGCATACAATCGAATCCGGTCCGGACCGAAAGTGAGACAACCGGGTCGTTTTCCGGCCAGATTTTCGCGATCAACGACAGCGCGTTACGTCGATCCGGCAAGCGGGAGAAAAAAGAAACATTCAACGCGAAAAGCAAATCTGACCAACCGATCTCAATTTGTTTTCGAATCCACATACGGCGCCTGTGAACGGGAAGAGCCAGAAGTAGCTATCACATTGTACCGGTTTCGGGGGGTGTGAAGTGATGCTTTTTGTGGAAGCAACATTCGCAGGTCAACGAGCGTTGCTTAGCCTTCCAAGAAAATGCGATACGGGTGTCGAAATTCAAATTGATGTGCGATTCTGACGATTGCGTTCGCTTATCCAGTTGGAGTATTCGAGCGATTTATTTCAGGCAAAAACCCGCGATTTACCGGAAATAGTCTGTGAAAATTTTCACGAAGTCGATACTATTTCGGGCGATTGAGCGGTCTGTTGGCGGGAGAGGTGCGCCGGTTAGGTGAAAATCTCCTCACCACCCCAAGACGAAATCGCTCACTCAAGATAGCATCCTCATTTTTAAAACAGTGGCGATTGTCGCACGACGCGACGGCTAATCTTTTCCACCACGACCGCACGGAATATTCCATGCTCAAAACAATCAAAAAGGGATTGGATGTTCCAATCTCCGGGCGACCGGAACAGGATATTTCTGACGCCCCTGCCGTGGCAACGGTAGCCTTACTCGGTGACGACTATGTCGGCATGAGGCCAAAATTGCTGGTTGCCGAAGGTGACAAGGTCAAAATTGGCACACCGGTTTTCGAAGACAAGAAAACGCCCGGCGTCATTTTTACTTCTCCGGCCGCCGGCACGGTCAAGGAAATCAATCGCGGTGCCAAGCGACGTTTCCTTTCGCTCGTGATCGACGTCGATGGTGACGCCGCGGAGTCGTTCGACAGCTTCAACGACCTTGGCAACTTGAGCCGCGATCAGGTTCAGGAGTTGCTGGTCAAGTCCGGGCTGTGGACGGCACTGCGAACGCGTCCGTTCAGCAAAGTCCCGGAACCGGGCACCGAACCGCATTCGCTGTTCGTGACCGCAATCGATACAAATCCGCTGGCGGCTGAGCCCGAGTTGATCATCGAATCGCAAAAGGAAAACTTTGTCAGCGGCCTGACGGTTCTGTCGAAGCTGACCGAAGGCAAGACTTACGTTTGCACTCGCGAAGACTCTCGCGTCCCGGGCGAAAACGTTCCTAACGTCAGCTTTGCCCAATTCGCCGGTCCGCATCCAGCCGGCCTGGTTGGCACACACATTCACTTTCTCGATCCGGTCAACGGAAAGAAAACGGTTTGGCATATCAATTACCAGGATGTGATTGCCGTCGGGCAGCTGTTCACGACTGGCAAGCTGAATCCTGAACGAGTCATCTCGCTGGCTGGTCCTCGCGTGGAAAAACCTCGACTGCTTCGCACGCAGCTTGGTGCCTGTCTGGATCCGATTCTTGAAGGCAACGCAGATCTGGATAACGCTCGCGTTGTTTCCGGTTCCGTTTTGACGGGTCGCTCTGCAGAGGCACCGGAAAACTTTCTGGGACGATATCACAATCAGGTTTGTGTGCTCGAAGAGGGTACCAAACGTGAGTTTCTTGGGTGGCAGTTGCCTGGTCCGGACAAGTATTCGGTGACGAAAATCTACGCGGGTTCGTGGCTGAAGAAGCTGTTCCCGATGACGACCAGCAGTGGCGGATCCAAGCGAGCCATGGTTCCGATGGGGACTTACGAAAAAGTCATGCCGATGGATATCCTTCCGACGCAGTTGTTGCGTTCCATCATCGTCGGTGCTCAAACCGGCGACACGGAAGAAGCGTTGCAGTTGGGTGTTCTTGAGTTGGATGAAGAAGACCTGTCGCTGTGCACTTATGTTTGCCCGGGAAAGTACGACTACAGTTCGATCCTGCGAGAAAACCTCACGCTCATCGAGAAAGAAGGATAACGGCAGATGTTGAGACAAATGCTGGACAAGGTGGAGCCGCTTTTTCATAAAGGCGGACCACTGGAGAAGCTTTATCCGCTGTACGAAGCGAACGATACGTTTCTGTACACGCCGGGAGAAGTCGCGCATGGAAAGACGCACATTCGTGATGCGATCGACACCAAGCGTATGATGAGTATGGTGATTTTGGCGCTGCTGCCGTGTATTTTCATGGCCTGCTACAACACCGGATATCAGGCTCAGAAAACAATTGCATTGACCGGTTACACGCCGCCAATTCATGACGTTGGCGAAATGATCTGGAGCGGTTCGTGGCGTTATGCGGCTCTCGAAGCGATCGGCGTCAATGTCGCCGGGCTCGAAGGTGGTTTCCTCAGCCCCCAAAACATTTTGCCGTGCTTCATCCACGGTCTGCTGTTCTTCCTTCCGGTCTACATCGTCTGCATGGCGGTGGGCGGAACCTGCGAGCTGATTTTCAGCGTGATTCGCGGCCACGAAATCAACGAAGGATTCCTGGTGACGGGGATGCTGTTCCCGTTGACGCTGCCTGCAACGATTCCGCTGTGGCAAGTCGCAGTCGGCATCGCGTTCGGTGTCGTGATCGGTAAAGAGATCTTCGGCGGAACGGGCAAGAACTTCCTCAACCCGGCTTTGACGGCCAGAGCGTTTTTGTACTTCGCCTATCCCAAGCAAATCAGTGGCGACAAAGTTTGGACGGCGGTCGGAACGTTCGGCGAAACGGCGACCTCGGATGCTGT
Organism: Mariniblastus fucicola; assembly: GCF_008087665.1. Classification (GTDB taxonomy): domain Bacteria; phylum Planctomycetota; class Planctomycetia; order Pirellulales; family Pirellulaceae; genus Mariniblastus; species Mariniblastus fucicola. The sequence goes on from NZ_CP042912.1 coordinate 2,544,410, forward strand.
CGATGGCTATTCCGGGGCGACGATGCTGGGCTATGTTGCCAACGCAAAAGAAGGCACCGTTTCAGAAGTCATCACTCAAATGGGTGTGGATACGACTTCGGCGACGGATTGGTGGAGTTGCTTCATTGGAAACATTCACGGATCGATGGGCGAAACCAGTACGCTGGCTTGTCTGATCGGTGCGGTGATCCTGATCGCAACGGGTGTTGGTTCGTGGCGTACGATGGCAGGTGTCGTCGGCGGCATGGTGGCGTTCTCCGGTTTGCTGGCGATGCTTGGATTTGACTCGCCGATCATGAACCTTGGGCCGCAATGGCATCTGGTGATCGGTGGCTTCGCCTTCGGCACCGTGTTTATGTCGACCGACCCGGTTTCGTCGGCGATGACGAACAGTGGACGGATCTACTACGGAGTGTTAATCGGCTTCCTGACGATTCTGGTGCGGGCAATCAACCCGGCGTTTCCGGAAGGCATCATGCTTGCGATCCTGTTCGCGAACGTTTTTGCTCCGCTGATCGACTGGTTTGTAGTCCAACGCAATATCAAGCGAAGGGAGGCTCGTTATGCCACTTGAGAACCTTAAAAAGAACAAGGACAACCCGATCAACACGGCGATTGTTGCCGGAGCGTTGTGTCTGGTTTGTGCTCTGATCGTTTCCACAGCGGCGTCGTCGCTGAAGACGATTCAGGAAGACAATATTGCGATCGACAGGAAGAAAAACCTGTTGGCTGTGACGAAGTTTCCAGCCGAATCGATGGCGGATAGCCAATCGATTTTGGATACGTTCGAAAAGAACTTCACCACGATCATCATCGACATGGAGACTGGCGAAGAGGCTCCTGATGAGGCGCTCAAGGCCATGCAGTCGATTGGCAAGACTTGGGACACCAAAGATGAATTGGAGAAGAAATACGACCAGTTCACGATTGCCAAAACGAAGCGTGACGCTGTCGCCGACGAGATCACGGGCGAAGACAAGGCCAACATCAAGTATCGCGAGAAGTACTCTTTCGTTTACATCCTCAACGATTCGGACGGGAACCCAAAGACTTACGTTTTCCCCGTTCGTGGTTACGGGCTGTGGTCGATGATGCACGGCTACCTTGCGGTCAAGCCGGACTTTCAAACAATTGAAGGGCTTGTGTTCTATGACCAGGCAGAAACACCTGGCTTGGGCGGCGAAGTCAAAAGCGAGAAGTTCAAAAGTCAGTGGCCTGGCAAAGAAATTTACGGCGAGGACGGCGAGGTCCAGATCAAGGTGATCAAGAACGCGGATACTTCTTACAAGCACGCCGTTGACGCTCTTTCGGGAGCCACGATTACTTCCAATGGAGTGACTTACGCTCTGGAGTACTGGTTGGGACCAGAAGGGTTCAAGCCATTCATCGAACGCAGAAAAGCTTCCTCTGGCAGCTCGGATACCGCGGATCAGGAAACAGGAGTTGGAAATGGCTAAAGCAAAAACAACCGCCGAGCTGATTACCGAACCAGTCTTTGACAACAATCCGATCGCGTTGCAGGTCCTTGGTATTTGCAGTGCCCTGGCTGTAACGACTCAGCTGACAACTTCGGTCACGATGGCTTTGGCTGTGATCGTGGTGACGGCGTGCTCCAGTGCAGCAGTTGCTCTGATTCGTGAGTACATCCCGTCGAGCATTCGGATCATTTGCCAGATGACGATCATCGCATCGATGGTCATTCTGGTGGATCAGTTTCTACGAGCTTTCTTTTACGACCTCAGCAAAGAGCTTTCGGTTTTCGTTGGCCTGATCATTACGAACTGCATCGTGATGGGCCGCGCGGAAGGCTTTGCGATGAAGAACAATCCGATCGCCAGTTTCTGGGACGGACTTGGAAACGGACTTGGCTACGGTTTGATCCTGGTCGTCGTCGGTTTCTTCCGTGAATTGCTTGGCAGCGGGAAGCTGTTCGGATTCACAGTGTTGCCACTTAAAGGCGACGGTGGCTGGTACGAGCCGAACGGTTTGATGCTGCTTTCGCCAAGTGCGTTCTTCATCATCGGAATATTCATTTGGGTTCTGCGAACCTACAAGCCTGAACAGATTGAGGCGAACTAATGTTTGATGTAAATCCTGCTGAACTGATAACGCTGTTTCTCAAATCAGCGTTCGTCGACAACCTGGCATTGGCCTATTTCCTTGGCATGTGCACGTTCCTGGCGGTTTCCAAGAATGTGAAAACGGCCCTCGGTTTGGGTGCGGCTGTGATTGCCGTTCAGGTAATTACGGTTCCTGTTAACTGGGTCATCAAGGAAGCCTTCCTGAAAGAAACCGGACTGGTCGGCGTGAACCTGATGTTCCTGAACCTGATTTGCTACATCGGAGTGATAGCGGCGATCGTTCAGATTCTGGAAATGTTCCTCGACAAGTTCTTTCCAGCTCTGTTCAACCAGCTTGGAATTTTCCTTCCGCTGATCACCGTGAACTGTGCGATTCTGGGCGGAACCCTGTTTATGGAACAACGCGATTACAACTTTCCCGAAGCCGTCGTGTTCGGACTCGGCAGTGGCTTCGGCTGGGCTGCTGCGATCGCAGGCTTGGCGGGTATCCGTGAAAAGCTTCGCTATTCGGATGTGCCACCGGGACTTCGCGGTCTGGGCATTACGTTCATCATTGTTGGACTGATGGCCCTTGGATTCCAGGCGTTCCTTGGTATCTAGTTTTTCGCGTTCTCCAGTTTCCTCGCAATTTTCAACCTTCGAACTTTGGTTGGTTAAAAAGTCATGATGCCTTCAATTTTCTTTGGCGTACTCGTTTTCACCTTGGTCATTCTGGCGTTGGTTGGGCTGATCTTGCTTGCTCGCAATTCCCTGGTGAATACGGGTGAAGTCAAAATCATGGTCAACGGTCAGCGTGAGATCGAAGTTCCTGCCGGCGGCAAACTGATGGGAGCACTCGCTGAAGGAGGCATTCTTGTGTCTTCGGCTTGCGGCGGTGGCGGTACCTGTGCTCAGTGCAAAGTCAAAGTCCTGTCCGGTGGCGGAGATATTCTGGACACCGAAAAAGGGCACATCAACAAAGGCGAAGCCCGCGAAGGCTGCCGTCTTTCATGTCAGGTGGCGGTCAAGCAGGACATGGAAGTCGAAGTTCCAGAAGAAGCGTTCGAAACCAAGAAGTGGGAATGCACCGTTCGCTCGAACGATAACGTCGCGACGTTCATTAAAGAGCTTGTGCTCGAGTTGCCAGAAGGCGAAGACGTCGATTTCAAAGCTGGTGGCTACATTCAGATCGAATGCCCACCTCACACCGTTCACTACAAAGACTTCGACATCCAGGACGAATATCATCCGGATTGGGACAAGTACAACGTTTGGCGTTACACCTCAGTTGTCGACGAAACCGTTGTTCGTGCTTACTCGATGGCCAACTACCCGGGCGAAAAGGGCATCATCATGCTCAACGTTCGTGTCGCTTCGCCGCCGCCACGTGCTCCGGAAGACACGCCACCGGGAAAGATGTCGTCATACATTTTCAACCTGAAACCGGGCGACAAAGTCACGATCTCAGGACCTTACGGTGAGTTCTTCATCAAGGAAACGGAAGCGGAGATGCTGTACGTTGGTGGTGGTGCCGGTATGGCTCCGCTGCGAAGTCATATCTTCGAGCTGTTCAAGAACCTCAAGACCGGTCGCAAAGTTTCGTACTGGTACGGCGGTCGTAGCCTTCGCGAGTTGTTCTACATTGACGAATTCCGTCAGATCGAAAAAGACTTCCCGAACTTCACGTTCAACCTGGCTCTTTCCGAGCCGTTACCGGAAGACAATTGGACCGGGATGACCGGTTTCATTCACCAGGTCGTCATCGACAACTACTTGAAAGACCATCCTGCTCCGGAAGACATCGAGTACTACTTCTGTGGTCCTCCGATGATGAACAAGTGCGTGATGCAGATGTGCGAAGAGTTCGGTGTCGAGCCTGAGAACATCTCCTTCGACGACTTCGGCGGATAACCTGCCTGAATTTACAGACGTAACACAGAATGGCGGCCTGAGAGGGCCGCCATTTTTTTGTGCACGACTTTCGACGTTTGAGTTTGACGCTCCAGGCACTGTTTGGTAGATCTGAGCGGCAAGGCGCTAGCCGCCGTTCCGTTGCGCTTTTTAACGGCGGCTAGCGCCTTGCCGCTCATGTTTGGCCACGTTGATGACATGAAAATCAATTGTCAAACAGTGCCTGGATTTGCCGACGTCGTCGCAAGATCAGAACGCTCGTCAACAAGTTGAGCACGACCAACGAGGAAGGTTCGGGAACGGCTGAGAATTGATAGTTGATGCCTTGTGACGATGTGTAGCTTGGAGCTGCCATGGGGTTCATGTTTTCATCATAGAAATTCAACTGTAGGTTCGCAGTGGACATGAAGTCATGAGAGATGCTTGATTCGGCCCACAGAGCATCCACGTTGTAGATTCGTGTACGGGCGAGCTCATCCCAGCCAATGCTGAGGGTGAAGGATGCCGGATCCCCGAGCAATGGGATAATTGCGGGCTGGGAGAGAGAATCGACTGTTAGCGAATTCGTTTTCGACTTTGGATCGAATCCAGCAATCTCTTCATTCAGCGTATCGCTACTTGAGACTTGATCGCCGTCCGTAAAAAACAGATCTGCAACTGCGTCCGGTTCCCACGACAAAAACGTTCTCAGGTTCGAATGAGTCTCGATTCCGGCGGAAGATTCGTCCTGTGAATCCAATCTCAGTTCATGCAACATCGATCCGTCGTATCCGATGCTTATTTCCATGAATCCAAAACTGTTGTCATTGATGTTGATGACGTCCTGAATGAAAGCTTCGGTGTTTCCCTCGAGCGTGTACTCACCCCAGCCATAGTCACTGCCGTTGTAGCCGATGAGGCTCAAGTCGACATCCATGCTGGACGTAATCTTTCCGCTTGCGGCATCGAGGTTAAACACTGACTGCACTGTCGAAGTATCAACGAGCTGATTCATTGCGCCATCCAGGCTGGCTGAGAGATATCCAGTGTCCGAAAACTCGGAGTCGTCGAGGCTGTCCGAGATATCGTTGGTGCCATTCGATATCGTGTATTCCGAATCTATGTAAGTAACTACGTTGCGCGGTAGAGAAATCTGAGCGGACACCGTCGTCGGCGTGAAAAGTGCGATCGCAGTCAATGTGGCGATGCCGTGCAGCATCGGTGATCTGTGGATATTCAGAAATTTCATGGTCTTCCTTACTGAGTCTAAGTCGTTCGCGATTGCGAGCAGAAATGTGGTCCAACGAAAGACCACGACCTACGCGGTTCATAGGAATTGATGCCGGACAGTAAGTATTTGGCCAAAGATTCTTGTCGATTGACGATTCCACGTTCGAAAAGCCTGTATTCGCCCCGCAAAAAAGATAAGAAATTGTTGGCAAAAACGAGCTCCAATTGGCATCATGAATGAAGCGGAGGATGTGTATTGGAGTTGGTGGGAACAATGGAAGAGCAAACCGGGGTGCCCGATACCGCGGCTCAGCCCGCGGTATCGGCGATTGAGGTCAGTTCGATAACGTTGCTGATTCGCGAAGCACGCGACGGAAATGCGGACGCGCGCGCGAAGGTGCTTCGCCAGCTTCAACCTTATGTCATCTCCATGGCCTCCCGGCACAATGCGGACTGGTTTCGGAACAAGCATGGCGTGTCTGACATCGTGCAACAGTCCTTCGTCAAAGTCATCGAAAACTTTGAAAGCTTTCGCGGATCATCAAGCGCCGAGTTTCGCGGTTGGCTAAAAACGCTGGTCATCAACGAGATTCGGCAAATCAACCGTGAGCTCAACCGTCAGCGCCGGGACGTTAAACGGGAACGCTCTCTTGATGGTGCGGCATCGGGGCCGGGAAGCAATGTCGTGCTCGAAGATCCGACACCTGCCAGCAATGCGATTCGCAATGAACAGCTTGCTCAATTGCAAACGGTGATCAATGAATTGGACGAATTTCCAAAGCAGGTTGTTCAGTTGCGTGCGTTTGAGAAACTTTCGTTTCGCGAGATCGCCAATAAACTAAATCGTTCCCAGGATGCGATCACCAAAACCTGGTACCGAACGTTGATACGGCTGCAAAAACGCATGGTAAAAGCCGAGGAAGATGAATGAGTCCGATCGATGAATCCGATCCTGGCGAGGAAGCATCGCTGGCTTCACTTTTGCAGAAGCTTTGCGAGCTCGAGGATTCGGGCGATGACAAATCGGTGATCGAAAAACAGTTGGAAGGTCTTTCAGAGTCCGAGCTGGCAGAACTCTTTGGCGCTGGCCAATGTATGAACTTGCTCAACCAACTGAAAGAAAGTGACTCTGAGAAGATCTCCAGAGTTTTGGTTGAGACTGCCCGCTCCCAGGAAACAGCGCCCGACAATCCTGCTCGATCGCATGCAAATATCCCGGATCAGATCGGACGTTACGAGATCGTTCGACTGGCTGCCCAAGGAGGTTTTGCGAATGTGTATCAGGCTCGAGACGTCAATTTGCAACGCAGCGTTGCACTGAAAGTTCCGCTCGTCGAGCGACTTGGGGACCAAAATGCGATCGAGCGGTTTCAACGCGAAGCCCGGGCGGTTGCGATGCTTTCACACCCCGGTGTTGTTCCAGTCTATGAAGCCGGAGGCGCCGACGGACAACCATTTATCGCGTTCAAATGGATCGAAGGATGTAGCCTGCACAGCTTTCTCAAGACTCGAAAGCAGCCGCTTCCCGCGAAGGAAGTAGCTTCAGCACTGAAACGTATTGCTGATGCCGTCGCCCACGCGCACGCCAAAGGAATCTTGCATCGGGATATTAAACCAGCCAACGTTTTGATTGAAGGAAGTGGCGAAAAAGGATCGACTCCCTGGAACGAATCCGTTTGCGTCACGGACTTTGGTCTGGCCAAACATTTCGCTGATGTTGAAGCCTCTGAGTTTAACACCGTCGATGGTTCGATCCTTGGAACGCCGGCATACATGTCGCCCGAGCAGGTTCGTTCGGAGTCTGAGATCGGACCACCATCAGATGTCTACTCGTTGGGCACCGTGCTGTATGAAATGCTTGTTGGCAAAACACCGCATCGAAAAACTGGCTATTCGGGAACGATCCGGGCGATCGAAACAGAAACTCCGGTGCCGATCGCGTCGTTTCGCAAGGATGTACCTGCAGACCTGATTGCAATTTGCGAAAAATGCCTCCGTAAAGATGCTGCCGATCGGTACCCAAGTGCTTTTGAGTTGGCAGGCGACCTGGGAAGATTCCTCGATGGCATTCCGGTTCAAGCGAAACCTCGAAGCCCATTCTACTTGCTGACTCGTTGGGCAAAGCGGAATCCGGTCGTCGCTTTCAGTCTCGGTTTGGCGTTTGCAGGATTGACGATTGGATTGACGGCGATGGCCTGGTCCAACGCAGAGATTTCTGCGGCGCGAGATGACTCGCAACGACAAGTCGAAGTGCTGGAGTCGATTTTCAACGATCTGGACTACAACCTTGACGGAGATGTTTTGTCGGAGCCTGATCTTCGTGATCGGCTGGCGATCCGTCTTATTGATAGTGTCGATCTTATCGCTGAATCGGCAGATCCAGAGAGCGCCAGCAGACTCATGGGGACACTCGGACGGACGCTTGCGACTCTTGGCCACCCTGAGGAATCCCGGGAAGTGGTTGAGCAGGCGATTAAAATCGGCGGCGATCGATTGACCTCTGATCAAAAAGATCGATTGCAGGTTCGACTCGCGGCGGCCGTGATGGCGCAGGGAAAGTTTGACGAATCAGCTGCTTCCTTGGGGGCGAGCATTGAACGAATTATCGAGAGCCCGACTCAGGAAACGCAGACCAAAGCGGATGCACTTATCTACTTTGCCGAATCACAGTTTCAATTGTCGAAACTCGCGAAAGAAACAATCGTCGACGCAAAGAACGGGTTCGAACGTCTGGAAAATTGGCTCCCGGAAAGTGGTCTTCCGGACAGGTACAAGCAACGCTACGTGTCCTATGCGAAATTTCGAGTGGCATGTTGCAACTATTCCAGTGCCATGAACGACGGAAATTTTGAGCTTTTGAACGATGCCTTCGACAACTACATCAAAATTTACGGCTCAGAGCACAGCAGTTCGATCAGCGCAGCCTACGCCATGGCGGCCAAACTGCGTCAACGCGGAAAATTCAAAGACGCGTTGAGTCTGTCGGAACAAACGCTGATCCATGCTCAGCGAAAATACGGATTCGATGCAATGCCTACGCTGCTTGCGTTTGATAGCGTGCTGGTAACTTGCGGAATGAACTCTGCCATCCCAAATTGCAAGAAACGAATGATCGAATTGCTGCCGGAAATGCAACGGTGCTGTGAGGCGGTTTTGGAAGACTTGGGCGAAACACATCCCAACATGCTTGTCATCTACGGCAATGTCGCAAATGCATGGGGCATCACCGGAGACCTGGACCAGTGCGTGAAGATTCGCCTTCGACTTCTGTCGCTCGCTGAAAAAGAGTTTGGTCGCAAGAGTGTGATTGCTCAGGGTCAGATTTGGGGGTTGGCCGCTGTTTACAATGAGCTTGGCGACGATGGAAAAGTAGGCAACTTGCTCGAAGAGTTTATCGCTGCCCGAGAGTCTGGAGTTCCTCTGGATGATCAAAAGGTGGAACTCGCTCGCAAGCAATTGAAGGAAGCAGCATTGGACTCTTCTGCCGATCAGTAGTTATCGTCCGATCAACATCGGTTTGGCAAATCGTCCCACAATCCAGTCCGTGATTCGATCGCAGGCGGCGCGACGATTTTCGATCAGACGAAACGTGTGCTCAGATTTCGGATAGTACTCAACCTGAAGCTGTCCGTCATCCGGTCTCAGGCCATACATCTCCTGAAACTGCGAACGACCAACGATGTCGTCGTAGCCATCGGTGTACAGGAAAAGCATCTGAACATCGCGGTGCATCAGCAAGTTCAGCTGTTCGACGACCACATCTCGGTTCAAACCAACATCGAAAAACTCGCTTTCATTGAAAGCGCTGGTCTCGGCATCGACTTCGCCGCGGCTGCTCGAAAGCCGACGTCGGATCGCGTTTCGCCAAAATCGATAGCGAAAGTATCGTGTGAAGCGACGGAAATAGTAGCCAAACGTTCGAAACACAATTCCATCCAGAAACACTGTCCCCACAATCCTCTTGTCTTTTACAGCGACTCGATGAGCGTTGTAGGCGCCGCTGCAGAGTCCCAACAAAGCGAACTGGTCAACGCCCGTTTCACGTTGCAGGAAATCCATCGCGTCGCCGACATCCAGCACCGCACGGTCTTCGATTTCATAAGATCCCGTTCGTGGCGCACTGTCGCCAAGTCCCGACAAGTCCAATCGCAGCGTTGAGAATCCGGCAGCGGCCAACTGTCTGGCGATATCAACATGGATTCGAAACGGACCCACTCGATGAACGATTCCTGCATTGAGAATTAAGGCGATCGGTGCGTTGGGGATGCGAACGTCCTCATCTGGCGTCGTCAGAATTCCAAACAGGCGTTTCTCAGGCCCAAAGTTGCAAACAGTTTCTTTCACCGGATTGTCTCCATACAAAGACGCAAAGCGCCGAAACGATCGAGCCTCGAAAACATGTCGTCGATCTTTTTTACGATCTGCCGCATCACTTTGGGACGCAGCCATGCCAGTTCAAGTTCATTGAGATCGTTCCATGATCCCGGACGGGGATCCTCGATAATCAATTGCGTGCCGGGTTCCGGATGTGAGTATGACTTTGCTTTTGATCGTTGGTCGGCAATCAGTTGTGGTTGAATGACGTCCGCCAGTTCAATCTTCATCGCTTCGATCTGTTCCAACAGGCAACGTTGGTAACGAGAGCCCAATATTTCTTCGATGGAATCGTCGTTCGGAGTCGACATCTTGCAGACCCACAGGTCCAGCATTGATTCGTGCATTTTCCGCAGCGAGTCGAGATAGCTCCGTCCGCAGAGAACGGGTTCCCACATCACGATTCCGTTGACGTCCGGGCGTTGCCTGGCGACTTGTGCAGCCAGTGCTGCGCCGAAACGGTGCCCGACCAGCATCACCGTTTCAGCCCCGCTTTCACGTTTGATATGCTCGATCGATTGCAGGATGTTTCGGTGCCACGAAACGAGGCTCTCGATCTGATCGACGCACTGCGCCGAGTCACCGATTCCGTGGTAGTCCATGCGCAAAACGTGAACTCCCTTTCTCGCAATCTGGTTGGCCATCAACCGCAGCGTCCAGTGCGTGCGATTATATTCCTGTCCAATCGAAGGGCAGATCACGGCAGCACGGACAGACCGTCCATTGGCGGCTTTGCCACGCGGTCGGTGGTACACACCAAACAATGGCGACTCGGGATGTCCAAAAAAGTGCTGCTTGATCATCGTTTTCAATTCCAGAAACCTTTGAGCAATCGAAATGCGCCCTTGCTCTCCGACTGCACCGCGTCGCTTGTCTCGGGGTCGGTCTGCTCCGGCTCCGCTTTGGCTTTTTCGGTTGAGTCATCATTGATCGACTGGTTTTCGTCATCTGCGAACGTATGCGCCGCTGCAATTTTCTCTGCCATTTGCGCTAACGTCGAAATCAGAAATTCCTGTGGCCCCAGTTTGACGCCGGTTTTGTCCTCAACTGCCGCAATGACTTTCATCACCAACAGCGAATGACCTCCGATGTCAAAGAACGTGTCATTCGTCCGAACGTCATCGATCTCCAGAGTCTGTTCCCAAACCTTGGCTACGAACTTCTCCGCAGCGGTAACCGGAAGAGGCAGCTCTTCTTCCGACGCATCCTCGCTACCGTTGCCGATTGGAGCCGGAAGTGCTTTGTGGTCGATCTTGCCGTTATTGGTTTGCGGCAAGGATTCCAGAAAGACAAAATGTTGCGGAACCATGTAGTACGGAAGTGACTGCCGAACGTGATCACGAAGCTGCCCAGCGTTCGAAGTTTCACCAGAATGCAAAACCACGTAAGCCACCAGCCGTGCGTCACCGGCCGCTGCTTCTCGCACAAGCACCACGCAATTCGCGACGGAGTGGTTTGACTTCAGGATTTGTTCGATCTCACCCAACTCGATTCGAAAGCCGCGAACTTTGACCTGTTTGTCATTACGGCGCAGGAACTCGATGTTTCCGTCGAGACGAAACTTTGCCAGGTCGCCAGTCTTGTAGAGTCGATCGCTTACGTAGTCAACGAACGGGTTGCGGTACCGATTGCGGATGAATCTCTGATCGGTCATTTCACTCTGATTCAGATATCCAAGCGTCACACCAGCGCCGCCGATGTAGATCTCGCCTTCGCTTCCGACAGGAACTTCATTTCCTTTGGAATCCAGAATGTAAATCTGCGTGTTTCCGATTGGTTTTCCGATAAGAATCGGCCTATCAGGTTCTGTGATTCGATAGGCCGCAGACCAAACCGTCGTTTCGGTTGGACCGTACATGTTCCAAAGCTCGCCGCAGCGATCCAGCAACGGCGCAACGAGGTCTTGAGGCATCGGTTCGCCGCCGCAAAGTACTTTCAGATCGCGTTTTCCATTCCAACCGGCTTCGATCATCATCCGCCAGGTTGCTGGAGTTGCCTGTAGCAGTGAAATGTCATCCGCTTCCAAACGTTCGGCGAGCTTGGCTCCGTCAGCGGCAGTCACACTGTCGACAATCACGACTTGACCACCGGAAATCGTCGGCAGATAGAGTTCGAGAACGGCGATGTCGAATGAAAGTGTTGTGACCGCCAACACGGAATCTGTTTTGTCGAAGCCTGGCGTCTGCTGCATTGCGTATAGAAAGTTGACGACCGAACCGTGAGGAACCTGCACGCCTTTCGGTTTGCCCGTCGATCCGGAAGTGTAAATTACGTAGCAAACGTCGTATGGTGTAGCGTTGTTTTCAACAGGCTCGGAGGAAATTTCGCCGTTCCTGAAATCAACTTCATCGATCGCAAGTTGTGGTTTGCCAAAATCAGCGACCCGCGAACCGAGTTCCGATTCTGTGACGACCAGCTTTAGCCCGGAATGATCGCACATGTACCTCAGGCGATCGCTCGGATAGGCCGGATCGAGCGGAACGTATCCAGCGCCGGACTTCATGATTCCGTACAAATAGACCAGCATTTCCGCGCTTCGATTGACACAGATGCCAACCAGATCGCCAGCTCCGATGCCCTGTTCACGCAGCACACGGGCAACCTGGTTCGAACGCTGCTCTACTTCGCGATAGCTCAACGAAGTATTCTCAAACGTTACGGCAATTTGATCAGGCGTTTCCTCGGCCTGCCGGTGGAACTCTTCGTGCAACGTCGACTCGGTCGGATAATCTTGCTCCGTCGCGTTCCATTCGACCAGTACTTTTTGCCGCTGCGGAATGCTCATGACGTGCAAGTCAGCAATCGTGGCTTGCGGGTCATCAGCAACTTGCTCAAGGAACGCTTCGAAGCCTTCAAAGAGACCCTTCATCGCCTGAGCCGAATACAAGTCGGTGTTGAATTGAATCTGCAACTCGATCGATTTGTCTTTCTGAATCACCCCGTTGATGAACCATTCAAAGTTCTCGAATTTCCTCGGTTCAATTGAAAGTTCGGCTTTCAATTTGTGGAAACCCAGTTCGCTCGCATCGACCACCGGATCAATGTTGAACGAAATGGCAAGCATCGGTGGCCGTGACGGGTCGCGCGGCGGAGCAAGTTTGCGCAGCAGAGTGCCGTATGAGTATCGCTGGTGATCAAGCGAATCGAGCAGAGTGCCACGACAGGATTTCATGTAGTCAACAAACGGACCGTCGACGTCCACTTTTGTTCGCAGCGGCATCGTGTTGACACAATGACCAATCAGTTCGGGCATGTCCATCGCGGCTTGTCCTGCCGTTGGAATCCCGACGCAGAAGTCATCGTTGCCGCTGATTCGGGCGACCCATGCGTTGAAGGCTGCCAGCATGATGTTGAACAAACTGCATCCGGATTTGGCGCCGACCTTACGAACGCGTTCCACCAGTTCACTCGAAAGCTGATGGTCATAGCGATGCCCGAAGTAGGTTCGCAGCGGCGGCCGCTTGTTTTCAGTCGGTAAGTCCAGGGCAGGTATTTCGTCCACGAACTGGCTGACCCAAAATGACTCGTCAGCTTTTCCGGCATCCGAAATCAGATAGGAGTCTAGTTGCTGGGAGTACTGTTCGTAGTCGTCAGCGAGCGTCGATTTCCCCTGATCGTCGCCATCTGGTTCGGCATAAAAATGACCGAGGTCTTTGCAGAACACAGACAGCGACCATCCGTCGAGGATCAGGTGGTGGGCCGCAAAAGTCAGCTTGTAGTTTGAGTCATCCAATTTCTGTAGCACGAATCGGAGCAGCGGACCGCGAACCAGATCGAAAGGCGTGCTGGCCTGCTTGAGGACGACTTCCTGTGTCAGAAGCTCGAGCTCTTCGGCGGATTTGTCGCTGAAGTCTACGAATTCAAATCCGTAGTTTACTGCTCGATGTTCAAGCACTTGCAGGCCGTCTTCGCTAAACGTACTACGCAGCGAACCGTGACGATGGACGACTTTCTCGATCGACTGCTGCAAACGCTGAACGTCAAGCTGGCCCGCAAAAGTCAGCGATGCGATTTCGTTGTACGCGCAGTTCGCCTCAACGCTTTGCGAACTCGACAGCCAGACTTCGATTTGAGCTTCGCTCGCAGCGTATCGCTTGACGACATCTTGCGGTCCGACAGCAGCGACGATCGGAGACGAGGTTGTGAATGTGTTCGTGGTGGTCATGGTTGGATTCTCAATTTTGAAAGCAACGCTTTCGATGATTTCAATGGCACTAGGTACTGTTTGGTAAATGTGAGCGGCAAGGCAACATCCGTCGGTCCGTTGCGTCTTTTAACGGCGGCTAGCCGCCTTGCCGCTCATGTTTGGCCGCGTTGACGACATTAAAATCAATTTGTCAAACAGTTCCTGGCATGGCAAAGCCAATTTGAACGAATTGCCCGGGGTTGTTTGTGTCTGCAACAAACCAGCCTGGATTTCCGTTTTCGTCTTTGCCGATCTTGGCGCCGGAAGCAGGAGGCCGATTGGCATCAAAGTCGTCGACAAACTTTAAGTGCCCTTCACCTGGCATGAATCCGTATCGTTGGCATTCCGCGATCGTTCGCCTCATTTCGTCCGCAAGTCGATCGACGTCGCTTCGTTGGTGAGCCAGCGTCAACAAACACGGGCGATGGTCCCAGATGTGCATTCCACGGCGCCGCAATCCGGCAAAGAAGACTTCGCTGTATACAAGTTCCTGGTGAAACTGAATTTTGAACAGCGAGCCAAAGTTCGCGAGGTACATCGGCGCGTCCATCTCTTCAAAGACCTGATTCAGCTTGTCTGCGAGGTAGTCGCCGAGCCCGTTCAGCGATTCGTACATGGGCTGCCCGCCGTCACGAAGGTGTTCAAGGATCGCTTTCGACGCCGCCAACGTGAGTGGATGACGAACGAAGGTGCCTGCAAAGTAGGTCATGCCTGATTCCGGTCGACTGTCATCACCGTACTGCCAGTATCCGCCGTCAAGCCCGTCCATGTATTCTGCCTTGCCGGCGACGATGCCGATCGGCATTCCGCCGCCTACAATTTTTCCATAGGAAGCAAGGTCAGCTTTGATTCCGAAGTACTCTTGTGCGCCGCCAAGTCCAATTCGCAGGCCAGAGATGACTTCGTCAAAGATCAAACACGTCGGTTCGTTCTCCGTCATCGCGCGAAGTTCCTGCAAGAATTCTTTAGGCTGCAATTCTGGAGTGCGGCTTTGGACCGGTTCCACCAAAACTGCGGCAATCTCATCCATCCTTTCGCGGATGATTTCCAGTGACTTGGGATCTCCATAATCCAAAATCAACGTGTTGCCGACATGGTCTTTGGGAATTCCGGTCGCGGCAGGAAAGCTTTTTAGCTTCTTACTACCGCGAGCGATGACCTCGTCGAGAATTCCGTGGTAATCTCCGTTGAACATGACGATCAGGTCGCGCCCGGTTGCGTTGCGAGCCAAACGGGTGCAACCAAGCACAGCTTCGGAACCGGTGTTGGAAAATGCCATCCGTTCATTGCCCGTCAACTCGCAAAACAGCTTGGCGACTTCTCCGGCAAGCGGGCTCTGCGGGCCGATGGAGTAGTCTTTGTTGACTTGATCCGTGATGGCCTTGATCGTGATCTCGTGACTGTGTCCAAGTATGTTGGAACCGAATCCGCAAGTGAAATCGATGTACTCATTGCCGTCGATGTCCCATAGTTTCACACCCTTGGATCGTTCGACGACGATCGGATGTGTCATCTCTTTCATGTTTGGTCGAAATCCGGACACGGTTCGCGGGTCAGCCATATACTTTCGGTGCAACTGCGCGTAAGCCTTGCTGTTGGGCATCTTCGCATTGTTCTGGCGGATGATTTCATCGAGTGCCGATTGTTGCGACTCGTTGAGAGCGCCGTCGTTGAGCTTTATCGTTGAAAACCGTTTTGCTTTCGCGGTATCACACTGCTCCGGGCGTTCGCTCTGAGTTGGTAAAGGAGTCGCAGGCATCGCAGGCTTTGATTCTGCTGCGGAATGTACCGAAGTTGCGACAATGGGCGTCGAAACGGCTTTAGGGCTTGGCGCTGTTTGGCTGGACGTTGATGTGAAGCCGGAGAGCATTTGAAGCTGAGCCGCCATGATCTGAAGCTGTTGCTGCACGATGGCTTCCGCAGCAGAACCGACGACTGGAGCCACGTTTTTCGCGGCTGTCGATGTTGCGATTGGCGTTTCGTTTTCCTGTTGAGTCACAGCGATGCTCGGCTCGGGCTGATCCGAAAGCTGATCCGACGCTGAAGAGATCGCGGTAACTTCGACAGGCGTTTCAAGGTTGGCCGGTTTGTTGACTTCGACCGCGGCAAACTGATCGGCCGGCAAGTTCTCGTCCAGAAATAAGGCGAGCGAATCAACGGTTGGTGTTTCTTCTAGCAACTGCCGAAACGTCACCTCAAAGTTCATTTCTTTCTTCAAAGCCGTCGCGGTTTGCGTCAGGACGAGCGAATCGAGTCCCATCTCAAAGAACGTGGTATCTCCGTCGAACTCGGAAAGGTCAAACCCGGAAGTGTTCTCAAACACTTCGTTGATAGCAGTAACAATGTTTGGAATTCGGGTCATGGTTGAATTTTCCAATGGTGGGGCGTCTTGTTTCTTGGGGGCAGGTTGCGGTTGAGTTTGAATTTGGGTATTCGATGATTCGGGAACAGTTCCGGGTTTGATGAAGTAACGTTCGCGTTGAAACGCATAGGTTGGCAGACTCATGTGAGGCAACTTGCGTCGTGGTTGGCCGTCGCTTGAAAGCCTGCTCCAATCGATCTTCACTCCGGCCAGCCATAGATTGGCGACGGCTGAAAGTGTGCTGTGCCATTCCGCATTGTCGTCAGCGTTGTTGCCAAGCGTCGGAATCGAGATTTGTTTCTTCGGATCGGTCGCGTGTTGTTTTGCCAGCGTTGCCAAAGTCCGGCGAGGTCCCAGTTCAATGAGAATGCGACTTGGATCACCGTCTTTTTCATCCCAAAGTTTCGTAACGGCGTCCGAGAACCGAACAGGCTTTCGTAAATGGTCGGCCCAATAGTTCGGATCCGTCGCCTCTTCGTTCGTCATCCATCCTCCGGTCACGGTTGACAGGATCGGAGTCGTCGGTGGCGATAGCTCAAACTGCTCTACAAATTTGGCGAACGGCTCGACGATCTCTTCCATCATCGGCGAGTGGAATGCATGCGAGGTGTGAAGGTGACGGCAGACGACTTCGTCCGCTTCGAGTTTCGATTGAAGCTCCGCAACCTGATCGTCCGGTCCCGCCACAACACAAAGACTTGGCCCGTTGAACGATCCGATCGCCATCTGTCCCCACAGCAACGGCTCAACGACATTGCCAGGCAACCGAACACTCATCATGCTGCCGCCGGGCAATGCCTGCATCAATTGGCCGCGTTTTGCGATCATGCGAAGGCCGTCTTCCAGTTTAAAAACTTCGGCAGCGCAAGCCGCAGCAAACTCACCGATCGAATGTCCGATAAGTGCTTTAGGCTCGACGCCCCATGACTTCCATACTTTCGCCAGTGAGTATTCGAGTGCGAATAGCGCTGGCTGGGTGAACTGCGTGTTGCGAAGAATTTCTTGAGACGCTTCCTCATCGCCCGATTTCGGAAACAGGACTGCAAGCAGATCGCGATCCAACAACGGATTCAGAATTGCCGCGCACTGATCCAGGCTTTCACGAAAGACCGTGGAATGCTGGTATAAGTTCTGGCCCATGCGAACGTACTGCGAGCCTTGCCCAGGGAACATGAAAACGATGTCTCGTCCCGAAGCAGTGCTCTTTCGTTTCATGAACTGCGGAGGCTTTTTCTCCGTCAGTTGAGTGGCTGCCTGCGAAGCGGAATCGACCACAACGGCTGCACGCCACGCGAACTCTTCACGCCGCGTTTGCAATGTCGAAGCGGCGTGAGCGATCGAGCACTGGTCATTGGAAGCAAAGTACTTGGCCAGCGCGTCG
Source organism: Mariniblastus fucicola (assembly GCF_008087665.1). GTDB lineage: Bacteria > Planctomycetota > Planctomycetia > Pirellulales > Pirellulaceae > Mariniblastus > Mariniblastus fucicola. Next base: position 2,561,893 of record NZ_CP042912.1, read on the forward strand.
ACATTCTCGACAAGAGCCGATTCGGACTTTGCTGACACCGGAAAGATTACGAACGGCAACTCATTGTCAGGCGTTGTCGCCGGCGAATTGATTCCCGTAGTTGGAGCTTCTTCGAGCAAGACATGGGCGTTGGTTCCGCCGACGCCAAACGCGCTAACTCCGGCGCGGCGAGGTTGCTCAACGCGTTTCCACGGAGTCAGTTTGTCACAGACGAAGAACGGACTGTTCTCAAAATCAATCTGTGGGTTGGGTCGTTGGAAATGAAGAGTCGCCGGAATCTGCTCATCATGCAGCGCCATCGCAGACTTGATCAGTCCCGCTATACCTGCCGCCGAAACCGTGTGTCCAAAGTTTGACTTCACGCTGCCAATGGCACAAAACTGTTTCTCATCGGTTTGCGATTCGAACACCGTACGAAGAGCCGAAACTTCGATCGGATCGCCAATCGGTGTCGCCGTACCGTGTGCTTCGATGTAGCCAATGGAATCCGGATTGACTCCGGCCATCGACTGAGCCATCGCGATCGCGTTCGCCTGACCGTGAATACTTGGCGCACTAAAACTGGCCTTCTCGCCGCCATCATTGTTGATGCCAAAGCCTTTGATGACCGCGTAGATTCGATCTTCGCTGGCAACCGCATCTTCCAATCGCTTTACCACGACGACTCCAGCGCCGTCGCTGAAAAGAGTGCCTGCTCCGTCAGCATCGAATGGACGACAGTGGCCGTCGGGAGAGAAAATGCTACCTGTTTGATGGAGGTGACCGCTGTTTTGCGGAAACGTCACGGATGCGGCGCCAGCCAGAGCGACATCGCAGTGGCCAAACTCGAGCGATTTGCAAGCTTCGATCAACGCGACCAGCGAAGTCGAGCATGCTGTGTTGACGTTGATTGCCGGTCCAGTGAAGTTGAGAGCGTGTGCGACGCGAGTCGCGATGTAGTCTTTCTCGTTGAGCACTCCGGCCTGAAATTCGCCGGTTTGCCGCACGAGGTCCGGGTTGGTCAGCACGTTCTTGATGAAGTAGCTGGTCGAATAAGTTCCCGCCCAGATTCCGATCTGATCGTCAGTTCGGTTTGGGATCACGCCGGCGTCTTCGAGAGCGGTCCAGGCAAGTTCCAGCATGATTCGCTGCTGCGGACAGGTCATTTCCGCGGTCCGCGGCGGAGTACGGAAAAACTTCGCGTCGAAGTGATCGGCGTCTTCGATAATGCCGCGCGCCGCGACGTAGTTTGCATCCTGAGTCTCGCTCGGGTCGAGCGTATCGTCCAATTCCTCCGGCGTGAAGAATCGAATCGATTCGACTCCGTTCACCAGGTTCGACCAAAATTCATTCAGGTCGCGGGCCCCCGGCATGCGGGCGGCCATGCCGACGATCGCATATTGATTACTGCTTGTGTCTCGCCGCGAAGCATTCTGACTTAAACCGTTTTTGAATCGCTGTTTTTTCTCTCTCAAGCCAACAAAGGACTCGATAGTCGGGTTGTCGAAGAATTCGGCGCCGGTGATGTCGATGCCGAGTTCTTTCTTCACAGTCGCGACCAATTTCACAGCGCGGATTGAGTTTCCGCCCAGTTCGAAAAAGTTGTCTCGCAACCCGATGCGATCGATTTGCAGGACTTCGCTCCACAGTTTCGACAGCTTCCTTTCTTCATCCGTTTTCGGTGCAGCATATTCCACACCAAGGTCTGGTCGAGCAGTGGAGGGCGGATCAAACGCCTTGCGATCAAGCTTTCCACTGGGCGTGTATTGGAATTGGTCCACGATCGCAATGATGTTGGGAACCATGTAATCCGGTAGCAGCATTGAAAGGATACGACGGATCTCCGCAACGTTTGGAGTTTCATCTTCCGCCGCCAACAGATAGCCAACCAATCTGGGGTCGCCCGGTCGGTCTTCACGCAGCACTGTGGCCGCCTGACGCACACCGGGCTGCATTGCCATTGCTGCGTCGATCTCTCCAAGTTCAATTCGATGACCGTTGAATTTGATTTGGTCGTCGATTCGACCAAGGTGGTCGATCTGACCGTCGATAGTCATCTTTGCGAGGTCGCCGGTGCGGTAAACCTGAACGCCATTCCACTGCACGAATTTCTCTGCGTTAAGTTCTGGCCGATTGAGGTAGCCTAGCGTCATGCCCGCGCCGGCAATCAGAAGCTCTCCTTCTGTTTCTGGCGGGCAGAGATCGTCGTTTTCGTCAACCACATAGACTTGCGTGTTGGCAATCGGCGCTCCAATCAGGATGCGACCTGTATCAGAAGTGATGCGGGTGCCTGACGAGTAAACCGTTGTTTCGGTCGGGCCGTACAGGTTCCAAACTTCTCCGCAACGGTTCAACATCGGCTGAATCAGGTCGCGGGGAAGCGGTTCTCCAGCGGTGATGAATTTCATCGTTGGCTTGCCCGGGAAATCGGCTTCAACGATCATCCGCCACATCGCAGGAGTGGCTTGCATGAATGTGACGTCAAAGTTTTCGATCGCCGCGACCAGCGCAGTCGTGTCTTTGGCAGACTGTCGGTCGATGACGGCAACGGATCCGCCTGTGATCAACGGCAGAAACATTTCCGCGACGCTGATGTCGAAAGAGAGCGTTGTCGTTGCCAGAATGCGATCACCCTGCGTGAATCCCGGCGACTCGATCATGCTAAAAAGCATGTTGACGACGCTACGGTGCGGGACGGCAACGCCCTTTGGTTTTCCGGTCGAACCGGAGGTGTAAATCACGTAAGCAACATCCGACTGTGGGTCAGTTGGCTTGGATGTTGCTTCCGTGGATTGAGTTGTAGACGCAATCTGCTCCCAGTCGCGGTCGACGATCGTTGCAGGAACGTCGAACGATTCCGTCAGGTTGAGCTGGCCGCTGTGAGCGACGACATGTTTGATTTTTGAGTCCTCGACCATGTAGGCCAGTCGCTCAAACGGATAATCGGGATCGAGCGGAACATATCCGGCGCCGGCTTTCAAAATGCCCAGCAGCAGAACTGGCGTTTCCGCATTTCGGTCACAGCAGACTCCGACGAGGTCGCCGCGTTTGATGCCTTTGTTTTCGTTCAGCCACGCCGCGAGCTGACTGCTTCGTTCGTCGAGTTCTGCGTAGGTCAGTTGCCGTTTCGCGTCGAGCGTAGCAATTGAGTCGGGAAACCTTTTGCAAGTTTGCTCAATCAACTCATTCAACGAAACGTCGGGAAACTCTCGCGCTGTGAGGTCGTTGATCTGTTTATAGAAAGCTTCGGTGTTCATCTACACAGCCTCCAACCATGTGGCCGTGAGAACATCGTTCTGCGTTACCAAATAGAATACCTCCAGCCCGTTCGGCATAAGGTCGGGACGCGGATGAGTCGGGTGCGTCGCGATACGAATGCTGTTTGGCCCGATGGCATCAACAACGGCGTGTTCGAAACCAAAAAACTGTTTGACCTGCGGGTAGCAGCATTTGAAAAACGCTTCTTTGGCGGAGAAAACGAGCGTAAACATTTGCTCGGCGCTCAAGTCAAACCGTTTGCAAATCTTCCACTCGTCGTCGGCCGCGATTTCGAAGAGGACTCTGTCACGCGTTTCTGCCGTTACGATCGACTCGGTGTCAACTCCTACCGAGAGAGCTTCCGATTGCTCGACAACGGCGGCCCAAGTCCAGTTGGTGCTGTGCGAAATTGAGCCAGCGAATCCTTGAGGCCAAGCAGGCGAGCGGTCCGAGTTGGTCCAAACCTGTTCGGCGTTGCCCAGTTTCTTCAACAAGCTTTCGGCGCAACGCCGCCCGAGTGCGAACTCACGCTGGCGTTTAACTCTGGCCGTTTCGGAACTAGTCAATCTCGCATCTGGGACGGGAGGCTGACTGCGCACGAGGCGCGAAAGAAAAGGAGCATCAAGCGACGAAATCCATCGCCGAGCCTCGGCTTTTTCGTGATCAAGTTGTAGAGTTTCTTCAGTGAACGTTCGCATCGCGAGACAACCAATTTAGGGACCTGGCTCCTAAATTTGGGACGTTTTTAGCGTCTGTGGGCCTGCAATTTCGCGATTTCAGGCGATCTTGGAAATTGTTGAATCGACTCAACATCGATCTTCGCAAATGATGCGAAAAAGCAACGCTGATGTCGGACACTCTCGAAGAAAAGCGGGTTAAACGAACGTGAGCGTTTCGGAATAGCGTTGGCGAAACGGAAGCAAATCGAAGACGTTGATCGCTCCGTTGCCCTGGAAATCGAGCGACAAATCGTAGTTCGCATCGCCAGTCCCGGAATTGTACGCTTGGCGGAACTTCAGCAGATCAAAAACGTTGACGATCCGGTTCCCGTCGGTATCTCCATAAAAGGCGAAGAAGCTTTCATCCGCTGAATCGCCATAAATGACATCCTCCGTCATCGAAGCCCCAGAGACTGAATCGACGACTGAAGCCGCGTTGATGGTCAATTCGTAGTTGCCGTCGATCAGCGAGCCCGTTGCGTTTCGGGTCAGACTGTCGAACGAAAGCGTGACGAGAGTGTCGCCGTCAACGATCTGCGAACTGTGCGATGTATCGACACTTGTTCCGGTCGCACCGGACAGATCGCTACGCTGGACGACTGAGAATGCGTCAGGGCCAAAGTCCACCAATCCAGAGAAGTTGAGCGTCAGATGATTTACGTCGGAACGTTGGTTGTCTCCCGTGTTGATCATCAAGTCCGTCAGTTCCGGAACCGCATCGATTGCTTCAACCTCCAGAATCATGGAACTGACTCGTCCACCGCTGTCGGGAAAGGTGACGGAAACCGAGTTGTTTGCGTCGAGCAATCCGATTGGCACAGGTATCTCGATCACGCCAAAGAAGTCGTCTCGATTCGCCTGGTCGTATCCCTTCCAGTCGTCCGGAACGTCGACGTTCGTACCGTTGACCGTTAACATTGGCATTTTGGATAGATTGTGCGTTCGGCCAATCCCCATGCGTAGCGTCGCGTGTCCTTCGCTCGCGGTCTGAACGTTGTCGAAACTAAACATGATCGTCTGGTCGGCCGTGATCGTTTCCAAATGCTGGCCTGTGTAGTATTTGTTGGAGCGAATCGTTTCGCTGAATTCCAGCGGAGCGTCGAAATTGTAAACGAGGACCGCTGTGCCTCCCGAGTTTATTGTGACGCTGTTCGGTGCAATGGATTGTGTCGTCTCGGTGTAGGTTGGATCCAGAGAAGAATCAACCGGGACTTCCATTTGGCGGATCTCGACGTTCTGCAGTCCGCTGAGTTCAGATACGAACTGCAAGTCGATGTCTGCGGCTCCATCTGACAAATTGTTGACCGCGACATAGGCAGTGTTGCCATCGACGAACAACTGCGCCTGAACGTCAGGATCCGAAGTTGAAATTAGTCCGCGCTCGCCCTGCACATCTTGCCACAAGTCGAAAAAATGCACTCGAAACGTGTACACGTAGTCGCCGGTGCACGTCGCAACATCGGGATTGTCCAGACGCCAGAGCACTGAACCGTAGGGCTCGCAACCGTTGGCTGGATCGTGGAACCAGGTGGCTTTGTCGCCGATGAACGGAATGCTGATCATCATGTCATTTTCCCGTTCGAGCAGATTGAACATCAAATGGTTGATCGAGCGAAGACTTTGGGCTGATTTGATGTCCGAGTAAGCTTCGCCGAATCCAGACTCGATTCCGCCGTACTCCGTAATCGCATGTGGCTTGATGGTTCCCCACTTGGCATAGCTGTAGGTTTCGATCAAGTCGAGGATGGCTTCCGAATTGCTGCCCGATCGACGATTGTTCTGACCGGTCACGTTCACACCGTCGTAGAGGTGAGTCGAAAAAGCATCCATGTGCTCGCCGGCGACGTCCATGAACATCTTCATCCGCGAATCCCAGTGTCCGAAATCCCAAAGCTCGACTGACGGCCATGCGCTCGCGTATCCGACAACGTTCATGTTGGCCAGAGCGGGCGTCGCGTTCACGGCTTGGCCGATCGCTGCATAAAACTCAGCCATCTTCAAACGCATGGCATCATTGTCGGGCGCGTCCGCGAACTCGGCATCGTCGGCGTGCACAAACGGTTCGTTCATCGGCTCGAAAAAGGTCGGCACTTCATCGACAACGGTCGTGTAATACGTGGTCACCCAATCCGCAGCGGCTTGCAAGTCCGTATCCCAACGAATCGCATCGCGCGGATGGGAAGTTTGGACCATCGGGAAAGTCGGTCGAAGCGTTTGATCTTCGGAGGGTGTCACGTTCGGGTAAACCCCGGCCTCGCCTGTTTGACTTTTCGCGTACCCGATCGCTCCCCAGAACTGACGACCGGTGTACACATCGTACTCGGTCATGAAATCCTGAATCTGCTGGTCTGATCCGCCTCCGCTGGAGTGAAACGTAAAATACTTCTCCCGATCAAGCTCGGACACATCGCCGATGAAGCGCTGTGTATCCAGGTCGATCATGACGTCAATTTCTTCGGGAGGTCCTTCGGCTGTTTTGAAGATGGAATAGTCCCACGTGAAGCCATCATTGCCGATCGAAGATCCAGTGTTCGGGCCGTCCGGTCCAACTCCAATGTAAATCGTGTCTCCGGCGGCGAGCGTGCCCAAATCGAAATCAAAGCTGGCGGAGCCCGTTGGAGCAATCTGCAGCGTGCCGATCACGGATTCATCATTGACGTGAACGGCCAGTTCAACGCCGTCACCAAATTCACCTTCGCGCGTAATCAGGCTGTCACCGATTGCGTAGTCGCCGGAAGTCGAAACGGTGAATGCCGCGATCGCGAAACGCTCAACTCCGTTGGATTCGGTATCATCGAGGCCCGGTCCTGAATGGCCGAAGGTCGCGCCGAGGTACGGAAAGTTTGCAGTGCTGGGGCGGTAACGCCACGAGTCGTAACTCATCGCCGAATAGTTTGCGGTGGCTCCGAATTCGCCGCTTTCGTTCCAAAGGTATTGCCAATTGGCTGTTGGGTTTGGATTCTGAAAGTCATCCACGTAGTCGGCAACCAGAACGGGAGTGTTTCGCGCGTCGCCGTCGCTGTTTCCGTCGCCGTCCTTTTGTGCCGATGACGAGACGTCATTCCTGGCAGTAGACGCGGATACAAAGGAGGGTGCTTCGTGGGCGTAGCAAACGTTGAAGGCGTTGCCAAGATCGCCGCTGAGTAGTTTGCGAGCTTCGAGAGCCTCAAAAAACAATCGGCTCGATGGAGTCGACGAACCGCTGCGGAATTTGCGCATGCGGAAGCGAGAAAGTGCGTTCATGGGTGGTCCTGGAACGAGGTGGCGAGACGCTCATTTTACCATGATCGCGTAAATGCCGAGATCGCTTTCAGCTCGAATTCGCGGCTGACAATACAGGAAACCAAGCTCCATCGATTGGCGTAGGACGCGTCGTTGAATTGCACATCACGACTTGCGATTGCAATCGACGTCAATCGAGTTGCTGTGCTGGGCGGGGATCAGTCTTTCCTCGCAATGATACTGATGCCGCGTTTGTTGGCGAGAGCAATGGTTTCTTCCTGGTCCAACATGATCGTGCGGCCCGCTTCGATCGCGAGCACTTTGCCGCCCGCTTTGTAGATTGTCTCAATCGTGCCCGTTCCAACGGTTGGAACATCAAATCGCATGTCCTGCTGTGGCTTGGCCGTTTTAACCACCGTGAAGCCGCCCGCTTTGCAAAGCTGACCAGCTCGCGCGATACATTCGTCGGTGCCTTCGATGGCTTCGATCGCGAGCGCGGCCTGGTGTTTGATGACTACCGACTGGCCGATGTCCATGCGTCCCATTTCACGAGCGAGCGTCCAGCCAAAATCGATGTCTTTGAGTTGCGATTCGGTCGGTTTGCGTTTGGTCAAAACACCTTCACCGATCAAAAGGTCCGGTGCAAAGTCGGTTGCGGGAGCAAACATGATTCCTCCGGAAGCATAAAGTTCAGTCACGGTCGTCAACAATGTATCGTCTTTTCGGTCTCGAGTCCGGGTCAGGAACACCGGAAAAAAATGGCGCCAAAAAGTCAGATCTGGAAAGTGACGCAGGAGAAAGAACGGCTCGAAAATGACGGTTTTGAAAATCTTCCCGGCCATGGTCGCCTGTTCGATGCCTGCCTTTCGCAAGTAACGGACTTGGGAGCCCATGCGTCCCATCCCGAACTCCCGATAACTCTGGCAGATGTCTTTCAGAATTGGATCGGCGTGACCTTTGACCGCAACGCAGGTGACTTCGTAGCCCTGCGCAACCAGAGACTCTGCGACGCGGACGGGAAAGTTTCCCCAGCCTGCGATCAGCCCAATTTTCATCTCGTTGGTTGTCGTTGCGTTTGGCATCGGCGTTGAAACTCTTGACTACGCAGCGTCGCGAATGGATTCCGGTCGAGCATTGCTTTCGAGCGATTCAATCTCTTTTTGCAAACGCTTCATCTCTTTTCGCATCTCCGGCAGCTTACCGGTGATCGCCATGATTTGCATTGCCTGACGCGCCGGACGGGCCGGGATTCCCTGAATACGTTGATTGGGTTCAACATTGTGCATCAAACCGGATTTGGCTCCGATTGAAACGTTGCTACCGATGTCGAGATGATCGCCGAGTCCTACCTGGCCTCCCATCACGACAAAATCTCCGGTCGTGCAACTGCCTGCGATGCCGACTTGCGAGCAAAACAGATTGTGTTTTCCGATTTCGCAGTTGTGGCCAACCATCACCTGGTCGTCCATCTTTGTTCCGTCGCCGATGGTCGTTGAATCAAAAGTCCCGCGGTCGATCGTTGTATTAGCGCCCAGTTCAACGTCGTTCCCAACAACTACATTGCCAAGTTGAGCGGAAATTCTATGGCCGTTGGCTGACGAATGATATCCGAAACCCCAGGTACCCAGCACAACGCCTGCATGCAGGACAACGCGGTCGCCAAGAATAGTTTGTTCGTACAGAGTGCAATTGGGAAACAGCGTGCAATTGGCTCCGATCACACAGCCTTCCATCACGGTTACATTTGGAAAGACAGTCGTGCCCGATCCGATCGTGACACCTTCCATAATGACAGCGCCGGCGTGAATGCATGCTCCATCGGCAATGTCGGCTGAATCACTTACGATCGCCCGAGGGCTGATGCCGACTGGAGAACGTTTCACTGGAGGCCTGAACTGTGACACGATTTGCGTGAATGCGTCGAGAGCATTGTCGACGATGATGGCATCGCGAGTACTGTCGAGCAGCACGCCTCGCGACACGACAACGGCTGAAGCTTCGGATCGCAGGAACTCATCGTAGTGCTTTTGCGATTGAGCAAACGTGATATCGCCAGAACGAGATCGCGCGATCGTTGCAGCGCCCGAAATTTCAGCTTGCTCTGATCCGGCAACCGTTCCGTTGATCGATTCTGCCAGTTCTTGCAATTGCCTCATGCCCAGATTTCCTTTTCCGAGTGCAGGTTGTCATCCTTGAATGTTTCATTAAAGAGACTTAACGCGTCCGTTGCTAGAGCGATTTCTCACCAGCCAATTCTGCATCACGCTGCACAGCGAATCCTGCGTGAAACGACATGCTCGTAGATTTGCTCAACCCGCTCGCAAAGCCGCTCCGTATCGAACTCCTCGTACACGAATTCCTGCCCGGCCAGCCCCATGCTGCGTCTCGCAGGCTCGTTTTTTGCAAGTTCAATGATCGATTTCGCCAACGCACCCGGGTTTCGTGGCGGAACCAGCAAGCCGCAGCGCTGATGTTTGACGATCTCCGGAAGTCCGCCGGTCCTGGTGGCGACGACCGGCGTTCCGGCTGCCAGCGATTCGACGGCGACAAGCCCCAAAGGTTCCTCAATGGACGGAACTGCAAGCAGATCGAATGCTGTCATGAAATCCTGAATGTTTTCGCGCAGTCCGAGCCATTTCACCCGTCCTTGCAGGCCCTCTGAAAGCAGAATCGACCTCAGCTTTTGCGTGTAGGGTTCTTCGCGGCGGAACCGGCCCAGCAGCACCAGTTTGAAATTTGGAATTGCTTCGATGATTTGTCTCAGCGCCTGAAACAAATAGACCTGGCCCTTTCGTTTGATGATCTCGCCGACGCAACCACAGAGGAATTCGTCCGGATTAACCTTCAGTTGACGTTTGACGCGGTAAACGTCTCGCGGCGTTACGCCTTTGAATCGCTGCAAGTCCGTAAAGCAGAGCACTTTCTCGAGATTTGAACTGCCGACTCGATTCACGCGACGTTGATAGTCCATCGTTGCCTGGGAGTTGGCGATCACGAAATCGTTCATTCGCCAATGGATCTGGAACGAGCGATTGTGGGCGGTTGCGATCACCGGGACGCCTGATGTCATCTTCAGCAGAACTCCAAACGCGTGAGCACGGCTCATGTGAGTATGCAATACGTCGATTCCTTCGTGACGCATCCAGTTTGCGATGCGACCTACATCGGATGGCTTCCGGTTCATTTCGCAGTTGATGAAACGGACTCCCTTGACACCCGTTTGTTCCAACCAGCCGTTTCGACGACAGAGAATCGTCACGTCATGACCGCGAGCGGCGAGCATTTCCGAAAGGTACTTGCAATACGTCAGCGCACCATTGATCTCGCGACCAGAAATGACTTGCAGGATCTTCAACGATTGCTCCGTTGCAAAGTTAGACGAGGGGCGAGGATAGCAAATCGGAATTGCCGGGTCTGCGCCGCTTTCGGGCGTGTTTTGCACGTCTCTCGCACGATATTTTTAGAACGGCGCACAAAAAAACAGCCTCTTGCAAATCGCAGGAGGCTGTTGGTGTCCGTCTGATTACGTTTTATCAGTCGTGATCCAGAGGTGCGAATCCACCGCCTGGAGGCGTGTCAGCGTCGATGAATCCGGCAGCGGTGAAGAACAGTTCTTCGTCCGAAATCAGGCCTTCGCAAACTCCAACCGAATTCGTGACGACTCCTGGTCCAGTCAGGACCTCAGATCCGTTGGTCGCACCATCGAGTTCCACGCGGAACGGGTTGGTTGAGAACTGGTTGAAGGTTGCCAGCGATCGGAAGGAGTTCGATGACAAATCCAGACACATTGTTCCGTTAAGGAAGTTGTTGGCTGACAAGTCTTCGATGAAGGACGTTGATACATTCACAGCTGTTGCGTCAGCATCCTGTCCAATATCGTTGGCAAAGTTGTTGAAGTTGATCGAACCGTTGATCGTGCCGGAATCAATGGTGTTGAGGTTCAGTCCCAACTCGTAGTTGTTCACCAGATCGTTGGCATTCATGCGGAAGCTGATCTGGCTGTTGCCGCCAGCGAGAATGTCGATTCCGTCATGGAAGTCCAGTTGATCTTCGGCAACGGTCAGGAAATCAGTACCGTTGGTGGCCGGGTCATCCGGGAATTCGACTTCGTTGTCGACACCGGGGCCATTTCTCAGGATCTGGTTCGAGTTGATGTAGGCCAGAAGCTGAGCATCGCCTGCGGCTTCGATCGAGACAGCGTCAAAAGTGAAGTCGCGAATGAAGTTGTTGCTGAACTGGATACGCGTCAGGTTGTCCAGGCCGCCACCCGCGTCACCTGTAACCAGTGCGACGAATCCGAAGTCGCCGACGAAGTCAGCAAACGGGTCGCCGCCTTCTTGAGCGTCGTCTTCGCTTCCACCCTGTGCGATCGGACGAATGTTTCCGTTTGACTGGATGTCCGAGTTGAGTAGAGCAAAGTCAACGAATGACCCACCGTCTGAGATCAGCGAGACGCCGATGTCCGATCGAATCACAAGGTTGTCAAAGAAGATGTTGTTGACGTCGCCGTTGCCATCATTGTCAATGTCGACAGCGATACCACCAGCGGACTCGATTCGAGAGTCTTCCATGACCAGGTTGATTCTGGAAGTTCCCGTTCCGTCAACCGAAACTCCATCAGGTCCGAATGGCCCGATGACAGTTGTCGTGAATCCGACTTCGCCATCGTTGTTGATGGAGACGTTGCGGACGACCGCGTTAAGCTTCGAAACTGGCTGACCCAAAGGTCCATCTGCGAAGAACGCGATGCCGGCTCCGGTGCTTTGAGCGTTGTCGTTGAGCAACAGTGGGAACGCTTCGTTTTCAACAAGTACGTTAAGCGTACCGCTGTTCTTGGCTTCGAATCTCAAACCATCTGTGAGATGCTGTGAGAACTCGCCGTTGTCAACAATTGACATGTTCAGCTCGGTGCCGATGCCTGCTGCTGAACCATAAACCCCGCGTCCACCTCCAACGATTGAGATTCCGGTGACAAGCACATCTTGTGTTTTGCCAGGATCGTTGATTTCGACAACAAGGTTCGTCGACTGGTTGCCGCCAAGCGTCGTCGATCCGCCCGTGGTGTTTCCGATGAAGGTTGAATCACCGTCGATTGAGTTCGACCAGTTCAGGATATGAAGTCCGTTGACTCCGTTGCCTGAGATGGTTGAATTGACGATGTTCAAGTCGCCATCCCCGCCGTCGATGAAGACACCTGTGCCTCCATTGTCGAGTGCGGTGTGGGTGATAATGTCCAGATCAAGTCCGGCTCCGACATAGTCTTTGATGTATACGCCGTGTCGTCCGTTCGTGCTGGTCGTGTTGTTGAACAGTCGAAGCTGGCTGCCACGGTAGTTGTCAAAGTGAATTCCATCGAATCCGTTTCCATCGGCAACCACATTCTCAATTGTGAACACTGAGGAGTTGTCAGTCGTGTTGCGAACGTAGATACCGTCAACAACGTTATTGCTGAAGCTGGCTCGTTTAATGTCCCAGTCGCCACCGACCATGTCGAGCGAAAGACCGTGTTGTCCCGAGCTGAAGACGTTGACGTCTTCGATTGTACCGTTGCTAATATTGTCGCCGTGGATGCCGTTCAATGCTCCTGAGCCATCGATGTTGACACCGCGGACGGTTGTGTCGTTGGCCAGGGTGACAACATTCGTTCCGCCTGGGTTGGAGATGACTGGTCGTGCCCCTTCACCCGGGATGAGGAAGAACCGTCCATCCTGAATCGGGATGATGTTTGTTCCGCCGACACCCAAAAGTTGCTGTCGATCTTTCATGACCAAACCGGTGTTGAGTCCCTGACGGCTTCCGTCGCCGCGATCAACAAAGATGATGTCGCCTTCGATACTGGCCGCTTCAGCGGATGCGAGTGAAGCGTAAGGTGACTCGTAAGTACCGTCCTCGAAAGCAGGGTCAGCTGTATTGTTCACGTGTCGAACGTTGTAGGCTTGGCCTGTTGCAGGATCCATTGCCAGTTCGAAGCTCTGGTTGAATCGAACGATGTGGTCGCCGCGAACCGTTTCGTCGAGATCGTTGCCGATTCCGCGTCCCGTGCTACCAGCAGCTCCCGGTGCTCCGAATGCCCATGACAGTCCCAGCGATCCGGTTGTTTCGAATCGTTCGTCGTGGTTGACTTCGGCCATAATCATCATGCCGCTCTTGGCTTGAAATCCGAGTCGTGCACGACCGCCGCCGAAGAAGTCAACTGAGTCAGAACTGTATCCGTATCCACCAAAGTCAACGACTCCGTTTCCGAAAGCCAGATATTTGGGACGCATGCGAAGCGTGACATCGAAGCCGCGAAGGGCCGAGTCGATTCCCGGCGTAAGCAAAATGTTGCTGCCGAAGAAAACGTTGGTTCCGCTTGGGCCTGCCGTCGAATAGTCGGTGACTCCGACCGGGAAGTAACCGTTACCGATCAGATCCCATTTTTTTGTTTTGATCGCTGCGTTGATCGAAACCTGTGAGAAGTTGTGAGCATAGGGACCTTGCTTGTCACCGTCGTAGTCGTACCAGACTCCTCCGACCAAATCCGCACCTGCGGACTCAAGCGAGAAGACGCGTTCGACGCCGACGTTGGCGAAGAACCCTCCTTCTTCCAGTCCGTAGTGCACACGGGCTTCACCAAGCCAGCGGCCGTCCCAACGGTCTTCCATCAAGTGGCGTTTTCCGCCGACCGTTAAATAGGCTCCCTGGTAGCCAAGTCCCTGATCCGCATAGGTGGTCCGAAACCACATGCGGCCCGGTAGGCCTACGTTAATATCAGACGCAACCTGGCGAAAACTGCCTGGCTCGTACACCTGATTACCGAGGATCTGCGCTCTCAACGCATGAGCGTCTGCGAATAAGGTCGCTAAGAGTGCAATAGCAAGGCAGACTTGGCTCAAACTTCTCATCGTCGATGTCTCCCGGGACGTGTCCCGACACGATTTATGCTAATTGAAAGCGCATCCGGCCTTCAAAACTTGTACACGTGGAAGAATCCATCGACACGGATTCATTGATACCATTAGTATTTTCGTTGCCTTTCCTGCAATTGATACATCTTCACAGCGCAGACCCGTGTATCTGCTAGCTCGCAATGCACCACGAAAACGCGTTCTTTGCGGGAATGGGTTCCCCACCGATGATGATTTCGGGCGACCGCGACATCGCAATCGATCCAGTTTGCCGCGCGAAGATCCGGTCGTCGTGCTGCGAAGGCGGACTTCGGGGCAGGGGCAGAATGCGGAAGTTTAACGCCTGATTCGGTCGTGCGATCGACACTTTCGAAAACAGTGCTGGCAGGAGTTTTCCAACTGCGTCTAACGGTCCGTGTTTTCGATAGATCTAAAATCGAAACGCGGACGGGTCTTGAAACACAAGCCACCAGTGAAATTGCATGCGAATCGCTACATGCAAAACTTCACCAAACGTTCATTGAGCTGGAATTCCGTCAATCGTCACTGACGGTTGGCGGATTCTCAGCTGGATCATCCGGCCTGAGAGAAAAAAGGGCTTGGCCGACGACTCGATCAAAAATTCTTAAGCCCGCAAATGGCCGTCGCGGATAAGCAGCGGTTTCGAAAATGGGCGAATGATTCGCTGAGCGGACTCGGCGGATTCGATGTAGCCCAGACCAAGGCTTTCGACCACGTTCTGTGAAAGTCCGGACTTCAGGTAAACAGGGCGCTCGCAAAGAATGCTGGCAAAGTGCTGCAGTTTCTTTGACAGCGAATCGGGAACGCTACCCTCAAACTGAGCCGAACAAGCGGCTTTGACTTTCGCGTTTGGTTTCTCCGAAAGCTCGGTCCAGACGATGATCGGGCCATCAGCAACGGCTTGCGAAGCGGAATTGACGGCGCGAATGACGCTTGACCAGGCTGTCGAATCGGCGTCGGACTCAACCGTCGTGACGACCACATCACAGCCATCTGGCTGTTCCATCGCCCACAGCGGTTTGAGTCGCTCGGCGGCGATTTGGCGAGCGTGAGTTCTGGACCCACAGACGATGTCCTCGATCACATCGCCGGGGCTGCAAATCAGTTCGATAGAAAAGAACAGCCCCAAGGAGTCGTTCGCAAGTTCGGCTTCCGCAACCCGCTCGCTCAACGAATCGTCTTTCTTTCGGTAGCGAGACCGCGTTTCGTCGGTGCTGAACTCCGGGTACAGGCAGTCGGTTTGCTTGCGGCCAGGCGTGAGGCAGCTGAGCGGCAGAATCACGTCGCTGTCGCAGAGCGAGCGATTGACGTAGACCGGATTGCCCTGAACGTTGGCGGCCAAATAGGAAACTGCCTGCTCGTCATCGGTAACGTGGATTTCGAAACAAAGTGGCGTCGCTTTCGTGTCCGACATCCTGCGATACGTCGCCGGCATTCTGGTTTCGGGATCCGCCGGAGTGTTCTCGACCAGATTGAAAACTTTGGCCATGGATTGTGGAACGACGACCAAAATGTCAGCCGTTTCGATTCGCGAAAGTTCCAGCATGGAAAGCAGGCTGTCGAGAGTCTCGCCGGCCGCCGGCAATCCGGCTTGAACCAGAATCGTGACCCGGTCGCCCGGAAAGATCGATTCCGAGAGCGAGGGATAGTTGACCGGTTCTGCCAGTGCCTTCTTTAAAAGCGACTCAATTTTGTCGCGCTGTCCGGAGTTTTCGCCGTCGTCGGAAAACGCTGGCAAAAAATCGAACAGTTCCTGAGTGATGATGGACATCGTGACGTCTTTTGTGGTTATCTGAAAATGAATGGATACGTTTGGCGGATCGCCTGGTTCAGCTTGGCCACATCGGCGGCCGGAATCGGCTGATCAAACACCTTGTAGCGGTGGATTCGGCACTCGTAGAAACGCGAGTTGGGGCCCCGGGTTCGACCGAGGACGACATCCTCGTATTCCGCAAAGTGCGGTTGCTCGTGAATGTAGTTGAATCGATCGTACTCAATGCCGTCAACATACAGGATTGCGGCTCCGCCAGATTTCCACGTGACCACGATATGGTGCCACTGGTCAAAGTCCACCGGTTTCGAGACGTCTCTGATTTTGTCTGGCTTTTGAACACCAGCGACTCGCCAACGTAACCCGTCCCGATTCTTGCGAAGGGTCAGACGCTGATAGTTGCTGTCAAGAAAGATGCTCGTGTTTTGCGACGGAAGTTTGGCCACCATTTCCAGGCTGCCTTGCGATCTGGAAACAGGAGGAAGTTCGGCGGACTGATCCATTCCGTCAAAAAGCAGATGCGCGAACTTGACGCCCGATTCCTCGGTGACTTGCAACGTCGGTTGGCTGTCCACGAACTTGAGTTCCGTCGGGCCGGAGAAGGAAATTTTTCCATCATCGCAAACCAGCGAAACAATTGTCTTGGCGTTCAACGTAACTTCGATCGGCGTCGAAGGCGCGGGTGGCGTCGCCGATGAAGTTGTCGACGGATCCGACAGAGAGTTCTCCGGGCCCGTCGCGTCCCCTGCTTCTTTAGGCTCAGGCTCTGCCGCAACCACATCAGCAGGACTTGCCGAAGTTTGCGGATCGGATTGTGAGCCGGATTCGGCAGCCGCTGGCTCGGACGAAGGCTCTTTCGCCGATTCGGCGTCAACCAATCCTTCCGTCGTCGTTGTCAGATTCTCCGTCGGATAGTTCTTGGGCTGGTCGTCATTCAGCAGCGGGTCTTGCTCAGCCAACGACGATTCGACGTTTTCGTTGGGAGTTCTGTCAGATGGAACTTTCGCAACCGTCGCCGGCTTGCTGAAGTACAGGTATGCCAACGTGCCGGCGCAAGCGAGGAAGATTGCGAAAACTGCAGGCACCGACCACAGGGCCACTTTTTGAATTCCCTGCAGCGGTTGCGCCCCAGCTTGTCCTGTCTTTGCGAGGTTTCGATTGGATTTTCGTGCCTTGGCCATTCGCACATTCTATACCTGAACATTGCCAGATGAAGTCATGGCTTCGAAAAATGGCGGCGAACCTTTTGGTGCGGCTGGCGTCATCAGATACAATGCAAATGTAACAAATCCGATCATCCTGGTAACAAAGCACGCCCGACGAGGCTGCTGGTTGATGGCGAATTCGAAATTGCGGCGACAAATTGCCTGGCAAGCCGCACGGTTGATGTACGACCGTCAGGAATCTGAGTACTACCGCGCGAAAATGAAAGCAGCAAGAATCTGCTGCAAAGGCTGGGTCAAGCCAAAAGATCTGCCGTCCAACGCCGAGATCCGCGAGGAGATCCAACACATGGCGAGGATGCTCGAAGGCGAGACCAACGATCAGCGTCTGTTTGAAATGCGAATCGAAGCACTGCGCGTGATGCGGGTGCTGGCTCAATTTCGCACTCGGCTGATCGGCAGTGTCCTAACGGGACACATTCGTTCAGGCTCCGACATCGATTTGCATGTTTTCTGTGACAGCCTCGAGTCGGTGACCGGGATTCTTGATTCGCACGGTTTCAACTACGAGATCGAGCGAAAACGTGTCGTCAAAGACGGAGAGCGGCAGGTGTACGAGCACGTCCACATCAAGGATCGTTTCGAAGTCGAGTTGACCGTCTATCCAACCAGCAAGGCGAGCTTTGTGTTTAAAAGCTCCATCACGGGGAAACCGATTGAACGGGCCAGCGAGGCGCAGCTGATTCCTTTGATGCAAAACTTTTATCCGGATGTCGATATCGAAGCCGCGATTGAAGAGAGCGAAGAAAAAATCGATCCGTTCCAGCTGTTTTACGCCTTGTTGCTTCCGCTCGAAAACGTCAAACAGAATCCGCAGTACCATCCTGAGGGTGATGCGCTGTATCACAGTCTGCAAGTTTACGATTTGGCGTGCCATGCAAACCCGTGGGACGAAGAATTTTTGCTCGCGGCGTTGCTGCATGACGTCGGGAAAGGCATCGATCCCTACGACCATGTGGATGCTGGCGTCGATGCGATTTGTGACTTCGTATCCGATCGAACTTTGTGGTTGGTGAAGCATCACATGCTGGCCCACAAGATTTTTGACCAAACGATCGGCGCGCGGAAGCGAAAGCGTTTGCAGGAAAACGAAAACTACGAAGATCTTGTCCTACTGGGACGATGTGATCGAGAGGGCAGAAAACAGGGAATCGAAACGACTGAGCTGGAAGCAGCGTTAGAGTACATTCGCACGATTGGCCATCAGTGGGCGTAAAATATTTTGATGCTTTGCTTTGAATCAAGGCGATTTGCGAAACGAAAACGTGAGGCTTTGGAACATTTCTATCCTTTTTGGAAAATCCTGTCCAAAATGGAAGCTCTGCCGCTAATTGAATACTAAACGCCATCCTCTAGCCTGAGCCGAAGCTTCCTTTGTCTGATTCCCCACAGCAATCTACTGAAATTGATGGGGCGAAATTTTCGCAGCTGATCATTCAGTCGCAGCGCCAAATGCGAACGCTTGTTCTGGCGATGGTTCCGGGCTGTCGCGATGTCGACGACATTTTGCAGGAGTCCTGTGCGGCGATGTGGAAGAAAATCGATAGCTACGATTCACAGCGGCCGTTCGCGAACTGGTCGCTGGCGTTTGTACGGATGCAAACGATGGCGTGGCTGAAACGTCAGGGCCGCGACCGGTTGCGGATGAGCGGCGAAGCGATGGATTCGATCTATCAGTCAGTCGAAGAGTCGTACGAGCCGTCGCGGGATCATCGCAAAGTCAACGCGTTGGAAGACTGTTTGATGTTGTTGAACGAGTCTGAGAAAAGCCTGCTGACCAGTCGCTATGTGCACGGAGAATCGGTCGGCGAACTGGCGGAGAAAACGAGCGGTCGTACGTCGGCGGCGCTCTACAAACAGTTTGCCAGACTCCAAAGTCGGCTTTTGCGTTGCATTGAAGGAAAGTTGGGGGAACTGTGATGTCGGATATTCAGGACCGCGTTGCGTTGCTTGGACAGCGTGCCGGAGACGGCTGCGAAGAGGCGTTGCGCGAACTCGATCAGTTAATCTGCAGTGATCCGCGAGCAAAGAAAGCATGGCTGGAACTTGCGTGGCTGTCGGCACAGTTGCCTTTGACTGCAACGCTGTGCGGACATGTTGTCGCGAAGCAGAACCAAAGCCCGCGATCTTCTACGACGAGTCTGACTCGATGGCTTGCAATTGCCGCGACATTGTTGATGGCGACCGGAATCGCCTACGTGGTGTTCTTTTCCAGTCGCAACTCAGAAAGCGAATTGGCTCAGGGGCAATCGCCCGGACCTGACCTTGTCGAGAAAGCTAACGACGTTTTCGACGCGAACACGTTAGAGGAGTCCGCCGAAACGGAAGTGATTCTCGCGTCGCCAGCCCAGCCCGAGTTCAACAATCTGGCTCATCCTGCCAATCGCGGCGGGCTCAAAGGCGGCGTGGTCGTTAATGATGATCCGTTGCCGGAGGTGATCTCTTTCAACTTCCACGTGCGGCCGATCCTTTCGGAAAACTGTTACTACTGCCATGGCCCGGATCCGAATCATCGTGAAGCCGACCTTCGACTGGATACCAGTGAAGGTGCCGAGTCAGTCGTCGAAGTCGGACATCCGCAAGACAGCGAACTGATCTCCCGAATTCTCGACGAAGATCCGGGCTCTCAAATGCCGCCGCCAGAAAGTGGTCGCGTGATCTCGGAACGGCAAAAGCGAATTCTTGCGGCGTGGATCGAGCAGGGAGCCAAATACGAATCGCATTGGGCGTTCACAAAAGTCCAGCGGCCTGAGTTGCCGTCGGTGAAAGACGATCGTTGGCCTCGCAATGAAATTGATCAATTTGTATTGGCAAAACTCGAATCAAAAGACATCGATCCATCCAAACGCGCTGAACCGGAAGTTCTCGTGCGGCGAATGTATCTGGACTTGATCGGGCTGCCTCCGACGCCGGAGCAATCTCAGGAGTTTTGCGAATCTTTCCAAAACGACAGCGACGCGGCGATCGACAGCCTCGCGGACAAGCTGCTGGCTAGCGAGCACTACGGAGAGCGGATGGCATTGCCGTGGCTCGACGCGGCCCGCTATTCGGACTCAAACGGCTTCCAGCAGGATGGCGATCGGGCTCAGTGGCCGTGGCGAGACTGGGTCGTGGATGCTTATAACGACAACATGCCCTTCGATCAGTTTACGATCGAACAGTTGGCGGGCGATCTGCTGCCGGAACCCACCAGGAAACAACTCATTGCAACGGCGTTCAATCGCAATCATATGCTCAACGGCGAAGGCGGTGCGATTGTCGAAGAGCAGCGGAATAATTACGTTTTCGATCGCGTGGACACCACGGCGACGACCTGGCTGGGGCTGACGATGGCCTGTGCTCAATGCCACGACCACAAATACGATCCGATTACCCACGAAGATTACTATCAGTTCTTCGCTTATTTTAACAACGTCGACGAAAACGGCGGCGTGAATGTCCGCAATGGAAGACTGCAAGTTGGCACTCCTTTTATCGACAATCCGACTGAGGAGCAGACTCGACAGCTGGAAACGATCGAAGCAGAGATTGCTCCCGTGAATCAATCTCTGTCGGACGCAGACGCCGAAATTACGAAAGCTTTGCGGGCTTGGGAAGACAAGAATCGGGATGATCCGCCGTCGATGAATCGTAACGTTTTCAATGCACTGAAGAAGACGCCTGAAGAACGCAACCGCGGCGAAGAAAAACTGCTCAAGGATTGGTACTTGCTGAACGCCGCCAAAGATCAGTGGAAGCAGTTGAAGCAAAAACAGAATGCGTTGTACAGCAAAAAGTCCGGTGTCAAATCCACGGTCGTGACCGTGATGATCATGCGAGACCGCAAGAAGCCTCGCAAGACGACGATTTTTGATCGAGGCGCCTACGATGCTCCCACGGAAGAAGTTGCGGCAAACGTGCCGCACTTTTTGCCTCCGCTTCCAGAGGGGGCCGACGCCAATCGTTTATCGTTGGCCAAATGGCTGGTCGATCGAGACAATCCTTTGACCAGTCGCGTCGCAGTGAATCGATACTGGCAAACGTTTTTCGGTATCGGCATCGTGAAGACGTCGGAAGACTTCGGCGTTCAGAGCGAGCTGCCGAGTCATCCGGATTTGCTGGACTGGTTGGCGGTTGAGTTCATGGAAAGTGGCTGGGACGTCAAGCATATGCATCGCTTGATTGTCACGTCGGAAACTTATTTGCAAAGTTCCCGTTTCCGTGCCGATCTGCACGACGTCGACCCGGAAAATCGCTTGCTGGCTCGCAGTCCGCGGTTTCGTCTGCCTACGACTTTGATTCGCGATGCAGCTTTGTCGACATCCGGGCTGTTGCACAAGCAGATTGGTGGCCCGCCAGTTTATCCGTGGCAGCCAGACGGTTTGTGGCGGGAGTTCAGTCTGGAAAAATTTGCCTACAAACCATCAACTGGTGACAGTCTTCATCGCCGAAGCCTGTACACGTTTTGGCGTCGCACGGTGGCTCCGCCGAACATGTTCGATTCGGCAAATCGTCAGGCTTGTACGGTCAAGCTTTCCCGAACCAACACGCCGCTGCAGGCTTTGGTATTGCTCAACGATCCAGTTTTTGTGGAAGCCTTCTGCGGCTTGGCCAGCATGGTGCTGAGCCAATCGCCCGGAAGCGATGAGCAGATTGTCAGGCTTGCCTTTGAGCATGCGACGGGGCGGAAGCCCAACCAGGCGGAGCTTGGCTCGTTGCTGTCGGCGTTGGAAGACAGCCGGGAGTTTTATGCGGAACATGTTGATGACGCGGCGGCCTATGTTTCGATCGGCGAAGCTGTTGCAGTCCCAGAAGACGATCAGGCGAAAGTTACGCTCGCTTCGTTGGCAAGCGTGGTTCAAATCATCATGAACACTGATGAGTTCATGACTCGGGAGTAAGGTAACGATGAATCCAATTGACCAGAACCACCAACACAATACCCGACGTCAATTCTTCGGCCGATCAGCGACCGGAATCGGCGCGGCAGCGTTGGCAACGATGTTTGCGCAGAAAAGTGCCTCGGGAAAAGATGCAAACGGCATCCTTGGCGGCGGACATCATCCGGCAAAAGCAAAACGCGTCATCTATCTAATGATGAGCGGCGGGCCGTCTCACGTCGACATGTTTGACTACAAGCCCGAGCTCGAGAAACGTCGCGGCGAACAGTTGCCTGATTCAGTACGTCAGGGCCAGCGGCTGACCACGATGACCAGCGGGCAGAAACAGCTTCCTGTCCTGCCGCCGTTAAAGCCGTTTCGTCCGCGAGGCAAATCCGGAATGATGTTGTCCGATCTGATTCCGTACACCGGAGAGATTGCGGACGATATTTGTCTGGTCAAGTCGATGAACACCGAAGCGATCAACCATGCTCCGGCGGCAACTTTCTTTCTCACCGGTTCGCAGATTCCCGGTCGGCCGAGTATGGGAGCGTGGTTGTCTTACGGGCTGGGAAATTTGAACGACAACTTGCCGTCGTTCGTTGTGATGAACTCGCGCGATAAAGAAAATACTTGCGGACAACTGCTGTACGACTACTACTGGGGCAGCGGGTTTATCCCGTCGCAACATCAAGGCGTCCGTTTCCGCGGCGGCGGCGATCCCGTGCTGTATCTTTCCAATCCAAAAGGCATGCCGCGGCCACTACGGCGTAAAATGCTGGACCGTTTGGCGGAACTGAATCAGGAAAAGCTGAACGACTACGGCGATCCCGAGATTGAGGCCCGGATCAAACAATACGAGATGGCGTACCGAATGCAAACCAGCGTTCCGGAAGTCGTCGATGTTTCCAACGAGCCAAAACACATCCTCGACATGTACGGTCCGGACGTTCACCGCGTCGGTTCGTTCGCGCGGAACTGTTTGTTGGCGCGGAAGCTGGCGGAACAGGACGTTCGTTTTATTCAGCTGATGCACATCGGATGGGACCAGCACGGAAACATTCCGACGCAACTGGAAATTCAGTGCAAAGACACTGATCAACCTGCAGCGGCTTTGGTTCAGGATCTCAAGCAGCGAGGCCTGCTGGACGACACGCTGGTCATCTTCGGTGGCGAATTTGGTCGCACGGTTTTCGGCCAGGGCGATATCACTAACAAAAAGAAACATGGCCGCGACCACCACGGCCGCGCTTTTAGTCTCTGGATGGCCGGCGGTGGAGTCAAGCCAGGGTTTCAGTACGGCGAAACCTGTCCGTATGCGTGGAATGTTGTCGACAACGGAGTCCACGTTCACGATTGGCAGGCGACGGTGCTGCATCTGTTGGGGATCGACCACGAACTGCTCACGTATCGATACCAGGGCCGGCGATTTCGTCTAACGGACGTCCATGGCCACGTTGTTGATGATATCATTTCCTGATCGCGTCATTCGGTGGACGTTATTGGGTGTCGCCGGATTTGGTGTCATTTTCAAATGCCTAAGTAAATATCCAGATGTTGTTTCTTCCTGCTCTTTTATTCGGACTGCTGGTCCAATGTCTTATTGGGTCTCTGATTGGCGCTGTAATCCTGCGAGCCGCGTGCTCGCTGTTCAACAGATTCTTCGGTGGTGAAAATGAAGTCGTTCCAACGCATCAACCACCGGTTAAACTCGAAGTCGATATCGATGTCTCATCTGAAGCTCCCGTATCTTTCGACAGCCCCTATGCGTCTCCGACGACACCGCTTGCTGCTGGCTATCCCGATCGTCCACCCTGCAAGTTTGGCGTCCCATCCCCCAGTTTTGGCAACGCGTTTCTGATTTGTTTGTCCACGACGCTGATCCAGAATTTCATTGGATTCGCGGTCGGGTTTGCGGCTTCCTATTTCGTGGGCGGCAACAACTGGTTGGCTATTATTTTGCAGCTTGGCGTCATGCTGATCGGGTTTCTTGTGTTGACAGCCATGGTCAAGATTCAGCTGCCTACGACGGTTGGCCGGGCTCTGGGAGTCGCGAGCCTCTTCTTTCTGGTCACAATTGCGATCGTAGCGATTTTGGCGGCCATCATCGCCGCGGTAATGTACGGAACCATGTAAATGTCGCGATGCATGGTTCCTTTAGCGTTTCTTGAATTTTTCCCGCTAAATGTTCTGTATCAGTCATTGCTTGCCCGTCCGGTAAATTCCTGAAACTCCTGAGCTATTTTCCGGACCAGGTTTGACCCGTGAGGTACCTTTTCCAGACCCCGCAGTATCGGGATTGCGCACGGTCTGTAATCAAAACGTACTTCCACGGATTGTCATGAGTACTAACGCAGCAGCTGTATCGGAATACGATCAACTCAAACAGCGAATTCACCAGAAGCTGATCGGCAAACTCGACCTCAGCAAGGTCAACGATCTTGATGGTGAAGTTTTCAAACGCGAGATTCGCGGAATCGTCGAAAGACTCTGCGACAGCGAGCAAAACCTGCTCAATCGCAACGAGCGTGATCGGCTGGTCGAAGAAGTTCTCGACGAAACGTTCGGGCTTGGTCCATTGGAGATTCTGCTGAAGGATCCAAAGATCAGCGATATTCTGATCAACGGTCCCAAGAACATCTACGCGGAACGCGGCGGAAAGATGGAAAAGACCAACGTCATTTTCCGCGACAACGCTCACCTGTTGCAGATCATTGACCGCATCGTTTCGAAGGTCGGCCGTCGTGTCGATGAAACCTGCCCGATGGTGGATGCTCGATTGACGGACGGTTCTCGTGTCAACGCGATTATTCCTCCGCTGGCACTGGACGGTGCCGCGATGTCAATTCGTCGTTTCGGTTCAAATCCACTGAAACTCGAAGACCTGCTCAACTTCAAAGCCTTCACTCCCGAAATGGTGATGCTGCTTGAAGGAGCCATGAAAGCCCGTCTGAACATTATCATCTCCGGTGGTACAGGTTCTGGTAAGACGACCCTGTTGAACACGCTGTCCAGCTTTATCTCTAACGAAGACCGTATCGTTACGATTGAAGACGCGGCTGAAATTCAGCTGCAGCAGGATCACGTTGTGCGTCTGGAAACTCGACCACCGAACATCGAAGGCAAGGGACAGGTCACCGCGACGGATCTGGTGAAAAACTGCCTTCGTATGCGTCCTGAAAGAATCATCATCGGTGAGTGTCGTGGTCCTGAAACGCTTGACATGCTTCAGGCGATGAATACGGGTCACGAAGGTTCGCTGACCACAACGCACGCCAACACGCCGCGTGACTGCATCGCTCGTATGGAGACGATGATCATGATGGGCGGCTTCGACCTTCCGATCAAAGCCATGCGTACTCAGATCGCAAGTGCCGTCGACCTGATCGTTCAGGCCAACCGTTTGCAAGGTGGACCTCGTAAGATCACGGCGATCACGGAAGTCTGCGGTATGGAGAACGACACGATCATCATGCAGGACATCTTCAAGTTCGTCAAAGAAGGTGTGGATGAAAATGGTCGTGCGAAAGGCAAGTTCATCAGTACTGGTGTTCGTCCAAAGTGTATGGACAAGCTGGAGCAGATGGGCATCAAATTGCCGGCCAGTATTTTCCGCGAACGCGTCATGATGGAAGACTAGTTCCGCCGACTGTCAGGCCGAATTCGCCGCTCGGTCGTTTACCTTTTACCGCAACACAGCTTAACAAACCAATCACCGGTACCCGCCGCCACGGTTCAACCGCAGGAAAGCAAAATGGGAACTTACATAATCATTGGCTTGATCACGCTGGGAGTCGCAGGCGCGATCTTCGCAGTTTCGTTGATCTTCATGGGAGACAACGAAAAGCTGGACGATCGGCTTGCCAACCTGACTCGCAACGGCGGTCGCGGAACCGGTGGCCCCGCGGAAGCTGCCCAGAGCTCGATTCTTCGTACGCCGCTTGAAGAAGCGCCGAACATCATCGAATCGCAAATGCAACTGTTGATCAAAACGTTCAACCTACGCAAGTTCATCGAGCAATCGAATGTCGATATCTCTGTCGCCAACTTTATTCTTATGACGCTGGGATTGGGAGTCGGGGTCTCTGTCATTGCCTGTGTCATGCTCCCTGCCAAACTGATCTGGGCTGGCCCGTTGGCTGGCGGATTACTGGCAACGTTTCCATACATTTATATCTGGTTCAAACGCGGACGGCGCCTCAAACGATTCGCGACGCAACTGCCGCAGGCGCTGGACTTGATGGCTCAGGCTCTGCGTGCAGGGCAAAGCTTGCCAGCCGGAATTCAACTGGTGGGCCAACAGGTACCGGATCCCCTGGGGCCGGAATTCCATACCGCCTACGAGCAGCAGAACCTCGGATCGACGATTGTCGACAGCCTTGAGCAAATGTGTACTCGCGTTCCTGACCTCGACCTTCGCTTTTTTGCCACCGCCGTCATGCTGCAGCGGCAAACGGGTGGTGACCTGGCTGAGATCCTGGACAAAATCGGAAAATTGATTCGCGAGCGGATGCAGATCAAAGGCATGATTCAGGCTCTGACCGGTGAAGGTCGAATTTCCGGTGCCGTGCTTTTGGCGATGCCTCCGATTCTTTTCCTGGTGATGCTGAAGCTGAATTACAAGTACGTCATGAAGCTCTTTGAAGAGCCGATGGGACACCAGATGCTTGCCGTTGCGATCGTCATGCAGGTCGTTGGTGCTCTGTGGATCAAGAAAATTATTAACATCAAAGTGTAGGCGACTGAAATGATTATTTTTGCAAATATGATGTTATATGTCACGCCGATTGCGATCTTCGTTGCGATCGCTGTCGGGCTGTGGTTGCTGTTTGACACGTTCCTCAATGGTCAAACGCGCAGCGAGTCTCGGCTCGATGCGATGCGTCGTCGTGCACGTGGCGAAGAAGAGGAAGTAGACAACTCGAATAGCGCTCGAGAGGGCATCAACAAGCTTCTCACGAAAGCCAGCCCGAAGCTGTCGAGCGCGATTCAGCCGAAGAACGAGCAGGACGTCAACAAGCTTAAAGTTAAGCTTGATTCTGCCGGTTTCCGCGGCGAAAAAGCGGTCGAAGTCTTCCTTTCGCTGCAGGTTCTCAGCGGACTGTTCGGCCTGTTCATGGGTGGCATCGGGTCCATTCTGGTCAAAGGATTCTCGACGACGGCTGTGCTGTACGCTTGTGGAATCGCGTTGCTGTTCTTCCTGTTGCCGGGCGTCATTCTCAGCATCCTCGCGGGCAAGCGGAAAGAGAAAATTTTCCTTGGCCTTCCCGACGCACTCGACTTGATGGTCGTTTGTGTAGAAGCCGGTTTGGGTCAGGACCAGGCCTTGCGTCGCGTCTCTGAAGAGCTGGAGAAAGCTCATCCGATCATTGCTGGCGAGTTCAACCAGTGCAACCACCAACTGCAAATGGGTAAGACGCGTGAGCACGTGTTGCAGGAGTTGGCAGAGCGAAATGACGTTGAGGATTTGAACACGTTGGCAAACGTTTTGATTCAGGTGGATCGTTTCGGTACCAGCGTCGGTAAAGCACTTCGTACGCAAAGTGATGCGATGCGTGTCCGCCGCAAGCAGATTGCCGAAGAGAAAGCCTCGAAGACGGCGGTGGCGTTGATCTTCCCTCTGGTTCTGTGCATCTTTCCAGGTATCTTCGTGGTACTGGTCGGCCCGGCTGCGATCACGATGGTCAAAGAGCTGCTTCCGACGATGGGAACGTAAACGCTCCAAACAGATTGCGATCAAGAAAGCGTGACCAATGGTCACGCTTTTTTTGTGCGCGAAATATAGTGATCAACGTTCGCTTTGGCCGCGGAATCGCTTGCGGATCTACTCGAACACCTGGACTTCCACGATCTTCGAGAACGAATCAAACACGTAGCCCTTGTTACCATGGCTGACGATTCGAACGAAGCGAACGTCGCGAGCTTCAAACGTGTGCTCAACTGAGAGTTCTGCCTTGGCCGACTTTTCCAATCGAGAGGCCACTTCCTCAAACGACTCCCCATCGGCGGAAACTTCGACCGAATATTTCTCGAAAGAGCCACTGATCGAATAGGCGACGACCACCACGCGGCCGACCGTCTGAGTTTGCTCCAGATCGATCGTGATTTCCACCGGTTGAGGCTCTGCAGGATACGCCAGATAGAAATCCAGATTTCCAGTCCCACCATCGGTAACCCGTTGCACCGAAAAAGGACTCTCCGACGACACCGACGAAGTAACCGGTTTGCCGAGGGCGAGATTTTTGACCGGAGTCACCGCCTGCAAATGACGTCTTGAACCATGGCCGAGCTGAGCATCACCGTCGAACAATGCAGCTCTGACGGTGGACGATTTTTCGAGCAAAAGTGGACTCGAATAGACATTCGAAGATAACGTCGGTTGCGATCCGTCCAGCGTGAATCGGATTTCGTGTTCCTGGGAATACGAATCGGAAACCGTAAGTTCGACAGTAGTTTTTTCATGGAACACGCCATCGGTTTGATTTGCGAGACCGTCTGCCTTGATCGTCACCGGGTAGAACGCGGCTGACCTTGCTGATTCAATTTTCTCTGCGCGAACCCGGTACGAAGCGAAATCTCGGGCTGCGTCCGGATTCCAACTGACATCGGCAAACGCGATCAATCGCGGCGTGACCTGAGGGAAATAATTCTCTTCGCGGCCTTCCCACCACGGCATGCAGAATCCAATCAGTCGATCGGAAGGCTCAACTTCGATCGGTTTTGCGAATGTCGGAATGCCAGGATTGACGTGTTTGAAACGAGTCAGTTTGAGCGTCTCGTAGATGTGCTGCGCCGACGTCATCGTAAAGTTGGTGCGGGGATAGTGGTCCACCAAATAAAGCGGATCCCAGCCGGCGTTCACGACTCGGTAACCATCGTCGAGCATTTCGTTTGCCGGATAGTTGATCGTCCGCCAGTTGATGTGAATGACTTCCGTATTAACCTTGTTCTCGCCTTCGCCAGGACGTGGGCCTTCCCAGACGATCGTTTCTCGCCCTTTTGATTTCAAGTACGCGTGAAGCATGTTGATCAAATCCCGCTGCGCGACCTCTGGAACGCCGCTGGCTTCATCGCCGCCAACGTGTATCCAGGGCGAAGAAGAAAAAACTTCCATCATTTCATCCAGCAGCGTTTTGATTCCGCGAAGAGCCGTTTCACTGGTCGCAAGATCGGCTTCGCTTTTGCCGAAGACTTCCGGGTAGCGAGAACGAAGCAAACCCGAGTGTCCGGGAACTTCCAATTCGGGAATGATCGTAACGCCGCGTTCGGTCGCGTAAGTCTCCAGTTCTTTGAACTGGTCCAGAGTGATGATACCGTCCCAAAGTTTGGGAAACGCCGTCGAAGGAAACGCAAACCGTTGGTCGTCGGTCAGATGCAGTTGAAGGGAATCAATTTTGTAAAACCAAAGTAAGTCGATCGTTTCCTTTAACAGTTCGACGCTGTGTGGGTTTCGTCCCATGTCGACCATGAAGTTCCGATACGAAACCGTGGGGCTGTCGTTGATCTTCAACTGCGGAATTTGCCCCGCTTTGGCTGATCCGAGAACTTGCAGCAACGTCGCAGTCGCGTGAGAAAGTCCTTTCAACGTTGAAGCTTCAATTTTGATTTGCTCTGCCGAGACCACCAACGAATACGCTTCCTTCGCCATCGAGTCGACTTTTCGGACGTCCAGCAATGCGTTCCCAGACGGTACGAACACCAGGCGATGTCGTCCGTCGGTTATCCGCTCTACGTGTTGGGCCACGATCTGCAGATGCCGATCCCAGGCTGAATTCTCCGGAGAATTTAGGGAAATGTCAGCCGGAAGTTGCAGCGACTGATCTCCGACGACGATCTGCGTTGGAACTGGCAGCAGGTGCGGTGACTGGGCAGACAGACCAGAAACCAAAAACAGCGCGACGGCGACAAACGCGGAAACTGCGAAGTTGTTTTTCATGAAGTGTTTTCGAAGGTGTTAAATAAAGGTGAATTGAAACAGTCAAATTTCAGGATACTTTTCAACCGTAATGTCGGTTATTGAATCGCCCGTGTGGCTGGTGCCAAGTTTTTCGAACATCATCAAATGCACTTCCTCGCCGTCGCGGGTTCGCGGGCAGTGTTCAACACCTTTGGGCACCACGATCATCTCGCCTTCGTTTACGATTTCCGTTCGGTCGCGAAACTGCATCTCCAGCGTTCCTTTTTGAACGAAGAACAGTTCGTCTTCTTTGTCGTGTTGATGCCAGACGAACTCACCGCTGACTTTCGCGATGATCACCTGCATGTTGTCGACCTTCGCAATCCGGCGCGGGTGCCAAAGTTGCGAAAACGAAGCGAGTTTCTCAGCGACATTGATCGGTTTCATCGCGATGGCCTTGACTGGTAAGCGACATTTGAACCGCGTGTTTGCGGCTATCGATTGTTGCGTTTTGGTGGAGTTTCGAAAACGTGTAAATTGACTTTCTCGCCACCCTCGGCATCAATCAACAGCGTCGCATATCCCGCCATTTCCTTCTCGTCAGCGGTGAAGTTTTGAGCGAACGAAATGGTGCGGCGTCCATCGACATACTGCTCGGCAGCCTGTAGATGTTCCAGCGTGAATTCCGGAGCCTTTACTTTTTGCTTTAGCAACGCCTCGTTGACGGATGTCAAAGATGCTTCGGCCTCTTCATCAGAGCCGACTCGAGTTTCCGCGATGATGCGGCGGCAGCGGCTGGCGATCGCAACCATTGACGCCACCGAAGGCACGTCGCTGAATTTGTCGGCGACTTGAGGGAGAGCGTAAACTTCGACCGTGTTGCTATGGTCCCGCAGATTAACTTCCAACTTGGTCGTGGCCGCATCCATCATCATGAATTTGCGTTTTGCAGCAATGTCGGCTTTGATTGATTCTGACGTTATGTCGAAGAATCGGCAGTCATCCGCGATGAACGCCAGAAGTGCTTGAAGCTCGACCAGGTCCATTTGCCCTTCGACTTCCTTGACCAAATTTGTATTTCGCCCGGTCAACACGCGTCCGTCGGGAAAGATTTGCAAGTTTGGAGTCGGCTCGAAACCGTCGGGTAGTTTCATGCGATATCCACCGGTGAAATCCATCACCAACACGGGCGTGTTCACGTCCTCGGGCATGCGGACCTCAATGTCAGACGTCGGTTTCGCTGCCGCAGGTTGATTTTTTGGCTGGCTGCGTTGGACTTTTGGCGCGTTTCCGGGTCTGGATCTGGCCGGCATGTTTTCTGGCGTGGAGTCGGGGACCGGAGCCTGAGCGCTTTTTGTGACTTCAGCGGGTTCGATTGGATCAGCATTCTTCTGACCGTGAAGCGGTTTGTCGAAAACGAAGAATGCCAGTAGCAGGATCGCGAATGGCAGAACTGTTGATAACCAACGCATGTGAGCTCCTTAGGCTTTGTGCATCAAGCGACGACGTGGCGGAAGCTATATTCTTGCCGTCGGCTGCCCGTAAGTCCATCCCGTTGCTCACCAACGCAAAAACGGCAGCCCTAAAAAGGACTGCCGTTAATGGAATCTGTGTGGCAATGGACCGCTACAGTTGCAGCGGATGCATTCAGATCTCAGCTTAGAACAGTGCGATTACGTCAACGCCGAAGTAGCCTTCGTCGTAACCGAGTGCTGGCGACCAGTCGACGCGGTACTCAGGACGCACGATGATGTTCGCGTGCGGCTTGACGTTAACGCCGAAGGTGGCTGCGTAGTAAGAGTGTGAGCCAGTCGCTGGAAGCGTTCCACCGTGTGGAGCGTATCCTGTAAGCGAATCGCCTTTCCACCATTCGATACGTGAGCCAACGCCCAGGCATTCGTTGATGCTGTAAAGGAAGTACTGGTTCAACCCAACGTTGTCTTCGCCGGTGCTGTCAACGCGAAGCATATCGCTTTGAACAACCCAGTTCAACTTGTCGGTCAGAGCTGTATCAACCACAACGCTGTGGCTGTAAGCTTCGCGTCCGCGAGCTCCGAGATCACCAATGGTAGTCATGTAAGTCAGTGTCGAGAACTCACCCATTGGAGCGCTGAAACCACCAAGGAAGCTGCTTCCGTCCTGGAACTGATCGAAACCAGTGTCCCAACCAAGCGTCCAACCAGCGTAAGCAGTGAGGTCGTCTGACAGGTTGAATGTTCCAATAGCACCAGTGTGCGTGAACGGCTCGCTGTTGTACATCGTCATTGCGTGACTGTAGAAGAAGTTGTCGGGGGCAGTCACAACTTCGTAGCCGATCAGCGTGTAGAAGTGACCTACTTTAGCCGACCAGTTGTCGCCAGCGACTTCGCCGTACAACTGTGGAATCGCCCAACCGTAATCGCCACCGCGGCCAAACGTGTTGTCGAAACCACGTGGGTTTCCGCCCAGGTCCTGCGTGTTGCCGAACGCTTGAGTGTCGCCAGAATCGATACCGTACATGGCGTCGAAACGGAAACCAAATCCGAGCTGACCGTTTTCTGATTCAGCAACTTTTTCAGCGTAAAACCAGGCTTGGTGCAGGTTGAAATCTTCCCGGTTCGAATTGAACAGGCCGTTGTTTTCGCTGTGGTAGCCGCCTTGCAGCCATCCACCAAGATTGAAACGTGGCTCTTCGCAGTCGCTTCCGAAAAGCTTCCACTGTTCGCCAAGGTTGCACTCGCCAAGTCCACCGCCGCAACGGCTTCCAATTCGACTGCCCAGTCCGCATCCGTTTCCGAGACGAGTACCGATTCCGCTGCTGCAAGTTGAGCAACCGTAGGCAGACGGGGCTGAGTCGTAAGAGTATCCTGATGTGGTGCCTGAGCAACCGCAATCAGATGTCACTGCGTCCTGATAGACGACAGGAGCAGGTGATGTAGCGTAGGCCGCCGGGGTGGCCTGTTGAGCACTTGCTGAACCAGCAAGTGCAAATGCTCCGCCGATGCATGAAAGCATAGCGAAACGAAAGTTTGAGATCCCCATTTTCAATTCTCCATCATTGGTCTGGGTCCATTACCACTCGGGGACTGCACTTCCATGTCGTCCCGCTTTACAAGCAGTTTCCAGAAAATCGTATCGGAAGAAAAAACTGTTGCTTTGCAAACAAATGGAACGGAAATGCCCTCTTGTTCCTGTCAAATCAACCAATCCTGATAAAGTTTTAGGGTTGTCTTTATTGTAAGTAGAGTTCCCGTGCTATCACTTTTGAGCGTGGTATCGAAACCAAGGCCAGACCGCTCTGAACGCAGTTTGCGATCAAGACTTCACACGGCTGAAATCTGCAAGGACGTTGACTATTTCCCGCCCGGAACAATGTTCTCGAACTCGAACATCGAGAACACAAAATGCACGACCAACACGTAAAGCGTTGCCCATAAAATCGTAGATGTGACGCTACGGCTGACGTCCGCAGAAGAGTACTTAGGCGACATGCCGTTTCGATAGGCGATGATCGCCGTGCCGAAACCGCTGACGAGTAGTTTGGCGATCAGCCAACCGAAGCCCTTATATAAATAGCTCGACCATTGCTCGAGCCCGCGCATTGAGTACTGATGCCAATACTCAGCACCATGCCCCGGATGCGTCGCCAGAAAAGTAACCAGGCTGGTGTACCGCGCTGTGTAATACGCCGCAAAGGTTAGCAGCGGAGTCCCGATTAGAAACGCCCACAGGATCGGTGTTAGCAAAAAGAAGTTGGGTCGATTGCCAAACGTCCTCAACGCGTCTACCTGGTTTCCGTATTGCCGGCCACCGATATCCGACGTAACCGCGGCGCCGCATCGGGCTGCGATCAGGACACAGGACAACACCGGAACGAAAATTCGATAAGTTGCGAAACCCAATGCGGTCAGCAAATCTTCCAATAGCAATGGCTTGGTATAATCCGTAAAAGGCAAAAACTTGAACGTGAAGTAAGTAGTCACGAATCCGGAGATAAATCCGCTGGCGATCAGATACAGGATCGCCGTCGGGCCAGTCACCATTCTCAAAAAGTGCAACAGCGAACGAAGCCCCCAGGTCGGAGACTTCCAAACCGGCAACAGGCTCAGTACTCCCGTGAGCAAAGCCAACATGGCATTGGACGTGGTCTCAAAAAGCGATTTGACTTTTGTCGCCAGACGTTCCAGCGTATTGACGTCCGGCGTTTCCTCTTCGGCCCGAACTTTCGACGCCATTGGAGCAAGCTTTTCCGGAATCGTCGCCCACTGCTCACGCTCGACTTCGACCAGCTGTTTCAGTTGCGGGTCGAGCACGTAGATACGATCCGCGATTGGCATCAGCGAATGATAGTCATGCGTCACGATGACCGAAGTCTTTCCAAATCGAGTGTGCGTGTCCGCGATCAGTTTCGCGACCTGTTGGCCTGTGAACGGGTCCAGTCCCGAAGTCGGTTCGTCGTACAAAATCGCCGGCGGGTTGTAAGCCAACGTTCTGGCGATCGCCAGTCGCTGTCGTTGGCCGCCGCTGAGCCTGGAAGTTGGAACGTTCGCAGGAACGTTTAGCTCGGCCAGGATTTCTTTTGCCGAAACGTCGCTCGCATGAGCACCGCCGCAGGCTTTCGCAAACCGAATGTTTTCGACAGGGCTAAGTTCATCGAACAACGCAAACGACTGAAACACGACTCCAGCTTCGCCGCTTCTGGCCTGTTTTCCATTGATCGTCACGTCGCCCATATACTGGATGGCGTCGCCAAAACCATCGGTCAGGCCCGCGATCAGCCGCATCAGGATTGATTTGCCAACGCCGCTTGGGCCGACGATCAAAGTGATCTGGCCAGCGTCAAACGAAGCGTTCGCATTCTCAAGCAAAACTTTCTTGCCAGCGATCACCGAAAGATCTTTTACTTCGATCCGCGCATTGGAGGACGTCTTGTCCGCAGTTGTCATTCTTGATCCGCTCGTTTGTGCAATACATTTTCAATCGGAGGCGCCGCGGGCATCGGGTACTCGGAAGACTCCAGTTCCGTGAACATCGGAAGCTGGTCCAGATGCGAATCGCTGTGGGCTTCGTTGGATGCAATGATTCGATTGGCCAGTTCTTCGTCACGATTTCCGATCGCTTTCGTGTGCAGCGTCAGCCAACGTTCGTCTTTATGGAGCACCTTGCTGCGAAGCACGCGGGCGAATTGCGGCGTGATGGCTGTTTTCGTTGATCCGAACAGCGTCGCACCAATTTCGGTCACTGTCGGGTCAAGCCGTCGGTTGGCTCGCGCCATCGCCCGCTTGGCTTCCGGACTCTGCCATTTGGATCTTAGAGTTTGCTTCAGCCGTTGGTTGTCGACCAGAACTTCCTGGACAATTGAGGCAACCAGTTCTCGAAACTCTGGGTCTCTGGAAACTTCGTGGATGGATTCCGAAAATGTTTCTTTGACTTTTTCATTGTTCGAAATCCGCGACAACATCTCCTTCTGAACATCGATGAAATCTTCGAGATGATTTTCCAGAATGGGCACCGCTTTTGATTCGACAAACCGATTGAACTCCTTTTCAGTCAGCTTTTTCTCTGGCAGCGGCGAACGGTCGTAGATGTAACGCCAGCCAAACCTCCAAACAGAAACCTCTTGCCAAATCTCCTGTCCAATCGTCTCAGCCAGCGGTCGCGACTCTTCCTGAACGATGGGCCAAATTTCATCCCGAACCAGCGGGACGATTCTCTGCTTTAGTAACTCGTCCTGGTATCGTTGCGAAAGTTTGTCGATCTGTTCGCGGTGATTTTCAATCGCGTTCTTGAAATCTTCCTGGATAATTTTGCCGGCGTCAGCGATGGACTCCTCGATCAGCGGTTGAAACATCGCAACCAGTTCGTCCTGATTGACTTTCCAGGCGTCGGTAATCAGTTTTCCAATCTGTTCCCGCATTTCCGGTGGCATCATCGTACGAACCACCCATTCGACTGACTGGTCGGTTTTGTGCACTTTTAGATAGTCGCCGGGCGTGAGGACTGGAGCATTTCCGTACAGTGTCGCCGTCGCTTTTTTCGTGTCACCAATTCGGTACTCTTCATAGCCTTCGCCGAAATCGATAAATGAAACGTTCCCCACGCGTGTCGTGGTTTCGCCGTCGATCAGGAAAATAGGATCGCCAAAGCCCAGCATTTCATATTGGTGGCTGACTAGTTCGATGGATCGCTTTTGTTTGCCAAAGTATCCGCTGAGCCGTTTCAGGATCGCATTGTCGTCCAGCCGAGAGCGAACCAGCAACAGCAACGCAGCAATCGCAGCGATCCAAATCAGTGCTCCGACGATCGTTTTGGTTTCAGATTTTTTTGGATAAGCCATGTTGGCCCTGAAAATGGTCAAGGTCGACGCTTTCGCAAGACGTTCGCGTCAATAGTTTTACTTCCCACGTCCCTTCGTGGTTTCGAGCTTGTCGAGATCAGAGTATACATAATAGGGTCTAATTCGGCTTGTCGGCTTCTCCGGTGTCAGTGGACAGTAGCGTCTTAAGTTAAGGATAAGTTAATGGGAAACGCCTTTTCGTATGTGGTCGGAATCTTAGTTGCCGGGCTAATTGTGTTCGGGCTCCGATTCGGGATTCAGTTTGCCTCTCCGGCGTACGCCCGACAAGTCCAGGCCGACGCGGTCGACAAGATGAGCCTCGACGACCTGGAAAAGATGCTGCTCCGTGGCAGTCGCAGTGAACAACTTGCGGCGATCACGGCCATTGGAAAAGGGGACGATCAGCTTGATCGTCGAGTCGAACTGATCGCTGCAGCGACAGTCAGTACCGACTTGAGTATTGGTTCGACTTGCAAACTGTCCATCGAGCGAATGGGCGACAAAGCCAAACCCTCTATTCGGAAGTTGCTTGAGTCATCTGATCCGGCGACTCGACGAACTGCTTGTGGTGTCATTCGATACTTGGGAACATCGGGCGATGAGTTCGCTCCGGACATGATCAAATTGCTCAAGGAAGGCGACCGGAACGAGCGTCACGCAGCGATCTATGCGATTCAGGACATGAGTGCGGAAGCGATTGTTCCCGCGCTCGAATACGTCATCAAGGAACTTGACGACCCGAACTTTAACACCCAATGCATCGCTTGCCTCGTGTTGCGTCAAATGGGAAGCAGTGCGGAGCCCGCAGTCGCTCGACTGGTTCAGTTGCTCCAGGAAGGGAACGTCTCGTCGCGAAGTCGCGCCGCGGAAGCCCTCGCTGCCATCGGGCCGGTCGAAGGCTACGACATTCCAGGGTTGGTGGCCGAACGCTTGAAAGCTTTCTCCTACATGGAAAAAGTGAGAGCACTCGACGCATTGGGAGACCTTGGGCCGAATGCGAGTACGCATGTTGAAGAAATCGGGAAACTGATGCGAACTCCCAAGCTCAACACTCAAGCCGCTGCAGCGTTAGCGTACTTCCGGGTCACCGGGAAGTCCGACGAGCCTGTCGATTTGCTGTTGTCTCTGCTCAAAAACAAGAGCACGCGTTTGACCGCGATCGAATGCCTTGGTGGGTTTGGTGAAGCTGCTGCCGAGGCTGTCCCGGCGCTCATTGAGTTTCTCGATGACGAAGAGCTGGCCAATTGTGAAACAGCGGCTTTGACTTTGAAAAGTATTGGCCCGCCAGCTGTCGCAGCGCTTCCGAAACTGAAAAAATTGCTGCAGCACGAAGATTACCTGATCACGGTGGCCGCTCAGGAAGCAATTGATGCGATCTCCAGCGATAACGCCGACCAATAGCATCGGCCAGCCCTGCCATCGCTTGTCATTGCAATTCTTCCCTTGGCCCCGACTTGCGTTGGCGACGACCGCCGCATTTTGTTCGGGCTTTTCGAGTCGGGGAAATCGTGCGATATTGTTCCGCTTTACAAACGAGAGCTGCGAAACCCGTCGCCCCATTTTTTGCGACGTCCTCGCGTGCTCTTGGCCATACCATCACCGACCACTATCACTGGAACCGTCGTGCTACGTACACACACTTGCGGAGAACTTACCAAGGCAAACGATCAACAGGAAGTCACGCTTTGCGGCTGGGTTGATCGCGTTCGCGACCACGGCGGTGGACTGTTTATCGATTTGCGAGACCGTTATGGTCGGACTCAAGTCGTGGTCGGCGAAAGTAGCGCCGCGGAGGTCATGGACACTGCCGGCAAACTCAAATCCGAGTTTGTGATTTCTGTTACCGGAAGTGTTCGGCTGAGACCTTCCGGCCAGGAGAACCCCAAGATCACGACGGGCGACATCGAAGTCAACGCCAGCGACGTCAAGATTCTCAACGAAGCGAAAACGCCTCCGTTTGTTCCCGGACAAAAGGACTTGCCCAACGAAGACTTGCGGTTGGAGCATCGCTATATCGATTTGCGTCGGCAGAAGATGCAGGACACGCTTGTGCTTCGCAGTCGTATCATCAAGTCGATGCGTGACTACTGTGCCGAACACAATTTCATCGATGTCGAAACACCGATCCTTGGCCGCAGCACTCCTGAAGGAGCCCGCGACTATCTGGTGCCCAGTCGCGTGCATCATGGCAAGTTCTACGCTTTGCCACAGTCGCCGCAGATCTACAAGCAGATCATGATGATCGCGGGCTACGATCGCTACGTTCAGGTGGCGCGTTGTTTCCGCGACGAAGACCTTCGCGCTGATCGCCAGCCTGAGTTCACACAGTTGGACATGGAAATGTCGTTCGTGGATTCCGATGACGTGATCGGTATGATTGACGGCATGATGGAAAAGCTGGCCAAGGAAATTCTTGGGATCGAGTTGCAGCTTCCGTTGCCGCGTTTGACATATGACGAAGCCATGACACGCTTTGGGCACGATGCTCCGGACATGCGTTTTGGCGTCGAGATTGTTGACCTGACCGAGATTGCGAAGAAAGTTGACTTTCGTGTCTTTAAATCCGTTGCCGAATCAGGAAACTTTGTGCGGGCGATTTGTGCTCCCGGTGGTGCATCGGTATTCACGCGTCGACGCATTGATGACCTGACCACGTTCGTGCAAGAAGACTTCGGCGCGAAAGGCCTTGCCTGGTTTCGCGTCGAAGAGGACGGAACGTTGTTTTCGCCAATTGCGAAAAACTTCAAGCCTGAAGAACTGGAGGATATCAAGGCGAAGATGGACGCCAACCCTGGCGACCTGATTATGATCGTCGCCGATACCTGGGAGACCAGCTGCAAGGCGCTGTATGCACTTCGCAAGCGAATTGGTTCCGAGCTAAAGCTCTATGATCCTGAAACCATGCACTTTTCTTGGGTCGTGCAGTTCCCAATGTTCGATCATGATGCCGAATCCGATCGTTGGAACGCGATGCACCATCCTTTCACCGCGCCGCTTGACGAAGACCTCGAAACGCTCGATTCGGATCCTGGAAAGGCTCGCGCGAAAGCCTACGACCTTGTGATCAACGGTTACGAAGCCGGCGGCGGTACGATTCGAATTCACGACAGCCAAATTCAATCGAAAGTCTTCGGTCTGCTCGGGCTAGACGAGAAAGACGCGAAAGAGCGATTTGGATTTTTGCTCGACGCTTTGCAATACGGAGCACCTCCTCACGGTGGTATCGCGCTCGGCATCGACCGTGTCGTAATGCTGTTTTCCAATCTTGATAACATCCGCGACTGTATTGCGTTCCCGAAAACGCAAAAGGCTTCGGACTTGATGACCGAAGCGCCGAACGTCGTTGATAAAATTCAGCTGGAGGAACTGGCGATCGAATCGACCGTCGAAGAACT
This sequence comes from Mariniblastus fucicola, assembly GCF_008087665.1. Taxonomy (GTDB): domain Bacteria; phylum Planctomycetota; class Planctomycetia; order Pirellulales; family Pirellulaceae; genus Mariniblastus; species Mariniblastus fucicola. Next base: position 2,601,440 of record NZ_CP042912.1, read on the forward strand.
TCCGGAAGAAGACGCGTAGAGGCAGATTCTATTCTGATTGATAGAAGCGCTGTGGGTTGAGCCGCGGCGCTGCTGCAACGTTCAAGACGTCGTGGCCGGGCAACTATCGTGCGGCAACGAGTGCTCTGGCGACCGGACAGTTCTCATAGGTGCCGAACTCGTGTTCGAAAACCTGCCGACTGCTGTTCGCCGCTGAAATCTCTTCGAATCCGTACATCGCTGCCGTGTACGCAAGGCAGCGTTGGTCACTGGAGAGCATTTCGAATCGTTGGATACGAGTCATCGGCTTAAGCTGGGACCGATGGACGCGAAACTGAACTCCATCCCAAAGCTGGATCAACACTTGAGTCTCGGACTCAATACGGATCGGCACGCAGATCACCGTCGCATCGCCGTGCTGAACATAGCAGTTGATCAACATGGCTTGGGACTCGCACGATTGCTCCGGCGTGAGAATTTCGCTGCGGACGACTCCCAGCACAAACGTGTTGTCTGAATCGCGATCGACATTTCGAGCACGAACGGGAACGGTTTCGCCACGATGATTCAATGACAGCGGCTTGTTAAACGGCAGCATTAACAGAGCAAGGTCGGAGATCTTGAACCCGGATATGGATTCGTCTGCCAACACTCCATCGAATTTGACATCGTCAACAACGACAATGCATGGTTCGTGTTGCGACCGAATTCGGTGAAATTTGCGTCGTTCGTTCATGGGCTCGATTCCGCAGGCGGATAATGCCAACATCACTATTATTGGCGTTTGGTGGTTCGCGACTCCATAAAAGCTCTTCAGCCGGCTGTTTGAATCGCAATTCGTGGCCATTCTGCAAGCAGAGTCGCCAGCGAATCTGCACGACCGTACGGGTTAGGGAGGCTGGCCGGAAACAGCAATCTTCGCGCTTCCGCATCGCGGCGCGTTGAGCCGTTTGCCTGTCGCGGATAAAATCGGAACTTCTAACTCATCAATCTGGAAGGTAACGCCGTGAACAACTGTTTGGCGATTCGAAAACCCGCTGCGATCATTCTGTTTTTACTTCTTCTTTTGGGTCTCGCACCGGACCTTCGGGCGCAATCAGCTTCGCCGGCGGTTGACGTGCAGTCGGAAGTTAAGACCAAGCTCTCGTTCCAGGTCAAGCTTGGCGAGAACTTTCAATCGCCAGCAGTTTCTGGCCGACTGTTCGTTTTCTTCACGCAAGGACGAGGCCGGCCAATGAATGGCCCCAACTGGTTTTCGCCAGAGCCGTTTTTTGGCAAAGACGTTACCGAAGTGAATCCCGGCGATGTGCTGACGATTGATCAGAGCGTGTTTGGTTGCCCTGGATCATTTGACGATATTCCATCGGGAAAGTGGAAAGTCCAGGCTGTGCTGGATCACGATTTTGATTACGCAGACCACAAGAATGGAAACGGAAACTTCTTCTCTGAGATCAAAACGGTCGATTTCAAAAACGGTGAGGACAATGGAACGATCACGCTGGAGTTAAGCGATACCATCGATCTTCCAAAGGTTCAGGACACCGATCGTTTCAAACTGGTCGAACTCAAAAGCACATTGCTTTCTGATTTCCACGGTCGTGAAGTCGTCGAACGTGCCGGCGTTGTTTTGCCTGCATCGTATGAATCGAACCCTGACAAACGATATCCGGTTTACTACGAGGTCACCGGATTCGGCGGAACGCTTCGCGGAATTCGCGGCAGAAATGCCCGTCGGCCAAGAGAGCCGGGTGAAGGCGAGGCAGAGTTCATTCATGTTTATCTGACCGGGCAGTGCAAGTGGGGACACCATGTGTACGCCGATAGCGCGACCAATGGTCCGCGCGGCGAGGCCTTGATCAAGGAGATGATTCCACTGATCGATTCGAAGTTTCGCACGATTGCAAAACCGACTGCCAGATTCGTTGGTGGGCACAGCAGCGGAGGATGGTCGTCGTTGTGGTTGCAAGTCAACTATCCAGAAACATTCGGCGGATGTTGGAGTACGGCTCCGGATCCGGTTGACTTTCGTGACTGGCAAGGCAGCAAAATCTACGAAGGAGAATCTGTGTTCTTCGAAGCCAACGGTGACAAGAAACCTCTGGCTCGTCGGCAGGGCCAGGTGATGATCTGGTATCCGGATTTTTGCGTTATGGACGATGCGATTGGCCGCGGCGGGCAGTTGCGAAGCTTTGAGGCCGTGTTTAGTCCGCGTGGTGAAGACGGATTGCCTTTGAAAGCGTGGGATCGAAAAACTGGCAAGCCAAATCCAGAAGTCATCGAGTATTGGAAACGCTACGACATCAGCTTGATCTTGAAAGAGCGTTGGGCGGAGCTGGAAGAGCGTTTGGCTGGAAAAATTCGCGTCTATATGGGAGACGTGGATACGTTCTATCTCGACGATGCGACTCGGTTGCTGGGGCAGCGGATTGATTCGATGGGCATCGATGCGGTAGTCGAAATGTTCCCGGGCAAGGATCACATGAATCTGTTGGATCGTGAGCTACGCGGGCGGATCATGCGAGAAATGACGGAAGTGTTTCGCAAGAATCATTCGGAGCAGTAGTTTGGGTGAAACCCGAATCCGATTGGCCGTTGCCGATGATTGCGATGGCATCGTCGAGTTGATCGACGGTGTCTTGCGAGAATACGGAGATCGCATTTGCACCACGCCCGGCGGCTCAGAAGCAGATTTGCTCGACATCGAAGCTGGCTATCGCGACAAAGGTGGCGAGTTCTGGGTGTTGGAATCGATCGTCGACGGGCGTGCACAAATTGTCGGAACGCATGCCACAAGGCCACTCTCGGACCGGCCGTTGGAGGTTTGCACTTTTAAGCGACTCTATTTGCGCCGCGAGTTGCGAGGCACGCATTGGGGGCATGACCTGATGCAAGTCACGATCGATTGGACGCGGAGCAACGGGTTCGGTCGAATCGAGTTTTGGTCCGACACGCGTTTCGAACGAGCCCATCGGTTTTTCGCAAAGTTCGGCTTTGTGGGGACGGAAGACGTCCGGCACATGACGGATTCGGTCGTGCCATACTCGGAACGATTCTTCTATCTGGATTTGAAGTGACGTCTCCAGTCGCGAAACGTCGCTCTAGCTGGCTTTATCCAGCAACCAAATCACCAGACCCTTTTGAGCATGAAGTCGATTGTTCGCCTGCTGAATAATCGCACTCCGATCAGAGTCGATCACTTCCGACGCAACCTCTTCACCGCGGCGAGCTGGAAGGCAATGAAGAAACTTCGCGCCCGGCGCCGCAAGGCTCATCATCGCCTCGTTGACCTGATAGTCGGCGAAATCCTTCAGTCGCTGTTTCGATTCTGCTTCCTGACCCATGCTCGTCCAAACATCGGTGTAGATGAAATTGGCTCCATCAACTGCCTGTTCAATGTTGCTTGTCTGGCGAATTAGCGAACTGCCGTTCTGCTCATTTAGCTGGTCGATGAACGAAGCATCAAACTGATATCCTTCCGGGGCTGCAATGCTCATCCGGATACCCAGCTTGCTACAAATCAAAGCCAGGCTGTACGTCACATTGTTCGCATCGCCGACGTACGTGATGTGGCTGTTCGCCAGATTGTCGCCTGCAATTTCCTTGACGGTCAACAGATCAGCAAACGCTTGGCAAGGATGCGATACGTCAGTCAAGCCATTGATCACCGGACAGCGACTGAACGAAACGGCTTCTTCTACCTTGGCGTGGCTCTTTGCACGAATCACCAGTAGATCCAAATAGCTGGTCAGGATCGGAACGAAATCACAAAGCGGCTCACGGACTCCCCAACCCACATCGGAACCGAGGAACAGGCTGTTGCCGCCAAGTTGCGACGTCAGCGTTTCAAAGCTGACGCGTGTTCGAAGCGAAGGTTTCTCAAAAAGCAATCCAACCGTGTGCCCGGCAAGCAACGCAGGTCGGTCGCCGCTCTCAAGTCGCGATTTATACTCCGACGAAAGATCGAGGACTTGCTGAACTTCCTCGGAAGTCATGTCATAAAGAGAGAGAACGTGTCGCATGATTATCTCGTAGCCTGAGGCCTGTTATTCTGTGATTACCGTGCCGATTCCGCTGGACGTGTACACCTCCAACAGCAGACCGTGACGCAAATTGCCATCGACAATGTGCACTTTTTTCACGCCTCTGCGAACGGTTTCGATGCAGGCTTCGATCTTTGGAATCATGCCACCGGTAATGACACCATCTTTGATCAATTGTTCGGCCTGAGCGATTGTCAGCGACGAAATTGAAGACGTTGGATCATCCGGATCTCGCAAAACTCCCGGAACATCACTGATAAAGACCAGCTTGTCCGCGTTGAGTTGTTGCGCCACCGTCGTCGCCACGGTGTCGGCATTGACGTTCAGCTTTTGACCGTCTTCGGTTTCGCACATCGACGGAATGAAAGGCGTCTGTCCGGCATAGCAAAGATTATCAATCACCAGACGATCGACTTTGGTCACCTCGCCGACAAAACCAAGATCGACCTCGGATCCATCATCGTCCATGAGCTTCAGCAGTTGACCGTGAAGCACAGGCGTCGATTCGAAGTTCAACGTCATCGCCCGGCCGCCGATTTTTTCGAACCGTGTGGCCAGGTCGTTGTTGGTTTCATCCGCCAGAACGCGCTCCACGATTTCCAGAGTTTTCTGGTCCGTGTAACGTCGTCCCTGAACAAAGCGCGCTTCAATGCCTTCGGCCTTCATCGCGTCGCTGATCCGGGAGCCAGCGCCGTGGACGACCACTGGACGCATTCCGACGGTCTCCATGAAGTGGATGTCCAGCAACAGATGATGCAGCGCGTCTTCGTTCGCCAACAGGCTGCCGCCAAGTTTGATGACGGTCGTCTTGTCGCGGAACTTGCGAATCCAGCCTAGCGCTTCGATCAGCGTATCAGCTTTTTCAATTGCAGTTTTCAAAGCTGTCTCTATTCAACAACGACAATCTTTTCGATCTTGTCACCGGCTTCGATCGCATCGATCACATCAAGCCCCTCGGTGACTTTGCCAAAGCACGTGTGCTTTCCGTCAAGGTGTGCCGTGTTGGTGCGGCTGTGGCAAACGAAAAACTGCGAGCCACCAGTGTTCAGGCCAGCATGAGCCATCGAGAGAACGCCGCGATCGTGATATTGATTCTCGCCCTTGGTTTCACAATCGATGTGGTAACCAGGACCGCCGGTTCCGGTTCCGTTGGGGCATCCGCCCTGGATGACAAAGTCAGGAATGACGCGATGGAACGTCAGGCCGTCGTAGAATCCTTTCTTGGCCAGATCGGTGAAATTTTTGACGGTGTTGGGGGCATCGTCAGAGTAAAAATCGACCTTCATCAGGCCTTTTTCCGTGTGGATTTCTGCTTGCATGGTTCTGCTGGTTTGTTTTGGGAAACAGGAATCACGAATTGTCACATATGAGTCTGACCTTGCAAGGCCTTGACATGAGCCCACAAAAAAAGCCCGGCTAGATGCCGGGCCTCTCTTGAACTTTAAACGCTGCAGGGCCAGTGCCCAAGCGGTTTGTCTAGCGTCGCCACTCAAATCCGAAGATGAATCCGGCAGCAAGGAAGCGAGTATCGTTCGTGTCTGTAGCTCCGATTCCACCGCTGAGGATAGAGTTCGGGTTCAGGCCCGTCGTCAATGTGTTGGCCCGGTTAATTCCCGTCCAAAGGTACATGCACTGGACACCCGTCTTGAGCGTGATGTCGCGAGTCACGTTGAAAGCGATATCGAATTCAACGTCGAGAGCTGGAACGAATGACTGGTCTTCAACCGACGTTTCAGAGATGCTTGTCAGGATCACGCCGCTGGCTGTGATTTCGCGAAGAATGTCTGTCGCGAAGTATTCCTGCTGGTTGTAGGCAGCCGTCACAGCACCGTCGGTGGTGAAACGCCATCGCCCGCTTCGTCGTGAGTGTCGTGCACCGGCGTGGAAACCGATCATGTTGTTGTTTGCTTCCTGCTTGAAGCGGTTGTCCGCTGGAAGGAAGCCAACAACGAAGCTCTGATCAGTGTCTTCGAGCGTCTCGTCATGAACGTTGAAATAACGCATTCCGACGTAAGGCTCAAGCGTGCTGCCGCTGGACATTTCCTGACGGAAGATCTTGTTGATCTCCACGGAAGCAAATGCATTGGTAACAAGCATTGGGTTGCTGATCAGGATGTCCTGACCATTTTGGTATGCGTTGCCGCGATTGTGTTGGTAAGTGATTCCCCAACCGGTTTCGTCTTCGCTGAACCAACCGAAGTTGTAGCGTGAACCCCAAACGAAGTTGCTACCGAGATCGATCTGGTTCGAAGCGGCACCGCTGAGGCGCGGGGCCTTGGTCAGACTCAGATAGGTTCGGTCGTACGACGCGAAGAAGCCAGATCTTGGCTCCAGCTGATCGTCACTGACGAATTCCATCGGAGCAAAAATCTGAGCGTCATAATCAAAGACGCCTGGAGTTGCCATTGGCATCGTTTCGTCGGGCTGCTCAATGTCACGGTGTTCGAAGCGGGGACCCGGAATGTGAATCTGGGCGTCCGCCGTTTCAAACTGAGTGACGATCAATGCCGCCAACATAGAGCCTGCTGTGATAAAGTTTTTCAAAGCCATTGTGCTTGCTTCCTGCTAATGCAGCGTTCGAGTCCAGGCTGGTCCTGGAATTCAGTTCAGTAGCAGTTATCGGATGTTGGCTTGTAAGGGTTGAATAAGAAAACCAGATTTTGAGGAACATGTCGATTTTTCACGATTTGCGACGCTTCCACGGATTGGTTGTAGCAATCTGGGAGGTTGAAAGACGGCTGGGTAAAAGATGCAGCTGAATTGGGCTTGCCTTACTTTATTTGACACATGCCGTCGCCGATGGCTCTAATGAGAGCGTTGGTTTGCCACGTGATTTTGCCTAAGTCCGGAAACAATCTACGAGATAGTGATTCATGAAAAAATTCTTTTTCCCCCTCGCCATGTTGCTTGCACTTGGCGTCGCGATGGTGCCTGCCGGGGATCGGGTGCACGCGGATGACTTTATTGACCTCGATTTGACCAACGTTGCTCCGGCGACTCGCGGTATTTTCCGTCGCGCTGAACAATTCTGGGAATCGAGGATTCAGGGTTACAGCGATTCCCTTCCGGCAAATATCAGGTCGCAGCTGACCGGGCGACTTCAGATTACAGCAGAAACAATCGCGATCGACGGCGTTGGTGGAATTCTGGGGCAAGCAGGCCCGGACACAATTGCGCAGTCTGCTGTAACCATCGGAAATCCAGCTGATGGTCGAGTGCATTTTACAACCGTTCCCCTGACCGGAACGATGAGCTTCGACATTTTCGACGCTGGACGAGCAGACTTTGAATCTACCGTTTTTCATGAGATGGCCCACGTCCTCGGTTTTGGAACGTTGTGGACGTTGAATGGAATTAATGACGGAGCGAACAATCAGGGATTGCTCCAGGCACGTCCGGGCGGGTTCCAATACGTCGGTCGCAACGCTCTGTTGGGTTTCCGCTCTGAGTCGGGACATCATCGAGCTAACTACGTCCCAACTGAAAACGGTGGCGGAGCTGGAACAGCCCTTGGTCACTGGGCTGGAGGAACTTCACCAAACTGGTTCTTCGCTCCTGCAAATGGCAGCCGAGCGGAATTGATGACGGGATTTGCCACTGGAGCACCTTCCTTTGTCTCGGAAGCAACTTGGGGAGCGATGGCCGACGTCGGCTGGGCTGTCGAAGGCATCAATCCGAACGACGGATCTTTTACAAACAGCACTTTTGGTACGAGTCCGTTCCCGAAAAGCTATCGCGGAGCCGCATTCAACCAGTTTTCTGCTGTTCCTGAGCCGTCGAGTATCGCGTTCATCGGATTGGGAATGCTTGGCTTGATCGCACGACGTAAGCGAGCATAACGCTTTCCGGCGCTGCAAACCAAGAGATTTATAAGCCCTGCCAGACTGGCGGGGCTTTTTTTGCGCGCGTTTCAAAGCTATCGTTCTGAGATTGCACTTTGTCCCGTCAGCGACCATGGAACCGGAAAAAACTTCGGCGATCATTCTTCGAGTTGTCGACTTCAGCGAATCTAGCTGCGTGGTCACGATGTTTACGCGCAGTTTGGGCAAGATAACTGTGATGGCGAAAGGAGCTCGCCGACCGAAGGGTCCATTTGAGTCTGCTATTGACGTGCTGGCGATCTGTCGAATAGTGTTCCTCCACAAAGCGAGCGATGCGATGGATTTGCTGACCGAAGCAAAACTTGATCGCCGCTTTCGTAGCTCCAGTCGAGACTTGCAACGGCTTTACTGTGGCTACTACCTTGTTGAACTGTTGCGAACACTAACTGATGAGGCCGACCCTTATCCGGAAGTCTTCGATATGGCACTTGATGCGATTGAAAAGATCGATGGTGAAGGCTCACCCGCGGAAACCGTGTTCAAGTTTGAATGCGGTTTGTTGCAGGCGTTGGGACATTCTCCCATGCTGACCCGGTGCGTGACGTGTGGCATCAACAAAACCCGAATTGATCGTGTCCATTTTGGGTTGGCGGACGGTGGTTTGCTGTGTGGCGACTGTTGTCGTGGCAAAGCGGCGATCAAAATCCTCGGCAGCGACTGCTTGCAGTTTTTGCTGGACCAGTTTGGCGTCACGTTGGAAACAAACGATGACAAGGCCAAAGATACAACTGAAACCGAGGCGCAATCGCCTCAAACCGGCTTTCATTTGCGAAAAGGATATCGCGAAGCCAGACAATTGATGAACCAATACCTGAATCACCTCGTAGGGCATCAGATTCGACTGCAAAAGTACATCGAAAATCTGTAATCTTCCAGCGACCTGGATACATCCTGCAAATACCGGACAAGGAAGTCTCGTATGCGACCCACATTTCGAACTCTAACATTGCTTGTGACGCTTGCGCTCTTTGCTATATCTGCAAGCGGTTGCGGCGGTTTCAAGTTCAATGGCAAAAAACAAAGTCTTCTTGATCGCATTGCCGGCAAGACAGGCAAAAAAGATCCTCGCAGCGAGATGTTGGCTGACGAAGCTCTTGATCCGCTCGGCCACCGCGATGGCAATCGTCTTTTGTTGGATGATCTTGCTCCCAGCCAGATTGGGACGACGCTAAGAATCCGCAGTGGTACTGGAATCAGCGAAGAGTCTGCCAACCGCCATTTTGCGAATGCGACGGAGATCTACGAGCGTGCTTTGGCGGCCAAGCAATCCGGAGCTGACAGTTCAACGTGGCAGACGACATTTGTCGAAGCTGCGAACGAGTATCGAATTGCTGCCGCCAAATGGCCCGATTCAGGGCTTGAAGAACAGGCTATCTTTTTTGAAGGCGAGTCATACTTTTTCGCTGACCGATACGTTCAGGCGAACCGCGCGTTTGAAAAACTGATCGCACAATATTCGGGCTCGTCCTATCTCGACCAAGCCGAAGAACGGCGATACGTGATTTCGAAATACTGGTTGGAGCTGTCCGAAAGCGGACCGATGGTCAGCCTGAACGATCCGAAACGTCCTCGCTTCAACGTCGCTGGAGAAGCCCGTCGCGTGTTGCACAACATTCGTCTGGATGATCCGACCGGAAAGCTGTCCGACGACGCGACGTTCGAACTGGCGAACGCGTTTCTCAAGTCTGGCCGCTACTACGAAGCCGCTGACACTTACGAAGATCTGCGCCGCAATTATCCAGGTAGCAAGTATCTGTTCAACGCTCACATGTTGGAGCTCGAAGCACGACTCAAGTCCTACAACGGCCCCAGCTACGACGCGACGCCATTGGAAAAATCAGAACAGTTGCTCAAGTCAATCGTTCGCCAGTTCCCTAAAGAAGCGCAAGAAAAAAGGGAAGTGCTCGAACAGCAGGCTGCACTGGTCAATAACCAGTTGGCACAACGTGATTTTGAATTGGGCCGGTACCATGAGCGGCGCGGAGAAAATCGGGCGGCTCAACTTTGCTACGCGGCGGTTGAAGAACGCTATCCGGACTCAGTCTACTCTTCTTCAATCGGTGAAAGTATCCAGAAAGTCGCTCAGCTTCCTCCTGTTCCAACGCAGCATGCGGAGTGGTTGGTCAACATGTTCCCTGACCCTGAAGCGGACAAACCTGTGATAACCTCGGGCGACAACGAGACCATCTTTCGATAGAAACGCATGACTCATCAACAAGTCAACTTGAATCGAAGACGCGTCGCGGTTGCGATGTTTTTTCTGACGGCGATGGTCGCTTCGGCGAATGTCGGATGTCGTGGCTACCATCTTGGCAATCAGTATCTCTATCGCAGCGACATTCGCACCGTTCACGTCGCGATGTTGGAATCCGAATCCTATCGTCGGTTCTCTGGTCAGCGACTGACAGAGGCGATCACCAAGCAAATCATTGCGACGACGCCACTGACGATCACGGAGCCTGCTCTGGCAGACAGCTTCATCACGGGGCGATTGATTCGAGAGTCAAAATCGGTCACCGGCGAAACGCTTACCGACGAAGCCCGTTCGCTCGATATCGCCCAGCGAGTTGAAGTCTCGTGGGTGGACCGGGCGGGAACCCCGTTGATGCCGCGTCAAACCGTCCGACTGGATTTCGATGCAGAACTGATTCCCGAAGGCGGGCAGTCTTTAGTGACGACACAGCAGGAAATAATTGATCGAATTGCTCGTGAAGTTGTTGGGCAAATGGAAATGCCTTGGTAAGTTGATTGCCCCGAAATCGTCTGTTTTTGCCGTGTGACGGCGTCAACGAATACGACGATCGTTTCCCGTCTGTACGGTCCATTGGCTTTTGCGATAAACATGTCGGCACCTTTCAATCCATCCGACCCCACTGACGTCACTTCCGATCTGGAGATCAAGGACGCTCAGGTGATCTTCAACACCGTCTGGCGAACGCTCACTGAGGACGTTGGGCACGAGCATCTGACGTTTCCCAAAGAACTGATTCTGCTCGGCGGTGCGCCTGGTGCCGGTAAAGGCACGCACACGCGTTTCATTATGCAGGCTCGCGGATTGACCTGTCCGCCGATCGTTGTCAGCAACCTGCTCAATACGCCTGAGGCGCAGAAAATCAAAGACGACGGTCGAATGGTTGGCGACCAGGAAGTCGTCGGGATCGTGCTTCGGGAACTGCTGAAAGAACAATATCGTGACGGCGCAGTGCTGGACGGTTTCCCGCGGACGAGCGTTCAGGTTGAGTGCCTGAAGATGTTGGTCGATCGCGTTGTTCAGTTACATGGCGAATACGCTGACACACCGCTGGCGATCAATTTTCGGCGCCCAACGATTCACGCGATGGTTTTGTTCGTCGGCGAAAAAACCAGCGTTGATCGACAGCTGCAACGCGGAAAAGAGATCGAAGCTTACAACCGCGAGGTTACAGAAACGGGAATCGGTCGGCTTCACGAGGTGCGGTCGACAGACTTGGATCCGGAAAAAGCTCGTCGTCGCTATCAGGTGTTCAAGGAAAAGACCTGGGACGCGTTGCAGTCGCTGAAGGAGATTTACCACTATCACTTCATTAATGCCGAAGGGGCAATCGATGAGGTGGAAGCCAATATTTTGCGCGAGCTTCAGTATCAGAGTTCGCTGGAATTGGATCCGAGGACTTTTGATCGGCTAAGTCCAATTCCGCTGGCTGAAGAGATCATCATCCATGCTCGCCAGGATCTGGTTCGCCGCCTCGACAGCTATGAGTTGGAGCATAGCGAGCTGTTCGGCAAAGTTGTCGAGCTGGTCGAATCCCGATTCATGCCGATCATTACGCGACATGCTCTTTCCGGCCGAGCCATCGTTAACAATGAAGATTCTCTGTTCGACGATCCGCTGGCTCTGGCGATGTTGATCGATATCTTTTCCGAACGTGGGTTCAACGCCTGCGTCGACAAAACGATTCGCAAGACTCCCAACTCGGTCGATTTGCAAACGGGAACGATTGGCTTCCTTGAACATTCGGTGTACCGAATCCACATTCGGTTTGAAGGTTCCTCAATCCGCCGCGGATAACTTGTTGGCGAACTACAGCGTCACGCCGCCCCGACTGATGACGACGACTTCGTCTCCTTCGGTGAACGTGTGATTGGTCGGATTGACGATCGGCCGAGCGTTTGCTTCGCCAGCCGGATGGACCGCCAGGAGCACCACGTCCTTCTCCATCTTCGCCGTAGCAAATTGCTCGTTAAAACTCGTTCCAATCCAGTTGTCCGGGATCGCCTGGCGGTGAAACTCGTTGCCCCGTCGACTGGTTAGCAGCTCGCCCAGAACTTCCATCAAACCGCGGCTTCTTGAAGCCTGAGCCAGCATGTGAGCTCCGTACTCACCGCTGATCACGTAATCATTCACGTGGCCAATGTCCAAATGCGAAGCGTAGTCGCGATTGAAAAGCTCGGCACAGGTGTAGACGTCAGGATTTATTTTCTCTGCGGTGAGAGCAGCCAGAATCGTGCGGGCATCCGCGTCCTGTTCGGATCGACCGCCCGAAGTATCCGAAAGCACGAGGCAGGATTTGGCTCGCTCGATCCCGGCACGTTTGAGAGCGCTCAGTTTGGTGAAATCGTCATGCATCAGCCACACGTTGGGCAGCCGCTCGATGTGGCTGTCCAGCTGATCGGATTCCAACTCCGATATCACGACGATCGGAGTCGATTTAGTCGCTTTGGTCGCACGGTATTCATGAATGATCGTTTCCGTTTTCGCGGTCCAGCCACAAATAACCACGTGGTCATCAAGTTCGTCCAGGTTCACAACTTTTCCTTCCACTCGTAATCGATCGACCATGAAAGCCGACACCGTTCCGGCAAAAATGGCGAAGATCGTCATCCCCATGAACATGAGAAAGACGGTTATAACTCGCCCGGAAAGCGAATGCGGCGTTCCCGGAATTGGTTCGCCCGCCAGCAACGTGTACACGCTGAACCAGAACGAGTTTTCAAAATTGAATTCGGCACCATCGGAAGACGGTAGTTCTGCGATATCATAATCAACAGCAACACCCGGTTGAGCAATCAAGTCTGTCGCATCGCCAGGCTTGAGGCTACTCGCGACACCGTTCGAATCAACATCGGTCGCCGACGCAACCGCAGCATCGGGGTGATTCCGCGTCGAACGTTCGGCTCGCATAATTGCGATCGTTCCAAACGCAACGGAAACGATCAACAGGCCGCAGATGACCAGAAAGTCCAACGCACCGCGTCGCAGAATGTAAGGGTAATGAGTCGACAGCCTCGAGAGGACTCCCATCAGTCGAAACAGGCGGAACAGCCTCAGGAATCGCAACGCCCGGGCAGTTCGAAAGATTCGAAACAGTGGAATCGTTGCCAGCACATCTAGCCAGTGTTCAGCCAGGAATCGCCGCCAGTTTCCGAAAGCCAGAAAACGCAGCGTCAGTTCGACGACAAAAATCCCGGTGATCACATCACTACACCGTTCCAGCATCGCCAGCTTCGACGCGGTCACCGGTTGGAAAATTATATCCAGCAAGCCGCCGTCAGCGGATCCAGGTTGCAAGCGGTAGTCGAACCAAAATTCGACCAGCGTCAGCGTGATCGAAGCCAGGATCAACAGCCCCACGAAAATCTCGGTTCTTGGAAGAGCAAACAGTCGGCGCAGTCGCCGTCGCCACAGAGGAGTTTGCTCAGTGCGTGGCCGCATGTCAGGAACCCGCTTCCGTTTCCGCATCGGCAGTGGATTCTGTTTCGGCCGCCGAGTCCTGCATCACGTCGTGCAACTGAAAATGGTGTTTGCCAAGGTCGCCGCCGTAGTTTCCAGCACTGATCGCGACAATCGAATCGCCAGCAAACTTCGGATCGATCGCCGCATGGATTCCGGATTTCAGGGCTGATTTTACCGAGTCAAAATCGACTCCGTTGATCACGATCTCCAACACGCAGTTCGCGTCGGGATGGACCTTTGATTCAACGCGCCCACGTAGCGTCGGGCAAAACGTGTGCGATGTCGAAGCAACGAGGGCTTCATACCTGGAACCGACTTTACTACCGCTGCGAACGACTCCGCCGGGAAACGGGGTGATCACGTTGGGCAGCGGTTTGATTGCTTCAACTGCTCTTCGTGCGGCGTCGAGTCCCGACGTCAGATTCGTGGACTGGATGAGAAAGTTTCCTCCGGCGACTCCTTTGCGGCAGGTCGTCGCGTCTTCGACGATGAACTCTCCTTCCATAACCGGAATTCTCCATAGCCTCCGGTCACCGATAATTTTACTTTTCTGAAATCCGTCGCCAAAGTATCGAATGTGGTCGCCAAGCGGAATTGGTTTCGCGTCTTCGGCATCGGAAGGCATGACTTCGAAGGGGCTGTCTCCCGGAATCTTCATCCCGTCAAAGACCGCTGTCGTTGCACAAGTCATCAGGCATTGGCCCGTGCGTTTTGAAATTGCTTTTGCCAACCCGTCAGCAGAAAACCCGAACGCCAACACGCTGGCTGCCGCGCGGCCATCGATGGAGTTTGCAATTTTCGGAACTTCAATACCGACTTCGGCATCGCATAGAATCACCGAACTGCCGTAGCCGCAGAATTCGGTCAGACCGGCACCGAGCCACCACGCATCGTGAGCCGTCACAATCAGCCGCGTGTATCGTATGCCGAAACCTTCGGCAAAGGTGTCTTCGATGATTGTGTTTCCGATTTTCATTCGGCCATTATCATGAAGACCTGCCTTTGATGAAAGGCGCCTCGCAAAGATCGCACGACGTCCTTGCAACCCGATTGCGAACCAGCATGGTGAGCGGAAGCTATTTCAATCGTTTGATCTTTCGCTCATAGCGAGCCCGGATTTTTCGATCGCTGATCTTGACCGAACTTTCGACGTGCTTCTTCTGGGCCTCGACTTCGTCGCTATCTTTTTTCTTGCCGCTCTTGAGCAACGCATCGATTTTCTTTTTCCCGACAGCGCGAATTCTGCTTTCCGCCTCCGCCATCTTCTTTTTCATCTCTTCGCGAAGTTCCATTTCACGTTTCTCGGTCTTGGAACTCTTCTTGTCCTTGTCCTTGGCAGACTTTTTGGCTTCGGACTCTTTCTTCTTGCCGGCTTCTTTCTTCTTGACCGCTTTTTGTTCCGCCTCGCGTTTCTTTTGCCACGCTTTGCGAACTTCGGCTTCAGTCATAGCCTTTTTCTTTTCTGCCTCGGCTTTCTTCTTTTCAGTTTTGCTTTTCGTAGACTTGCCGTCGTTCGGATTGTCCTTTTTCTCTTTGGCTTCCTTCTTCTTGTCCGCTTCATACGCCTTGATGAACTTGGACTTCAGTTCTTCGTATGACTTTTTCTGAGCCGCCAATTGCGAGCGAACCTTCTTGAGTTCCTGTAACGTTTTGGCACGAGCCTCTTCGTTGACACGTTGTTTCTTTTCGCTATTGGCAAACAGTTTTTCGTGATTTTTCTCTTCGGCTGCAAGTTTCTCTCGCATTGCCTTCAAAAGCTTTTTATTCTGCGCGAGCTCCTTCTTCGCAGATTCGCTTTCGCGTTTCACCGTCGAAAGTTCCTTCTTGAGCTTTGACGATTCGCTTTTGGAAGCGTCAGCTTTCTTCATTTTCGCCGCCAAGTCTTTCAGCTTGGATGACATCTTCGCATTCGCAACCGACAGCGTCGCAGCCTTCTCTTTCAGCTTCAAAACTTCTGCGTCGTATTCAGATTGCTTCGGAGCCATTGCGGTTAGCTTCGACTGCAGATCTGCAACCGTCTGTTCAAGTTTGCTTTCCGCCTTTTTCGCTGCCGCCAGTTCAGCTTTCATCTTCGTCGAACTGGTCGCCCGGCTGTTGCGTTGGCGGGCACGCTCGAGGTCTTCTTTGGCTCCGTCAAGTTGGCGACGAAGTTTGACCATGTCGCGGTTCAGTAAAACGAGGCTTTTGCGAAGCTTGGATGTTTCGGCCGCGCTGCCGTCGCTTTCCTGACGCGTTTGCTCGGAAGCTTCGAGCTTAGCCAACAGGTTTTGGTTTTTCTCTTGCAATTCAAGGATCTGATCGTTGACCGATTCTTCAGCTCGCTTTGATTTTGAAGCGGACTTGACTGCTGTTTCCAGTTTCTCGTTCATCTCCGCAATTCGTTTGATCTGCCGATCGTTTTCCTTGCGAACTTGAGCCAGTTCCTTCTCCTGCTGCTGCAGTCGTGATTCGGCTTTTGCCAGTTCGGCGACGCGATTCTCATAATCGTTGGCCAGTTTGGCCGTTTCCTGCTTCGCCATTTCAGCGTTTTGAGCATCCGCGACTTCGGCCGGAGATTCCGCAGGAGCCACATCGGTGTCGGTCATTTCGCCAGGAGCATCGGTTTCCGAATCATCGTTCGCGATCTCGAGGAGACCAGGAGTTTCAGGGGAATCGTCTTCCGAAGGAGCATCGCCAGACTCGATCAGCACGACGTCATCACTGTCCGAATTGGACGGAAGTTCTGGCGTCGGCACTTCTTGAGCCTGTTGCGGAACGATCTGTTGAGCCATCATCGACTGAGATCTTTCGCCTGACTGAGACAGCGGCGCAATCGAGCCGTCTTCCTGCACGACACCAAGAATCTTTCCGTCCACTGGTTCTTCGCTAATGATGATCGGCTGACCGTATCCGCCAGAGGTAGTGGACGCAGGGGCAGTGTAGTTTTGTGATGACGTGATTGGGTCAACCAGAGTTTCGCCAAACAACGGTGCGGCCATTTCCGTTCCCGAAAGCGACAGCGGCGCAAGCTGTTCTTGTGGATATTGATACGACGGCGGTTGAAACAATGGCGTAGAAAACGAACCATTCAGCGGTAGCGATCCGCCCTGTTTAAAACCGCTTTGGCCCGGATAGGGTGCATAAGGCTGAGCACTAAACTGCTGGACTGCGAATCCCTGAGTCATCGGGCTGGCAGGAAATCCGTTGTCCCATGACGACCATGCTCCGGGTGCCTGGCTGTACTGCGGCGTCACTTGCCACGATCCCTGAACCTGAGCAGAAGCGACTTGTGAAAGTCCCAGAACGACGAGCGCGATCGCGCCGCAGATGTTGCGATACATGATGTTTTTGCGTGAGTGTTAGACTGAGGGGCCAGCCGGTATTTTACACGCAAAAAAGGCGCTGTCATGTACTTCCGGAAATTGCCATCATGTTTTGGCGTATCCAGATGTCCTTCCCAAAAACTGGGGCAAAATCAGCAACGTTGCCGGCCCGAGTGAATCGCGATATGCCTGCGAACACAATGGTCGCTCACGTCAAGCAGCGGCTCGATGCGCGACCGGTTCGAGGAAGTCAATCGCTCTATCCAAAACTTCATCCGACCATTCAAGCAAACTCGAAGCTTTCTCTTCGACGTCCTCAACCGGCGTGACCGGATCTTCCGAACCCGCATCGCGTGGCTCAACAACGAGCAAAGGCCTCTCCAGCAAAATTGGCAACAGGTCATTTTGTTGCTCGGGCGGAATCAACGTTTCAATGTCGCGGAGATTTCGCTTTTGAAAGTTCCTCCAGACATCGGACTCTTCCATCGGGACCGCGAACGCTGGTTCTGGTCGCACTCCCCAAATGCCGCTTTCCTCAGCACCGCTTGTGCTGCGATCAATGGGTTTTCCACTGGGGCGCCAATAGCTGGCCGTGGTCAGTTTCATCACGCTGACGTTGGGGCGAACCGGGATGATGTTCTGGACGGTTCCTTTGCCCCACGATTGTTCACCAATCAAAGTCGCCCGGCCGTGATCCTGAAGACATCCCGCCACGATCTCACTTGCGCTGGCCGAGTAACGGTTAATCAGAATCACCACCGGAACGTTTTGATCGATTGAAAGTTTTTCACTGGAGGCATGTTCGCTCTGTCGCATCCGGTTGCGGCCCTGAGTGCTGACAATCTCCTTGCCCGGTTCGAGAAACATATCGCAAATTGAAATGGCGCTCGTCAGCAACCCGCCAGAATTGTGACGCAAGTCGATGATCACGCTGTCGACTTTCCCGTTGATTTGCTCCAACGCGGTCTCGACTTCTTCGGCAGTCCGTTCACCGAACTGCCGCAGTCGCATATAGCCAATTCTCGGATTGGATTCCAGGCGGAAAACCCAATTGCCCTGATCGTCGCGCGAATCCCCCACGACGCTTTCGACAGCAATGACTCGCCGCGCGACATCGACGTCCAGAAACTCGCCCTCGCGTTGAATCCGCAGCTTTGCGACTTCGCCGACGTCGCCACGCAACAGCTCGACTCCCTGTTTTCGATCCAGATCAAGGGTCGGCTCCCCATCGATTTCCACGATCCGATCGCCGCTCCTGAGCCCCGATTGCGAAGCCGGTCCGCCAGGAATTGCCGCGAGGATCACCAGTGAATTGTCCTGAACGTGACGCTCGACATAGATCCCCAGCCCCCCAAACTTTTGGCTGATGGCTTCATCAAAATCACGAAACATCTCGCCTGAAATGTATCGCGAATAGCGGTCCAGCTTTCCAAACATTCCATTCATCGCCGCATCAAAAAGCTGTTCTCGGGGGACGACCGTGAGCGATTTCGCGTCAACGACATCCATCGCTTCGGCGAACAGATTCGCGTACCGGTTCTTCGCAGCAGTTCGATAGCAGACCAATGCGACAGCAATCGTGATGGCAATGATCAGTAAATTTCTAAGCGGCATCGCAGGCAGATCGATGGAGGAGAAAAGTGGAATGGAAAGATGGATTGTCGTCCAGAAGCAGACAAATTGCCATGCAAGCATTATTGGGAAACTACATAGTCTGTGGAAGCTCGAAAAATTGAACGGGCAGTAGAAACGCTGAATGGTAAAAACTGTTGGCTTTGACTGTTTGCCGCCCACTCGCATCGCCGAAACGACGATCAGGACCATCACGTTTCCGGGGGGCAAACGCCTTTTGTCTATGCTGTTCTTTTCGATACCCAAAATATCGAACTCGTTTCGTCGCACTTCGCCAGGAAAGCTTACGCATGCCGTCTTCGCGGCAATCGTTTTCGTATGCGTTCTGGGCAATAGCTCGGCCGACGCGCAGCAGCTGACGTCTGGAAGCAGCGGAAAGCAGTTTCGGCTCGAAGGCGTCGAAGCGGTTCCATTTCAAATGCTCAATCAGCAGACTCAGGCCAAACTCCAGCCCGTTCTGGAAAAACCCAGTATCTATCGTCGATTGCCGAAGATGGCGATCGAATGCGACGCAGACTATTTCCGGTTCCTGGTGCGTCATCCGGAAGTCATCGTCGAAATCTGGAAACTGATGGGCGTCACGAAGATGAACACGTCCCGCATTGGGCCGTTTCAACTGCAGTCCGACGACGGCGCCGGAACGCTTAGCGACCTTGAACTGGTTTACGGCGACGGCGAGAAGCATGTCTTCTACGGCACCGGAACCTACGAAGGAGCCTTGCTGAGGAAAAAGCTTTCCGGAAAATGTGTGTTGGTCCTGCAGACTCAGCACGTTGTTGATGCTGATGGAAAACCCAAAGCGGTTAGTCAGCTGGACGTTTACCTGAAAGTGGACAACGTCGCGGCCGGAGTCATCGCACGCACCTTGCAGCCACTGGTCGGGCCAACAGCCGATCATAACTTTGTCGAGTCGCTACGATTTGTGGAACGGTTGCACGATACGACGCTGCGAAACGGCCCCGGCGTTCAGCTGATGGGCGATCGCCTCGACATCCAGCCGCAAGTGCTGGATGGGTTCAAGCAGGTCGCCGGCATGGCTTATGAGCGAGGTAACGAAACAAAGGTTTCGAGCGCCGGAAGACGCATATCTGCGGCCCCGCAGGTGCGAAAGTTTCAAAGTCGTTAGCGTTGACGGTTACCTGACACTCCGGAATTCGGTTTCTCCCCAAACCACTTCAAATTCCGGGGATTACAATGAGATCGTTCGCTGCAGCCAGCCTTATCTTCGTCATCGCGAGCTTTCAGCTTGCCAACGTGCAACTCGCAAACGCTCAACAAAAATCGATCGTCGAAACGGCAGTCGGAGCGGGAAACTTTAATACGCTCGTCGCGGCCGTAAAAGCAGCAGGGCTTGTCGATGCACTTGCCGGCGATCAACAGTTGACCGTTTTTGCGCCCACCGACGAAGCATTTGAAAAACTCGATCCTGTCCTGCTCCAATCGCTTCTGCAGCCAGAGAATCGCGATCAATTGAAAGCGATCCTGACCTACCATGTCGTGCCGGGGAGAGTGAAGGCATCTGATGCGTACGGCTTGAACGCGGCCGACTCGCTGCAAGGCCAGCGACTGAATTTGAAGCTCCGCGAAGAGTTACCTTTAGTCAACGATGCGTCGCTGGTCGCCACTGATATCGAATGTCGCAACGGCATCATCCATGTTGTCGATGAAGTTTTGTTGCCGGCGACGAAGACGATTCCCGAGATTGCTGTCGAAGCCGGCGTGTTCAACACGCTAGTCGCTGCAGCCAGCGCCGCTGACTTGGTCGATGTTCTTGGTGGCGAAGGCCCATTTACAGTTTTTGCCCCAGCGGACGAAGCGTTTGCCAAACTTCCGGCTGGAACTGTTGAGTCTTTGTTGCTGCCGGAAAATAAACAAAAGCTTGCTGACATTCTGAAGTATCACGTTGTCGCAGGTCGCGTTTACGACGAGCAAGCCGTCAAGTCCCGATCGGCAAACACGCTGCTGGGCCGAAGCGTTCAGGTCAAGTTCGCTGCCGCGGGACTGATGGTGAATGATGCGACGGTCACCAGCAAAAACGTCGAAGCTTCCAACGGAGTCATCCATATCGTCGACAGCGTTCTGCTGCCGCCGTCTGCGATGTCAGCGGGCGAAGCGTTGGCGATTCTTGAGTCCGCGATAGATCGCGGCGTCCCCGTTTACAACAGCGGGCATCATGCTCAATGCTGCGACCTTTATTCCAACGCGTTGAATCAAGTCAAAGATGCTGGAGTCGACGGGATGCAGAACTACGTTTCAACGGTCGCCTCGAATGCGATGCACAATGCCAGCCAGACCGTGAACGACGCCGACCGAGCGTGGGCCTTGCGTCGCGGCATCGACAGCCTTCGAGTTCGTTTCGGCTCGGCTATGGTGCGTTAGCCGAAAGCCAACCAATTCCGCAACGGACTCAACAGCCACAAGCCATTTACTGATGGTCGTGGCTGTTTCTATGCGCTGTTCGTTTCCGTTCAAATCCATTTCGCTTGTCGAACGTCCACTCTTCGCAGTGTCGTGCTGACGACTCCGTCATTGCCAACGCAAATTCGGCACTGAAACTCCAGCTCAGGCTGCCGTAACTGCCAAAATAAACGTCGCGAAAATTCTTGACAACGTCATTGCATTGCTGTACTATCGACGCAGTACAGTGGTTCAGCGGCGATGTCGGGAGTTCTTTTCGTGTTCTTCAATATCAACACCTCCAACGGCGTTCCGGTCTACGAGCAGATTGCTCGTCAGATCGTTTTTGCCGTCGCCAACCGCGGGATCGAAGTCGGCGAACTGGTGCCTTCGGTGAGGAACCTCTCTCGTGAATTGGCGGTCAATCCAAACACCGTCGCTCGGGCCTATCGTCAGTTGCAGGATTCCGGCGTGCTGGAAACGGTTCGTGGCGAAGGGCTGGCAGTGACTCGAGGGGCGGCTCAAAAGTGCAAAGCGACGCGCAAAAAATTGGTCGGCGATCGAATTCTCTCAGTGCTCCAGGAGGCACGACAAAGCCAATTGACCGAAGAGGAAATCAAGTCGCTGTTCAACGAGTCGCTGGCGACATCGAAAAAGCTTGCGGCCAAAAATCGGACCAGAAAATAGAACCAGAATAGGGCTAGGCATCATGGCAATGGTTGAACTCAGAGATGTATCCAAGCGGTATCGTACGGTGCGCGCCATGGAGAACGTGTCGTTCAGGATACCTCCCGGCGTTGTTTTCGCATTGCTTGGCGAAAATGGAGCAGGGAAAACGACGACGATCAGATCGATGCTGGGCCTTGAGCAACCTGACTCTGGCACGGTGCGTGTGTTGGCGATGGATCCTCGCAAAGATGGCATCGAGATCCGTCGCAAGATTGGCTGTGTGCCTGATGCGCCGAAGCTTTACGACTGGATGAAGGTGAGCGAGATCGCGTGGTTCGCAGGTGGCTTTTATCCGGAGGGCTATGTTGCGGAATTTGAGCGGTTGGCGGCCGAGTTCGAATTGCCAATGAATGTCAAAATCAAAACGCTATCCAAGGGTGGGAAAGCCAAAGTTTCTCTCGCGTTGGCGATGGCTCACACGCCTGAGTTGCTGATTCTGGACGAGCCGACTTCGGGGCTTGATACGTTGGTCCGTCGCAAGTTCCTCGAGAGTATGGTCGATGTGGCGTCAGCAGGCCGAACGGTTTTTCTTTCAAGTCACCAGATCCCGGAAGTCGAACGGGTCGCAGATTATGTGGCGATCATGAACGAGGGCAAGATTCGAGTCTGTGAAAAGCTGGAAACGTTGAAGGCGGAAATCGAGCAGTGGGTGGTCACGCTCGAGAATCCTGAATGCTCATTGCCACCATGCGATTCATTTTTGCTTACCCACGAGGGCATCGGCCAGCGACGTCAGCAACTAACTGTGCGGAGCCCGGAACCTAACGCGTTGTGGGCTCTGAGAGATACCGAAGGCGTGCTGCAGGTCGATGTTCATACACCGTCATTGGAAGAAATTTTCGTCGCGTATCTGAAATCGGGAAAGAACGATTGGCGCTCGGAACAAAATTCACTGCCGCGTGACGTACCGGTTTCGGATGCGAGCGAGGAGGCGAAATCATGAGCACAGTGAACGAAGTTCTGCGCTGGAAGGAGAGGCGAACGTTGCTGCCGGTTTGGGTTTCGATGGGAGCCCTGTTCCTGATCGGTTTGCTGGCGACTTCGTTCAGCAATGCTTTTGGGCGAGTCGATGAACTTGGCTTCAAGTACGCCGCATTTTTCTGGCTCAGCAGCTGCCTTATTGGTTTGGCGACTGGATGTTTGCTGTTCGTTCCAGAGCGTGAACAGGAGACTGATTTGCTGTTGGGCGGCTTTCCAGTCGATAGCCGAACGGTTGGCAAAGTGAAGTTGGCAGAAGCCGTTTTGCATTTTTTGGGTTTCGTCGTGGTCAGCGGTTTGCTGATGGTGTTGGTTTTGTGGCTGCGGCATGGTGGGCTGCTGTTTCGCCTCAACGCAAGTCGCAACTATTCGCCTGACTTGACGGTTCAGTGGTATCTGGTCGTCGGCCTGATTCCCGTGCAAGCATTTCTCTGGAGTTGTCTCTGTTCCATCTGTTTTCGCAAGGCAATCACCGCGGTAATCTGCGCGTCGGCGTTCACCATCGTTGGATGGTCTTTGGTTCAGTTGTGTGCCGTTTCGTTTGCTGAGTTTGACCTGATGTCAGCCACGTCCTGTCAGTGGGCGGCGATGACGGGACAAGCATTGTTGGCTGGAGTGCTCGCGGTTGCCACGATTCGATTGTCGGCAACGTGGTTGAGGGAAATCCCAGATCCGCGACATGACCGAAATTTCATGCGTAAACAGTCCATTGCAACGAATGCATTGACGCAAGAATCGTCGGCTCAGACTACGTATGCGTTCAAAGCATTGACGTGGCAGGCCTGGCGGATGGTCAGAGTTCCGTTTCTGCTAGTCGCGAGCAGCATTGTGTTTTCCGGGATTCTGGTTGGTTTGTTTGTTTTACAAACGCCTACCGGAGCGTCGAGCAATATTTTCGAAGTTCAGATGGTGTGGATGAACTTGTGTTCGATCGCAGGTGCATTGGCCGGGCTGATGACTTTTCGCGGTGACCAGTCAAAAAACTCGGTTCTGTTTTTTCAGCAACAGGGCGACTATCCGACCCGCGTTTGGCTTTCACGAGTCGTGTTGCTTGGCACGCTATCGCTCGTTGCAGCCATCGTTTGCGTTCTGGTTAGTGCGACCGTTTCGCTAACGCATTTCGAATCCTACTCAAACAACTTTGGCAATCTGCTTTCACAGACCAGAGCCATCAATGGGATCATGGCTTTCGCGGTCGCCGCCGCGGTTGCTCAACTGGTCTCAATCATTTGTCGCTCTGGCATCCTGGCGTTTTTTCTCTCTTTCATTGGCGTCCTTTTCGCTCGTTCGTGGTGCAGCATCGTTATGCAACATGACGAATCCGCGCTGCTTTTTATCGGTCCCTTTGTTATCGCCTGCTTTTTCGCATCCTGGTGGTACGCTCCACGATGGATTTCAGGTCGCAATCCAATACGTTCTGTCCTGCTTCCGATTGCGGTGACCAGTTTGGTCTTTATTGGTAGCTTAAGCGCCTATGCGATTTGGCGTGTGAATGAGATCCCGGTGTACGCAGTGGGCGCTGATCTGCAGCAAGCGTTTGAGTCTCATGACAACTTCCTGGCCGCCGACGATCGGAAGTACAAGGCAGTGTTTCTTCTTCGGGAAGCGATGGGGGAAGTTGATTTTGACTTTCAGGAATACAATCGTCTGCCAAGAAAGTCGAGGGACGAGCCGCAAACTTGGTCTGACGATCTGATTTCCAGGAACTTTGAAATTAACGAGTCAGCACTGGAAAAAATCACAACGGCAGTTGCGGACGACAAAGTTCATCTTTGGCTTTCGCCGATATCGCCAAGTCGTCGGCAGACCAAATACCAATCGGTTTCAAGACTTCTTGCGGCACAGTCTGAGAAATTTCGTCGGGACGGCGACCCGGAAGCGTTGTTGGATTCTTTGATTGCCGAATCGAGAGCTGCCTGGAAACTGAATCCGTCGCCGGGAACCAGGACAGCACAAACGATCATGAAGCTTGTCGAATGGTCGTCGATGAAAGGACAGACTGAATCGCTGCTGCTTGCCGGAATCGCACGTTTAAATCGACTTCGCCACGAGATTTTCGATCCAAATTCAAATCGAATTCAATCTGAGTTCTACTTCGACATTGCAAGAACGCACGAACCGTTGCCTGCGGCCGACGGCTTTGTTGCCGGAGTGCTGGCCTATGGTGACTACTATTGGGAGTCGATTCGCGAGCGTCGGATTCGAATTCGCGAGTTCGCACTCCTCGATTTCCAGATTCAGCAAACGCTTTCGAGAGTAAAGCAGGATGGCAATTTCCGACACTTTGTTTGGGACGGATCGGGCTATGCCAGTCAGGTGTCGCAGGAAGATTTTGATTTGATCTCGATTGAGCGGGCTATCGGGTACGCAAAAATTCGAATGGCGCTCGAGGCGTGGAAGCTACAACATGGCGAGTTTCCAGACTCACTTGAGAAGCTGACGTTGACGACCGAAACGGGCTCATTGCTGGAATCGCTGCCAATGGACCCGGCTCACGGAATCGATTTGCCGTACGCCTGGTTTCCCGATGGATTGGACAAGGTGGCTTTCCTGCCTACCTCAACGACGAGCACTCGGCGACACAATATGAGCTGGCAAACAGTCTACGATGGCACGAAGGGGATTCCGCCGAAGACCCCATTCCTGCTTCCGTACGCCGGCAGTTTCAGCCTGTATCCTGTACTGGTTGGCAATCGGGGAAATGATCGAGCAACTGTGTTTCGGCGCAGCTATGTGTTTGAGAACCCGCCGGGCCAGTCTGATGAAGAAGCTCGCTCATCCAGTTCGTCGTTTTTGTCATCGCAGTCGGTCGCAGATTACTTGTTGCGTCCCGCTGAGTCTGGGGGCGACGTTAAAATGCCTGAGTTGGATGAGCTGCGCAAGTTGCTGGAATCATTGGATTGAGTTTCGCACGCCTTCGCGGATGCGATTCAGTTCTTTCTTCATTTTTGCGTAACCTATCGCACCACCCATCACACCAGACATGCCTTTTTCGACCGAAACCTGGCTACCAGTTCCAACCGGGACAACCTGGACTTTGAAGCGGTAACGTTTGACGAAGGCACCGAACAGAATTCTGAGCAAGTTGTTGCCGATTCCGTAAATGGCGTCCACCGGATTGCCATCTTCCATTCGATATCCTTCGCCGAGAAAATACTGCTGGACAGCCGCAGCGACGGTCTGTGGATCGGAGGGACTTTGAGCCATCCAGTCGGCTGCATTGGCGTTGGTCGTCATCGATTCGGGGGATTCGTAGGGATTCGACATCTTTGTCTCCATGATTGAAATCACTGCGTTTTACGATGCTATCGAATTGGGAAAGTGCTTGCAAATCGAGTTTGTGGTCACCGATAGCAAATTTTTCGCGATTCGGAATTGATGATGTTCCGACGATGCGATTCCGATACTCTCTGCACCTATCGTGATTCACTGGAACTGTTCAGAGAGTAGACAAATGAGTTTTCGAGTCATTCAAATCGCTGTACTGACGACAGCAATGTTGGTACCGCTTGGCTGCAAGTCACTCTATGGCCAGTATCAGAGTTCTCCGCGTAACGACACGATCGCGGGTGGAGTCGCGGGCGCTATCATCGGCGGAATCGTGGGAAAACAGAATGACGAAACGCCGGAAGGCATCGCCATCGGCGCAGCCCTTGGTGCGTTGGCTGGCAACGTCGCCGGAAACGCTCGACAGGATATGGAAGCCCAACGTCGGGCCTATAACGAAGCGGCTTACCGACAGCAGTTGGTCAATCAGCAAGTCCAGCAGCAGGCGTTTCAACGATCGGCATCGGTGCAGGACGTGATCAGCATGACACAGAATGGTATCGGAAGTTCTGTGATCATGAACCATCTTCAGAGTGTCGGTGTTCAGCAGGAGATCGGCGTCAACGAAATCATCACACTTCATCGTGCCGGCGTGAACGAGCAGGTGATCTCGCTGATGCAGCAGATGGGTTCAGGCCAGGTTGCGGTTCAACCGACGTCTGCTCCGGTCGTTGTTCAACCGACTCCACCGGTTTTGGTTCAGCCAGTTGCGCCGACGTATGTGCAGCCCGTGATCGCTCCCCGTCCGTCGATCGTCATCGAAACCTATCGGCCACGTCCTCCGGTTCAGTATCACTATCGGTCGAAGCCTAAGTCGAGACACGGCAGTGCTCCTCGCGGCGGCGTTCACTATCACCACCGATTTTAGGCTGGTCGATGTTTTGTTGAAATTGGCTGCGGGTTGAGGGTGTCGTTCGCG